>CAYTQB010000238.1:0-1509 GCA_964439615.1 uncultured Ferruginibacter sp. | reverse complement strand
TTCTACAAGCAAAGCAGGTTGTTGAACGATTAAGTTTTTAGGCGTTTTAAAAACCTTTACTAATTCTACAAGTGCTTTTCCTCCTTCAATAATATTGGAAGCTGTATTGTTTTGAGCCGATGTATTAAAAGTTGTTAATACAATTACCGGTAGAAATAGTTTTCTCATAATCGTAAGTTTTATTTCGGGGTAGTACTAACAGGATGCTTTATTGCTTTGGTTTACATAAATTCGCTAAAATAAAAAGAGCCCCGTATGAGGCTCTTTTTGATCAAAAGAAATAAAATTAATACCCGAATATTTCTTCCAGGCTCAGTTTCTTCACCTCACCATATTTACTCATATCATCATTGCTAAGTTTCTTTTCTGAAGCAACAATACAGTATGTGTATGGTTTATTGGCAATGTACTCATTATGGAATTTCTTCAGTTCGTTATAGCCGATCTTATCCACGCCGGCATACGTTGATTTACGGATATCATCACTCAGGCCTTTTTGCTGTGCAGTAAGATAATTGAAAATGATACCGTCCTGTGTGATGCGTTCTGTTTCAATATCTTTTTTGATACCTGCTTTTGCAAACTTGATATTCTCCTCCACGTTAGGAAGGTCATTCAGCAATTCATTCATAGCCACGATAGACTCGTTGAATTTATCTGCCTGGCAACCTACGTAGGCCAATGTGTAGAATGGGTCTTCTTTTTTATCTGGCTTTGCATAAAAAGCAAAGGTTGAATAAGCAAGCGCTTTAGACTCCCTGATGGTTTGGAAAACAAGCGCTCCCATTCCTCCTCCAAAATAATTATTGAAGATGTCGATCACCGGTTCTTTATCGGCGCTGTACGTTGCGGTATTCCTCACCCAGCGTATCTCGGACTGTACCATATTATAGTCTGCAAACAATATCTGGTTTTGGGTTTGTTGAGCTGTGCTGAATTTCATTTTATCGCCTGCAGATTTAAATGTTACCGGAATACTGTGAATGGTTTTTAAGCCTGCAGTCAATTGTGCCAGCGGCTGAGGGCCATAATACAGTATCATATGAGAATAACTGTTCAGCTCATGTAAGGTATTTACCAGTTCATCCGGGGTTATGTTCTTCAGCTCTTCATCACTTAATACATAATTGAATGGGTTTTTATTGCCAAACCTTGCATACGCCACCAGTCCGTTCATGATAGCGCCCTTGTTTGCCTTTGCATCGGTCCTTGTTTTAGTTATCCTTGCTTTTAAGGATTTCAAAGCTGCTTCATCAGTTTTACAGTTCTTTAAAACATCTTCAAACAGGGTTACTGCTTTTGTAAAATTGTCCTGCAGTCCTTCGATGGTAACTGTCGTAAATTCTGCCGATGCGCTGACTGTAAAGCTGCACGCTATCTGGTAGAAGGCCTTGGTTATATCCTCGGCGCTCATTTTATCTGTACTTAAAAACTGCAGGTATTGTGCTGCCAGTCCCAGTTTTTTATTGTTCCATGTACCCATATCAAAACGATAACGTAAACGGAAAA
>CAYTQB010000237.1:0-1557 GCA_964439615.1 uncultured Ferruginibacter sp. | reverse complement strand
TGGCATTCAATTTTATTGAATCTACTATGGGCAATAATTCCTGTGTACCCACATCAGCCATATTCATACTTATGCGTAAGAATTGTTCGGAAGAGTCAATAAAAGAGCCGGCCAGTTTAAGCGTAGCGGAATCCGCCGCAGTCATTTCATTATTTTCCTTTCGGCTGTTTGTAATACGCAATTTATCATGCAGGTCTTTTAATGGATTACCAAAAGCCGGGAGTGTGTAAGTAGAATCCCCCTTTCCTTCGCTGATTGCCTGGTAACTGAATTTTATGCCGTCAATTACCGATAATGGTTTGGCGATATTATTTTGTTTGGCTAAAAATGAGTCCTGGAAAAAAGCGATCTTGTTGATATCAATGTTTGGCTTTAAGATTCCTTTAGGCTTTTTTGTATCAAGCACTACTTCCAGGGGCATCACCCCTTTAAAATTCTTTTCAAAAAACTTAAGGTCGGTATAAATTTTATCCGTCTTGGGTAGGTCATCCACAATAAAAGCAACCGTTTTTAATTTGAAAACGCCGATCACTGAAAAGGTCAAAACAACAGCGGTGACCCCATACACTGTTTTTTTATGATGAATGACCCAGGCTTCAATCTTTAATAAAAATGAAGTGAGCCAGCGGTTATTTAAATATTTTGTTTGAGAAGGTTTGGGTGCAGGCAAATAACTCAACACACCCGGCAGCAGTATAAAAGAGATAAAAAATATCACCATGATACTTATACCTGCCACCACTCCAAACTCTTTTAAAATAGGGCTCTTGGTCAATGCAAAAACAGCAAACCCAATAGCTGCCGTTATGTTGCAGAACAGAGTAACTACACCCATCTTGCTTACCATTTCTACCAACGACTTTCGTTTATCTGCATTTTGCAAATACGCTGTATGATATTTATTGATGAAATAAATACAATTGGGTACACCAATTACTACAACCAGTGGTGGTATCAATGCTGTAAGGAGGCTTATCTTATAGCCGCATAACTGTAAAACGCCCAGGCTCCAAACCACCCCCAGTATTACTACCAGTAAAGAAAGCAATGTGGTGCTTAGGGAGCGAAAGAATAACAACAGGATGAGCGTACTTAAAACCAGTGAGCCAATCAAAAAGAAACGCATTTCTTCCTGCAGCCTGTCGGCAACAACAGTTCTTATTAAAGGCAGGCCGCTTACATGTGTTTCAACACTTGTTGCCGTTTCAAATTCTTTTACGACAGCAGTAATAGCTGCAACAATATCAGATCGCTTTACAGAGTTAAGCGCTACCTTATTTATGCGCACAGCTATTAAATAGGCATGCGATTCGGGATTGTATAACTTGTATTTATAAAAAGAAAGATTTTTAAAGACAAGACTTGCTGAATCCAATAACGCCTGTTCACTTAATGAATCGGGGAATATTTTTACAGGTACTAATTTTTCTGTCAGCGGGTCTTTCTGAAGAGCTATGGCACCCGGAACACTCAATACATCTTCTACGTATTGTACTTGCCGTAATTGCCTGTGCAGTTTAATATACGCATTGAAAACAGGAAGGGTAAAAAGTTTAT
>CAYTQB010000236.1:0-1601 GCA_964439615.1 uncultured Ferruginibacter sp. | reverse complement strand
AAAAACTATTTGGTTTCTATCAGTTTTTCCAACACAAAATACACGATCGGGCAAAAGCCTGAATTTTTCAAAGTGAGTTGTTGCCTTTTCAAAAGCACATCTTCATCGGTATAAGGAAACCGGTGACAATCTGATGGGCGTACTTGATATATGCTGCAATAATTACCGGCTCCTAAAAACGGGCAGGGTTTCTGTTTCAACACATAATCGCCTTCATTGTCAATATACAGATAGGTATCAATAAAATCACCTTCCTTCATCTTCAGGTGCCTGGCGATCCGCTTTATATCGGGTGTCTTAAAACGGGGCGAATAATTCTTGCAGCAATTAGCACATTCCAGGCAATCAATTTTCTCAAAAGCTTCTTCATGCAGGCCTGGCAGTGCTTTTAATACCTTATTCTTATCGGCCCGGTTCAAAAACTGTTTGTACTGCTTTAGATGGTCTGCCGATTTTTTTTCCCAGTTATGTAAAAGCTCTTCTGCCATTTGTATGAATTATTGCCTTCATATATCCCCTAATTTTCCACAAGGTAAAAGTAGAAAATTTAATAGCTCCGAATTTTGTGGCGTTATCGTAAATTTGCGCCACTTCTTAAATAGAATCCAAAAACGAGATATGAATCTTTTCGAACAACAACAGTACGAATTTTCGGGTCGCCATATTGGCCCCGATGAACATGATACCCGGGCCATGCTCAATACCATCGGTGTAGAGTCGATGGATGAACTGATCAACAAAACAGTACCGGCTTCTATTCGCTTAAAAAAGCCGTTGAAACTGCCGGCTGCTCAAACAGAATTTGAATACCTGCACGAACTGAGAAAAATTGCAGCAAAGAATAAAGTTTTTAAAACTTATATCGGGCAGGGGTATTACAATACCATTACGCCCAGTGTGATCTTACGCAATATTTTTGAGAACCCGGGATGGTATACACAATACACGCCTTACCAGGCCGAAATTTCGCAGGGCCGTTTGGAAAGCTTATTGAATTTCCAAACCATGGTCTGCGACCTGACAGGCCTGGAGCTGGCCAATGCAAGTTTACTGGATGAAGCTACTGCTGCAGCCGAAGCGATGGCCATGTTATTTCATCATAAGAATAAGTCGGAGGAAATATCTGCTCCTAAATTCTTTGTTGATACAAATATTTTTGCACAAACCAAGGAAGTTTTGTTGACGAGAGCAACCCCCATAGGCATTGAGCTGGTGCATGGAGATTATGAAACCGCATCGCTTGATGAAAATTATTTTGGTGCCATAGTTCAATATCCAAACAGTATTGGCTCTGTTGAAGATCACCGTGACTTTATAAACAAAGTACATGCTGTGAATGGTTATGTGGTAATGGCAACAGACTTGTTAGCCCTTACTTTATTAACTCCCCCCGGTGAATTAGGCGCTGATGTAGCTGTTGGCTCTGTACAGCGTTTTGGTGTTCCTCTTGGTTATGGCGGTCCGCATGCGGCTTTCTTTGCAACAAAAGACGAATTCAAACGGGGCATCCCCGGCCGTATCATTGGTGTAAGCATTGATGCACAAAATAACCGTGCCTTACGCATGGCTCTGCAAACAAGGGAACAGCATATTAAAAGAGA
>CAYTQB010000235.1:0-1641 GCA_964439615.1 uncultured Ferruginibacter sp. | reverse complement strand
CAACCCATATAAACAATTGGTATATGATGACGGGTACTGAGATACGACAACAATTCCTTGACTTTTTTAAATCAAAAGGACATACCATTGTTCCTTCTGCCCCCATCGTAGTGAAAGATGATCCAACTCTCTTATTTACCAATGCAGGAATGAACCAGTTCAAAGATTATTTTTTGGGAAATAAAAAAGCGCCCAATCCAAGGGTTGCCGACACACAAAAATGTTTAAGGGTAAGTGGTAAACACAACGACCTGGAAGAAGTGGGTGTGGATACTTATCATCATACCATGTTTGAAATGCTGGGTAACTGGAGTTTTGGTGATTACTTTAAAAAAGAAGCCATTGCCTGGAGCTGGGAATTGCTTACAGAGGTTTACAAACTGGAGAAAGATCGTTTATATGTAACCATTTTCGAAGGTGACTCAAAAGAGGGATTGCCAAAAGATGAGGAAGCATACAATGAATGGAAGAAAGTGATCGCAGAAGACAGGATACTTTTAGGCAATAAGAAAGATAATTTCTGGGAGATGGGAGATACCGGCCCCTGCGGACCTTGTACCGAAATTCATGTGGATTGCAGGACCGATGAAGAAAGGAAAACTGTTGCCGGAAAAACACTGGTGAACAATGATCATCCGCAGGTGATAGAGATCTGGAACAATGTATTTATCCAGTTCAACCGTAAAAAGGACGGCAGCCTTGAACAATTGCCCAACAAGCATGTGGACACAGGAATGGGTTTTGAACGTTTGACAAGAGTGCTGCAACAAAAACAAAGCAATTACGATACCGATATTTTTACCGATACCATTGCGGCAACAGAAAAAATAGTTGGAAAAAAATATTCAGCAGGCGATGATAAGGAAAGTATTGCTTTCAGGGTTATAGCCGACCATATAAGAGCAATCAGCTTTACAATCGCCGACGGGCAATTGCCATCCAATACAGGTGCCAGTTATGTAATTAGAAGAATTTTGAGAAGAGCGGTACGTTATTATTATTCTTATTTAGATCATAAACATCCATTGCTTCACCAGTTATTACCGGTGATTGCAAAGCAGTTTGAGCACGTATTTCCCGAATTGCATAAGCAACTGGATTTTGTTTCAAGAGTTATCAAGGAGGAAGAAGATGCGTTTTTAAAAACGCTTGGAAAGGGTTTAGCTCTGATAAATCAATACTGCGATGCTATTATTGCAAAGTATTTTGGATTTGAAGAAATTAAACAAGGTAAACAAGAGTCTTCAGTTAAAACTGAAGACCTAAAAAAACTTGTGATTAATGGAAAAACAACATTTGAACTTCAGGATACTTTCGGATTTCCTTTAGACCTTACAAGATTAATTGCTTCAGAAAGAGACTTCTCGGTTGATGAAGCAGGCTTTGAAGCTGAAATGCAAAAACAAAAAGACCGTTCCCGTGCAGCTACAACTTTGGAAACAGAAGACTGGGTAACCGTTAATGATATTGCTTCCTCAAAATTTGTTGGGTACGATTCACTGGAAGCAAAAGCAAAAATTGTAAAGTACAGGAAGGTAAGCGGTAAAGGAAAACAGCTATACCAGCTTGTTTTAGATCAAACTCCTTTTTATGCCGAAAGCGGCGGACAGGTTGGAGACACTGGCTCCCTCTCCTTTGGAG
>CAYTQB010000234.1:0-1648 GCA_964439615.1 uncultured Ferruginibacter sp. | reverse complement strand
CGGGCCTTAGTTATGCCAATGTTACCATTCCTTATTACGACCGCAACAACGAGGAGAAAATACTTAAGGTGGATGCATCTACCTATAATTCAGATGCATCAGGTAAAATGAAGACCACCGAGGTGAGCAAGAGCTCTATCTATTCCAAAAGAATAAATAAATTTTACAGCGAAATGATCATTGCTTTCCCCGAAGTGAAAGTAGGCAGTATCATTGAGTATAAATATAAAGTGGAAAGAAGGACCGATCAGCATCTTAAAGACTGGACTTTCCAGGATAAGATACCTGTTCGCTACAGTGAATACCAGATCAACATCCCTGTGTTCTACCACTTTTCTGTAAATCCCAATATAGTAGATGAGATTGAAGTAAAGGAAAAAGTGTACGAAGACCTGATCGCCACAAATGACGGTACATTATCTACCGAAACACTGCAGAAGAATTTTATCATGCGTAACCTTGTTGGTGTAAAATTCGAGCCATTCATGGGTGCAGTAAAAGATTACCTGCAGGGAATAGAATTTCAGTTATCTACAATAGATTATGGCGCCGGGAGAACCCTTGACCTGCGAACCGGCTGGAGCGATGTAGTGAAAAACCTGGCGAAAGATACCGATTTTGGGAAACAGTTGGAATGGGAACCCAAAGGAACAAGTGCAATCATAGCCGAAGCCAAACAGATACCAGATATGGAAACCAGGATGAAATTTCTTTTCAACTATGTGAAGAAAAATATGACCTGGGATAATGATGAGAGCATTTATTCGTACGAAGGCATAAATACAGCTTTTGAAAAGAAGACAGGCAGCACCGGGGACATCAATCTTATGCTTACCTGTTTGCTCAATAGGGCCGATATAAAAGCATCCCCCATATTATTCAGCACCAGGGACAATGGCCTGGTAAAAAAGGCATTCCCTTTTATCAGCCAGTTCAATGTGGTAATGACCTATGTGGCTGTAGCCAATAAATATTTTGTACTTGATGCCTCAGACAGGGTCACTCATTACAAACTGCCCCCTTCAAAAATCGTGAATACGAATGGTTTTATTGTTGAAGGAGAAAGCGGAAGGTGGGTAGAAGTGCTTTCAGGTAAAAATAAATATAAAGTGATGTCGGCCGTTCAGGGTGAAATTACTTCCGATGGAATACTTAAAGGTAACTGCCTGGTGAATTGTTATGATTATGCAAGGGTGCGGCGTTGCGAAAGCATTATACATAACAGAGAAAAGTTTAAAGAGGATTATTTCATCAAACCTTATTCTTTCTGCAAAATAGATGACTTTATCATTAACAATACCGAAGCCGATTCCTTACCGCTTGAGCAAAAAGTAAAATTCAGTTCAATATTGAACAGCTCGGGTGAATACCGTTATTTTAACACCAACCTTTTTTCAGACCTGGAGAAAAACCCGTTTATTGCAACAGACCGTGTCTCGGATGTTGACTTCGGTTTCCTGCAGGATTACATCATTTTTGGAAACTATACCATCCCTCCTGATTATGTTTTTGACGGTTTGCCCGAAAACATAACCATCACCACCCCCGACAACGGTGTAATTTTCAACCGCACCATGAAGGTAGAGGCAAATGTGCTGAATGTAAGGATGACCGTGGAGTTTAACCGGTCGTTTTACCCGGTAGCTTC
>CAYTQB010000233.1:0-1650 GCA_964439615.1 uncultured Ferruginibacter sp. | reverse complement strand
GTAACCGAAATTACAGTAACCGCATTATGATCACCCATTCAACAGGGTTAAACCAAAAAGGATGGGCATTTACGCTATCAGGTTCACGCCGCTGGGCCGATGAAGGGTATACAGACGGAACATACTATGATGGATGGTCCTTCTTTGCAGGCGTTGACAAACGTTTGAATGACCGCCACCTGCTTTCTTTTGTTGCTTTTGCAACGCCAACAGAAAATGGCCGGCAAGGCGCTTCTGTAAATGAAATGCTGAATATTGCAGGTGATAATTTTTATAATCCTTACTGGGGTTACCAGAATGGTAAAAAAAGAAATGCAAGTGTTGCCAGATCTTTTCAGCCTATAGGCATATTAACACACGACTGGAAAATATCGGATAAGACAACCCTCGTAACTGCAGCTTCCTTTAGTTTTGGCAAGAGAAGCACTACCGGCCTCGACTGGTATAATGCAGCTGATCCAAGGCCGGATTACTACCGCTACCTCCCCAGCTACCAGCTTGACCCATACTTTGCAGAACAGGTAAGACAGGAACTTATGAGTGATATTAACAAGCGACAGATAAATTGGGATGCTTTGTATAATACAAATTACAATTCTAATGATGTTGTGCATAATGCAAATGGAATCATTGGTAACGATGTTTATGGCAAACGTTCACATTATATCGTTGAAGAAAGGATCATCAACACCACCAAGTATAATTTCAATACTACATTGAACAGTTCCGTTTCTGAGAACATATCTTTTACGGCTGGTTTAACTTACCAGGCACAGGTTAATCATTACTATAAAGAAGTAGATGACCTGTTGGGTGGAGATTTTTATGTGGACATAAACCAGTTTGGTGAAAGGGATTTTCCTGCCAATGCAAACGCCGGTCAAAACGACCTCAACAGGCCAAACCGGATATTAGGTGTTGGCGACAAGTTTGGTTATAACTACGATATCAATATTAAAAAAGGTTCGGTTTGGGCACAAGGTGTCTTTAAGTTCCGGAAAATTGATGTGTTCGTATCTACAGAACATTCTTATACAAGTTTCTTCAGGTATGGAAATGTAAAGACAGGCTTGTTCCCCAAAAACTCTTACGGAAAATCGGCTACTTACAATTTTTATAACTCAGGCATCAAAGGTGGTGTAACGTATAAAATTGACGGACGTAATTATCTTTTTGCCAATGGCTCTTACCAGTCAAGGGCGCCTTTCTTTGAAAATGCTTTTATTGCACCCCGAACAAGGGATTTTGTGCAGGGTGACCTGAGATCGGAAGAAATACTTGCTGTGGAAGGAGGATATGTAATGAACGCCCCCAAGGTAAAGATCAGGGCAACGGGTTACTATACCAGGTTTAAAAACCAGCTTAACGTACTTACTTTTTATAATGATGAGTTTCAGAATTTTGTGAACTATGCAGTAAGCAATATCGGTAAAGTGCATGCCGGGGTGGAATTTGGCGCTGAGGCAAAAGTTTACAAAGGCCTGAGTGTAACTGCAGCAGCAGCCATTGGCCAATATACTTACAATACCCGCCAGAGCGCTACGGTAACTGCTGATAACAGCACGGCTGTTTTATCGCAGGACATTGTGGTTTATTCAAAAGATTTTTATGTACCTACCCCGCAACAGGCTTATACTATTGGGTTGGATT
>CAYTQB010000232.1:0-1650 GCA_964439615.1 uncultured Ferruginibacter sp. | reverse complement strand
AATCCAACCCAATAGTATAAGCCTGTTGCGGGGTAGGTACATAAAAATCTTTTGAGTAGACAACAATATCCTGCGATAAAACTGTGGTACTGTTATCGGCAGTTACCGTAGCGCTCTGGCGGGTATTAAAAGTATATTGGCCAATGGCTGCTGCTGCAGTTACGCTCAGGCCTTTGTAAACTTTTGCCTCGGCACCAAATTCTACTCCTGCATGTACTTTACCGATATTACTTACTGCATAGTTCACAAAATTCTGGAATTCATCATTATAAAAAGTGAGTACGTTCAACTGGTTTTTAAACCTTGTATAGTATCCCGTAGCCCTGAGCTTTACTTTAGGTGCATTCATCACGTATCCACCTTCCACAGCAAGTATTTCTTCCGATCTCAGGTCACCCTGCACAAAATCCCTTGTTCGGGGTGCAATAAAAGCATTTTCAAAGAAAGGCGCCCTTGACTGGTAAGAGCCATTGGCAAAAAGATAATTACGTCCGTCAATTTTATACGTTACACCACCTTTGATGCCTGAGTTATAAAAATTGTAAGTAGCCGATTTTCCGTAAGAGTTTTTGGGGAACAAGCCTGTCTTTACATTTCCATACCTGAAGAAACTTGTATAAGAATGTTCTGTAGATACGAACACATCAATTTTCCGGAACTTAAAGACACCTTGTGCCCAAACCGAACCTTTTTTAATATTGATATCGTAGTTATAACCAAACTTGTCGCCAACACCTAATATCCGGTTTGGCCTGTTGAGGTCGTTTTGACCGGCGTTTGCATTGGCAGGAAAATCCCTTTCACCAAACTGGTTTATGTCCACATAAAAATCTCCACCCAACAGGTCATCTACTTCTTTATAGTAATGATTAACCTGTGCCTGGTAAGTTAAACCAGCCGTAAAAGATATGTTCTCAGAAACGGAACTGTTCAATGTAGTATTGAAATTATACTTGGTGGTGTTGATGATCCTTTCTTCAACGATATAATGTGAACGTTTGCCATAAACATCGTTACCAATGATTCCATTTGCATTATGCACAACATCATTAGAATTGTAATTTGTATTATACAAAGCATCCCAATTTATCTGTCGCTTGTTAATATCACTCATAAGTTCCTGTCTTACCTGTTCTGCAAAGTATGGGTCAAGCTGGTAGCTGGGGAGGTAGCGGTAGTAATCCGGCCTTGGATCAGCTGCATTATACCAGTCGAGGCCGGTAGTGCTTCTCTTACCAAAACTAAAGGAAGCTGCAGTTACCAGGGTTGTTTTATCCGATATCTTCCAGTCGTGTGTTAATATACCTATTGGTTGAAAAGATCTGGCAACACTTGCATTTCTTTTTTTACCATCCTGGTAACCCCAGTAAGGATTATAAAAATTATCACCTGCAATAGTCAGCATTTCATTTACAGAAGCGCCCTGCCGTCCATTTTCTGTTGGCGTTGCAAAAGCTACAAAAGAAAGCAAGTGGCGGTCATTCAAACGTTTATCCACGCCTGCAAAGAAGGACCATCCGTCATAATATGTTCCGTCAGTAAATCCTTCATCGGCCCAGCGGCGTGAACCTGAAAGGGTAAATGCCCATCCTTTCTGGTTTAACCCTGTTGAATGGGTGATCATAATGCGGTTACTGTAATTTCGGTTAC
>CAYTQB010000231.1:0-1656 GCA_964439615.1 uncultured Ferruginibacter sp. | reverse complement strand
GGACTGCTTACCATTCATGCCGACGAAGAGGATGAAAATAATTAACCTGATAAATTTATTACAATGAAAAAGATACTTTTTTATATAAGCAGCGTTTTTGCGACAACAACTACGTTTGCACAGGAAACCATATTGCCTGCTGCTGCACAAAAAGAAACCATTGCCTTGACCAATGCAACTATCCATGTGGGCAATGGTCAGGTTATTAATAATGGCACTGTTGTGTTCAGCAATGGAAAAATTACAGATGTTGGTGCAGGCATTGCTACAGGCAGTGCGAGGGTAATTGACTGCAAGGGAAAACAAATCTATCCCGGGTTGATCCTGCCTTCTACCCAATTGGGGCTGATTGAAGTGCCAACCGTAAGAGCAACAGTTGATGCTTCTGAGATTGGAGAAATAAATCCAAGCATCCGTTCACTGGTAGCTTATAATACTGATTCAAAAGTTACCAATACATTACGTCCCAATGGTATTTTATTGGCCAATATTGTTCCCGATGGCGGAATTATTTCGGGCTCATCTTCTGTGGTGCAACTTGATGCATGGAACTGGGAAGATGCTTCATACAAAGCAGATATCGCCATTCATTTTCGTACGCCTTCATTATTGACCCGCCGCGGTGGTAGAGGTGGTTTTGGTGGTGGTGCCGGGCAACAACCAGCTGCCGATCCGGTTAAAAGAGGATTGGAGCAAATTGAAAATGTAAAAATATTTTTTCGTGAAGCAAAAGCTTACCTGGCACAAAGCAGCCATGTAAACACCAATCCGAAGTTTGAGGCTGTTAAAGGCCTGTTCGGCAAAAAACAAAAATTGTTTGTTCATTGCAATATTGTAAAAGAAATGTTGATAGCTGTTGACTTTGTAAAAGAATTCGGATTTGATGTGGTGTTGGTTGGCGCCGTTGACAGCTGGCAGATAGCCGATATCTTAAAACAAAATAACATTGCCGTTATTTTGAACCAGCTGCATAATTTACCCACTATGATCGATGACGATATTGATCAGCCTTTTAAAACACCCACTATGTTACAAAGAGCCGGCGTAATGTTTTGCCTGAATGATGATGATGAAAATACCCGCAGCCGCAACCTGCCTTTCAATGCAGGAACTGCCTCTTCATATGGTTTATCAAAAGAAGAAGCATTGAGCGCTGTTACTTTAAATACTGCAACCATTCTGGGCATTGCCGACAGGACAGGCAGTATTGAAAAAGGTAAAGATGCGAACATGGTGGTAAGTGAAGGCGATATTTTAGATATGCGTACAAATATCCTCAGCCATGCTTTTATTCAGGGCCGCCAGATAGACCTGCATAACAAGCAAACACAACTGGCAGAGAAATATGAAACGAAGTATGGGATAAAATAAAAACTATCAGATACAGATCTTACGCCACTGCTTTGCAGTGGCTTTTTTATTTATGATCTCTTTATTCAGGCTATAAAGAAGTCTTAATATAAGCATAGCCCTCTTTCTGTTTCAGCAATATCTCATAAATACCATCGGGTACAGTAACCACACCCGGCAGCAGTTGCGATTTATCAATATTCCATTTTTTCATGGCTACCTCGCAAACGCCAAATGTCACGTTCCTGCCGGCAAGCTTTGAAACTTCTGCCGAAACCACCGACTTTCCTTTGGTGATCATCTCCA
>CAYTQB010000230.1:0-1668 GCA_964439615.1 uncultured Ferruginibacter sp. | reverse complement strand
CAACCCATATAAACAATTGGTATATGATGACGGGTACTGAGATACGACAACAATTTCTTGACTTTTTTAAATCAAAAGGACATACCATTGTTCCCTCTGCTCCCATTGTGGTAAAGGATGATCCAACCTTATTATTTACCAATGCCGGGATGAACCAGTTCAAAGACTATTTTCTCGGAAATAAAAAAGCGCCGGAGACAAGGATTGCCGATACACAAAAATGTTTACGGGTTAGCGGAAAGCATAACGACCTGGAAGAAGTGGGTGTGGATACATATCATCACACCATGTTTGAAATGCTGGGCAACTGGAGTTTTGGCGATTATTTTAAAAAAGAAGCGATTGCCTGGAGTTGGGAGCTGCTCACCGAAGTTTACAAACTGGATAAAAACAGGCTGTATGTCAGCATTTTTGAAGGAGATGAAAAAGAAGGGTTACCAAAAGATGAAGAGGCATATAATGAATGGAAAAAAGTGATTGCAGAAGACCGGATATTGCCTGGCAATAAAAAAGATAATTTTTGGGAGATGGGTGATACCGGCCCTTGTGGGCCCTGCACCGAAATTCATGTGGACTGCAGAACGGATGAAGAAAGAAAAGCGGTGGATGGAAAAACATTAGTTAATAATGATCATCCGCAGGTGATAGAGATATGGAATAATGTATTCATCCAGTTCAACAGGAAGAAGGATGGAACACTGGAGCCTCTGCCCAATAAACATGTTGATACAGGTATGGGTTTTGAACGTTTGACAAGGGTACTGCAGCAAAAACAAAGCAATTACGATACCGATATTTTTACCGGAACGATCGCAGCCACAGAAAAAATAGTTGGCAAAAAATATTCGGCAGGCGATGATAAGGAAAGTATTGCCTTTAGGGTGATTGCCGACCATGTAAGGGCCATCAGTTTTACCATTGCTGATGGACAGTTGCCCTCTAACACAGGTGCTGGCTATGTAATTAGGAGAATTCTGAGAAGAGCTGTACGTTATTATTATTCTTATTTAGATCATAAACATCCATTACTCCACCAGTTATTGCCGGTGATTGCAAAACAGTTCGAGAGTGTATTTCCTGAATTGCATAAACAGATAGGCTTTGTGAGTAAGGTGGTAAAAGAAGAGGAAGATGCGTTTTTATCTACTCTTGAAAAAGGGCTTAGAAGAATTGATGATCATTTTCAACATTTAAGAGATTTACGAAGCAAAAACAAATTGGAGCATTTTGATATTTTTTCTATTGATGTCAATACCCCTTTTAGTACAGGTCCAGCTCCATATGATTTTACTTTTTCGGGCAAAGAAGCTTTTACACTATATGATACTTTTGGCTTCCCTCTTGATCTAACAAAACTAATTCTAACTCAAGACAGCATTGGGTTTAATATTTTTATTGATGAAAAAGAGTTTGAGGCTGAAATGCAACAACAAAAAAACCGGAGCCGTGCAGCAACAACTTTGGAAACAGAAGATTGGATTACAGTAAATGATATCGCTTCTTCAAAATTCGTTGGGTATGATTCGCTGGAAGCCAAAGCAAAGATCGTAAAGTACAGGAAGGTCTCGGGTAAAGGGAAACAGTTATACCAGCTTGTTTTAGATCAAACTCCCTTTTATGCCGAAAGCGGCGGACAGGTTGGAGACACTGGCTCCCTCTCCTTTGGAG
>CAYTQB010000229.1:0-1681 GCA_964439615.1 uncultured Ferruginibacter sp. | reverse complement strand
TGAAGTGCTTTTGTCTACAAACTGGCCTTTCCACTGCCCGGTGAAATCCTGGGCAATAAGATGTGTTGTGATGAGAAGGGTTAAGAAAAGTTGTATAACTCGTTTCATAGTTACTTGAGGCTTTTAGTCAGTTGAATACTGCCTGATCCGCAATTATCTTCTGTGTACCATTCGCCTTTCAATAGCAAATAATTTTTTCTTTTACAATAGTATAGTTTCATAACCTGTAAGCATCCATCAACACTGCTTGAAAAAGGCTTCAAAAACCTTGTTTCTTAGAGTAATAAGATATTCTTCTTCAGGAAACCTCCTTGTAAAACACAGATTGCAGTATCGGTTGATTCTCCCTCATAAATGGTTTATACTCTTTGCTTCAAAAGTGCTGTTATTTATTTTTCTAAAATGAAAAATAATCTTTGATTTACTAAATTCATCATTGAGTGATCCTTTCCATTCTCCTTCCAAATCCTGGGAAAATATATTGTTACCCAAGCATAAAAACAATAGGTTGAACAAAGCTGAACTCGTACACAAAGATATTTTAGATAAATTTTTCAGTCGCCAATACTTCGTTAAATTTGCAGTCCGCCTGCTTATCAGGCACACAATAAAGATATGATAAAGATAACATTACCGGATGGTGCGGTAAAGGAATACGAACAAGGTGTTTCTGCAATGGATGTGGCCAAATCTATTAGCGAAGGTTTGGCAAGGAAAGTTCTGGCTGCTAATATTAATGGCGAGGTATGGGATGCTGTACGGCCAATTAATACAGATGCATCTTTGAAACTGCTTACGTGGGATGATACAGATGGTAAATCTACTTTTTGGCATTCTTCGGCACATTTAATGGCAGAGGCTGTGGAGTCCATGTTCCCGGGAGTAAAATTCTGGGTAGGTCCTGCAATTGATAAAGGCTTTTATTATGATATGGACCTCGGCGATAAAAAGATGACCGAAGATGACCTGGCAATTTTAGAAAAAAAGATGAACGAACTGGCTAAGCAAAATAATAGTTATGTAAGGAAAGAAATATCAAAAACAGATGCAGTAAAATATTTTGCCGATAAAGGAGATGAATATAAACTGGACCTGTTAACCGGTTTAAATGATGGAGGAATTACTTTTTATACACAAGGCGGATTCACTGACCTGTGCCGTGGACCGCATATACCCAACACAGGATTTATCAAAGCCATAAAATTGACCAGCGTTGCCGGGGCTTACTGGAAAGGCGATGAGAAGAATAAACAGCTTACCAGGATCTATGGTGTTACGTTCCCCAACCAAAAAGAACTTGATGAGTATTTAGCGATGCTTGAAGAAGCAAAGAAAAGGGACCACAGGAAACTGGGTAAGGAACTGAGTATTTATACTATGGACGATAATGTGGGGCCCGGCCTTATATTATGGATGCCTAATGGAACTGTGATCATTGAAGAACTGGAAAAACTGGCTAAGGAAACCGAAAATGCAGCTGGTTATAAAAGGGTGGTTACACCTCATATTGCAAAAGAGAGTATGTACCGCACCAGCGGTCATTTACCATATTATGCCGACAGTATGTTTCCTCCTATGGAAATGGATGGAGAGAAATATTACCTGAAGGCGATGAACTGTCCTCATCATCACAAAATATTTGATGCAGAGCAAAAGAGTTATAAAGATTTGCCTTACCGAA
>CAYTQB010000228.1:0-1703 GCA_964439615.1 uncultured Ferruginibacter sp. | reverse complement strand
TGCTGGCCGAAGTTAAAATAGACGGCAAATCGTACCGTTGCATTTTAAAAGACATTCAGTTCCACAAAGTAACAGATGCATTACTGCATGTTGATTTTTTAGAGCTGGTTGACGATAAAAAAGTGATTGCAACTTTGCCGCTTAACTTTATTGGCGTGCCTGCAGGTGTAAAAGCCGGGGGCAAACTGGTCACTAAAATGAAAGCATTAAAAGTGAAGGCTTTTCCAAAATATTTAAAGGAGCATATTGATGTGAACATTGACAAGCTTGAACTGAACGAGAATGTTAGAGTTGAAGATGTGAAAATGGAAAATATAGAGATATTAAACTCACCACGTATTCCTATTGCATCTGTAACCATGACAAGACAATTGAAACAGGACGAAGCAGCAGCTCCAAAAGCCGATGGTGCTGCACCTGCAGCCACGCCAGCCGCTGCTCCAGCAGCCCCTGCCGCCAAAAAATAAACACTAAAATTGTGTATACAATGCCCTTCCTGCACGGAGGGGCATTTTTTTAACTGGTAAGACACAGCCATTAAACTTTAATTACCTTTGCCCACTTAAAACAATAAATCATGGGAATGGACAGAAATACGGTTATCGGATTTGTATTAATTGGAGTGTTGTTAATAGGAATGTTTTATATCAATAGCCGCAGTAATCAAGCCTATCTGGCCGAAAAGAAAAGAGTGGAAGACTCCATTGCGGCAACGAAACCAAAACAGGATTTGGGAGCAGCCAGGGTAGATTCATTAAAAAAAGATTCTCTCATCAAAGCGAGCCAGAAAATACCTTCAGCATTTATAACCGATTCTGCAAAAGAGGAGCATTTAGACACCCTGGAAAACAAAATGATGAAAGTTGTTTTTACCAATAAGGGGGCACAGCCAAAATTTGTTGAGCTAAAGCAGTATAAAAAATTTGATGGAAAACCAATAATACTCGGTGACGGAAATTTCAGTAAGATATCCTATACCATTAACTCGGCAACAAATCAAACAGCGGAAACTGCAGATATTTTATTTGTTACAGGAAAGAAAACCATATCTGCAGATAAAGCTGAAAGTATTTCTTTTGTGTTAATGGATTCATCAGGTAAGGAAATAATACATACCTATACTTTGAATCCTGATAGCTATTTACTGGATCTGAATATATCTATGAATGGAGCAGATAAACTCGTTTCTCAGAATTCCATCAATTTATTATGGCAAACCGAGACTCCGCAAATTGAAAAAGATATTCAGTACGAAAGAGGGCAAACTCATATTTGTTATTTAAAGAATGGCGACTATGATTTTGAATACCTGGGCTCAGGAGATGATATGAAGTTTGAAAAGCCGGTTGAGTGGCTGGCTGTAAAACAACAGTTTTTCATTTCTGCATTGACAGCTAAGAATAAGTTTCAGGAAGCTTTTATAAAATGGATGGTTCCTGCCGATTCCACAAAAGTAATTGCACAAACAACGGCCAACTGCAGGCTCTCCATTCCTGCCGGTACAACTTCAGCAATTCCGTTACAGCTTTACTATGGGCCAAGTGATTATAATATATTAAGCAAGAGTAATAACCAAATGGAGAACATTGTGCCCTATGGAAGCGGTGTTTTTGCATTTGTGAAATATATTAACCGTCATTTCTTATTACCTGTATTTGATTTTTTCAGGAAGAATATTGCCAGTATGGGAATGGTGGTATTGC
>CAYTQB010000227.1:0-1716 GCA_964439615.1 uncultured Ferruginibacter sp. | reverse complement strand
CGAAAGGTGACAGGGTATTAACACAAAAATACATTGTGGGAAGACCTTACGACAGAATGGATGTTGACTTGAGGAAATATGGAAAAGGCTTGTACTGGGTTGAGGTTATGGATGAGAATGGCGCCCGCCTCACCATGTGTAGAGTGGTAATTCAATAAAACTAACTAATACTTAGTTATACGGTCCCCCGGTTTAACCGGGGGACTTTTTTATGCAAAGGGTTTATTTAAGATATTCCTACCTTCATTGCATGATAACCGAACTGGAAAGCCTATTGATAAAAAATAAACCTGATTTCCACCCTGTTGTTGATTTTGACCCGCTGAATGAAAAACTGGTTCATTTGGATTTTACATCGGCCAATACTGAACTAAGCACTTCTGATGTTTCAGATACGACAATCTTTTCTCAATACATCAATAACAAATTAAAAAGCGCCGGGGCAAAATTTGGTATTGGGGGGTATAATGAAAACAGAACACTTTACAGGAGGAGCGAATTGTTTAATGGAGAAGTAGCAAGATCAGTTCACCTGGGAATAGATATCTGGGGCCCGGCCGGAACAAAGCTTTACGCTCCCCTGGGAGGTGTGATACATAGTTTTGCTTTCAATGATAATTTTGGAGATTATGGCGCTACGCTTATTTTACAACATCAGTTAGACAGGATAACCTTTCATACGCTTTACGGGCATTTGAGTTTACATGACATTGCAGGGTTACATGAAGGTTCTTATATAATCCGTGGACAAGAGATAGGGCATTTTGGTGAGGCCAGAGAAAATGGTAACTGGCCGCCTCACCTGCATTTTCAGGTAATAAAAGATATGGAATTAAAGGAAGGTGATTACCCGGGTGTATGTTCGTTATCGGAACGGCAAAAGTACCTCCTCAATTGCCCCGATGCCGACCTGGTACTTGATATGATGAAATATCTTTAAAAAACTATAATTTCTACAAACCTTATTCGTTTAAAATTGTTTCACAACCCGGTTCAAAGCCACTAAAATAAGTAACTTTGCTTCGGAAATACAAAACATGGAAATAAAAGCCGGTAAACTATTAAGCAAGATCAATAACCCCGATGATTTAAAGAAATTAAGCAGGGAGCAATTACACCAGGTCTGTGATGAGCTTCGTCAATATATTATTGATGTAGTTAGTGTATACGGAGGCCATTTTGGTGCCAGCCTCGGCGTGGTGGAATTGAGCGTTGCATTACATTATGTCTTTAATACACCCGATGATCAATTGGTGTGGGACGTGGGTCACCAGGCTTATGGTCATAAGATACTTACAGGAAGGAGAGATAATTTTCCTACTAACAGAAAATATAAAGGGCTGAGTGGTTTTCCAAAACGCAGCGAAAGCGAATACGATACATTTGGTGTAGGCCATTCCTCCACTTCTATATCCGCTGCACTGGGGATGGCCATGGCTTCACATTATAAGGGAGAAAAAGACCGCCAGCATATAGCTATAATCGGCGATGGCGCCATGACAGCCGGCCTCGCATTTGAAGCAATGAACCATGCAGGCATTGAAAAGAGTAATGTGCTCATCATCCTGAATGATAATTGCATGAGTATTGATCCAAATGTAGGTGCACTAAAAGAATACTTAACAGATATTACAACATCCCATACCTACAATGACCTTAGGGATAATGTGTGGAAGGCATTGGGTAAACTACCTGTTGGAAAAAAATTCAGCCGTG
>CAYTQB010000226.1:0-1732 GCA_964439615.1 uncultured Ferruginibacter sp. | reverse complement strand
TCTCTCCTTCAATGATAAAAGAACCCCTCAATTGGTTTTCGGGTTTCACTTCTTTCACTGAAATTATTTTATCGGCCTTTGCATACAGGTCTCTTGCATATTTCTTCAGTGTATCAATCGGGTAGTCAGGAAAAAAGTTTTCGGCAAAGATGCCACTCTGTTCTGCATTATTCCAATCGGGTAAAATTTTCATCAATTCATTTTTCCGCTGCTCCAGTATCTTTGATGGGCGTAATTGCATGGGTTGCAATCCAGCGATCTTTATTATGGTGTCCAGTATTTTTAAATTCACAAAACCCATTGGTGAATAGGTTCGGTTGGCAAAGGAAACAATGCCAATACCATAATCGGGCATGATGCGCCACTGGCTGCCAAAGCCGGGCAAACCGCCGCTATGGGCAATATAAGTCTTTCCATCACAGTCTTTCAACCAACCCAATCCATAACAATAGGCAGTTGTAACGGCACATGCTCTTCCATTGGGAAATTTAAAATTTGGATTAAACCCATTCCAGCGCCAGGGGTGATGCATTTCTCTTACAGAACTTCTTTTTACAGGCCCGTCATCTTTTGTATTGTTTGGCGGCCAGGCAGAAAGATGAAATGCCATATAGTTTGCAAACTCATCAATAGAGCTGATCATAGCACCCATGGCTCCCCAGCTGCCGTCTTTTGTATCATGCAACAACACTTCTTCATTCCATTTTTCATTCAGCCAGCGGTAACCATGCGCCAGTTTATCAGGCGCTATATCGGCATACTCATATGTTGTTGTTTTCATTCCCAGAGGATCAAGGATATTTTTTTTGACATAATCCTGGTAACGCATGCCCGATACATTGGTAATAATTTTACCAAGCAAAGCGAACCCAAGGTTGCTGTATTCATAAGCAATACCGGGTGGGTTACTGAATGAAATTTGTTTGCTAATGAATTCCATCAGGTCTTTATCAGCATCTGCCAGTTGCCTGTCGCCCCAGGGATTATCTTCGGGAAAGCCTGCGCCATGCGACATCAGGTGACGCACTGTTATATGCGGTGCATCAGCTGTTGGGTATTTTAAATTTTTCAATTCGGGGATATAGAAGTAAGCAGGGTCATCCAGGTCCAGTTTCCCCTCATCCCTCAATTTTAAGATAGACATGGCAGCAAAACTTTTACTCATGCTGGCAATGCGAAACAACGATGATGATGTTACAGGGATTTTCTTTTCAATATCAGTATAGCCAATATTTCCTTTATAAACCAGTTTACCATCCACCACCAAACCATAAGCTACCCCCGGTAAATGATTGGAGTCGGCATAGTCTTTAAAGATTTGATCAATTATTGGAAAAGCCTGTTTGATCTTTTCCATGCGTCCTGCATCAGTAAACCCTGCAGGCATATATGAACTGTCATACAACAAGCCTTCCGTTGTTTGCTTATTCTCTTTTGTATTACATGAAATAACCGTGATTAAGATCGCAATGAATAAAAAATATTTTTGCATGACAATTGATTTTAGATTGATAGTGCTCATGGAAATTACTACATTAATAATTCACCAGTTTATTCACCGATTCATCCAGCCTGCTGTATGCCATAAAATTCTTCTCCAGTTCTATATTGAATGGAATAGGTGTGTCTAAACTTGCACAGCGCATTACCGGTGCATCTAATTTATCAAAACAATGCTCAGCGATCCATGCGGCGATCTCTCCGCCGATACCTCCTGTCAATGTATCCTCAT
>CAYTQB010000225.1:0-1797 GCA_964439615.1 uncultured Ferruginibacter sp. | reverse complement strand
ATTCATCGGCACAAATAACCTGTTGTGTGTGTGGGGCATTCTTTAAAGCATTATCTGTTTTATCCGCTTTACCTTCTTCAATGGCTTTTATTTCTTGGTAAATGCTGATGAGGGCTTCGCAGAAACGGTCCAGTTCTCCCTTATCTTCACTCTCTGTTGGTTCTATCATAATGGTGCCAGGTACCGGGAAGCTAAGGGTAGGAGCATGGAAACCATAATCCATCAAACGCTTAGCCACATCTTCGGCTTCAATGCCAGCACTTGTTTTAAAAGGGCGCAACTCCACGATAAATTCATGAGCACAGAAACCATTTGTACCCGTATACAGGATCGTATAATATTTCTCCAGCTTAGTCTTCATATAATTTGCATTAAGTATGGCATATTCTGTAGCTTTTCTTACGCCTTCCTGTCCCAGCATTTTAATATAGGCATAGCTGATCAGCAGAATGCTTGCACTTCCATAAGGCGCCGCACTCACTGCATGTATCGAACTGTCTGTTGATTGTAATGTGTCTTTTACATTATGCCCAGGCAAATAAGGTTTCAGTTTATTGTTTACACAAATTGGCCCGACACCCGGTCCGCCGCCGCCATGAGGTATTGCAAATGTTTTATGCAGATTCAAATGGCAAACATCTGCGCCGATCATACCGGGGCTTGTTAACCCAACCTGGGCATTCATATTGGCTCCATCCATATACACCAATCCACCATTGTCATGAATTATTTTGCAGATCTTCCTGATGCTTTCTTCAAACACACCATGCGTACTTGGATAAGTTACCATCAATGCGGCAAGATTGTCTTTATGTTCCGCAGCTTTTAATTTCAGATCAGCTACATCAATATGTCCCTCTGCATCACTTTTTACAACCACTACTTTCATACTCGCCATGATAGCGCTTGCAGGATTGGTACCATGTGCCGAGATAGGAATAAGCACAACATTTCGATGGCTTTCTTTCCTGTCGGCATGATAAGCCCTTATGGTAAGTAAACCTGCATATTCGCCCTGGGCACCGCTGTTGGGTTGCAATGAGCATGCATTAAAACCGGTAATCTTACTTAAATATTCTTCCAGTTTTGTAATGATGTACTGATATCCCTTTGTTTGGGAAGCCGGCGCAAAAGGATGTATACTGCTGAATTCGGGCCAGCTAACAGGAATTAATTCTGTAGCTGCATTAAGTTTCATAGTACAACTTCCCAGTGAAATCATGGAAGTGTTTAAACTCAGGTCTTTATTTTCCAATGATTTTATATAACGCATCATTTCGCTTTCGCTGCGGTGTGTATTAAAGACAGGATGTGTTAAATAAGTGGAAGTTCTTTTCTCAAACAATGCATCGGCCTCATCAAATAAAAGAACAAATGTTTTAGAAGTGACTGCATTAAAAATTGCAGCCAGGTTTTTTTCTGTTTCTCCAATATAATTACTGGCTACTTCATCAATACTCAAGGTAACAGTACCATTGCTGTTGTAATGAAAATTAGCAAGGTTCTTCTCTGCTTCCTTTTTAAAAGCAGCAGTATCTGCAACTTCAAAAGTTATGGTATCGAAGAAATTACCTGTTAAAACTTTTACATCAATATTTTTCAAGCCCCTTGTTATGGCGGCTGTTAAAACATGAATACGTTGTGCAATTTTCTTCAATCCATCAGGCCCGTGATACACAGCATACATAGCAGCCATATTAGCCAGTAATGCCTGTGCGGTACAAATATTAGAAGTTGCTTTTTCTCTTTTAATATGCTGTTCCCTTGTTTGCAGAGCCATGCGTAAGGCACGGTTAT
>CAYTQB010000224.1:0-1800 GCA_964439615.1 uncultured Ferruginibacter sp. | reverse complement strand
ATGTCTTTTAAAATGCAACGGTACGATTTGCCGTCTATTTTAACTTCGGCCAGCATAAAGTCAGATGTATAAACGATGTCTTTAAAATCTGTTGCCGGGGCATAGAAATTGATCTCCTGTGAACCACCGTAAATTACACCTGGCACCAGTTGCTGAGAGCGAAGTTGGCGGGTGGCTTTTTTTCCGCTGTCGGTCCTCAGTTGTCCTTTGATTGTAATTGATTTCATTTTTTATTAAAATTTTTTTGTGAGGCGCAAAGGTAGGGAAAGTGAGGCAATAGCCAATGCACAATGAACAATAAAATTGGCTTATAAAGCCTTACTTCTTATTCGCCATCCGGCTTCTCATAAACAGGCTGTTAATACTCTTATTTTCAAAGGCATTACGTATGGTAACTGCGAACAATTCATCAGTAGAAACCACTTTAATTTTACTGCATTCACCCCGTAGAGGAATAGTATCACAAACCACCAGTTCTTCCAAAACACTGTTCTCGATATTTTGATATGCATTACCGCTTAAAACCGGATGAGTACATAAAGCACGTACACTACTTGCACCATTCTCTTTCATTAATGCAGCGCTCTTTACTAATGTGCCCCCGGTATCACAAATGTCGTCAATTAAAACAACGTCCCTATTTGTTACATCACCAATTACAACCATACTGGCTATCTCATTGGCTCTTTTACGATGTTTATCACAAATTACCATCTCACACTCAAAATATGTGGCAATCTCCCTTATACGGTTGGCGCTACCAACATCTGGAGCAGCAAAAGTGAGGTTACCCAGATTCAAATTTTCAATATAAGGTATAAAAATGGCTGAGGAATCAAGATGGTCAACAGGGATATCAAAATAGCCCTGTATTTGGGGCGCATGCAGATCCATAGTTATCACCCTGTCAGCTCCGGCTGCAGTAAGCATATTGGCCACTAATTTTGATCCTATAGCTACCCTGGGCCTGTCCTTTCTGTCCTGCCTGGCCAAACCATAATAAGGGATAACAGCAATTACTTTATACGCCGAAGCTCTTTTAGCTGCATCAATCATCAGCAACAATTCCATTAAATTATCTGAGGGGGCGTAAGTGCTTTGAATCAGAAAAACGAATCTGCCCCTGATACTTTCCTTGAACTCAACATATATTTCCCCGTCGCTAAAGCGCTGAATATTCACTTTTCCCAAAGGCTCTCCAAACTTCCGGGCAATTTTTTCGGCTAAGTATTGCGACCCGGTTCCTGAGAATATTTTTGCATTTGACTCCATATATGTTAAATTGAGGCAGGTGTGATTTATCGTGCTGCGAAAGTATCATTTATTTGGATGATTTAATTTCGAAATAATGGAAAATGTCAACAAGCCTTCCACATCTATAAAAAACTGGGCTTTGGATGACCGACCCAGGGAGAAGTTGTTGAGCAAGGGGCCTGCAGCCCTGAGCAATTCAGAATTGATCGCCATTTTACTTAACAATGGGAGTAAAAATAAAAGCGCTGTGGAACTGGCGAAAGAGATACTGAAACTGGGACAGGATAATTTAAATGAATTAGGAAAACTTTCTCTTAAAGATTTTAAGCAGGTTAAAGGTATTGGAGAGGCTAAATCAATTATCATAGCAGCTGCTCTTGAATTAGGGAGGAGAAGACAGGCATCTGCCAGTTTAGACAAGCCTGTGATAAAATCAAGTAAGGATATAGCACATTACCTTCAGGCCCTTTTAAAAGATCATGCATATGAAGTATTCGCTGTGGTTTTTTTAAACCGTGCCAACAAGATCAATCATTTTGAAATAAT
>CAYTQB010000223.1:0-1834 GCA_964439615.1 uncultured Ferruginibacter sp. | reverse complement strand
CCCTTCAGGTTCAGGAAATCAATATCAGCTATATATTCCTTCAAACCCGCCCTGGCAAGGGGTTCATCGTCTATTATAATGCAGTTGATAGTCATATTGCTGGACTCACTTAAATTTTGATGCGGAGATCTACTTTAAAAATATCTATTTCATTTGAGATCTTCAAATCATGCCTGCCGGGATAAAGTAGCTCCAGCCTTCGCTTTACATTATTAAGGCCTATGCCGGCATGCTTATCAGTAGTTTTTTCTATAGCTTCTTTTGAATTTTCAAGTACGAAATGAAACTCGCCTTTACACATGCTTAAATTTATCTTTATAAAATTAAGCTGGTTTTTATGATGGGAAATGTGCTTGAAAGCATTTTCCACAAAAGGAATCAGCAGCAAAGGTTCAACAGAAAAACCCTTTACATCCGGCGGGCAGTTAAATTCCACTGCATAATTCTCATCCTTACGCAATTTTTGAAGGTCAACATAGTCTTTGAGATATTCGATCTCCTTTTCAATTGCTATCTTATCGCCATTCATCTCGTACAACTGGTAGCGAAGCATGGCTGAAAACTTATGCAATGCACCTCTTGCCTCTGTATTATTCTTTTCAATGAGAAAGTAAACGGCATTTAACGAATTAAACAAAAAATGCGGATTTATCTGCGACTTGAGAAAATTCAGTTCGGCCTCTACCTTTTCCTTTGCAATTTCCACCATGCGTTGCTGCATTTTGGTATAATCCATCATCAGTTTAAAAGCAGCGCCGGACAACACCAGGAAGAAATGAGGGATGACATTATCATATATCCTCGCCTTTAAATTACCCGATACACTCAGCAATGCCGGATTATTTGTAACCTGGGCAAGGATGTTCATCTTGACAATACTACTTGTAAGTATTATTACAATAAATGATAACCCAAACCAGAAATATTGTCTTTTGTAAAGGAGTTTGGGTATCAGCAAATAGTTGGTTATATAAACCATCAATGCCAGGTCAGCTACTTTAATCAGTGTAACCTTAAAAGCTGTTGCTTCCAGCGCATAATCTTCATAGCGTAAGAAGAACCACAGTCCAAAAACAAGCATCCAGATAATAAGATGATGCAGTTTATACTTAATAAAAAAAGCGGCGTTTTGCATAAGTCAAAATAAAAGTACAAATTCCGTTTTGTAATACCCATTACAGCAATGGTAACCCTTTCGTGACGAAATACGGTTTTCCCGCTGGTCAAGTGTCAATATCCGTTGGTGTAAATGATTTTTATCCTACTCATTGTTTGTACAAATTTGTTCTATAAAAATCAACCACATGAAATTTTCTATACTCATTCCTGCGCTGTTTAGCCTCTTCAGCTTCTGTGCCTGTTCGCAAAGTCCGGCAAAAGATCAAAACAAGCAGGGTAACCCGCCTCAGCATGTTGGCGGCTACTGTGAAGGTTGTGAGGCTATTTACGAGTGCCCGGTAGCATTTGAAAAGTTGAATGAAACAGACACATTACCCGATTTCAACGATGGTGGACCTAAAATAGAGATCACCGGAATAATATACCATGCTGATGGCAAAACCCCTGCTGCAGGTGTTGTGTTGTATATATACCATACCGATCAGAATGGTATTTATGCAAAGAAAGGAGATGAAACCGGCTGGGCAAAAAGGCATGGTTATATCAGGGGATGGATAAAAACCAATGCAAGGGGTGAATACCGGTTCTATACATTGGTGCCTGCATCCTACCCTAACAGCAACAATCCAAAACACATACACCCTGTTATTAAAGAGAAGAATAAAAAAGAATACTGGATCGATGAATTTGTTTTTGCAGATGACCCCCTGCTGCC
>CAYTQB010000222.1:0-1871 GCA_964439615.1 uncultured Ferruginibacter sp. | reverse complement strand
TAATAAGCATTGCTTCTGTTTCTGACAAATCCACCTCAGCATAGTGGCCGGGGGGCACCCCACATATCTGCATTTCATCTAAGATATTAATGGCATTTTTAAACTTACTCTCTTTATCGGCCTTAATAATATACATCAGGTCGCTCTTGGGTTTGTCGCCATTGGGTACAGCATTTCTCTTATCCAAAATGATCTGGCGGATATCTTTAAAATTGCTGCTTTTAAATATCTCTGATGCGTTATCTGCAGTGAGGCTGCCATTATAGTAATATACCTGGTCTGCTTTGCCCAGCAAAATGGTCATCACAGCAGATTCCTTTACTTTCATCTGGGTCTCAGGCGTATCATCTTTAGGTTCATTCATATTCATGGCTGTTGACTGGCTCATGGTAGTGGTGAACACGAAAAATGTAAGCAGCAGGAACCCAAGATCCACCATTGGAGTAAGATCAACACGGGTAGAAAGTTTTTTTCCTTTTTTGACGCCGGGGCCTTTCTTATGACCGCCTCCCGACGAGGTATCCATTTCTGCCATAGTAGTATTCTTTTATTAATTATATTATTTTTCTTTTAAAACACCGGTCTTATACATTTCAGATCCAACCGGCACTGGTTCACTTTCTGTAACTATCCTGAATTTCAATAGCTGGTTTGCTTTAAAAGCTGTTTTAATGTTTTTAAAAATGGGATACAATGCATCGCCATCTCCTTTAACCAGCAGCATCTTTTCCAACTGGGCCTGGTCTCCTCCTGCATAAACATTAGTTACACTCCTCATCCAGTAAGTAAGTTCATTATTGGTACTGTCGGTAGGAATACCTTCCATTGAAGTGGCTGGTATCGGAGGATCGGCATTCAATGTTGATTTCAGTTTATTTAAAGGCATCCCGATAAACTCGGCCTTTTTAAGTTTGGCCAGTTCTTGCCCACTTAGCTGCAGGTTCCTGGTGGTATTGATATCATCAATAATGGCGGCTTTTTTTGTGTCATCGCCCAGCATCAGAAACACTTTTCCTTCCTTAGTAAGGGTGACCAGTATTGATTTATCGGGAGCAGCCTTGCTTGAAACCGAAGTAGGTGTTTTAACAGCCAAAACTTCAGGCGGTTTTTGTTTTGTTGCCAATATGAAAAACGACAACAACAGGAAAGCTACGTCACACATTGCCGTCATGTCAATGTTGGTGCTTTTCCTTGGTATTTTAACTTTTGGCATGGTTAATCTGTTTTCAATTTTTACTTAAGATGCAAAATCATGATCAATCCATACAATTATTTGTACAATGATGCAAAAGTTTGTGTTAAAGTAAATCCTGATTCATCAATACCATAAGTGATGCCATCTATCTTTGTAGTGAAAATATTATAGAAAATAATGGCAAATGCAGATGTACCTATACCCAGCGCTGTATTATACAAGGCCTCGGAGATACCAACCGATAACTCGTTTGCTGCTCCTGTTCCACCACTATCGGCTCCCAGGTTACCGAAGGCACGAATCATACCCAATACCGTTCCTAACAGCCCTAACAGGGTTGCAATAGATGCGATAGTAGACAGGAATACGAGATTCTTTTCCAACATAGGCAGTTCAAGCGATGTAGCTTCTTCTACTTCTTTTTGAATGGCCAGTACTTTTTGGTCGGTAGTCAATTCATTATTCGAGATCATTTCTTTGTAACGGTGCAAACCTGCTTTCATTACATTACCAACAGAACCTTTTTGCTTATCGCATTCTGCCAGGGCGGCGTCAACATTTTTATTGGCGAGCTGGTATTGAACCCTGCGGATAAAATCAGCATTATTTCCGGTGCCATTAGCTTTTGAAATGGTCATGAACCTTTCAATAACAAAAGTACACATGGTTAAAAAAG
>CAYTQB010000221.1:0-1871 GCA_964439615.1 uncultured Ferruginibacter sp. | reverse complement strand
TAATAAGCATTGCTTCTGTTTCTGACAAATCCACCTCAGCATAGTGGCCGGGGGGAACCCCACATATCTGCATTTCATCTAAAATATTAATGGCATTTTTAAACTTACTCTCTTTATCGGCTTTAATAATATACATAAGGTCACTCTTTGGTTTGTCGCCATTGGGCACAGAATTTCTCTTATCCAGAATGATCTGGCGGATATCTTTGAAATTGCTGCTTTTAAATATCTCTGATGCATTATCTGCAGTGAGGCTGCCATTATAGTAATATACCTGGTCTTCTTTGCCCAGCAAAATGGTCATCACAGCAGATTCTTTTACTTTCATCTGAGTTTCCGGCGTATCATCTTTAGGTTCATTCATATTCATGGCCGTTGACTGGCTCATGGTAGTAGTGAACACGAAAAATGTAAGCAGGAGGAACCCAAGATCAACCATTGGAGTAAGATCAACACGGGTAGAAAGTTTTTTTCCTTTTTTGACGCCGGGGCCTTTCTTATGACCGCCTCCCGACGAGGTATCCATTTCTGCCATAGTAGTATTCTTTTATTAATTATATTATTTTTCTTTTAAAACACCGGTCTTATACATTTCAGATCCAACCGGCACTGGTTCACTTTCTGTAACTATCCTGAATTTCAATAGCTGGTTTGCTTTAAAAGCTGTTTTAATGTTTTTAAAAATGGGATACAATGCATCGCCATCTCCTTTAACCAGCAGCATCTTTTCCAACTGGGCCTGGTCTCCTCCTGCATAAACATTAGTTACACTCCTCATCCAGTAAGTAAGTTCATTATTGGTACTGTCGGTAGGAATACCTTCCATTGAAGTGGCTGGTATCGGAGGATCGGCATTCAATGTTGATTTCAGTTTATTTAAAGGCATCCCGATAAACTCGGCCTTTTTAAGTTTGGCCAGTTCTTGCCCACTTAGCTGCAGGTTCCTGGTGGTATTGATATCATCAATAATGGCGGCTTTTTTTGTGTCATCGCCCAGCATCAGAAACACTTTTCCTTCCTTAGTAAGGGTGACCAGTATTGATTTATCGGGAGCAGCCTTGCTTGAAACCGAAGTAGGTGTTTTAACAGCCAAAACTTCAGGCGGTTTTTGTTTTGTTGCCAATATGAAAAACGACAACAACAGGAAAGCTACGTCACACATTGCCGTCATGTCAATGTTGGTGCTTTTCCTTGGTATTTTAACTTTTGGCATGGTTAATCTGTTTTCAATTTTTACTTAAGATGCAAAATCATGATCAATCCATACAATTACTTGTATAGTGATGCAAAAGTTTGTGTTAAAGTAAACCCTGATTCATCAATACCATAAGTGATGCCATCAATCTTTGTAGTGAAAATATTATAGAAAATAATGGCAAATGCAGATGTACCGATACCCAGCGCTGTATTATACAAGGCTTCCGAAATACCAACGGATAACTCATTTGCCGCTCCTGATCCGCCACTATCAGCTCCCAGGTTACCGAAGGCACGAATCATACCCAATACCGTTCCTAACAGCCCCAACAGGGTTGCAATAGATGCGATAGTAGACAGGAATACGAGATTCTTTTCCAACATAGGCAATTCAAGCGATGTAGCTTCTTCCACCTCTTTTTGAATGGCCAGCACTTTTTGGTCGGTGGTTAATTCACTATTCGAGATCATTTCTTTGTAACGGTGCAAACCTGCTTTCATTACGTTTCCAACAGAACCTTTTTGCTTATCGCATTCTGCCAGTGCTGCATCAACATTCTTATTGGCAAGCTGGTATTGAACCTTGCGGATAAAATCAGCATTATTTCCGGTGCCATTTGCTTTTGAAATGGTCATGAACCTTTCAATAACAAAAGTACACATGGTTAAAAAAG
>CAYTQB010000220.1:0-1895 GCA_964439615.1 uncultured Ferruginibacter sp. | reverse complement strand
CTTTCACTTCGGCAAAATCATTTCCTCTTCCCCAAAGCCTTTCATCAGGATTAACGAGTTGCCAGTTTTCGCCTGCATCATCGCTACGGTAAATGCCGCCGTATCTACCTGCTTCAACCGTTGCATACAAACGGTTACTGTTTGATGGGGCAATGCAGAAACCGATCCTTGCAAGGCCTTGCTCTGTTGTTGGCAGGCCGCTTGTTAACTTTTTCCATGTTGTTCCGCCATCAATGCTTTTGAACAAACCGCTTTCTTTTCCATTCCAGGCACCATTCTCCCAGGGCCCTTGTCTTCCTGCCCAGAGATCAGCATAAACAATGTTGTTGTTGTTGGGATCGATAGTCACCTGTATCGCCCCCGTGTTCTCATCTTTATACAAAACCTTCTCCCAGTTCTTTCCTCCATCCAGTGTTCTGTAAACTCCCCGTTCAGTATTTGGTCCGTAAGGGCGACCAAGCACAGCCGCAAAAACACGGTTCTCATTTTTGGGATCAATAGCCAGCCCACCAATTTGCATCCCTTCTTTCAACCCTGTATTGACCCATGTTTTACTTCCATCGGTCGATTTATATATACCATCACCAACAGAAAGATCAGGTCTTTGCAGACCTTCGCCACAGCCTACATAGATCACATTGGGATTAGAAGGGGAAACAACAACATCGCCGACACTTCCTGTTGGCTGGTCATCAAAGATGGGCTTCCAGGTGCGGCCATAGTCATTTGTTTTCCATACACCGCCATTGTTCACGCCGATATAAAAAACATTAGGCTGCGAAGGAACACCTACGGCACCTACAGTTCTTCCGCCACGGTGCGGACCAATACATCGCCATTGCATGCTGTTGAAATATTTTGCATTGAAGGATTGTGCAAATGACTGCGCCTGCTGTAAAAGAAAGAAGGCGATAATGATTTTTGAAAATAATAAGAATCTCATAATGGTGTTGGTTGGAGAACCTTAAATTACAAAGAAAGCTTCAGAAAGCGATGCCCTTATTTCAAAAAAGTGGGCACCACCAGCGGCAGCAATAACCAGCTGAACAGGGTAATAAGTATCACAGAGATGATATTCAACACAAACCCTGTTTTGATCATCTGGTTCAGTTTTATATGACCGCTTGCAAAAACAATGGCATTAGGCGGTGTACCCATCGGCATCATGCTTGCACAGCTGGCGCCCAGCGTCATGGGGATACCGAGCAGCAAAGGATTTATATGCAATGCATCTGCCACGGCTGATATTACCGGGGCCATTACGATCACCTGCGCAATATTGCTCATCACTTCACTTAAAAAAACAGAAATAAGGGTAATGATAAAAATGAGCAACAATATATTATCAGTGGCAAAACCGGCAATATACTGACCAAGGTTTTCAATCAATTTTGCTTCTTCAAGCGATTTAGCCATAGCAATACCTCCTCCAAACAATAATAAAATTCCCCAGGCCATATTTTTTGTATCGCTCCATTCCAGGAGCCGTTCATCGGGATCATCTTTATCTCTTCCACTGGGTACCATAAATAAACTGATGGCGCCCAGTAAAGCAATGATGCTATCATCCAGTTGAAATAATTTTTGAGAAGCGTTGATGATATCTTTTGCTATCCATAAGAAAGCGGTGCTGCAAAAAACCAGCAACACCCTTTTCTCCTGGCGGCTGAGTTTACCCATCTCTTTCAATTCGCTTTCAATAAACGCCTTCCCCTCAATACTGTGGGCAAGATGATTGGGGTACAGCCATTTCACCATCACAAAATATAAAGCGAACAGCAACAGGATTGCCAGTGGCATACAGAGCAACATCCAGTTAATAAAATCAATACCATGTTTGTAATGTGCATTCAGGTGGGATATATAGGCCACATTGGGTGGAGTGCCGATAATAG
>CAYTQB010000219.1:0-1902 GCA_964439615.1 uncultured Ferruginibacter sp. | reverse complement strand
ATTGTGTATTGAACAAAAGTATCAAAATATTCCTCAAATGGTTTGTTGGCCCGCTACTGGCGGCCTGGTTATTCTATTCATTATACGTGCAGGTAAAAAAACAACCTGATATTGATGCTTCCATTGCATTGATAAAAGCCATGCCTTTTGGCGCCGATGCATGGAAGTTCTGGCTGGTCATCATTATGGTATTTATAAACTGGGGCATGGAAGCACGTAAATGGCAATTGCTGATGAAACCCATTCAACCGTTCTCTTTTTTAACGGCCTTTAAATCGGTTTTGTGTGGTGTAACCCTGTCGCTGAATACTCCCAACCGCATAGGAGAATATGGTGGCCGGATACTTTTTGTAAAAGAAGGTAACCGAATAAAAGCCATATCGGTTTCTATTGCTGGAGGAATGGCGCAACTGATAGTTACCATGCTGATGGGATGTTTTGGCTTAAGCTACCTGCTCTTTACGATGAGCGACTCCGGTAATTTGATGGGAATATCTGTTTTCTGGTTGCGGATTTTTTTATACGGAAGTATTTTCGGAACGATAATTTTTTTATTTTTCTACTTCAGGTTAAACTGGCTGGTGCGGCTGATAGAAAAAATGCCTTATGCCGAAAGGTTTTCGAAATACATTAACGTATTGGAAACATTTGATGCGAAAATTTTGTTAAGGTTACTTTCTTTATCCTTCTTCAGGTATATTGTTTTCGTTTTACAATACATCTTTATGCTGCAGTTGCTGCACGTAGAAAATAATTTTTGGTCGGATTTTTGGTTAACTACGGTGATGTTTTGGATACTGGCCATCATTCCTACGTTTGCCATTGCAGAATTGGGGATAAGAGGCACAATCGCTAAAACATTGTTTGCATACGGTAACAATATTAATACGATCGGGATATTAACAGTTGTATTCGGGATCTGGCTTGTAAACCTTTTCCTGCCTGCCCTGGCCGGCAGCTTACTGATTTTAGGAATTAAAGTAAAGAAAGAGAAATGATCAGAAACGCTAAAATGATTTTACTGGTAACGGGCTTATGTTGTTTAAGTTTCACATCGGGCTATGATGATTTTTGCAGTTTAAAAAACACGGCCTACAAGGCTGATGAAGAAGTACGGATGAAAGTTTTTTACAGTACCTTGGGTATGTATATAGGTGCCGGTGAAGCAGTTTTTACTACGACCCTGGAACGGTTTAACGGGAAGCCGGTTTATCATTTTGTAGGAGAAGGGAAGACATATCCCACATTTGATAATTTCTTTAAAGTAAGAGACCGTTATGAAAGTTATGTGGATACAACTACTTTATTGCCTTACCGGTTTGTTCGCAACGTAGATGAAGGGGGCTACAAAAAATATGACAATGTGACTTTCAATCAAGGTACAAATACAGCCGTAAGTACCAATGGCGTTTTTAAAGTTACCGATTGCATGCAGGATGTGGTGAGTATGGTGTATTGCGCCAGGAACATAGACTTTAGTAAATATAAACCCGACGACAAAATACCCTTTGACATGTTTCTCGACGATGAAGTATTCCATTTGTATATACGATACATGGGCAAGGAGAAGATCAAGACACGCTATGGCAGGTTCAATGCCATTAAAATAAAACCATTGCTCATCAAGGGAACCATTTTTGAAGGTGGAGAAAAAATGACCGCCTGGCTGAGTGATGATCCCAATCATTTATTGCTTAGGGCTGAAAGTCCGATAGCCGTTGGAAGTATTAAAGTGGATATGATGTCGTATAAAAACCTGCGTTATCCGCTCACTGCTTTTACCGGGCTAAGATGATCTTATAAGTCACTTAATTTAAAAACATCTTTTTCCCTGATCCCCTTCTCTGTCATCTGCAGGTTGCAGCATTCATTTTTTGCATCATGCTCAAAGAAGAGAACATA
>CAYTQB010000218.1:0-1902 GCA_964439615.1 uncultured Ferruginibacter sp. | reverse complement strand
ATTGTGTATTGAACAAAAGTATCAAAATATTCCTCAAATGGTTTGTTGGCCCGCTGCTGGCGGCCTGGTTGTTCTATTCATTATACCTGCAGGTAAAAAATCAACCCGATATTGATGCTTCGGTTGCATTGATAAAAGACATGCCTTTTGGCGCCGATGCATGGAAGTTCTGGCTGGTCATCATCATGGTATTTGTAAACTGGGGTATGGAAGCACGTAAATGGCAATTGCTGATGAAACCCATTCAGCCCTTCTCTTTTTTTACAGCTTTAAAATCGGTACTGTGTGGTGTAACCTTGTCGCTGAATACACCTAACCGGATGGGAGAATATGGTGGGCGCATACTTTTTGTAAAAGAAGGCAACCGCATAAAAGCTATATCGGTTTCAATTGCAGGAGGAATGGCGCAACTGATAATAACGATGTTGATGGGGTGCTTTGGCCTAAGTTATCTGCTCTTTACGTTGAATGATCCGGGCAGCCTGATGGGAATATCTGTTTTTTGGCTGCGTATTTTTTTGTACGGAAGTATTTTTGGAACTATTATTTTTTTATTTTTCTACTTCAGGTTAAACTGGCTGGTGAGGTTGATAGAAAAATTGCCTTATGCCGGAAGGTTTTCGAAATACATTAACGTATTGGAAACATTTGATGCGAAAATTTTGTTAAGGTTACTTTCTTTATCCTTCTTCAGGTATATTGTTTTCGTTTTACAATACATCTTTATGCTGCAGTTGCTGCACGTAGAAAATAATTTTTGGTCGGATTTTTGGTTAACTACGGTGATGTTTTGGATACTGGCCATCATTCCTACGTTTGCCATTGCAGAATTGGGGATAAGAGGCACAATCGCTAAAACATTGTTTGCATACGGTAACAATATTAATACGATCGGGATATTAACAGTTGTATTCGGGATCTGGCTTGTAAACCTTTTCCTGCCTGCCCTGGCCGGCAGCTTACTGATTTTAGGAATTAAAGTAAAGAAAGAGAAATGATCAGAAACGCTAAAATGATTTTACTGGTAACGGGCTTATGTTGTTTAAGTTTCACATCGGGCTATGATGATTTTTGCAGTTTAAAAAACACGGCTTACAAGGCTGATGAAGAAGTACGGATGAAAGTTTTTTACAGTACCCTGGGTATGTATATAGGTGCCGGTGAAGCCGTTTTTACCACTACCCTGGAGCGCTTTAACGGGAAACCGGTTTATCATTTTGTTGGAGAAGGTAAAACATACCCCACCTTTGATAATTTCTTTAAGGTAAGAGACCGCTATGAGAGCTATGTAGATACAACTACCTTACTGCCCTACCGGTTTGTGCGTAATGTGGATGAAGGCGGATATAAAAAATATAATAACGTAACCTTCAATCAAAGTACAAATACAGCCGTAAGTACTAACGGTGTTTTTAAAGTTACCGATTGCATGCAGGACGTAGTGAGTATGGTATATTGCGCCAGGAACATAAACTTTGATAAATATAAGCCAGGCGATAAGATACCCTTTGATATGTTTCTTGATGATGAAGTATTTCATTTGTATATACGATACATGGGCAAGGAGAAGATCAAGACACGCTATGGCAGGTTCAATGCCATTAAAATAAAACCATTGCTCATTAAGGGAACCATTTTTGAGGGAGGTGAAAAAATGACCGCCTGGCTGAGCGATGATCCCAATCATTTATTGCTTAGGGCTGAAAGTCCGATAGCCGTAGGAAGTATTAAAGTGGATATGATGTCGTATAAAAATCTGCGTTATCAGCTCACTGCTTTTACCGGGCTGAGATGATCTTATAGGTCACTTAATTTGAAAACATCTTTTTCCCTGATTCCCCTTTCGTTCATCTGCAGGTTGCAGCATTCATTTTTTGCATCATGCTCAAAGAAGAGAACATA
>CAYTQB010000217.1:0-1919 GCA_964439615.1 uncultured Ferruginibacter sp. | reverse complement strand
TCATCATTATCTTGATCTCTTTCCTGCTAATAAAATGATAGCGCAGCGCCTGGATGACTTTCTGCTTGTTGTACGTGAAGAATGCTGATGTCATTGGGCAAAGATAAGTGCTCAATACTAGTTACAAACATCGCCGGCAATTCGGCCACCTCCGTCTGCAGGCATACCCCCAATGAGGCGGCCCCTTAAAGCAGCATTAAAAAAGCTCACCCGACGGTTTTGCGCTTTTCCTTCAGGCGTACTGTTATCAGCAAAAGGTTTTGTATTGCCAAAGCCTATGGCTATGAGCCTTTTGCAATCAATACCCATTTCAACCAGTTTCTTACATACTGCAAAAGCCCTCTTTTCGGTAAGTACCTGGCTTGCATTACCCGGATTATCGGTATGGCATTCAACACGCAGCAGGCTGATATAAGATTTATCAGTGAGGTACTGTTTTATTATTTCCAGTGCAGCCGTGCTTTCAGGTTTTAATTTGTCGGTACCGGTTTCAAATAATACTTGTTTTTCAATCTTTACTTCGTTGCCTTCCAATTTATAATCTTGGGCCATTGATGAAAAGCTGGTCAACAGAAAAAAAACGAGTATATAAGATTTCATGCTATGTGTATTTAATTGTTCTCTCAAATATCGGAACAATAAAACCTATTACAATACCCAATAACCCTTAATCCTGAATGTAACAGAAACGCCACTCAAATGAGAGTGGCGCTGCCTATGTTCGTGCTTGTTCAAAACAATTTAACTGCAGCCCATGCTGTTACCGCAATTCAGGCATTTGTAACAAGTGCCGCTGCGTACTGTTATATGTCCACAGGTGTTGCAGGCAGGTGCATCGCTTTGCATGCTTTTAGCTGCGGCATTTACAGCATCCATCGCATTTTCGGCTTTTTTATATGCGGTGCGATGTGTCTTTGTCGGTGAAGTTTGTCCACCACCTGATGTACCTGTCACCCTTACTTCGCTTAGTTCAGGTTTGCGGTCTCCAATGGCAGGCATTGAATCCCATTCTTCGTTTCCAGCATTCTGCACTTCAGGTTTATCAAGTACATGAACCAGGTCATTCCTTCCCAAATATTCATATGCCAGTGAACGGAACATGAAATCAATGATGGAAGTAGTTGATTTGATATTCGGATGATCAACCATGCCGCTTGGCTCAAAACGGGTGAAAACAAATTTCTCTACATATTCTTCCAGCGGTACACCATACTGCAGGCCTATAGATATGGCAATGGCAAAACAGTTAAGCATACTACGCATGGTAGCGCCTTCTTTGGCCATGTCGATAAATATTTCACCAAGGGTTCCATCATTGTATTCTCCTGTACGCAGGAATAGCGCCTGCCCGTTTATTTTTGCTTTTTGTGTAAAGCCGCGGCGCTTGGCTGGTAATGCCCTTCTTTCCACGATCATTGCCAACTGGCGCTTGAGTGTTGTATCGGCGCTGTTCTGCACCCGCTTGTTCATTTCATCCAGCAGGTCATCAATGGTAAGTTTGCCCATATCAACCATGGTTGAGATATCTGCTGCCAGTGCGGCTGCATTCTCTTCGCTGATGGTCTCATCCAGTTTCTTTTTCTTATCGCTCTTATTGCTCAATGGCTGAGACAATTTAGAGCCGTCACGATACAATGCACATGCTTTCAATCCAAGCTCCCAACTCAACCTATATGAATCAGCTATCTCTTCCTGTGTTGCTTCGTTTGGTAGATTGATCGTTTTAGATATCGCACCACTTAAGAAAGGTTGTGCTGCCCCCATCATACGAATGTGCCCATGTGCATGTATATAACGTTCGCCTATTTTTCCGCATTTATTGGCGCAATCAAAAACAGGAAGGTGTTCTTCTTTTAAATAAGGAGCTCCTTCCACGGTCATGGTACCGCATATATATATATTGGCTGCTTCAATTTCTT
>CAYTQB010000216.1:0-1952 GCA_964439615.1 uncultured Ferruginibacter sp. | reverse complement strand
ACCCATACGGCTGAATCCGTTTCCCATAAACAGACCTTAGCAAATCGTGAAAGCATGGTAGGAAACGATGAAGACAAATCAATAAATTCATTTTTCCCTTTTGGCTTAAAACAAATGCCGGTTCTGAAAGTCACCCACAGGTTGTTATTGGCATCTTCAAAAATTTCACTGGTAGAATTTTCCGGGATACTTTTTTTATCGGCGGGGTCATGCCGGAAAGTTTGAAAACGATAACCATCAAAACGTTGCAGTCCATCGGCAGTAGTTACCCAAAGAAATCCATTCCTGTCAAACAGGAGGTCGTTCACTGAATTTAAGCTCAAACCATTTACGGTGGTATATTCAGTAAGGGGATGCCCGACCTGTGCAAATACACCCATACTGGTGAAGATGAGCAGGAAATAATAAGCGGTAATGGTTTTTGCTACTAACAATCGACCCGTAAGTTATCAGTAATTTAAGGTATGAAAAATAATCGCAGTGTAGTATTGGATTTTGGATTTTGAATGCAGATTTTTGCTGTATGCCCGTTCGAATTGCCATAACCGATGATAAGCAGATCAACCGCACCACGGTAAAAGAGAAGATCGCACTGTATAAGGAGATAGAACTGGTGCTGGAGGCAAAGAACGGCCACGACTTTCTTGAACAACTGAAACAGCTTCCCGGGCATAAACATCCGCAAGTTGTGCTGATGGACCTGGAGATGCCCATTATGGACGGTATCCAGACGATCACACAGGCCACAGCAGCTTACCCTGATGTAAAATTCATTGTGCTTACGGTATTTGAAGATGATGAAAAGATATTTGAAGCCATTAAAGCCGGGGCAGGAGGATATTTACTAAAAGATGACTCTGCGGTGAATATCATTGATGCCATAACCAACGTGGTGGAATATAACGGCATACCCATGAGCCCTTCCATTGCCAGGAAAACAATTGAGCTCCTGAGACATTTGCCGGCGCCTGTTGCTGCTGAAAAAACAGAATCTGTTTTAACAGACCGTGAGATGGAGATATTGAAAGAGATGGTAACAGGGAAGAATTATAAGGCCATCGGTGAAAAATTATTCATCAGTCCGCTTACTGTACGTAAGCACACGGCTAATATTTACGACAAGCTGCATGTGAACAGCCGGGCGCAGATCATTAACCTGGCGCATAAGAATAAATGGATATGATCTATTTTCCTTTGAACTCCGCTTTTCTTTTCTCTAAAAATGCTGCAGTTCCTTCTTTCATATCTTCTGTTAAGAAACAATCGCCGAAAGATTCAATTTCTTTAGCATACCCGCTTTTGCCATTATTAAAAGAGCTGTCACTCAATACTGCCACATTCACACACTCAATAATTTTTCCAATAGCTATGGGCGCTTTTGACTGGATAATGAGCAAGATGTCTTTTGTTCTTTCCAATAAACTTTCAGCAGTGGTAATGTGATTTACCAAACCAAGTTGCAATGCTTCATTGGCATCTGCCAGGTGAGCCGTCATCTGCAGTTCCATACTTTTTCCTTTACCCACCAGTTGTGTTAAGCGTTGTGTGCCGCCATAACCAGGTATCAAACCCAGGTTCACTTCGGGCTGCCCGAATTTTGCGTTCTCACTGCATAACCGGAAATGACAGGCCATAGCCAGTTCGCAACCGCCGCCCAGCGCAAAACCATTTACGGCGGCAACAATTGGTTTTTTACTGTTCTCTATTTTAAAAAAAACATCCTGTCCACGTTTTGCCAGTGCCATTGACTGTTCTTTATTCAATCCTGCAAATTCAGTAATATCTGCCCCGGCAACAAAGGCTTTGGGTCCGGCGCCAGTGATGATAGCAGACTTAATGTCTGCATTACTGTTTATTTCATCAACGGCTTTGTCGAGGTCTGTGAACACATCCTTATTGAGTGCATTCAGTTTATCGGGACGGTTGATGGTGATGGTGAAGATGCCGTTTTC
>CAYTQB010000215.1:0-1954 GCA_964439615.1 uncultured Ferruginibacter sp. | reverse complement strand
TCATCATTATCTTGATCTCTTTCCTGCTAATAAAATGATAGCGCAGCGCCTGGATAACCTTTTGCTTGTTGTACGTAAAAAATGCGGATGTCATCGGGCAAAGATAGGCGCTCAATATCAGTTACAAACATCGCCGGCAATTTGGCCGCCCCCGTCTGCGGGCATACCCCCGATAAGATGCCCCCTTAAAGCTGCATTGAAAAAACTCACCCGCCGATTTTGTGCCTTTCCTTCAGGCGTACTGTTATCAGCAACGGGTTTTGTGTTACCAAAACCAACAGCAATAAGTCTTTTGCAATCAATACCCATTTCAACTAATTTTTTACATACTGCAAAAGCTCTTTTTTCGGTGAGCACCTGGCTTGCATTACCCGGATTATCGGTATGGCATTCAATACGCAGCAGGCTGATATAAGATTTACCTGTGAGGTATTGTTTTATTATTTCCAATGCAGCCGTGCTTTCAGGTTTTAATTTGTCAGTACCGGTTTCAAATAATATCTGTTTTTCAATCTTTACTTCATTGTTTTCAATTTTATAGTCCTGGGCCATTGATGAAAAGCTGGTCAACAGAAAAAAAACGAGAATATAAGATTTCATGTTGTTTGTGTTTTATTGTTCTCTCAAATATCGGAACAATAAAATCTATATCAATACCCAATAACACTTAATCCCGGATGCAACAAAAACGCCACCCGGTTGAGTGGCGCTTTATTTTATGTTCGTGCTTGTTCAAACTGTTTTAACGTCTCCCCTTGAGGGAGATTGAGAGGAGCCTAACTACACCCCATGCTGTTTCCGCAATTCAGGCATTTGTAACAGGTACCGCTGCGTACGGTTATATGTCCGCAGGTATTGCAGGCAGGTGCATCGCTTTGCATGCTTTTAGCTGCTGCATTAACAGCGTCCATTGCATTTTCAGCTTTTTTGTATGCAGTGCGATGTGTCTTTACCGGTGAAGTTTGTCCACCACCCGATGTGCCGGTCACCCTTACTTCACTTAGTTCGGGTTTGCGGTCACCAATTACAGGCATTGAATCCCATTCTTCATTTCCTGCATTCTGTACTTCGGGTTTATCCAGCACATGAACCAGGTCATTCCTTCCCAAATATTCATATGCCAGTGAACGGAACATGAAATCAATGATGGAAGTAGTTGATTTGATATTCGGATGATCAACCATGCCGCTTGGCTCAAAACGGGTGAAAACAAATTTCTCTACATATTCTTCCAGCGGTACACCATACTGCAGGCCTATAGATATGGCAATGGCAAAACAGTTAAGCATACTACGCATGGTAGCGCCTTCTTTGGCCATGTCGATAAATATTTCACCAAGGGTTCCATCATTGTATTCTCCTGTACGCAGGAATAGCGCCTGCCCGTTTATTTTTGCTTTTTGTGTAAAGCCGCGGCGCTTGGCTGGTAATGCCCTTCTTTCCACGATCATTGCCAACTGGCGCTTGAGTGTTGTATCGGCGCTGTTCTGCACCCGCTTGTTCATTTCATCCAACAGGTCATCAATAGTAAGTTTGCCCATATCAACCATGGTTGAGATATCTGCTGCCAGTGCAGCTGCATTCTCTTCACTGATGGTCTCATCCAGTTTCTTTTTCTTATCACTCTTATTGCTCAGTGGCTGAGACAATTTAGAACCGTCACGATATAAAGCACATGCTTTCAATCCAAGCTCCCAGCTCAACCTATATGAATCTGCTATCTCCTCCTGTGTTGCTTCATTTGGAAGATTGATCGTTTTAGATATCGCACCACTTAAGAAAGGCTGTGCAGCACCCATCATACGTATATGCCCGTGTGCATGAATGTAACGTTCGCCGATCTTTCCGCATTTATTGGCGCAATCAAAAACGGGGAGGTGTTCTTCTTTTAAATAAGGGGCTCCTTCCACGGTCATGGTACCGCATATATATATATTGGCTGCTTCAATTTCTT
>CAYTQB010000214.1:0-2014 GCA_964439615.1 uncultured Ferruginibacter sp. | reverse complement strand
CTCAACACAAAAACACGGTAAGGTTTATTGTCAGCAAACTGTATGGCTCGTTGCAGCAGGTGTTCAAATTCAATTTTAAATTCTGTTACAGACCGTCCACGGTATTGATTATTTACACCAATAAGAAGTGATACAACATCGTAACTGTTCAGTGTGGTTGTGTTTTCAATAGCATTGTTTAGTTCATCAGTTGTCCATCCTGTTTTGGCAATGATCTCTGCCGCATAAAAAGCAAAGCCTGAACTTCGCAACAGCTGAATCGTCTGGTTGGGAAAATTCTCTGCAAAAGAAACCTGTTCCCCGATGGTATAGCTATCGCCCAGCGCCAGGTAAGAATGATTTATCATGAGGTTACTTCTAATTTTTTGATCCATCTTTTACAGATCAATAAAGGAATGATGCCGAACAATCCAAAACAACAATCTATTAAAATATGGAAGATGGGTATTTGCCTGATGTAGCCGGCAATAAAGGCCAGGGGTACTACAGCAATACAGCAGAATATCTGCCAGTCAATGATCCAGATATTCTTAACGGGGTCCCTATACGGGCCAATGAAAGAAAAAGCGATCACAAAATGGGCAAAGGCCAGCCAATCATATCCATAAGCAAGGAAGGGATATTTCGCATTTGTATCCACCAATGCATCATAACAGGTCTGCAGCCAGTTACCTAATCGTTCAGGGAACATATCCTTGTATTGCATCAGCCATCGTAACCCTGATTCAGCAGGCATAGCTGTTGCGCCGCTTACAATTAAAGCAACCATAAAAAAGATGATAAGCAGCCTGATCTTCGTTACCAGTTTCATGACAGCCGGTTATTTATTGTTAAAAATACAAAAGGCCTGTGACTAATCACAGACCTTTCATAATTCATGGTTATACTTTAAAGGTTAGGTTTTAGATTTATCTTTTTTCTTATCCTTGTCCTTGCTCTTCATATCTTCTTCAGATGCTTCTCCAACAATTATCTTTCCAAAACTGCTCTTTACTTTCACCGGTACGCTACCGCTTCCCGATCTCCCCGAATACTGGTGGTCGAATTTTGGCGAATATTTATTGTCATCGTCTTTATCTTCATCGCTGCTGAATTTCACATCGCTGGTATTTTTAAAAGAGCCAAAGCTGGTAGAAATATTATAGTTTGCCTGCAGACCACCTGTTGGTTTCAGGTTAACTGTTGAGTAAGATGTTTTCAGGTCAAGGCTGCTAAGGGTATTGTCCAGGTTCAGCCTCACATTGCTGCAGAATTCCAGGTTGAGTTTAATATCACCGGATAATTTTGAAATAACTGCTTTCGAGAATTTGATGGTCACCGGGGCACTATTGATATTGGCAAGGTTAGCTTTACCAAATTCCACATGAATGCCTTTAATATTGCTGAGATTACCGGCAGTGAGCGACCCGAACTTGCTGGTAAGGTCAACCTCTCCTTTAAAATCGGGTATGGTTGTTGAACCAAATTCGTTCTGTACTTTCAATGCATTCCCTTCAGGCATAGAGATAGTGTAATTGATCTCCATAGTGCTCTTTTCATCTTTCTTATTATTTATATCCTTCATTTTGGTTTCGAAAGATATTTCACGGCCGCTTTTATCATCGTTCACAGAGATACGATCGAGCATTTTCTGAGCAAGTGCATCAGTATTGGCCGACACTTCAATATCCACATCTACTTTTATCTCATTCCGGCTCCAGGTATTCACCTTCACCGAACCAAATGAATTCTGGATATTAAGTTTGTCGGAAGAAGAAACATTGTATGATTTGTTGACAGATTTCTTTTTTACAAATTCATACTTTTTTTTGTTTTCGTTTTTGTTGTCATTATCATTTTTGTCATCCTGGGCAAAAGTATTCACCTGCAGGAGGAGCAATAATGGTAATACAAGGCTAAATGGCCTGAGTATTCTTTTCATGGCTGCTATTTTTTGATTGTTTGATTTGATGAATAATGTTTAATTGCTGGTTCAATACATTCAGCTGCAGCTGCAGGTTTTGAATCATCGCTT
>CAYTQB010000213.1:0-2039 GCA_964439615.1 uncultured Ferruginibacter sp. | reverse complement strand
AGTCTTTATATTGAATTAAAGAGGGTTGCAGCCTGCCATTTTCCGATACCGTTACTTCAATGCGATCGGTGAGGTTGAAACCACTATCCTTACGTATACCCTGTATACGATTTACGAACTCCCTGGCATCTCCTTCCTTCTTCAAATCATCCGTTATTGTTATATCCAATGCCACTGTTAAAGAGCCTTTTACAGCCACCTCATATCCGGGAATTTCATCAGTGGAAATTTCCAGGTCCTCAGCAGTAATAGTAATGGGTTCCTCGGCATTTTTTTCAAAGCCAGGGTTAAGGAGATATTCGCCTTCCAGTATCTTATCAATAACAGTATTATCAAATGTGGCGATCTTTTCAGCAGCCCATTTCATTTTAGGACCCAGCTTTTTACCGAGGGTTTTAAAATTAGCTTTAGCCTTTTTCTTGATAAAGTCATTTTCGGCGCCTAGAACATCCACTTCTTTGATATTGGTTTCTGCTTTTATGATCTCTTCCACTTTTTTTATCCTGGAAGCCATAGTTGAATCCAATGCCGGGATGAAAACCTTTTGCAGGGGCTGTCTTACTTTAAGATTTACTTTTTTACGAAGAGATAGGATCAAGGAAGATGTATCCTGTGCCAGTTGCATTCTTTTTTCAAGATCAATATCAATTACGGCTTCATCTGGTTTTGGAAAATCAGTATGATGTACAGAGTCGTTTGCAAAACGTTTTGAAACATTATTCAAGTTAGTAAATAACCAATCGGCAAAAAACGGAGCAACGGGTGCCATTAATTTACTCAATGTTTCCAGGCATTCGTAAAGGGTTTGATAGGCACATATCTTATCATGCTCATACTCGCCTTTCCAGAACCTGCGGCGGCAAAGCCTCACATACCAGTTGCTCAAATGAGCATCCACAAAATCCTCAATGGCACGGCCTGCCTGGGTAGGTTCATACTCGTCAAAATTTTGCTGCGTAGTTTTTATTAAAGTATTTAATGAGGATAAGATCCACTGGTCAATTTCGGGCCTGTCTTTTACAGGGATGTTTTTTTCTTCAAAAGCAAAACCATCTACATTGGCATACAGCGCAAAAAACTGGTATGTATTATAGAGGGTACCAAAGAATTTTCGCTGTACCTCTTTAATACCTTCCACATCAAATTTCAAACTATCCCAGGGCGATGCATTGGTGATAAGATACCAGCGTGTGGCATCGGCACCAAAACTGTTGATCGTTGCAAAAGGATCTACTACATTGCCAAGCCGCTTACTCATCTTGTTGCCCGCTTTATCCAATACAAGACCATTACTCACAACTGTTTTATAAGCTACACCAGCCCCTCCTATCCTCCCCAAAGGGGAGGGAAATGTAGATGAACTTAGCGAAAGGTTATGTTTAGTTAGTTCTTCATCAATGCTTTCTTTTAAGAGTGCTGCAAGAGCATGTAAGGTAAAAAACCAACCACGGGTTTGATCAACCCCTTCTGCAATAAAATCTGCAGGATAACTTTTTACAAATGTTTCAACATTTTCAAAAGGAAAATGCCATTGTGCATAGGGCATGGCGCCACTGTCGAACCAAACATCTATCAGGTCAGGAACACGTTTCATGGGTTTTCCGGAATCGCTTACCAATGTAATTTCATCTACATAGGGTTTATGCAGATCGAGTATTCCTTCGTGCAGGTAATGCTTGTTGGTTTCGCCACCCAGTACTTCAGCGGCTCTTTTTATTTCGCTATTCAGTTCCTGGATAGAGCCGATACATTTCTCTTCTTCCCCCTCCTCTGTTTTCCAGATAGGTAATGGTGTTCCCCAAAAACGGCTTCGGCTTAAATTCCAATCAACCATATTCTCCAGCCAGTTTCCAAAACGACCTGTACCTGTTGATTCAGGTTTCCAGTTGATGGTTTTATTCAACTCCACCATCCTGTCTTTTACAGCGGTAGTTTTAATGAACCATGCATCCAAAGGGTAATAAATGATGGGTTTATCTGTACGCCAGCAATGCGGATAATTGTGCTCGTATTTTTCAACCTTAAAAGCCCGGTTCTCT
>CAYTQB010000212.1:0-2055 GCA_964439615.1 uncultured Ferruginibacter sp. | reverse complement strand
GTAGGCTACTTTGTTTCTTATTACGATTACTACCAGCCCGAGGCTTACATGCCCGTAAGCAATACTTATATTGAAAAAGACTTGAGCATAAATGAAGAATTGGATAAACTGCGGTTGCAGGCAACTGCACAATTATTAAGTGGCCGCAGGGATATTATTATTGTTGCCAGTGTAAGTTGTATTTATGGTATGGGGAACCCAACCGATTATGAAAACGGTATCATTCGCATTCAGCAAGGGCAGGTGATCTCACGCCAGGGATTTTTACATGCATTGGTAAATTCTTTGTACAACAGGAGCGAAGGTGATTTTACCAGGGGTACATTCCGGGTAAAGGGTGATACTATTGATATTAACTTACCTTATGTTGATTTTGGTTACCGCATTGCTTTCTTTGGCGATGAGATAGAGACCATTGAAACACTGGAACTCAGCAGTGGCAAACGCATCAGCAAGGTGGAACATGCTGCCATCTTTCCGGCAAATCTGTATGTGGCGCCTAAAGACATTTTACAGCAAGTGGTACATGAAATACAGGATGAAGCAGCGGCGCAGGAACTATATTATAAGAACAGTGGAAAGTATATTGAAGCACAACGCATCAGTGAACGGGTGAATTATGACCTGGAGATGATTCGTGAACTGGGCTATTGTAATGGCATAGAAAACTATTCCCGCTTTTTCGACAGGCGTAACCCGGGCACAAGACCTTTCTGCCTGCTGGATTATTTTCCAAAAGATTTTTTATGCATTGTTGATGAAAGCCACCAAACCATTCCACAGGTAAGTGGTATGTATGGGGGTGACCGGAGCCGGAAGTTAGTATTGGTTGATTATGGTTTCCGTTTGCCTTCAGCACTGGATAACCGGCCACTGAATTTCCATGAGTTTGAGTCTTTATTAAATCAAACCGTTTTTGTTTCTGCCACACCCGGTGATTATGAACTGGAAAAATGCGGAGGCGTGGTTGTTGAACAGGTGGTAAGACCTACAGGTTTGTTAGACCCTCCTATTGAAGTGCGTCCATCTATTAACCAGATAGATGACCTGCTTGATGAAATAGATAAACGGGTAACTAAAGGTGACAGGGTATTGGTTACCACGCTTACAAAACGCATGGCCGAAGAAATGGATAAATACCTGCACCGCATAAACATAAAAAGCAAATATATACACAGCGAAGTGGATACATTGGAAAGAATAGAGATACTCCGTGAGCTTCGACTCGGTACTATTGATGTTTTGGTTGGTGTTAATTTGCTGAGAGAAGGATTGGACCTCCCCGAAGTTTCGCTTGTGGCTATTTTAGATGCCGATAAAGAAGGCTTTCTACGTAATGAAAAAAGCCTTACTCAAACTGCCGGACGTGCAGCCCGTAATGTAGATGGCCTGGTAATCTTTTATGCCGATAAGATGACGGAAAGCATGCAAAAGACGATTGACGAAACTAACCGCCGCAGGGAAAAACAACTCGCCTTCAATATTGAACACAATATTACCCCAACAACCATTATAAAAAGCACAGAACAGATCTTTGCCCAGGGCTCGGTGCTGGATGTAAAAGGCTACGACCCGGCTAACCCTTATTCTATTGCCCCAGACGAAGAACTGGTAACCGTTGCTGCAGAAGACCAGGCTGTTTATTCCACCATCCCCCAGTTGGAAAAAGCCATTGCCGGAATTAAAAAAAGCATGAACAAAGCCGCCAGAGACCTGGATTTTATGGAAGCCGCCAGGCTTCGTGATGAAATGTTCAGGCTGCAGAAAGAGTTAGCTGAAATGAAAAAATAATTTCCTATCTTACCCGTCCTTTTCTAATAAAATACAGCATTATATGACAACGATAGCGCTCTACAACCTTAAAGGCGGCGTGGGCAAAACAGCCAGTTGTGTGAACTTTGCCTATTTAGCTGCTGCTGATGGCTATAAAACTTTGTTATGGGATATTGACCCCCAGGGCTCTTCTTCTTTTTATTATAAAGTAAAGCCCAAGGTTCACCCGGGTATAAAAAAATTAGTTACTAAAGATGCCCACCTGGAAAATGCCATCATGAG
>CAYTQB010000211.1:0-2057 GCA_964439615.1 uncultured Ferruginibacter sp. | reverse complement strand
GAGCTATAATTGTAATGAACAATAAGATCATTGCCCGTGCACATAACCAGGTGGAGTTGCTGAATGACAGTACAGCCCATGCAGAAATACTTTCTTTAACAACAGCCTTTAATTTTTTGGGCAGTAAATATTTACCCGATGCTGCACTATATGTAACCCTGGAGCCATGCCTCATGTGCAGCGGGGCTTTATACTGGAGTAAGATCGGAAAGATTGTTTACGGTGCAGATGATGAGAAGAATGGTTATAAAAAATGTTGCGGAAATAAAAACCCATTTCATCCTAAAACAGAACTGTCAGGAGGTATATTAACAAAAGAATGCGCCGGGCTGATGAAAGATTTTTTTAAGGCAAGGAGATGAATTACTGAATAACCAGTTTAGCCCGGGCCTGTTTCCTATTCTGTTTTATGGTTAAAAAATAAAGTCCCGGGTCAATAGAAAACATCAATATGATGATCTCATTTCCGGTAAATACAAGCCTTTGATCATCCCTGAGAACAGTGCCGGTATTGTTTATGATCTGAACCCGAACAAAACCGGGGTCGAAACCTTTTATTTCAATCTCTACTTTATTAACCGCCGGGTTGGGGAACAGCCTGATAAGTGGTTTTTCTTTTCCGGACAATGAATCACTGGTTGCCGGTTTTCTTAAACTATCTGAAGAAATAGGCTTTTGGGCAGAAGCCATACAAATTCCCGAAAACGTAAGAAAAAGAAGCACAAATTTTTTCATTTTAAACCAGATAAGGGAATAGATAACGTAAATTCGTGGTCCATCTTTCACAATGATTTCTTAAAATAAAACAGAACGATTATGGCATTTACATTACCGGCTTTACCATATGCACATGAGGCATTAGAGCCACATATTGACACAAAGACAATGCAGATACACCACGGCAAACATCACCAGGCTTATGTAGACAATCTTAATAAAGCTATTGCAGGCACGGAGCATGAAAATAAAACCATTGAACAACTGGTTGCGGCTGCGGGAAGCATCAGCCCGGCAGTACGCAATAATGGCGGTGGACATTGGAATCACAGTTTCTTCTGGGAAAGTTTAGCTCCCAATGCCGGGGGGGCACCATCGGGAAAATTAGCCGATGCCATTAATGCTGCATTTGGTTCTTTCGATGCTTTTAAAGAAAAATTTGCTGCAGCAGGTATGACCAGGTTTGGAAGTGGTTGGGCATGGCTTATTGTAAAGGATGGCAAACTTGAAGTTTCATCAACTCCAAACCAGGATAACCCGTTAATGGACGTGGCTGAGGTAAAGGGAAAACCCATTTTAGGCTGTGATGTGTGGGAACATGCTTATTACCTGCATTATCAAAACCGCAGGGCAGATTACCTGGCCGCTTTCTGGAATGTGGTTAACTGGAGAAAAGTGGCTGAGAGATTCTAATACCCCCTCCGCCCCCTAAAGGGGAAACTATACGACTTGAAATTCTTAGCTGTAATCATTCCTGGTTACAGTTTTTTTATTAAGATAAGAAAATCATTAAAAATTCAATCTCCGCTAATACCCCTTTAGGGGATAGGGGTTTATGGCACAGGATCATACCCATGCCCACCCCAGGGATGGCACCTGCTTATTCTTTTTATGGCAAGCCATAATCCTTTTACGGGACCATACTTTTTTAAGGCCTCCACTGCATAATGAGAACAAGTGGGTGTGTACCTGCATTTTTGTCCCAGCCATGGAGAGATGATCCACTGGTACAGTTTTATCAGCAGGATAAAAGGGAAGCTAAGTATCTGCCAGGTTATTTTCATTAACTATTCTGATGAGGTGTTTTATTGCCTTGCCGGTTTTTTCAAAGATGAATGTATAGTCAGGTAATTCATTTCCTACATAAATAAAAAAAACCGCCAGGCTTTTACTGTTGCTTTTTATTTGTTGCAGTAGTTCATTCTTCTGAAGGCGGTAGGCTTCTCTCATGAGTCTCTTTATCCTGTTCCTGTCAACCGCCTTTTTAAATTGTTTGCTGCTTACGGTAAACCCGGTTTGTAAACCAGCCGCTGTGTTTTCTGTGAACTTCCAAATCACTT
>CAYTQB010000210.1:0-2073 GCA_964439615.1 uncultured Ferruginibacter sp. | reverse complement strand
GAAGAAATTATCGGCCTATTAAAAGACGGCATCAATAAAGTAAATCCTAATGTGCCTACTATCACCATCGCCAATGAAAATGAAGCGTTGGAATATATTTATGCCAACCAGGTACCCGGTGCATTGTACACCATCATGTGCGATGTGGTAGCCGGGGCATTAGATAAGATAAAAGAATTGAAGGCAAGAGAGGCAAAGGAATTGGTAATGGGGAATTAGGAAGATTTGGTATAATTTTTCCCTGAAGTTATTTTTGCGACCCATTTATTGGGACATGGTGTAACGGTAGCACTACAGATTCTGATTCTGTCTGTCTGGGTTCGAAACCTAGTGTCCCAACTCACCTGCCGAAGCTTTAGCGATGGCGTGTTTTTTATTTACTGTGCCAAAATCCTTTTGGAAGCAAAGCATTGAAACCTTATTTTTGCAGCCGATTTTACACTGGGTTATGGTGTAAAGGTAGCACAACAGATTTTGATTCTGTTTGTCTAGGTTCGAATCCTAGTAACCCAACAAAGAGAACTGAAAATTCAGTTCTCTTTTGTTTTTAGTCATTGAAATAAGAAGTACTTGTAATATCAGGCCCTTAACCACTGAATAACCATCTCTTCTCGCTTCCAGCTTGCGTTTCTGCCTTAAAAATTATACCTTTACAGCTTCAAGTATGAGGAAAATTTTTGTAATTCTGTTGTTGCTGAACAGCTATCCTGCGCTCTGCCAGTATAATTTTTACTTTGGCAATATCCATAGTCATTCCTCCTATTCAGATGGCAATAAAGACAGTACCACATCGGGTTACTATAATCCTGCAGACGATTATACTTATGCCAAAGCCAGTTACCATATGGATTTCCTTGGCATAGCAGAACATAACCACTATAGTTCGAACAATAATCCCGGTATGCATGTAGGCCATTACCCCATGGGATTGTACCAGGCCGATACGGCAAACCACAATGGTTCATTTGTAGCTATGTATGGCATGGAATGGGGTACCATCAGCCAGGGGGGACATGTTGTTGTATATGGTGTTCCGCAGTTAATTGGTTGGGAAAGCGGAAGCGGTGGCTGGGGTACAACCAATAACTACAATATTTTTTGTGCAAAAGGTGATTTTGCCAGTTTCTGGCCTATTGTAAGATCATACCCTACCGCATTTGTGACACTGGCACATCCGCAAACAGATGATTATGGACAGTTGATAGATGCCGCTGCTTATAATGCAAATACAGATAGTGTTGTTGTAGGAGTTGCTATAAGAAGTGGAAATGCTAATTCAACCACCACTAATTATACCGATCCTGCAGCTACTTCTTACGAATCGAAATACTGGAAAGCATTGGCAAAAGGTTACCATGTGGGCCCTGCAATAGATCATGATAACCACTATTCCACTTTTGGAAGGACGAACAAAGGCCGTACAGTAGTGCTGGCCACATCATTAAACAGGGACAGCATCATGGCTGCATATAAAGCAAGGCGTTTTTATGCATCTGATGACTGGAATGCCCAGGTAAATTTTACAATTAACGGGCATTACATGGGAGATGTATTCACTACCAATAATAATTCAAATATCTCTGTTACGGTAATTGATCCCGATGCTCCCGGAGACCCCAATGATAATATCAATAAGATAGAGATCTATTATGGCATTTCCGGAGACGGTAACAATGCAACAATACTGACCTCTAATACCGGAAGCACTACATTGAATTATGCACATGCTTCTCTTACTGAGATCAAATATTATTACTTCGCCAAGATCACCCAGGTAGGTGGTGATATCATCTGGACCTCCCCGATCTGGGTTTACAGAAATTCTATAATTGTACCCATTACTTTAACCCGGTTCACCGGCATACAACAGGATGATAAGATAAGACTGAACTGGACAACAACACAGGAGATCAATGCAGATCATTTTGTCATTGAACACTCCGTGAATGGAACTGATTTTACTTCTGCCGGAACTGTAAACAGCAAATACCAGAACAGCTCCATTCCTACCGACTACAAATTCTTTGATGCATCACCTGCAAAAGGATTGAATTTCTACCGTCTGAAACAATA
>CAYTQB010000209.1:0-2082 GCA_964439615.1 uncultured Ferruginibacter sp. | reverse complement strand
CCATTGCTCCCAAATACGAAACAGAAATATTCGACGTATTGCGCAATGATACTTCGGGCAGTATTGTCGCTGCCATTGAAGAAATAGCTTCGCCCGATAAAACGGTGATAGACATTGGTTGCGCTGTTGGTAAATGGATCCCAGTGCTGTCGCCTAAGTTCAAACATGTGATTGCAGCCGATATCTCGGCAAAGAACCTACAGATAGCAAAAGAAAAATATCCTGAGTACAGCAATGTTGAATATGTTCGTATGGACATGTCGGCCGATGACCTTACGGTTACGCCATGTGATGCAGCCATCTGCATTAATGCCATCCTCACCGGTTCGCTGGAGAAAAGGATTAATTTCTTTCAGTCACTTTCACTTTGTTTACATGCCAGTGGCGAACTGGTACTTGTTGTTCCATCGCTGGAATCAAAATTATATACCAATATCATTGCCGACAGGTGGAATGTGGATGATGCAGATAATGATAAACCACCAGCAGGCAGGGATGCCATCAAAAAGGTATATAACATCCGGCAGGGTGTTACCGATATTGACAATGTACCTACCAAGCATTATTTAGGCGAAGAACTTCAATTACTCCTTACACTCGAAGGCTTTGAAGTAACAGGCATCAAAAAAATAAACTATGGCTGGGATACGGAATTTCATAAACCGCCTAAATGGTTAAAAGAACCCTACCCCTGGGACTGGATGGTTACTGCAAAGAAAAAAAACTAATAAAATTTTTAACATGGGTAAGAAAGAAAAAGTTATTGATGCCTATATTACAAAGTCTGCCGATTTTGCAAAACCGGTTATGAAACATATACGGGAACTGGTGCATAAAACCTGCCCTGACGTAGAAGAAAAAATGAAATGGAGCTTTCCTCATTTCGATTATAAAGGAGAAATGATGTGCAGCATGGCGGCTTTTAAACAGCATGCAGTGTTCGGTTTCTGGAAAGCACCGCTGATGAAAGACCCGGTATTGGTTGAAAATGCAAGGTCCGAAGTTGCCATGGGACATTTGGGCAGGATCACTTCATTAAAAGATCTTCCTTCCAATAAAAAAATGATCGCCTGGATAAAAGAAGCCATGAAGCTGAATGAACAGGGTATTAAGGTTGCAAAGCCAAAATCAACTGAAAAGAAGGAAATGGTGGTGCCTGATTATTTTGCAAAAGCTTTAAGTAAAAACAAAAAAGCAAAACAGGTGTTCGACAATTTTGCTTATTCGCACAGAAAGGAATACCTGCAATGGATCACTGAAGCAAAAACAGAAGAGACGAGGAATAAAAGAATGGCTACAGCCTTAGAATGGATGTCAGAGGGGAAAGGCAGGAACTGGAAATATGAAACAAAAAAATAGGCTTACTTTTTTGTTTTAGCAACCAGTGTATAAGAATCATCTATCATCTCTTTCAATTGCTTTGCCGATAATCTGCCGTCAACAATAATCGTATTCCAGTGCTTCTTATTCATGTGATAACCTGGAAGTACTGATTCGGGGTGATCTTCCCTCAATTGTATCGCTTTTTCCGGATCGCATTTTACATTGAACTGCAAAGGAGTTTCATCCAGGCCAGCCAGTAAAAAGATCTTTCCATTTACTTTAAACACCAGTGTATCTTCTCCAAAAGGAAACCCTTCTGTAACAGAAGACTTTTGTAAAATATATTCCCTTATCGTTTCTATATTCATAATTACACGATCGTTTTCTTTGCTTCTTCCAGCTTTTTTCCGATCTGCCCTGTAAGCATATGCCAGAACATGACAAAATCGCTTCCCAAACTATATAATGGATATGTAAATGTTGCCGGTTTATTTTTCTCTATAAAATAATGCCCCACCCAGGCAAAGCCATAGCCGCATACTGGTATCAGCGCCAGCATCCACCATTTTTGCAAAATAATAGCAACAACTAAAATGACAAGCAGCCCGGCAGTACCTATGAAATGCAGTGTCCGGTTTGTCAAATCACCATGCTCGGTAAGATAGTAAGGATAAAAACTCCAGAAACTCTTATACTTTTTTTCTGTTGCCATAATAATTATTTTATGAAAATTACAAATTCCGGTTCATTATCCGCTTT
>CAYTQB010000208.1:0-2222 GCA_964439615.1 uncultured Ferruginibacter sp. | reverse complement strand
TAAAACTCCTCATTTTTACACCCACACTGCAATGCGGGGGTTCGGAGAAATTTGTGTCAACACTTTGCAATAATATAAATACCGCTCAGTTTTCGGTAAGCCTGGCAGTATTGAACAATGCAAATCCGTTTTACAAAATAAATAATGAGGCTATTGAAGTAATTGATCTGCAAACCAGCAGGGTAAGGAATGCTTTGTTTAAAATTAAAAAACTGGTAAATAAAATTCAACCCGATATTATTTTCAGCACTGCCAATCACCTGAATTTACTTTTTGCCATCTTTCGCCGCTGGTTTCCGGGCAATATAAAATTTGTGGCCCGGGAGTCAAGCATAGTAAGTATCAACAGTCAGCGGGCAACCATGCCCTGGTTGTACAACCGGCTTATAAAAAAATACTACAAACGTTTCGATTTTATTATTTGCCAGTCTGGCTATATGCAACAGGATCTTATTAGTAATTATCACATTCCTGCCAATAAAACAGCTGTTGTATATAATGCAGTAGAAGAAAAACAATCAAGTCATTTATCAAATGCAGGCAACAGCAGCGACAAAATTTATAAACTCGTTTCTGTGGCCCGGCTTTCAGAAGAAAAAGGTATTGGCAGGCTTATTCATGCGGTTGGTTTGCTTACGCTGCCATTTGAATTTTATATCATTGGCGACGGAGATCAAAAAGAAAAACTTCAAAGCCTGGTGAACGAACTACAGTTACAGGAAAATATTTTTTTACTTGGTGAAAAGGCCGAACCATTTTCAGGAATGGAAGATGCAGATCTGTTTTTAATGGGCTCGTATTATGAAGGGTTCCCCAATTCATTACTGGAAGCGAATGCGCTGGGCATACCCGCAATTGCTTTTAATGTACCCGGTGGCATTCCGGAAATAATTTCAAAAGAGAACGGGATATTGGTTGATGATAATGATATCTTAGGATTTGCTTCAGCTATACAAGAAGGCTTATCAGCAGATTTCAACAGGGTTGCGATAACAGAAAACACAAGAAAACGTTTTTCCGTACATGTAATAGTGCCACAAATTGAAAAGTTATTGCTGCAACAGGGAGAACAAAATAAATAACTGATATTTGTACTGTTGGCTCCGAAAAATGAAAACGAATGAATGGTATAAAACCAAAACTGCTGATCTTCATCAATACGTTACAATCCGGCGGGGCAGAACGGGTGGTTTCGCTGTTACTGGAACATTTAAAAGATGACTTTGAGATCCACCTTGCCTTATATACTAATATCGTTGAGTTTAATATTCCTCCCGAAATAAAACGGTTCAACCTTAATGAACCATTAGAGCAGGATAAAACTATCCGTTTTTTAAAACTCCCTTATATCTCCTGGAAAGTTTACCGCTATTGCAAAAAGAATACAATCAATATTTCTGTTGCTTTTTTATACCGCCCCTGTTATATCAATGCATTGATGAAAAGTATATGGGGATACAAGGGCCATGTGATCATGTGTGAAAGGACCCACCAGACCACCATGCAACAGAGCCATTCCACCATTTACCGGATGTTCTCCAGGTTCATGGTCATGTTCTCGTACAAAAGAGCCGACCTGGTGCTTGCCAATTCCTATGCTATGCAGACTGATCTCATCGAAAATTTTAAGATCAAAACCCCTGTGAGGGTTATCTATAATCCCATTGACCTGAACTTTATTAAAACACATGTTGATGAAGAGCCGGGGTATGTGTTTGACAGGAACACTTTTTATTTCGTGAATGTGGGAGGTTTCCGCAAAGAGAAGAACCACCTCCTGCTCATCCAGGCGTTTTTTATTTTAAAGAACCTGCCTTGTAAACTTTTAATTGTGGGTGGAGGATTGATGGAAGAAGAGCTGAAACAAAAAGTGCACGACCTGGGCCTTATGGACAAAGTGATCTTTACCGGGTTTGACAAGAACCCGTTTAAATACGTTAGCCGCTGTGATTGTTTTGTACTGAGTTCGGATGTGGAAGGCTTCCCAAATGTTTTGATAGAAGCACTGGCTTGTGGCAAACCGGTTATCTCCACTGACTGTAGCTCGGGGCCAAGAGAATTGTTAGCACCTGCCACCGACCTGCACCACCGGGCCATAATCAATTACGAGATAGGGGAATATGGCATCCTTACACCCGTAGGTGATGTGAGCGCCCTTGCTGCCGCTATGAAAAAAATGGTTGAAGACGCAGAACTTAGAAACCAGTTCGCTTCCAAAGCTG
>CAYTQB010000207.1:0-2222 GCA_964439615.1 uncultured Ferruginibacter sp. | reverse complement strand
CAGCTTTGGAAGCGAACTGGTTTCTAAGTTCTGCGTCTTCAACCATTTTTTTCATGGCAGCAGCAAGAGCGCTCACATCACCTACGGGGGTGAGGATACCATATTCCCCTATCTCGTAATTGATGATGGCCCGGTGGTGCAGGTCGGTAGCAGGCGCTAACAATTCTCTTGGCCCCGAGCTGCAGTCGGTGGAAATAACAGGTTTGCCGCAGGCCAGCGCTTCTATCAAAACATTGGGAAAGCCCTCTACATCAGAACTCAGTACAAAACAATTACTGCGGTTCACATACCTGAACGGATTTTTTTCGAAGCCGGTAAATATGATCTTGTCCATCATGCCCAGGTCGTGTACTTTTTGTTTGAGTTCTTCTTCCATCACCCCGCCGCCAACTATAAGTAGTTTGCAGGGTAAGTTCTTTAAAATAAAGAATGCCTGGATGAGCAGGAGGTGGTTCTTCTCTTTGCGGAAACCTCCCACATTCACAAAATAAAAAGTGTTCCTGTCAAACACATATCCCGGATCTTCATCCACATGCGTTTTGATAAAGTTCAGGTCAATGGGATTATAGATAACCCGGACTGGAGTCTTTATCTTAAAATTCTCGATGAGGTCCGTTTGCATAGCATAGGAATTGGCAAGCACCAGGTCGGCTCTTTTATACGAGAACATGACCATGAACCTGGAAAACATCCGGTAAATACTGGAATGGCTCTGCTGCATGGTGGTCTGGTGGGTTCTTTCACACATGATCACATGGCCTTTATAACCCCAGATACTTTTCATCAATGCATTGATATAGCAGGGACGATATAAAAAAGCAACGGAAATATTGATCGTGTTTTTTTTACAGTAGCGGTAAACTTTCCAGGAGATGTAAGGAAGTTTTAAAAAACGAATCGCTTTATCCTGCTCTAATGGTTCATTAAGATTAAAGCGTTTTATTTCGGGAGGAATGTTAAACTCAACAATATTGGTATATAAGGCGAGGTGGATCTCAAAATCATCTTTTAAATGTTCCAGTAACAGGGAAACCACCCGCTCTGCTCCGCCGGATTGTAACGTATTGATGAAGATCAGCAGTTTTGGTTTTATACCATTCATTCGTTTTCATTTTTCGGAGCCAACAGTACAAATATCAGTTATTTATTTTGTTCTCCCTGTTGCAGCAATAACTTTTCAATTTGTGGCACTATTACATGTACGGAAAAACGTTTTCTTGTGTTTTCTGTTATCGCAACCCTGTTGAAATCTGCTGATAAGCCTTCTTGTATAGCTGAAGCAAATCCTAAGATATCATTATCATCAACCAATATCCCGTTCTCTTTTGAAATTATTTCCGGAATGCCACCGGGTACATTAAAAGCAATTGCGGGTATGCCCAGCGCATTCGCTTCCAGTAATGAATTGGGGAACCCTTCATAATACGAGCCCATTAAAAACAGATCTGCATCTTCCATTCCTGAAAATGGTTCGGCCTTTTCACCAAGTAAAAAAATATTTTCCTGTAACTGTAGTTCGTTCACCAGGCTTTGAAGTTTTTCTTTTTGATCTCCGTCGCCAATGATATAAAATTCAAATGGCAGCGTAAGCAAACCAACCGCATGAATAAGCCTGCCAATACCTTTTTCTTCTGAAAGCCGGGCCACAGAAACGAGTTTATAAATTTTGTCGCTGCTGTTGCCTGCATTTGATAAATGACTTGATTGTTTTTCTTCTACTGCATTATATACAACAGCTGTTTTATTGGCAGGAATGTGATAATTACTAATAAGATCCTGTTGCATATAGCCAGACTGGCAAATAATAAAATCGAAACGTTTGTAGTATTTTTTTATAAGCCGGTTGTACAACCAGGGCATGGTTGCCCGCTGACTGTTGATACTTACTATACTGGATTCCCGGGCCACAAATTTTATATTGCGAGGGAACCAGCCTCGAAAAATGGCAAAAAGTAAATTCAGGTGATTGGCGGTACTGAAAATAATATCGGGCTGAATTTTATTTACCAGCTTTTTAATTTTAAACAAAGCATTCCTTACCCTGCCGGTTTGCAGATCAATTACTTCAATAGCCTCATTATTTATTTTGTAAAACGGGCTGGTATTGTTCAATACTGCCAGGCTCACTGAAAACTGACCGGTATTTATATTATTGCAAAGTGTTGAAACAAATTTCTCCGAACCCCCGCATTGCAGTGTGGGTGTAAAAATGAGGAGTTTTA
>CAYTQB010000206.1:0-2256 GCA_964439615.1 uncultured Ferruginibacter sp. | reverse complement strand
AAACCGCAGCAGTACCGCCTGCGGGATATAAATTATGCTGGGTAATCAATTATGGCGCATAACTTAAATTTCAACGAACAGACAGGAAAACACAGTTTTTTTTCGGTAAAAGAAAAAGCCTGGCACGGACTCGGCCAGGTTGTACAAGACTATCCGACCAGTGCCGAAGCCATCCGGTTCGCCGGGCTGGATTATGAAGTCGTAAAGCAGGACATCTATACAACCTGTTACAATGCAGACGGCCAGCCAATGGATTTTACCAACCGGATTAAAACCCACTTGGCCACCATGCGACCCGATACCGGGGAAGTCCTCGGGGTAGTGGGCAAGGATTATGAAATCATACAAAACCGGGATGCATTCAGTTTCTTTGATTCCATTGTCGGGGGTGACGGCATCCAGTATGAAACAGCCGGGGCACTCGGTAAGGGCGAACGGATTTTTATCACCGCCAAACTCCCCGGTTATATCAAAGTAGGCCGGGAGGACTTAATCGAGCAGTATTTATTTCTGACGACCTCCCATGATGGGTTTGGCAGTATTACCGCCGCCTTTACACCGGTTCGAATTGTTTGTAATAATACCCTTAATGCAGCCCTTCGCAATCATAGTAATTCTATTAAGATTCGCCACACGGCCAACGCCAAGGATAGGCTGGAGCAAGCCCATAAGGTAATGGGAATTTCTAACCAGTTATCTGTTCAGTTGGAAACCATCTTTAACCGCTGGACAAAGGTTAAGGTGACCGACCCGGAACTCCTGCGATTGATTCAACTGGCGATGGTGCCAAATAAAGAGGTGCTGGACAATATCGAAAAAGGCCAGTATGATGAACTGTCCACCTGCTTTAACAACATGTGCAATTCCGTTTTTGAATATGCCATGAGCAGCCCCACCCAGCAAACAGAAACCACCCGGGGCACTTTGTTCGGGGCTTATAATGCCGTGACCGGGTATTTTCAGAATGTACGTAATTACAAAGACGACGAAAGCAAACTGAAATCCCTTTTATACGGAGGTACGGCACAAATACGGACGCAGAAAGCCTTTCATCTCTGTACAGATTTTTTGCAGGGTGAATTAGCCGGCCTTGTGAATTGATTCTGTAACGGGGCGGCTCTGCCGCCCCTCTTTAACTTCTCAAAACTAAAGACATGAAAAAGACAAGTATCAGCATAGATCATTTCAAAAGTTATCAGGCTATCCGACGCAAATACCCCGGTGCCGTGATATTGCTAAAGATGGCCGCTGACTATACCGCCTTTAAGGAAGATGCGGAACTTATTCAGCAACTGACAGGCAACCCTATAACACATTTGCCGGAGATTGGTAATACCTGCCGTTTCTCACTCGCTGAAACAGACAGAATTCTGCATAAACTGGTAAAGGCCGGATATAAAGTGGCATTATGTGAGCCACAGGATAAGCAGTAATACTGATACAACAAATAGAAGTTCCTGTATAGAGCAGCAAGGGCTGCCCTTGTTTTCAGACGCAAAAAAGCTGCCCCGCATTATTGTCAAAGACGGAATAAAATGGCGGGGCAGCTTGGGGTTTTATGTTTCAGAACTGAATGCATACTTAACAGTTATTGTATTGTATTCATCATTGCACAAAGTTCGGTTTTGTGCTGCTGAAGCGTCCAAGAGCTTCCGGCATAAACACAGGGCACCCGCACAAGGCCATCATTTATTCCGTTGCCATCTTGGACTTTATCGCCCAAAACCGGGAATGGTTTCATAATAAATTTTTGAACCTCTAAACAAATTATTATGGAACAGGAAATGATGAAACCCGAATGGTGCCAGGTGGCAGAAGTAGAACTGGTTTATAGGACCAAAGTAAAGCCTTCACAAAGACCAAAAATCACTACCTCAGTAGATGCTTACGAAATCTTGCAGAAAATCTGGAACCGTGACAAAATCGAACTGGTGGAAGAATTTAAAGTGCTGTTGTTAAACCGAAGCAACAAAGTGCTTGGTGTTCTGGACGCTTCCTCAGGTGGTATTACCGGAACAGTTGCAGACCCAAGGATCATTTTAACTGCTGCGATTAAAGCCAATGCCGTAGGAATCGTCCTTTCTCACAACCATCCTTCAGGCAGTGTAAAACCAAGCCGTGCGGACGAAGAATTGACGGTGAAAATCAGGGAAGCCGCCAGGTTTTTAGATATGACTGTGCTGGATCACATAATTATAACTAGTGAAGGATATTACTCCTTTGCTGACGAAGGGCTGCTGTAAAGCGGCCTTTTTT
>CAYTQB010000205.1:0-2308 GCA_964439615.1 uncultured Ferruginibacter sp. | reverse complement strand
TTGCAAACCAATTGAACTACGATAATATTTACCAGGAACGGTATATGGGGTTGCCACAGGAGAACAGGGAAGATTTTATTAACGGTTCACCGGTAACCTATGCAAAAAACTTAAAAGGGAATTTATTGTACATACATGGTACAGGCGATGATAATGTTCATTTCTCCAATGCCGAAGTATTGGTGAATGAACTTATCAAATACAATAAGCAGTTTCAGTACATGCCTTATCCCAACCGCACACATAGTATTTCGGAAGGGGCGGGTACAAGCCTGCACCTGTCAACTTTATATACCACTTATTTACGAGAGCATTGTCCGCCGGGAGCAAGATGATCTTTGATAAAAAAATCCTGCAATGTTCTTTTTTGCAGGATTTTTTTTATGCTGCATCACTCGCAGAAACAGCCCTCATGCATTCTGGTAATAAAACTTGTTTACAGGTTAGTTGTTTTTTTTTGCCATTTTATCCGCAACTTTGCCCATGCAAAACAATTATATGAGAAAAATAATTCTTACACTCAGCCTGGTATTAGGTGCCGGGTTGCTTTTTGCCCAGCAATCTTTCAGCATCAGGGTAATTGATGCCAGGACGGGTAACCCCATTTCAAATGCTTCAGTAAAGATCAAATCATCCGGCCGTGGCGGTGTTACCGCCGCAGACGGAACCATCATGCTTCAGGCTTCTGCCAGTGAGATGATTGAAGTGACCAGCATTGGTTATAATTTTCAATTGATAAAATTAGGAAACCAGCCATCCGTAGTTATCAGGCTGGAAACTGCGCTGGTGGATATTGGTGATGTAGTTGTAGTGGGTACCCGTGGTGCACCCCGGGCAAAAATTGAAACTGCCGTTCCGGTTGATGTGATCAGGGTTAACCAGGCAGGATTGCCAACAGCAAAAATGGATTTTACTTCCATTCTCAATGCAACGGCGCCTTCCTTCAACTATAACAAACAAAGTGGCGCCGATGGTGCAGATCATATTGACCTGGGTACATTGCGTGGTCTTGGTCCTGATCAAACATTGGTTCTTATTAATGGTAAACGCCGCCACCAAACAGCCTTTGTTGCTTTGTTTGGTTCAAGAGGGCGTGGTAACTCAGGCGCCGACCTGAATGCATTTCCTCAATCTGCTGTTGACCGTATCGAAATTTTACGGGATGGTGCTTCTGCGCAATATGGTTCTGATGCAATGGCTGGAGTAATGAATATCATTCTTAAAAAAGATGTAAACCACTGGACAATCAACACAGGATGGTCGGGTTATTATGATAGTAAATACAATGCGTATAAAACAAGGAACTCCAATCAATATTATTATAGCAAGCCCATTGATGGAGGCACCCTTTATCTTTCGGCCAATAATGGTTTAAAGATCAGTAAGAATGGAGGGTTCATTAATTTCTCATTCGATTTTTTAAACCAGGCAAAAACTTTCCGCCAGGTATCTGATACTAATGTATGGACCAATAAAGATGCTTTACCATTGAATAGCGGCCGCCGTGCATTTGGTGATGGCTCTGTAACCACAGCAGGTGGAATGTATAACCTGGAAATTCCCTGTAAGACAGGCAAAACAACTTTTTATTCTTTTGGCGGATATAATTACAAAGGCTCCGATGCATTTGCTTATACCCGTAACTATAGTGCAAGGCCTGACCGTTTCCCGGTTAATCCCGACGGAAGCCTGCGTTTTGAAAAAGACATCATGCACATTGCCGATGATGGAGAGATATATTACAACCCACATATTCAAACAAAGATCAGGGACATTTCTGCTGCTGTTGGTCTGAGAGGAAAGATAGGAGCAGGATGGAACTGGGATATCAGCAATACATTGGGAAGAAATGATTTTCATTATTATGGGCATAAAACTTTTAATGCTTCGCAGATCATGGTGCCGCTGGCATGGCAACCAACCCATTTTGATGACGGAGGATTTAATTTCCTGCAAAACACTTTTAATGTTGACGTAAGCAAATCATTTAAAACGGTAGCATCAGGCCTTAACCTGGGTATGGGTGCTGAATTCCGTTATGAGCACTATTCTATTTACGAAGGAGAAAGGGCTTCATGGGATACCTTCCCTAATCCTTACCAGCAGGCGCCTGGCTCACAGGGTTTCCCGGGCTTCAGTCCAAAAGATGTGGTTAAAGACAAACGTAATAATATAAGTTTATATGCCGATGCGGAACTGAATGCTACCAATGCCTGGTTGTTGGATGGTGCAGTGCGTTTTGAGAAGTATTCAGACTTTGGATCAGTAGCTACTTTTAAATTTGCCACCCGTTATAAAATTGCAAAGG
>CAYTQB010000204.1:0-2351 GCA_964439615.1 uncultured Ferruginibacter sp. | reverse complement strand
TGCTTTCACGATTTGCTAAGGTCTGTTTATGGGAAACGGATTCAGCCGTATGGGTGGCCGGCTACCCCGATGGTATATTCTCCATCAACAAATATTCTTTTGCTGTAAAAAAAATTTCTTCGTTTCCACCAGCAAATACAAATGAACTTATTTACTCTATGGTGCGTTTTCGCCGTATAGGGGATATTGCCTGGCTGCGAAAAGGAAAAGAAAAAAATGGCGACCTGCTGCGGATTGATTCAGCCGGTCTTCATCATCATACTAATAAAACAAAAACAGTTATTTATTATTTATTGCCTGTTCATGCAGACAGTCTTGTAGTAATTTCTGATAAATATTTTTATGCCGCTTCTGCCAAAGACCCGTTCACACCTGTTCGGCTGCTGGGGCAAATGAAAAATGTTGAGAGTTTCGATTTTGAACACCTGAACCAGGCTCGCAGAATAAAAAACAACCAGTTCCTGCTGCCGGGTATAGATAAGTTATTTATTTATGATGGAAATACGGAAACAATTTCAGAATATCCCTATTCAGAATATTTTCCAAAAGAGCTGGCCCGGCTTATCACTCCTGTTACCACCGACAACCATCAGAATGACTGGATTGGTTTTAACGGAATTGGTGGTATTAAAGTTTCATCATTGCAGAAATTTAATCTCTTTAACCGGCCGCAAAAAAATTTATTGCCCTACACGTTGACAGGCGATAAGAATGGAAATATTTATGCCGGAATTTATCTTGGCGATATTGAAATGTATGACAGCAAGGGAATGTTTTTGAAAAAATTCATGCTGCCTGCTGCACATAAAAATACCGGCAGCCCAAGGGCAATGGCCATGATTGATTCAGTGACACTGATTGCAAGGTCAACCTTAAATGAATTGTACGCTGTTGATACCCGGACAGGAAAATTACAGGTGCTTTCATCATTGCTGCCACCCCGCAGCGATTTGGTGACCCGTGATTTTGAAACTGACATGCAGAATGTGAATGAAAACGAAATATGGTTTTCTTATTCAAATCATATTCTTTCACTGAAAAAAGTTAACGGGCAGTACAGTTGTAAAATTCAATATAGTTTGCCCGTGAATGAAATACCAACTTCTTTTGCTTACCACCCCGGCGGAAAACTTTGGATAGCTACCGCAACAAGTTTATGGCTACAGGAAAAAAGTTCGTTTAAAAAAATACAATTACCTGTTACCTATATCAAACATGTGAATGTAAGAGCAGATGGCAGTGTATGGCTTGCCACCACCAACGGAATTATCATTCTGAAAAATGAACAGGTAATAAAAAAAATTAGTACAAAAGACGGGCTGCCCAATTCATTTGTGTATAGTGTAATGTTTGACGGGCAGCAGAACGCATGGGTAAGTACTAACAGGGGTATCGCTAAAATTATTCCACCATCATCTGCAACAGATACATTATACCAAATCATTTCTTATACAGCAAAAGAAGGATTACAGGGCGATGAGTTTAATACAAAGGGTTATTATAAAAGCAACGATGGCACATTGTATTTCGCTGGTGTAAATGGTATCAATTATTTTAAACCGGAAGAACTGGTAAATAAATCGGCTGCATCGCCAACCATGCTAACCCGGATTGAAGTAAACAATCTTCCCTGGCATCCTGATTTGCAACCGGAGTTTATCAATTCCATTTCGTTGTCCCATCGTGATAATAATATCAGTCTCTCCTTTTCCTGTATGGATTTTACTGTGCCGGAAAAAAATCAATATAAGTTTTGGCTGAAAGGATTTCAAACCGACTGGTCGTTGCCGCAAACCAACAACACCGTTCAATATATTTTACCTGTTGGTGAATATGAACTGCATGTACTCGGCGCCAACTATGAAGGTGTATGGGCAAAAGAACCGTTGATTCTAAAAATAAATATTCTGCCGCCCTGGTACCAGACAATATGGGCAATTTTCATTTTTGGTTTTCTCGTTCTGAGTTTGGTTGCTGCTTCATTTTATTTTATTTCCAGAAACCGCTACCGGAAAAAACTGCGCAAGCTGCAAATGGAACAGGAAGTACAGAAAGAAAAACAACGGCTGAGCCGCGACCTGCATGATAACCTCGGTTCTCAACTCACCTGGCTTTCAAATAATATCAGCCAGCTGCAAAGAGCCGGGCAGGAGCAGCAACCAGTTGAGCAAAGACTGAATCAATTGAAAGAAGGCTCAGACGAACTCATGCAAACTTTAAGAGAAACGATCTGGATCATTAATAAAGAAAAAATAAGCACTGTTGAGTTTTTTGATAAGCTGGTGAGCCATGCTGTACGGCATATTGAAGCGTATCCGCCATTACAACTGCAAACAGAAGAAAATATTTCT
>CAYTQB010000203.1:0-2351 GCA_964439615.1 uncultured Ferruginibacter sp. | reverse complement strand
TGCTTTCACGATTTGCTAAGGTCTGTTTATGGGAAACGGATTCAGCCGTATGGGTAGCCGGCTATCCCGATGGTATATTCTCCATCAACAAATATTCTTTTGCTGTAAATAAAATTTCTTCGTTTCCACCTGCAAATACAAATGAACTTATTTACTCTATGGTGCGTTATCGCCGCAAAGGGGATATTGCCTGGCTGCGAAAAGGTAAAGAAAAAAATGGTGACTTGATGCGGATTGATTCAGCCGGTCTTCATCAACACATCAATAAAACAAAAACTGTTATTTATTATTTACTGCCTGTTCATGCAGACAGTCTGGTCGTTATTTCTGATAAACATTTTTATACCGCTTCTGCCAAAGATCCATTCACACCTGTTCGGCTACTGGGGCAAATGAAAAAAGTTGAGAGTTTCAATTTTGAACACCTGAACCAGGCTCGCAGAATAAAAAACAACCAGTTCCTGCTGCCGGGTATAGATAAATTATTTATTTATGATGGAAACACGGAAACAATTTCAGAATATCCTTATTCGGAATATTTTCCAAAAGAGCTGGCCCGGCTTATCACTCCTGTTACCACCGACAACTACCAGAATGACTGGATTGGTTTTAACGGTATCGGTGGTATTAAAGTTTCATCATTGCAGAAATTCAACCTCTTTAACCGGCCGCAAAAAAATTTATTGCCCTACACGTTGACAGGTGATAAGCATGGAAATATTTATGCCGGCATTTATCTTGGCGATATTGAAATGTATGACAGCAGGGGAAAGTTTTTGAAAAAAATCATACTGCCTGTTGCACATAAAAATACAGGCAGCCCAAGGGCGATGGCCATGATTGACTCAGTGACACTGATAGCAAGGTCAACTTTAAATGAATTGTATGCTGTTGATAGCCGGACAGGAAAATTACAAGTGCTTTCATCATTGCTGCCGTCCCGCAGCGATTTGGTGACCCGTGATTTTGAAACCGACATGCAAACCGTGAATGAAAACGAAATATGGTTTTCATATTCAAATAATATTCTTTCACTGAAAAAAGTTAACGGGCAGTACAGTTGTAAGATTCAATTCAATTTGCCTGTGAATGAAATACCTACTTCATTTGCTTACCACCCCGACGGAAAACTTTGGATAGCTACTGCAACAAGTTTATGGCTACAGGAAAAAAGTTCGTTTAAAAAAATACAATTACCTGTTACCTATATCAAACATGTGAATGTAAGAGCAGATGGCAGTGTATGGCTTGCCACCACCAACGGAATTATCATTCTGAAAAATGAACAGGTAATAAAAAAAATTAGTACAAAAGACGGGCTGCCCAATTCATTTGTGTATAGTGTAATGTTTGACGGGCAGCAGAACGCATGGGTAAGTACTAACAGGGGTATCGCTAAAATTATTCCACCATCATCTGCAACAGATACATTATACCAAATCATTTCTTATACAGCAAAAGAAGGATTACAGGGCGATGAGTTTAATACAAAGGGTTATTATAAAAGCAACGATGGCACATTGTATTTCGCTGGTGTAAATGGTATCAATTATTTTAAACCGGAAGAACTGGTAAATAAATCGGCTGCATCGCCAACCATGCTAACCCGGATTGAAGTAAACAATCTTCCCTGGCATCCTGATTTGCAACCGGAGTTTATCAATTCCATTTCACTGTCGCATCGTGATAATAATATCAGTCTCTCCTTTTCCTGTATGGATTTTACGGTGCCGGAAAAAAATCAATACAAGTTCTGGCTGAAAGGATTTCAAACCGACTGGTCATTACCGCAAACAAATAATACTGTTCAATATATTTTACCTGTAGGTGAATATGAACTGCATGTGCTCGGCGCCAACTATGAAGGGGTATGGGCTAAAGAACCGTTGATTCTAAAAATAAATATTCTGCCGCCCTGGTACCAGACTACATGGGCAAATTTCATTTTTGGTTTTCTCGTTCTGAGTTTGGTTGCTGCTTCATTTTATTTTATATCCAGAAACCGCTACCGGAAAAAACTGCGCAAGCTGCAAATGGAACAGGAAGTACAAAAAGAAAAACAAAGACTAAGTCGCGACCTGCATGATAATCTTGGCTCACAGCTCACCTGGCTTTCAAATAATATTTCTCAATTGCAAAGAGCAGAACAGGAACAGCAACCTGTGGAGCAAAGATTGACTCAACTGAAAGAAGGCGCCGGTGAACTGATGCAGACCTTAAGAGAAACCATCTGGATTATCAACAAAGAAAAAATAAATGCTGTTGAATTTTTTGATAAGCTGGTGAGCCATGCTGCACGGCATATTGAAGCGTATCCGCCATTACAACTGCAAACAGAAGAAAATATTTCT
>CAYTQB010000202.1:0-2360 GCA_964439615.1 uncultured Ferruginibacter sp. | reverse complement strand
TAAACGGATTTGGTAATTACGGATGAATTCGTATATTGCCGTACGAAAATACTCGTACTATGACATTAACAAAGCACACTAAACCCACAGAAAGTGAACTGGAGATATTACAGGTACTGTGGAATGAAAAAGCTGCAACAGTCCGAACAGTTCATGAGGAACTACTTAAAACCAAGGAAGCTGGTTACACCACCACCCTCAAACTCATGCAGATCATGTTTGAAAAGGGACTGGTAACCCGGGATGACAGCAGCAAGACACATATTTACCAGCCTGCTGTAACCCGTGAAAAAACGCAGAAACAATTTTTGAATAAGATGATCGATACCTTATTTGCAGGGTCATCATCCGACCTGGTGTTACAGGCATTGGGCGGCCATGCGGCCAGTGACGAGGAACTTGAAAAGATCCAGCAACTGATCAACCAGCTTAAAAAAGAAAAATAAAATTTAGTTAACTGTACTTGATAAACAGGTAAACCAATAAACAAGTAAACTTTAATGGTTCAGTTCTCTTACAGTTTTTGTATGGCGATATTACACAGTTTTTGGCAGGCTGCCATTTTACTGGTTTTATTCGTTGCCATAAATAAGATCCTGCTCAGGAATAATTCTCCGCTGGCCAAAAGAAATTTTCTTTTTGCCATGCTTGTATCCCAGTTGCTGCTGTCCATCTTTACTTTTTTCATTTATTTTTCGGGCATTCAAACCAATGGTACAATTACTGAAATAAGTAACGCTGTATCAGGTTTCTTAGGTACAAAAACTATTAAGGAAGTTGCTCCATGGCTATTCAGCATGTATATTTTCATCATCATTTACAAACTGCTGAAAACCTTATATACCTGGTATCAATTTAAGCAGCAATACAAACTGGGTTTACAAAAGCCTGGTATTGACCTTAAACTTTTTACTGAATTAAAAGCTCACCAGTTTGGAATAAAAAGGAAAGTAAAACTCTGGTTAAGTAATTCGATCAATACACCTGTTACTTTTGGTTTCTTTAAACCCGTTATTTTATTACCCGTTGCGTTGCTTAATAATATAAGTACGCAACAGGCCGAAACACTTATCCTGCATGAGTTGACACATATCCGCACCAATGATTACCTGCTCAACTGGTTCTTATTATTCGCCGATACGATTTTCTTTTACAATCCTTTTGTTACTGCACTTTGCAACAAGATCAGGATGGAAAGGGAAAAGAATTGCGACATCAGTGTGATGGCTTTTGAATATTCCCCTGCACTTTATGCCGAAACTTTATTGCAGGCCGAAAGGATCAAACAACTGATCCCCAATTTTCAGCTGGCTGCAGTTAACAGGAAGAAGCAATTACTGCAACGTATCCGCTTTTTTTCAGCTCATCAGAACTTTAAACAACCATTCCGGTTCAATATTATTGCTCCGTTGGCCGGATTATTCACGCTTTTACTTTTGTCATCAGCTATATTATTCAATACCGGCAACCCGACATCCACTGTACACGCTGCTTCTACCCTGCCCTGGCTGCCGGTTAGTAATTATTTAGTTCCGGAAGCAGATGCAGATCTTGCAAAAAATATCATTCCCGGAAATAAAGAGTTAGAAACACTGGCAAGAGAAATTGAGAAACAAAGGCCCATGATCGAAAAACAAATTAAAGCCCTTGAACCCGTTATCAGGTCAGTACAGGAGCAAACAGCCGGCATTGTAGCCAAACAACCCGAACAACAGGATTTTGCCATGCCGGTTGCTATACAGGAAAATGATGAAGCCCGGCAGATCATAGTTAAAGAAGAAAGTTCAGGTTCCGCCTCGGTAAAAGTGTATTACCTGGGTTTTGAAAACGGCCAATGGGTATTAAAACCTGAATGGTCTTTATCTGCTAAAGAAATATCTACAGATTCAGTCTTAAAGAAAATGGACAGCAGCCGTGGCCGCATAAAAAGAATATTGCCAGCCCAGCAATAACTAAGGCATTAACACAAATTCCCAATTACTAATTCCTGAAAATTACCATGCACAGCGTGGACAAGTTTCTTTATACCTGTTCCCTAACAAAAATCCCAGCATAACTTCGTGGGTTCCCTTGGTGAAAGTTTGCAACCTGGAAGTTGTTGCATGTTCGTATGCATAACTGATGTTGAACGTATTTGAAATATTCACTCCTATCATGCCCGAATATCCCCCCACCAGGTCGGCAAAACGGTAGCTGCCGCCGATCCAGAGAAAATCTTCATACTGGAGTTTTACATTGGCATGAATACTCGTTAACTGGGGTTGCCAGTACTGCACCATTACCGAAGGCAGAACTGTTATCTGGTCAGTCATGGCAAACTTGTAGCCGGCTGTTCCAAAATAATTGATGGAATAGTACGT
>CAYTQB010000201.1:0-2370 GCA_964439615.1 uncultured Ferruginibacter sp. | reverse complement strand
TTTTTCATAATACACGTTTTTATTACTATCAATAAATGAGGGGGGATTAACCAGGAGACGGATTATAATACTGTAACCTAAAGTAAGTTACTCAATTTTGTCCAAAACCTCAACCTCTTAAAGCTCTACATTTGCAATAAGATGATTATGAAACCGATGCTTATTTATTGTTATGATGCCTACTGCGGCTGGTGCTATGGCTTTAGCCTCGTAATGAAACAAATTTGGGGTGAGTACAAAGACAAACTCGACATGGAAGTATTGAGCGGCGGTATGATGACCGGCGAAGAAGCCATGCCCATTGAAAAGATCGGGCCATTCATTCAACAATCTTACAAAAGAGTGGAAGACCTTACCGGCATACGGTTCGGCGAAGATTTTTTATGGCATATCAACAACCCGGAAAAAAGCGACTGGGTGATGAACTCGGAAAAACCGGCAATTGCCCTGTGTATCCTTAAAGAAATATATCCCGAACGGCAACTGGAATTTGCCTCCGCCCTCCAACATGCACTCAACTACGAAGGAAGAGACCTGGATGATGATGAAGCATACAGGCACCTGCTGGATAAATACTGCCTTAACCAGGAAATGTTTTACAGCAAGTTCAAATCGGAAGAATATAAAGAACAGGCTTATTATGAATTCTCTTTGTGTAAGCAACTGCAGGTAACGGGCTTTCCTACCGTACTTGTTCAAACCGGCGAATTGAAATTTGTAATGGTTGCCAGGGGATATACCGCATTTACGGCCCTGAAGGAAAGAATAGAAAATGTACTGAAAGAAATGGCTGTATAAATTTATTACCACCCATCAAGTTCTCTTGGCTGAATTCATGTCAAGTTGTAAATTGTATAAAAACTGATTTATTATGAAACATCTTTCATTATCAATTTTTGCTGCATCGTTTTTTCTTTTTTCCTGCAATGGTTCGGGTGATGCAGAGAAAGCCAAAACAGATTCAACAACTACAACCGTTTCTGCAACAGAAGTAAAAACAGAAACCCCTGCACCACCCATGGACAGTGCGGCCATGATGAAGGCCTGGCAGGACTTTGCCACACCCGGCGCCATGCACAAGTGGATGGAAAAAACAAATGGTACCTGGGAAGGAGAAGTTACCCAATGGATGGACCCCAAGGCGCCACCCACCAAATCCAAAGCCACCAATGTGCAGATATCTTCAATGGGAGGACGCTATGTGACAGGCAGGTTTACCGGCACTATGATGGGACAGCCTTTTGAAGGCATGAGTACTATGGGTTATGATAATGCAAAGAAACTGTTTGTGAGCACATGGATAGATAATATGGGAACAGGTATTGTACACATGACCGGTACTTATGATGAAGCTACCAAAACACTGAACCTTAAAGGGCATCAGACCAACCCAATGACAGGAAAAGACACTGATATCAGGGAAGAGATGACCATGATAGATAATGATTCTTACACGATGAATATGTATGGTGCCGGTATGGATGGAAAGGAAATGAAATTTATGGAAGGGATCTTTAAACGCAGGAAATAAATTTTCAATTGCTACTATTGAGCCCTGATCTTTTCAGGGCTTTTTTATGCAATTTTATATTCATTACTTTACAGGCATAAACAGCCGAAAACAACCATGGATAAAATAGAAAAAATTTTTGCCAATAATAAAGCGTGGGTGGCGGAAAAACTTTCGCTGAACCCAGGCTACTTTGAGGAACTGGGTAAAGGGCAAAGCCCCGAGTTTTTATACATTGGTTGCAGCGATAGCCGTGTTACTGCCGAAGAACTTATGGGTGTGCAACCCGGCGAAGTTTTCATTCACCGGAATATTGCCAATATGGTCATCAGTATTGACCTGAATGCCATGAGTGTACTGGATTATGCGGTAAGATACCTGAAGGTGAATCATGTTGTGGTGTGCGGCCATTATGCCTGTGGTGGCGTTAAAGCAGCTATGCAAAGTGAAGACATGGGCATATTGAATCCCTGGCTGAGAAACATTCGTGATGTGTACCGCCTGCATAAGGAAGAACTGAACCTGATTGCAGATGATGAACAACGTTATGACCGGCTTATTGAATTAAATGTGCAGGAACAATGTGTTAACCTGATAAAAACGGCTGTTGTGCAAAAAGCATATAAAGAACGGGGGCTTCGGGTACATGGCTGGGTGTTTGACATACACACCGGTAAACTGATCGATCTTAAAATTGATTTTCCGAAAATACTCAGCAGCATCATGGAGATATATAAACTGATATAAAAGTCTTCTTCCCTTTTATCGCTTCATATTTTTTTCATACATTTCTATCCATTTCTCAACGGTTATTTTACTGCACAGTTCTCCAATTAATGCATAAGGTATATTCTCAGGCT
>CAYTQB010000200.1:0-2465 GCA_964439615.1 uncultured Ferruginibacter sp. | reverse complement strand
TAAAAAGCCTGATGGAGAATTTTCCAAAATTCAAGCAGAATGGAACCAGGATCGGAGCCTTTGGGACCAATACATTTAAAGCTGCTGAAGATGCAGGTCTTATTTTGGATATTAAAGCACCTCAGCCTCAGGCTCCAAGCATGGTAAGCGCCCTTGAAATTTATCTTTCTTCAGCAAAAAAGAAATAATTGTTACGTAGTATTTAGTTGAACATCCGTTTTTAGCGGATGTTTTTGTTTGTGAAATATCCATTCAGTTATTAAACTGATATTTGTGGATTAGAATCACCATGTCAACTAACTCTTCACAAAACAGGCCCGGTAACAGGCTAATCAATGAAACCAGCCCTTACCTGCTGCAACATGCACATAACCCTGTAGACTGGTACTCCTGGGGAGACGAGGCCTTACAAAAAGCAAGATCAGAAAATAAAGTGATACTCATAAGCATTGGCTATTCGGCATGTCACTGGTGTCATGTAATGGAAAAGGAAAGTTTTGAAGATGAGATTGTAGCCAAATTGATGAATGAAAATTTTGTCAATATTAAAATTGACAGGGAGGAAAGACCGGATCTTGATCATATTTACATGGATGCAGTACAAGCCATGACCGGAAGCGGGGGCTGGCCATTAAATGTATTTCTTACTCCCGATACCCGGCCATTTTATGGAGGAACCTATTTCCCTCCCATAAAAGCTTACAATCGCTCATCGTGGACGGAAGTTTTGAATGCAGTAAAACAGGCGTGGGTTGAAAGAAGAAATGAGATAATCGGGCAGGCACAAAACCTTACAGAGCATCTCCAAAGATCAAATAGTTTTGGACTGATAAATAACGCAAAAGAACCCGGCCTTCCCGACAAATTGACACTACAGGAACAGGCAGACCTGATTTTTAAAAATATCATGAAAACTGCCGATACAGAATGGGGAGGCTTTGGCCGGGCTCCTAAATTTCCTCAAACATTTACGATTCAATACCTGCTGCAATACTATCATTTTACCGGAAATGACGAAGCATTGTCACAGGCCAGGCTTTCAATTGATAAAATGCTGGAAGGCGGTATTTACGATCATGTGGGTGGGGGTATGGCAAGGTATAGTACCGATACCGAGTGGCTGGTCCCTCATTTTGAGAAAATGCTTTACGATAATGCTCTTTTAGTAAATATCCTATGTGATATTTTTCAGCTAACAAAAGATAATAGCTATGAAAAAGCTATCAGAAAAACGATACGATTTGTAGAAAATGAATTACTAAATGCAGAAGGTGGATTTTATGCTGCATTAGATGCAGATTCAGAAGGAGAGGAAGGCAAGTATTATGTGTGGAGCAAAAAAGAAATTGACGCATTGTTAAAAGAGGATACTGGTATTTTTTGTGATTTTTTTAACATATCCGATAAGGGTAATTGGGAGGGTAAAAACATACTGCGGGTTTTAAAAAAAGCTCAGCAATTTACTACTGAAAAAAATCTGGACCTGGGATCATTTGAGATCCAAATAAATGCCTGTATCGGGCTTTTATTTGAGGCAAGAAATAGCAGGATCAGGCCGTTGCTGGATGATAAGATATTATTAGGGTGGAATGCTTTAATGATAACTGCTCTTTGTAAAGCTGCTTCCGTTTTAAAAGACGATGAATATAAAAAACTGGCTGAAAAAAGTTTTGATTTCCTTTGGAGTAAATTTAAAAAACATGATGATGAAGCAGAGTTTTATCATGTTTATAAAAATGCTATTTCCCGATACCCGGCATTCCTCGACGATTATGCTTATCTCATACAGTCCTGTATCCATCTGCAGGAAATCACTTCCAACAGTAATTACCTGGTCCGTGCAAAGCAGCTTACCAAGTATGTTTTAGAGAATTTTGCTGAGGGTAACACAGGCTTTTTTTTCTTTACCGGCAAGGCTCAGAGCGATGTAATTGTCCGCAAAAAAGAAGTATACGATGGTGCCACCCCTGCCGGAAACAGCATAATGGCCGACAACCTGTATTATTTATCCATTGTATTCGACAAAAGAGAATGGAAGGAACAAGCTGAGAAAATGCTTGATGCTTTGAATACAGCAATTGTAAATTATCCAACCTCCTTTGCCAATTGGGCCGGTTTGGTATTAAAACAGTTATACGGGGTCAACGAAATAGTAATAACAGGCTCAGGATATGAGGACAGCCGCAATACAATATTGACCCGTTACATACCAAATAAAGTTGTTCAATGCAGCGGGTCAGAGGACAGTAATTTTCCCATGTTAAAGGGGAAAAAATATCAGCCTTCACCAGCATTTTACCTTTGTAAAAATTACCATTGTTTGCCCCCTGTGAAAGATGTTGATAACCTGTTGAAATTAATCGAAAAGTAACCCGGATTTTGAACCAGTTGACACAATATTTGAAATTTTCTGTCGTTTACACTTTTCAGGGGTCCAAATTTGTTCAAAAAATTATTTTAGAATC
>CAYTQB010000199.1:0-2467 GCA_964439615.1 uncultured Ferruginibacter sp. | reverse complement strand
TAAAAAGCCTGATGGAGAATTTTCCAAAATTCAAGCAGAATGGAACCAGGATCGGGGCGTTTGGCGCAAATACATTTAAGGCAGCAGAAGATGCCGGTCTTGTTTTGGACATTAAAGCACCTCAACCACAGGCGCCCAGTATGGTAAGTGCCCTGGAGATCTACCTTTCTTCAGCAAAAAAGAAATAACTAGTACATATAGTATTTAATCAAACATCCGCTTTTAGTGGATGTTTTTGTTTGTAAAATATCCATTCGGTTATTAAACTGATATTTGTGACTTAAAATCATCATGTCAACTAATTCCTCAGAAAATAAGTTCAGTAACAGGCTAATTAATGAAACCAGCCCTTACTTACTGCAACATGCACATAACCCTGTAGATTGGTATCCCTGGGGGGATGAGGCCTTACAAAAAGCAAGATCAGAAAATAAAGTAATACTCATAAGCATTGGCTATTCGGCATGTCACTGGTGTCATGTAATGGAAAAGGAAAGTTTTGAAGATGAGATTGTAGCCAAATTGATGAATGAAAATTTTGTCAATATTAAAATTGACAGGGAGGAAAGACCGGATCTTGATCATATTTACATGGATGCAGTACAAGCCATGACCGGAAGCGGGGGCTGGCCATTAAATGTATTTCTTACTCCCGATACCCGGCCATTTTATGGAGGAACTTATTTCCCTCCCATAAAAGCTTACAATCGCTCCTCCTGGACAGAAGTTTTGAATGGCGTAAAGTTGGCGTGGATTGAAAGAAAAGATGAAATATCAGGACAGGCAGAAAACCTTACAGAACATCTTCAAAGGTCAAACAGCTTTGGATTGGTAAAGAAAACAAAAGAACCCGGTTCACCCGAAGAATTGACACTACAGGAACAGGTAGACCTGATATATAAAAATATCATGAATACTGCCGACACAGAATGGGGAGGCTTTGGCCGGGCTCCTAAATTTCCTCAAACATGTACGATTCAATACCTGTTGCAATACTATCATTTTACCGGAAATGTGGCGGCCTTAGTACAGGCCAGGCTGTCAATTGATAAAATGCTGGAAGGGGGCATTTATGATCATGTGGGCGGGGGTATGGCAAGGTACAGTACAGATACTGAATGGCTGGCCCCTCATTTTGAAAAAATGCTTTATGACAATGCCCTTTTAGTAAATATACTATGTGATATTTTTCAGCTCACAAAAGATGAGAGCTATGAAAAAGCTATCAGGAAAACGATACGATTTGTAGAAAATGAACTACTAAATACCGAAGGTGGATTTTATGCTGCATTAGATGCGGATTCAGAAGGAGTAGAGGGAAAGTATTATGTCTGGAGCAAAAAGGAAATCGAATATATTCTGAAAAATGACGCTGATGTTTTTTGTGATTTTTTTAACATATCCGATAAGGGTAACTGGGAGGGTAAAAACATACTAAGGATTTTAAAAAAAACTGAACGGTTTGCTGCTGAAAAAAGCCTGGAACTGGAATCATTTGAGGCTAAAATAAATGCCTGTATCGGGCTTTTATTTGAGGCAAGAAATAACAGGACTAAGCCGTTGTTGGATGATAAGATATTATTAGGGTGGAATGCTTTAATGATTACTGCTCTTTGTAAAACTGCTGCCGTTTTAAGAGATGATGAATACAAAAAACAGGCGGAAAAAAGCTTTGATTTTCTTTGGAGTAAATTTAAAAAACATGATGAAGAAACAGAGTTTTATCATGTTTATAAAAATGATATTTCCCGATACCCGGCCTTCCTCGACGATTATGCTTACTTCATACAAGCCTGCATCAATCTGCAGGAAATCACCTCCAACAGTAATTACCTGATCATTGCAAAGCAACTTACTACACATGTTTTAGAGAATTTTGCAGAAGGTGACACAGGCTTTTTCTTCTTTACCAGCAAGGCTCAGAGCGATGTAATTGTTCGTAAAAAAGAAGTATATGACGGAGCTACTCCTGCCGGAAACAGCATAATGGCCAACAACCTGTTTTATTTATCCATTATATTCGACAAAGCAGAATGGAAGGAACAGGCTGAGAAAATGCTTGATGCTTTAAATACTGCAATTGTAAATTATCCAACCTCCTTTGGCAATTGGGCAAGTTTGGTATTAAAACAGTTATATGGGGTCAACGAAATAGTGGTAACGGGCTCAGCATATGAGGATAGCCGAAATACTATATTGGCCCGGTACATGCCCAACAAGGTTGTTCAATGCAGCGACTCAGAGGACAGTAATTTTCCCATGTTAAAGGGAAAAAAATATCAGTCCCCGCCATCATTCTACCTTTGTAAAAACTACCATTGCCTCCCTCCTGTAAAAGATGTTGATAACCTGTTTAAATTAATTGAAAATTCACCTTGATTTTGAGTGTAGTAACACAATATTTGAAATTTCCTGTCGTTTACACTTTTCAGGGGTCCAAATTTGTTCAAAAAATTATTTTAGAATC
>CAYTQB010000198.1:1488-2566 GCA_964439615.1 uncultured Ferruginibacter sp. | reverse complement strand
CGGGCGTGTTCAATACGCACCATTTCCGCAAACTGGACAGATTCCGCGCTCATGCCTGCCTCGCTTGTAACTGCATTTTGAATAAATCACGCTCTTGCAAATCAACCGATAAAATCAAGTCGTCAATTTTTTCTGGCAGCCGTAAAAACTTACCGCCAATCTCTTTGGCTAGATGCCATGCTTTTATCAGTGATTTTCCGTTGCGTTTCGTGTTCGGGTCTGGCACTACGATCACGCGCTTGCCGATTGGTTTGAGTAGTTCAACCATGCCTTTGTAACTTTCCTGCGACGGCAAGCCAATCGTTTGCCAATCAGTGTTACCGCGCGTCCATGTCACCATCGCTTTCTTTGCGCCCTCCATGACCCAAACCAAGCCGCCGTCATAGCCCATTTCAGGAACGGCGAGAAACGGATGGGCGTGTAATCCGTTTCGCTCAGGGCGGTATTTATCGTGCGGATTACAAGGATTCAATAATCTGTGCTGGATGGTCATAAGTTCCCTGCGCTCGTTGAAAATCGGGATCGTCAACGTGGGCGAGTAGTAACTGGTCTCTCCAATCCAATACTCAAAATCATTTCTGCCGCCTAATGTCCAAAATTCCTGCATCCCCTCGTCTATCCCCGCCCTCGTCCATTCGTCTTTATGGTATTGAGTCATTTCCCTATGGTAACGCACGTGCAATTCGGCAATCCGTAATTCATTCCGCCGCGCCGCCTCGCGTTCCTGCGCGGCGATCCGTTCAAGCCGCGCCGCTTCCAAGCGTTGCGCCGCCGATTCTTTCATGCCTTCGGAGTCTTGTATTGCGCCGCCGACAATCCATTCGCACGCCCGCTTGAAGTCCAAGCCCTGCCAAACCTGAACAAACGTAATAAGGTCTCCTTGTCCGCAGTTTCCTGTCCAGCATTTCCAATACTGTTTTCCGTCTTTTTCAAAAATAGAAAATGCAGTAGGGTTGTCACCACCATGTAAAACGCAAGAACAAGAATATCTATTACCGCTTTTTCTTGGTGTTCCCCCAGCACGTTGCACTAAATCCTCAATACGAAGTTTACTTGTGATTTTTTCTATATCAAACAT
>CAYTQB010000198.1:0-1388 GCA_964439615.1 uncultured Ferruginibacter sp. | reverse complement strand
ATATCAAACATTCTGCACCTCGTCTTTGATCTGTTTCCGTACCTCATCGGCAGTATCATAGGGGACAAGCATATTGTACTCAGGCAGAAAATCAACAGCTTTGACCTGTCCCGTTTCCGCTTTTTTCTGTTTCAGGATTTCGATGAGCATGGTTTCCTTGCGGACATAGATCGCCTTGTCGTTTGGATTTTGTTTCTCATACAGACAATCGCCGTCTTTCCAAACGTCTTTCGATTTCGACGGCATCCATAGGCTGAACGCGCCGTCGCATGTATGCTCGAAGTTGGCGGTCTCCATCGCCCAATGTATCTGCGGTTGCCGCCATTTATGCGCCTCGACTTTGGAGCGCGAGACCTGCGAAGCGATGAATGTTGCGGGGTGAAAACTTTTAGCAAATTCACCGATCTTATCCATGACGGCTGAGAATTGCAAACGTGACTCGCGCTCGCTACGGGTATCCTCGCGGCTAATCCGCTGTAAATAATCCAGCAGGACAAAACGAACGACTTTATTTTGCTTGTTGACAATATGGTCAATGGCTTCGCATACGTCCGTCATCGTCAAGCGCGGCGTCAAGTGACTGCTATCCTCGCTTTGACCGATCACCCACAACGGACTTTGAGCGCGTTGGCTTGCCGCCGATAACATGCGCTTGAACTCATGTTCCTTCACATCGCCGTGATACAAACTGGCAAGCGGAATTTTCGACAGATTGGCTATATCGTTGATCCCAAAATCTTCGACCGTATCCTCCCATGTCACATACACTCCAATCTCTCCCGCTTCAGCGTTGATCTGTCCCGCCATGTTGCGGGCAATAAAAGACATGACGCTGGTTTTGCCTTGACTGGTATCTGCGGGTATTCCGATCACTTTATTTTTACGCGCCATTACAAAATCGTCCATGTTTGGTATTCCGAGAGACAGAGACGGCGCGTCGGTCTTGGCGTTCTGAATACTGTGCGTTGTGCGGCTGGCAAGTGTCGGCGGATCGAAAATAACTTTCTCGATGTTATTCATGCGCTAATCCTCGATGGTCTGTATTCTCCGCGCGACTCATCCGTCCGTAACCCTCCCGCCGCTTCAATTGCGGCGGCGTCGGCGGTGATCTCGTTCGGGTCGGACACCAATCCGCCTTTTTTCCACGCCTTGCGGTTATCCAGCGCGGCTTGCAAACTCGCCACACTCAATCGCTGGTCGCGCCATGCGGTCACGGCTTTGCGGAGCGATTTCAACTGCGCCTTATTGCCATTCAGTGGTTGCCCTGTGGCGGTGTGCCAAAAGTCGGCAAGCGGTAAATCCTCTGCGAGGAACGTCTCGCGTCCTTTCCAGTATTCGCCATTTTGATATGCCAGCATTGCGTCAATCACATCGCCTCGTTTTGGCGA
>CAYTQB010000197.1:0-2569 GCA_964439615.1 uncultured Ferruginibacter sp. | reverse complement strand
AATTATTCTGGTTGCCATAGCGGTCAAGTACGGTTGAAGCAGCCGGTTCGCCATACACATAAAATACCACCGGGTATTTTTTGCCAGGATCAAAATTCTTCGGTTTGTTGATCCATGCATCCAGTGTGATATTGTCATCGGTAACCACCTGCACATATTCAATATTGATAGTGTTATCTGTTTTAACTGTGGAGTCGATACTTTTGGCAGGGTTGATGGGTTTATTATCGGGCAGTGTTATCCATTCTCTTACAGGTGGCGTATTATGGTTCGAAAAAGAATGAGTGGCATATCTTCCATTGGGAGAAATATTATAATCATGGGTGCCTTTCAAATTAGCCGAACTCATTAACTCAGGATCTGGTTTTGGCTTGCTTACTATTTTTTTTACCTTTTGAAGGATATTCACTTTTTGAATATTCACCCGGTATAAATACAATTGAGTGGCATTGGTTGGCGATGCGGTAAAATAAATATGGTTGTTGGCTTCATCTATTGCTTTAATATCACCGATATCATAGTCGCCTTTGGTAAGCAGGGTCTCTGTTTTACCATCACGGCTTATTTTATAAATATGACGCCATCCGTCCTTCTCACTTACCCAGATAAATTCCTGCCCGTTATTGATCCAGTTCCATCCTGCAGGATCATCGGAATTCAGATCTATCCATGCTTCGCTGTTCTCTGCCCAAAAAGTACGGGAGCTCCCATCAGTAACATTGCAATATTTTAATTTGCTCTCCTGCTGCTTACGGTCAAGCTGCTGAACCACCAGTTCATTCAGCCCGGCCCATTCCATCCTGGACAGGTAATTTTGTTGTGGGTCGCCTTCTATGTCCATCCAGCGGATGTTTCCTGTCTCTACAGTTATCACACCGATCCTTACCGGCGATGGCGCTTCACCAACTTTTGGATATTCAACAGGAATAACCTGCGAATAAATGCTGTCGGTTGTATTGAGCATATAGTAATCCCTTATCTTGTTGGCATCCACCTGCCAGAAAGCGATCTTGCTTCCATCGGGGCTCCACCTGAAACCATCCCTGCAACCAAACTCTTCTTCATATACCCAGTCAAAAGTTCCGTTGATGAGTTTGCGGCTTCCATCTCTTGTAAGTTTTGTAATGGCGCCTGTACCGATATCTTCTACATACAAATTATGCTCACTCACATAAGCACATTTCCTGCTATCGGGCGAAAATTTGGCAAACATGAGTGATTGTGCAGGAAGGCTTTTTCCCATTTGTTTCAATTTATTAGAAATGATATCCAGCACCCAGTAATCGCCACGGGTATTATACCGCCAAACTTTAGCCGTATTGGTAAAGAACAAAAGTTTGGTATTGTTATTATTAAAAACGTAAGATTGAAGAACCATTGCCTCTGCAGCGCCCGGTAGGGTAAGCTGTTCCTTTCTTACAATAACAACTTCAGCATCTGTTTTAGGATCAACTTTTACAATGCCCCCGTCTTTTATTTTGGTATAGGCATTGCCATTAGCCGTCCAGTTTATTCGTCCCCTTTGTGCAAAGCTTACCTGCACGAGGCAAATGAACAGGATGATAATTTTGAAATTTTTGAATAGCATATTTCGGGTTTTAATAAATAAAAATAAACAAATAGTTCAAGCTTTGGAGACCGTTGCTGTAAAAGCGGTTAATTTTGGAATATGGAAAAGGAAAAACTACGGCTCGACAAATACCTGTGGGCAATCCGCCTTTTTAAAACACGTAGCCAGGCAGGGGATGCTTGTGATAAGGGCAAGATAAAGCATAACAGGGAAAATGCAAAGCCATCAAGGATTGTTCATATAGGGGATGACTATGAGGTAAAGACAGAAAATAAGCGTTGGGTGATAAAAGTAACCGGGTTATTATTTAAAAGGGTTCAATACAGCGAGGCTATAAAATATTATGAGGATATTACACCTGCTGAGGAGATTGAGCGGATACAATTCCAGGCTGCGGCCTTTCATACAGGTAAAAGAATGAGCAAACAGGGCAGGCCAACGAAGAAGGATAAAAGAGACCTGGATGAGTTTACAAGATGGAAATAAGTTTCATCTTTCAATATTAAATTTACTTTACACAATGAAGATCGATATCATATCTGTTGTTCCCGATTTACTGGATAGTCCCTTTGCCCATTCTATTTTAAAAAGGGCAAGGGATAAAGGTTTGCTGGAAGTAAATGTCATTAATCTCAGGGATTACACCACCTATGCAAGGGCACAGGTTGATGATTACGCATTTGGCGGTGGCGCCGGCATGGTAATGATGATTGAACCATTGGTAAATGCGATTGAAGCGCTGCAGAAAGAAACCAAGTATGATGAGATCATTTTTTTGACGCCTGATGGAGAAACCTTCAACCAGAAAATGGCAAACCGGCTTTCTTTAAAAAATAATTTGCTGATGATCTGTGGCCATTATAAGGGAATCGACCAGCGGGTGAGGGAGTATTTTATCACTAAAGAAATTTCTATTGGTGATTATGTATTAAGTGGCGGTGAATTGGGCGCTGCGGTTGTAGTTGATGCCATTGGAAGATTGATACCCGGTGTACTGAA
>CAYTQB010000196.1:0-2572 GCA_964439615.1 uncultured Ferruginibacter sp. | reverse complement strand
TCATCTGCAGGTTGCAGCATTCATTTTTTGCATCATGCTCAAAGAAGAGAACATAATCTTTCTCCAGAGCTTCATTCAGGAATGCCCTTTTCTCATTTAATGTTGTCAGTGGAAACATATCGTATCCCATCACATAAGGCAGGGGTATATGTGCAATGGAGGGTAAAAGATCGGCCATATACACAATTGATCTTCCTTTATAATTTATTTTTGGTAGCATCATGGCATCAGTATGACCATTTACTGTATAGAAAGAGAGACCTTTTATCAGTTGTGAATTGTGAAGTGTAAGTCGTGAGTCGTTGGTTGTGAGACCAGCACTTTCAGGTAATATGGCGTTCAATCCTGCAGAGTTGTTGCCAAGGTCAAAGAACTTTAGCCGGCCACTTTCCTTTATCGGCAGGATATTCTCTTTCAAAAAACTTGCCTTCTCCCTGGCATTGGGTTCTGTAGCCCATTTCCAGTGGCGTTCATTGCTCCAGTAACTGGCATTTTTAAAAGCCGGTACCAACTTATCTCCTTCTCTTTTTATACTGCCTCCGCAATGGTCAAAATGAAGATGGGTTAAAAAAACATCGGTAATATCGTCTTTAGTAAAACCATGTCGGGCAAGTGATCTGTCTAATGTATCATCGCCATGTAAATAATAGTGTCCAAAGAATTTGGCATCCTGCTTATCGCCCATGCCGTTGTCAATCAAAATAAGTTTGCCTTCATCTTCAATCAGTAAACAACGCAGGGCCCAACTGCACATATTGTTTTCATCGGCAGGGTTCAGTTTGTTCCACATGCTTTTGGGAACCACGCCAAACATAGCACCGCCGTCTAATTTAAAGTAGCCCGTATTAATCGTATATAATTTCATATTGTAAAATTAAGGAACCGGGGCTTTATTTCTTTTGTGCTGCTGCAGTAGTTAACAACAGTAATAAGCCCACTGCAAAAAAAGTGATTAACGCTAAAAGTGAATTACGCATGCTGTGAGTAAGCCCTTCAATAAATCCAAAACTAAAGAGGCCAATCACGATGGCAAATTTTTCGGTCACATCATAAAAACTAAAAAATGATGCGGTGTCTTTTGTTTCGGGCATCAGTTTGGAATAGGTGGAACGGCTGAGCGATTGAATGCCCCCCATCACCAGGCCAACCAGTGATGCCAGGATATAAAAATGCATTTCGGTGGTTATGAAATAACCGGCGATACAGACACCGATCCATAGCAGCACCGTAAAAATTAAAACTTTGATGTTGCCATATTTCGCTGACAGTTTTGACATCGCTATGGCGCCTGCAATGGCCACCAGTTGAATGATCACTGCGGTGATGATGAGTTTTTCATCAGCCAGCTTTAATTCCTTTATGCCAAAATCAATGGCCACCAGCATTACTGTTTGCACGCCCATACTATAAAAAAAGAAAGCACTTAAAAAACGTTTTAATACCAGCATTTTAAGTACCTGCTGCCACACAATTTTTAACTCATGAAAACCATTTACCAAAACATGTTTTTTTGCTTTTCTTTCACTCTTGGGGCTAATTGGTAATCTTGAAAAAGTGATTTGTGCAAAGCCGACCCACCAGATGCCCACCAGTAAAAAAGTAATGGTTAATGCAAGACCTTTGTCTTCCATGGTCATTACCAATGCAAAACCGATAAGTTGCATTAACACACTGCCGATATAACCCATGGTGTAACCTTTAGCGCTGATGCGGTCCATATCTTTTTCTGCAGCTATTTCAGGCAAATAGGAGTTATAAAAAACCTGGCTGCCGTAAAAACCAATACCGGCAAACATAAAACATACCAGGCCCATTGTAACATGGCTTTTATCAAAGAAGAAAAGCAAACTGCAGCTCAGGGCACCCAAGTAGCAAAAGAACCGCATGAAGTTCTTCTTGTTGCCTTTATAATCTGCAATGGAAGACAAAACAGGCGAGAGGAGTGCAATGACCAAAAACCCAAAAGCAAGCACATAATCTTTAAGTTCTGTGTTTACAAAGCGACGACCTAAAACTGAAATACCGTCCGGAAAATTTTTAAGCCCGGTAACTGCTGCGTAATAAGCCGGAAAAAAAGTGGTGGTGATAACAAGGTTATAAACCGAGTTTGCCCAGTCATACATGGCCCATCCATTGATGACTTTCTTGGAAGCAGTCTGCATGGTTATGTTTTAAGGTTCCCTAAAATAGGAAATATCGCTGTATTACCTGCAAAAAATAACCCCTGCATGAAAACCAGGGGTTGTGAAATAAATATAGAGCAGTTAGTAATGGCCTATTGAGCAGTATCGGTGATGGGTGTTGCATATCCAAGATTCATGAATGATTCCAGCCGGTTGTTGGTTAAATGAATTGTTACCGGTGCTTTATCAAAGACCTTTTCGGAAATAAAAGAACCGAACAATAAGAAACTGGATTCAACACCCTTTGTCAGTTTGCTTTCATCTACTACAAAATTCAGGTTGAAAGTATCTTTATTTTTAGTGATCTGAACTGTGGATTCAATACTATCCTGGAAATATTCCTGTTCCTTCAGGTAGTTGGCTAATTTTTTAGCCATGTCTTCGTTGAT
>CAYTQB010000195.1:0-2588 GCA_964439615.1 uncultured Ferruginibacter sp. | reverse complement strand
TTTCCTGCTCCTGCTTTTCATTCTCTCTTCTTTTTGGAGCTATGGCCAGAAAAAAGACGTACCTGAATATCCCAGTCTTTTTTGGGAGATCAGCGGTAACGGTCTCACAAAGCCATCCTATTTATTCGGCACTATGCATGTAAGCAGCAAGATGGTATTCCATTTAAGCGATTCATTTTATATGGCTTTGAAAAATGTGGATGCTGTTGCCCTGGAACTTAACCCCGAACTCTGGCAGGGACAAATGGTGAGTTTGAATAAACTGAAAATCAGTTATGCCGGTTTTGTACAGGCGCCCAAGGGTGATTATCTCACCGAAAACTCATTTCGTATAAATAAGTACAACGATGAATTGAAAATGGCCATGAGCAGCGAACCAACCATTGTTAACAGTCTATTGTACCGTACGTATAAAGAAAAGGAAGATTTTGAGGAAGATACTTTTCTCGACCTGTATATATACCAGACAGGGAAAAAATTAGGCAAAAGAGCAACCGGTGTGGAAGATTATTTTGAAACAGAAAAAATTGTGATGGAAGCTTATGCCGACATGGCAAAGGAAAAAAAGAGAAAGACAATTGATACAGATGAAGAATCAGGTTATGAAATTGCAGAAAAATTGCAGGATGCTTACCGCAGGGGCGACCTTGACCTGATGGATTCTTTAGACAGGATGATGGACCGATCTGATGCATTTACCGAAAAATTCCTGTTCAGGCGAAATGAAGTGCAGGCAAATTCTATTGATACCATCATTAAAAAAAGTTCACTCTTTGTAGGTGTTGGTGCGGCACATTTACCGGGCAAAAGAGGCATTATAGAGTTACTTCGTAAAAAAGGTTACCGCCTAAGGCCCATACAAATGCCCGACAGGGATGCGTTGCAAAAGGAAGCCATTGATAAAATAAAAGTGCCGGTAAAGTTTGCTACACAGTTTTCGGATGATGGGTTTTACAGCGTAGCAATGCCGGGGCCATTATATAAACTTACTGATGAGTACCAGCAATTAGACAGGAGACAATATTCCGATATGAGTAACGGCTCTTATTATTTAGTTACCCGTGTAAAGACCCATGCCGCTTTCCTGGGACAAAATGAAAAAGATGTTCTAAAAAAAGTTGACAGTATTTTATATGAAAACATACCGGGCAAGATATTATCTCAGAAGTCCATCGTTAAAAACGGGTATGCAGGTTACGATATCAGTAACCGTACAAGGCGTGGCGACCTGCAACGGTATAATATTTTTGTAACGCCATATGAGATACTTTTTTTTAAAATGAGCGGTAAGGAGAATTATGTGCAGGGAAAAGAAGCTGACCAGTTCTTTTCATCCATACAATTGAAAGAAACGGTAAATAAACCTGTTGTGTTTGAACCAGGCCAGGGTGGGTTTTCGGCCAACTTCCCCGTGCAGCCAATAGAATACCAGAACAGTCTTTCTGACGATGGAATGGATCGCTGGGAATATGAAGCCGTAGATAAAACAACCGGAAACGCTTATTTCATTTTCAAAAAATCTGTTTACAATTTCCGTTTCCTCGAAGAAGACAGTTTTGACCTTGCCCTTATGGAAGAATCATTCAGGAACCCTGATTATTTTGATAAACAGGAAAACCGTATTCAAAGTTCATTCAAAGGATATCCATGCCTTGATGTAAAAGAGAAAATGAAAGATGGTTCGGTGATACAGGCAAAATTCATCATTAAAGGCCCGCATTATTATATAGTAGCTGCAAAAAGCAATGATAAAGCCGCAGACCATAGTTCTTTCTTTAATTCATTTGCCTTTACTCCATATAAGTACGAGTTGAGTTCGGCATATATAGACACGTTCATGCACTTTAGTGTTTCATCGGCGGTGGTGCCTCTAATGAATGAAGACCTGCGGCAACAGGTGGAGAAAGCAGCCAACGACATTGCCAATGGTAATAATTACTCAGGTTATATCAGTTACTGGCCCAAAACAAAGAATGGGTTATTTAAAAGCGATTCCACAGGTGAAATGGTTGCGGTGAGCATACAGGAATATCCTAAATATTATTATGTAAAAGATTCAGCCAAGTTCTGGACCGATGAAATAGATGAGTTTTATAAACAGTCCGATCTGTTCCTCTACAAGTCCGAGCCTCTTTTATTGAACAATGGAGTTAAAGGATATAAATTCATGCTCAGGGATACCGGTTCATCAAGGACCATCACAAGAATGGCGATGCTGAAAGACAATTACACGTTCAGCATAGTTACCATGGGCGACACGCTGACCGCCGAAAGCGCTTTTATCAATTCTTTCTTTTCCAGTTTCAGGCCTGCTGAAAAAAAACTGGGCCGCAATATTTACGAAAACCGCCTGGATGAATTTTTTACCGACCTGTTCAGCAAGGACAGCACTATACAAACAAGGGCACAGCAATCAGTTTCCAATATTTATTATGGTGAGAAGGGTGTTCCTAAGATCATTGATGCTATCAACAGGCTTAACCACTCCGATAAAGAGTATTTTAATACCAAGAGTAAACTAATTGCCGAGCTGGGTTATATAAAAGATACCACCAGGCCGGTAGTAGTTAATCACCTGAAGAAAATTT
>CAYTQB010000194.1:0-2596 GCA_964439615.1 uncultured Ferruginibacter sp. | reverse complement strand
GAAAAGCCAGCTTACTATTTAAGAACTTCAACATTTATCCACTGTGTATTTACAGTATCCATTTTCCCCCCTATTGAATAGTGAAGAATGAATTTAAATTTATAATCCCCTTTTTGATACAAAACGTCTGGTATAAATGCATACAGCGCTTCTTTTTTAGTTGAAAATTCAAGCGAATTTTTAGAATATTGTGCCTGTGTTCTTGAAATATCAAAAATATAATCGGTATATTCTTGCGTCAGAGAAGACCGATACATTACTTTATATTCGGTAGAGATACATTCTCCTCCTATGCCATTACTCTCAGGTATAAAAGACCCCAGGTTGAGTTGCGTTCCTTGCGGATTTATGAATTCAAGAGGAACGACTAATTTTGTATTTTTCTTTATTACAAAACTATCTTTTAAAGCATAGCATTTTATCTCTTCAGCATTCTTTTGAGAACATGAGAAAAGGGAATTCATAAGCACTACACTTAATAGAAAAAACTTTATACTATTTGTATTTTTCATACTTCATATTATTTATGGCCCGGTTTTATAATTCATTTTACTATAATAATTACTTAGGTAGACTCCATTATAATGTACACGTTGTTGTAATTTATAAAAAGATCGGATGGCATTTTCAAATTTAACTGCTCTTAACTCCATATAAGCAGCATTCGCATCAGTGGTTATTTGCATTGGCATCTTGGGATTCTTATATCCCATTTTCCCCGACAACTCTGGCTGATAAAACATTGGATCAGTTCTGTCATAATGCCAATAATAATTGGTCTCCCCCCAATGCGCACTTCTTTTATCCAATCCATGGAAAAGTTCGTGAGCCAAGACCACATAAGATGGGTCATCCAATCCAAAGGGTCCGGTATAGTCGGAGCCACCGGCATATTGTACAATTACTTTATTTCCAATTACCCAAGTAAAACGTGAGGGATAATCTGGAGCATCCCTTACTTCAGTTGAATGTGCTGATGTTTCAATCATTGCTAATATCATTGCACCATCACCAACTTTTGCAATCTTCATAATGTCTGACTCAAATTGTAATCTGTTTCTTCCAACATAGGAAATATTTTTCAAGTTCATAGAACCAAAAGACGAAGCATTTAGGATTTCAAATTTTCTTTTTGAAGTATTGATAAATCTATCTTGGCCTTCACTTCCTCCTACGCCAGTTTCTTCTACAAATTCTGTGAAACTCATCCCCATAATACTTTCTGCAACTGCTGTTATTACTTCAGCCCCCTGACCAAATTCGAAAATCCCTGTTGAGGAATGATATGTTCCTCCTTCATTTGCCAACAAAGCTGCAATAGCATTTTCAAATTCTGCTTTTGCCATATCCCCCATCGGGTCATTAAAGTTAACAGGATTATTGTAACTGTAATGATAAGTGGTCCAGCTTTCAAAACTTTCACTCATCGGGTCAACCCCATTAAACCTGCCAATAATAGCATCATATTCTCTAAAAAAAGTACTGTAATAATCTGCCAGTCCTTCTATATCATCCTGCCATTCGCTGCCGGCATTGTACAATTTTTTGTTGGGGTTGGTTGCAGGTATGTAGCCACCTGCCATCTGCATACCAAAAGCATAATAACTGTTTTCCTGTATTAAGGCAACTGTACCATTATTGTCTTCAAAACTTACACGTGTATTACCCTGCTGGTCGGTAATAAAATATTCCATCTTCATTACCAGTCCAAAACCCCCTCCCTCATTCCTTACTCTTCCTTCGGCCATGCTGTAATAACTTAAAATATCATTCTCTATTACATAGCCTCCTATATACTCTATGCTCTTGGTTACAGTGCTGCTGTTATTATATACGTATTTGCTTATTCTTGTGCCGGCTGCATCGTAGCGGTACTCCACTTTTTTGGTGCTGCTTATTTGTATAAGCGTGGGTTTGTTAAGTTCATTGTAAGTAATGGTAGTGCCTTTCTTGAGGTCGGTTTTCAGGTTTCCGTTATCGTCATAATCGTAAGGCGTGGTGCTGTTGGTATTTGTAAAGTTGCGGTAACCATAGCCCGTGGCATTGGTAGTTACAGCATCACTGATATTTTCAAGCTGGTTATTGTAATCACTGTTCCTGTAACTGTATGTAAGGTCATCAATGGTGGTTACCGTGCCGCTGATAACTGACTTACGCAAAAGGGTCTTTATATTTCCATTCTCATCATAACTGAGCGTCTCATTAAAGCCGTTCTGGTCTTTGGTCCAGCTGCTGCCTGTTTTGGCCTGGTAAGTGGCGCCGGTAAGGCGGTACAGGTTATCGTAGCTGTATTTATAACTCCGTTCATCGGTATTGGCAGGGGAGGCGGCCTTCCACTTTACTGCCGATATCATGCCGGTATAATATTGTGCATTGCTCAGGTTGTTATCCAGTTTGTCATATAATATCTCCATACCAAATACGTCATTGCTTTCATCATTGATAACCCCGTCGTTGGTAAGGGTACTGTTGTTGATGCTGGTTAACTGGCCACGTATATTATAACGCATGTCCACACTTTGCAAATAATTTGTTCCGTTGGTGCTGTGCAGTTTTTTATCTACCAATTGCCCAAGGGGGTTATACTCATACTTAG
>CAYTQB010000193.1:0-2615 GCA_964439615.1 uncultured Ferruginibacter sp. | reverse complement strand
CTTTACCGTTCATTTGCTCTTTCTTGAAGCCGTAGGTTTTTTCATATTTTTATCCTCGTTGGTCGAAGCCCAGACGGGGGCATCCGTTTTTTTATGGGCACCTACGGTGGCAGAAGGAAAGAAAAAATTTCCATGACTGGCCCTAATTGGGCCAATACTTTTACTGCATGCAGTTCAACGCAATTCGAACGCTTCTGTGCAAAATTTTGAATGAGTGCCTTTCACTTTATACCAGGAGCTATTATCATTTAATGAGACATAACGCCTTTCGTCATTTCGATAGTGCCAGTCTTTGTCTACCTGATAATATATTTGAATTCCTTCGGCTTCAATAATATTTCTTATTTCATTGTCGTGATAATTATTCTCGTCATAGTCAGTCAATGCCTTTTGAGCCATTTTGGAATAAAGGTTATTTAATTCGAATAAAGCATCATTTATACTTTTGTCTATTTGTTTAACATTAAGGCCAAGCTCCTTTGCTTCTTTAAGCAGAATTGGATAACTGTGTGATGGATATTCAGAATTAAGTGACTTACTAATAGCTGCAGCTTTTTGCTTATCGTTCATATGATAAGAAAGGATATCTGAGCATAACTTTATAGATAATGAACTTGCTCTATCTAAGGCTCCGAAAACAAGTGGGTGTATATGAGAGTATAGACTAGGATATGGATTCTCACTTTTATTAGAATCTTTCCATAGATTTAATACTCTTGTTAATTCATCTTGACTAACACTAACTAGACTATTGTCTTTGTCTACAGGTGATAAATCATGTGTCAATGATGTGTCTACAGCTGATAAAAAGGCAAGTGGCCCCATATGGATTTCATCAGCTCCTAACGCTAACATTGTCGCAGCAGAAGAACATTCTCCAGGAATAAGTACAATAAGCTTTTTTGTATGTTGCCTGAGAAGGTTAATAATCCGTAATGAAGCTTTTCCATCACCTCCATCTGACTTGATAAATAAGTATATTTTTTCCTGAATCGGCCAATCTTTAATGATTTCATAGACAGCACTGACATCATTCTGGCATATGGATCCTCTAACTGAATTCCAATAAGCGAGAAGTTTTATTTTTTTGTTTGATTGTATCTTTTTTATTAAAGTTTGAGTGCCTGGAAATAAGATTGGAGGTTTGATGATTTTCTTTTTTGTATTCATACTTTTATCAAAATTAAATTAAGTCCAACACATAAATATACTAACCTCCATCCTCACTTCAAAGCTGTCTGCATAAAATAGCAACTACCTCGTTGCTTTGTGCTGGAGTTTTTGCACTTGTGTATCAATATATGTAAGTACAGTTATTACAGACAGCACCGTTGTATTTTGGAAGTAATTAACTTCCCATGGTATGGGCTTGGCCCCGGTCTTTACATCATCAACATCTACCAGGTCAGCCGGTTTAATGCCGGGTTTATGTGAAAAATGTTGCAGTATAAATGAATTGTAATGCTGCAGGTTGGTCTTTAAATACAATAGTTTGGCTGTATCGGGATAAGAAAATGAAGCAGTGGTATTTTTATTTGCAAGAACAACAAGGTCGTGTTTAATACTGTCGATGCAAACAAATATGGCATTGGCCCTGATGGCGAGTTCTACTTCGGGTAAATGAAAGCTGTCTTTTTTAAATGCTCCGGTACTTGCCAGCTTTTGTAAACTGTCATTTGATCTTTGTAACGGCTGGTCTGTCTTTTTAAATGCTTCAAGCAACTCATCCGACCTCGTTTTGGAAACCCTTACCGTCCAGACAGCATAGATAGCAATACATGCACATAACAAAACGAACAGGGATATTAAAGCATATCTTATCATTGTGTATGCCGTGTGGGCAGTAATTGAGGAACGGATGTTCGGGCAGTGTAATTATATACTCCTGTGAGCATCAAAATTCTCTAGCTCCTTACTCACCGCATTTAAAAAAGTAGAGCCCAATGCACCGTCAATGATGCGGTGATCATAACTCAACGAGATATACATCATGTGGCGGATGGCGATGCTGTCGCCCTGTGGTGATTCAATGACCATGGGCCTTTTCTTGATAGCGCCAACAGCCATAATAGCTACCTGCGGCTGGTTGATGATGGGCGTGCCCATGATGCTTCCGAATGTTCCCACATTGGTGAGTGTGAATGTGCCGCCGGTTGTATCATCCGGTTTCAACTTACCGGTTCGGGCTGCATTGGCAAGATTATTTACCTGTTTGGTGAGGCCAACCAGGTTCAGTTGATCAGCATTTTTAATTACCGGCACGATCAAATTGCCGCTTGGCAAAGCGGTCGCCATACCAATGTTGAGGTCTTTTTTTACAATTATTTTATCGCCGTCAACACTGCTGCTGAGCCAGGGATACCTCTTAATACATTTTACAATGGCTTCAATGAACAGCGGAGTAAAGGTGATCTTTTCGCCTTCCCTTTTCTCAAAATCCTTTTTCACTTTCTCTCTCCATAAAACCAGGTTGGTAACATCGCATTCTGCAAAACTGGTAACGTGAGGCGAAGTGTGTTTACTGTCAACCATGTGTTTGGCTATCAGCTTACGCATGCGATCCATTTCAATTACTTCTACGTTGCCCGTATACACTGTTGGTGATTGATAAGCCG
>CAYTQB010000192.1:0-2636 GCA_964439615.1 uncultured Ferruginibacter sp. | reverse complement strand
CATTACAAGGCGCAAGTGTTGTAAATTGTGCACTTACATAATTGCCCGTTCCGGCTGCACAGTTTACCCTTACCCTCCAATTATACGTTGTGCTTGAATTTAAACCGCTCAGATCAACTGAAGTTAATGTAGTTGCTGTTGCGGCATTTATCCAGGTTGATGAAGCAGATTCTTTATAATCCACATCATAACTGTCGGCGCCACTTACAGCCGTCCAGCTTATGGTAGCTGAAGTTAAAGTAATTGATGATGTTGCTAATCCTGTTGCAGTACCACAAAGCGGTGGCTCTCCTATAGTAAAATTGGTATTGGAAATGTCAAAGAAGATATTTCCAACAGCTTCCACTTTGATACGACATGTATTACTTAAAGTTGAAGGAACAGTTATCACTTCAGAACCGTCGTTTGGCGTTGCAGCTGCCAACACTTCGGTAAAAGTATTTCCTCCATCAGTAGATAATAAGATATTTACACTGGCACAGTTTACAGAACCTGCATTTGTACCATTCACACTCCAGGTTACCGTTGCGTTAGTACCTGCATCCCAGGTAAGCGCTGTATTTGGTGAAGTAACGGCAAATGGCCCGGAAGTATTAGTTACTGTAACTACCGCATCAGTAAATGCAGTTTGGCCAATAGTTACACCCGGATTATAAGGGCTGTTGTCTCTCACAGTTAACCTGAAGTTCAAAGTCCTTGAAACTGAACTTAAGGCTTCTATGTTTGCAACAGCATCCCCACCGGGGAACGGTGGAGTAACATTTAAACCGGCAAGGATGGTTGACAATTTAGGAAAAGTTCTTGTTGGAGATACGGAAGCAGGAAATGATAACCAGTTTGGCCCTGTTGTTTTAGTTGGCGATGCTACACTGCCTGAACCGGATGTTGTTGAATTATCATTTTGTTCCCAGCAATACGTAAGCACATCACCGGTGTTGGCATCTGTTGCAGAGCCGGTAAGCGCAAACGGGGTACTGACAGGAATTGTATAATTATTAACCGGTGCAATAACCGGTACCACATTATTAGCGGTTATATCTATACTTACCGGGCAGGTCTTATTGGCTAAATTAGCCTGGATCTGCGCAATAGATGTTTCGTGAAATATATCAATTGAATGCGGTGCCACATCCTGGGATGTGATTCCTGCATAACCCATGATCGTAATTCCGGAACCCACTTCCTTGTTTTGGCCTGTACCTTCCAATGACATTGAAAAAGTGTGGTTAGCTCCTAACTGGTGTCCCACTTCATGTGCTACATAATCAATATCGAAATTATCCCCCATTGGAATTCCGTCAGCAGGCGAGGTAATACCTTTACCTTTTGATCCGTTCACACAAACACATCCGATACATCCGGCATTTCCTCCACCGCCCGATGCACCAAACATATGGCCAATATCATAGTTAGCATCCCCTATGTTTGCATTCAAAGCCGATTGCAATTGATTATTCCAGTTTGATAAAGTTGTATAAGGGTCTGTTGCTGGGTTGTAATAAATAACGGCTGTTGTATTGGCGATAAGATTCAGGTGCAGTGCCAGGTCTTTTTCATAAACCCCGTTACACCGGGTTAGCGTTGCATTAAAAGCTGCCAGCACCAGGTCAACCTGGGCAGCGCTGGTAGCACCAAACCAGTTGGCATATTCACCATTGCACGATTGTGCAAGGCGCATTGTCTTTAATTGTCCTGTAGAGCTGCCGGTAGCACTTGAAATAGGTATTTGTAATTTTAAGTCCTTAGCATATTCTTGCTCCTGGGTAGAACAGGTCCAGGGTAATTTTCCCTTATCCCTGTGCGACCTGTAAACGGAATAAATTTTATGATCCTGTGAATAGGGTTCGATAAATTCATTTCCCTTATCTGCTCTGAAAATCATCGTTTGTATTCCCTGTGGAGATATACTTAGTTTCAGTGTTGCAGATCTATCAGTGATACCCTTACCGGAAAATGCTCTTATTTCAGGAAACCTGGCTTGCAGTCCGGGTTCAAAATTGGATGCTTCAAATACCAGGAACTGTTCAATATTACCATCGGCATTAGGTAATGAGATTATAGCAGACTGATTTGAAGTACCTTTATCAACAACTGATAACAATTGTGCTCTTAAAGGTTGAATATTTAAATCAAATAACCTGAATGAAGCCGGATATGTAAGTCTGGAAACAGCTTTGTCAGTTGTAATATTATTTCGGTTTTCGTTATTAACAGACCAAAACCTGTCTGTTTGTGAAAATGATGCAGTAGTAATCAAAGCTAACAGGAGCGTTAGGAGTAAAACTCTTTTCATAGATGATGGTTTTTTAAATTGGAAAATAGATCGGGTAAATGTAGCTTAATAAAGCAAAGAAACAAATAGTAAAACTACCTGTGAGTAACAGGTAAATAGACGTGCTTAATTATAGTTGTTTCACTTACCCGACTGCATAAGAATATTATACTAAGAAGATTTGTAACCCTTTCTTTGGAAAATGGAAAACAGAAAGAAAACAGAATTAATATGGGCACTTAGTAGTTCCTTACGTAGTATTTTATTCCATTGACATTCAGAATTGGAGAGCCGGTTTTTAGGGCGCCGCTATATTGTTCAAGTGAAGAGTAATAGGTTAAGGTATAAGTGCCAATGCTCTTTG
>CAYTQB010000191.1:0-2637 GCA_964439615.1 uncultured Ferruginibacter sp. | reverse complement strand
AGATGTAAACGGTAAATAACAATGTACTCTTTTCGGTAAATAAGAATGTCCAATTTCGGTAAATAAGAATGCTCATTTTCGGTAAATAGGAATGTCCAATTTCGGTAAATAGGAATGTCCATTTGCGGTAATTAAGTATGTATTCTTTTCCTTGTTAATTTCTTTTTTTTAAGGTTAAACTCATGATTTGCTTGAGTTTAATGTCTGACTTTTGGCCCTCACCCCAAAACCGGACCCTTATGAATAAAATTGAACACAAATGGATTATGTATTACGAGTTGCATAAACAAAAAAGAATTGGATTGAAGCCTTCACAGATAGCTTCCTTCCTTGGCATTGATAAAAGAACTGTAAAAAAATATTTGGCTATGTCTGAACAGGAATATCTTGATTCTCAAGAACTACTATCGAATAGAGGTAGAAAACTGGAGGAATATGAAAATTTTATAAAGGACCGGTTAGAGAATTGTATTGATGCCTCGGCCGCTCAGGTGCATGACTGGCTTAAAGAATGTCATCCTGACTTTTTGAATGTCAGTCAGAAGACGGTTTATAATTTTGTTCAGCATATCAGGGAGAAGCACCAACTGTTAAAAATATTTGCTGCCAGAGAATTTTGTAAAGTACAGGAACTACCTTATGGTCAACAGGCTCAGGTTGATTTTGGAGAGTATAACATGACTGATTTGGATGGTGGGCGCAAGAAGGTGTATTTCTTTGCCATGGTGTTATCCCGCTCAAGGTATAAGTTTGTTTATTTTTCTGATCATCCCTTCACTACCCAGGTTGCAATACAGGCTCATGAAGAGGCATTTGAATTTATCAATGGATATCCACATGAACTAGTCTACGACCAGGATAAACTATTATTAGTCAAAGAAAACAAGGGCGATCTCATTCTTACCGATGCCTTCCGAAATTACCACCTGAGCCGGTCGTTTCACTTGCATTTTTGTCGAAAAAGTGATCCCCAGAGCAAGGGGAAAGTAGAAAATGTCATCAAATATATCAAGTATAATTTTCTCAGGGGAAGAACATATTTTAGTATCCACACATTAAACGATCAGGCTATTGAATGGCTGGAAAGAACTGCTAATGTTAAAGTACATTCTTCAACCCATCTTATTCCTGCATTAGAATGGATGATTGAAAAGACCCATTTAAAGCCCCTCAGGGAAGCTTTCTTACCAAAGCAGGACAAGAGCCCGCTCCGGGCAAGAAAAGACAATACAGTCAACTTTAAAGGCAATTTCTATAGCCTCCCCATGGGAACTTACAAGGGGTCAGATACGTTGATTTATTTAATACCGGAAAATGACGATCTGATTATTCGAAACAGTGAGCAACAGGAAATTGCCCGGCATAAAATATCACAGCTCAAAGGTAAATTGGTATTCAACAATAACCATTACCGGAATCAATCCATTGCCTTGGATGAGCTGATTAAACAGATTGCCGATAAGTTTTCCGATACCATCAAAGCAACAGCATACCTTGAAAATCTGCGTAAGCAAAAGCCTAGATATGCCCGTGATCAGGTAGAGGCCATTGAAGTGGCTTTCAATAAATATTCTAAAGACCAATGCGATCAAGCTCTTGATTATTGTACTGAAAACAATATCCAAAAAGCAAATGATTTTGAGCCGGTAATCATTGCTCTCATTGAACAAAAACCATCTGCACCAATTGTAATTAAAGACATAAATCCAATGCTAAAAATCAACACCCGTATTGTACCACAAACCAGTAATATATCAGATTACAACCAAATACTAAAATAATTATGGAAACAAAAACAGAAACACTTTGCACCCTTACCAGGCAACTGAACCTCACAGGAATCTCCAATGCAGCTTCAGACTTGCTCGCTAATGCAGCCAAGAAACAAAGCAGCTACGTTGATTTTGCCCTGAATCTTGTCATGGCAGAAATAGATCATCGTAACAATCAAAACCTGATCAGAAGGCTTAAAAATGCCAAACTGCCACCAGGTAATGACCTTGATCAGTGGAAGAATACTCGTCAAAATGGAATATCCAAACAACAACTTGTTCAACTGCGGGAATGTATTTGGCTGGAACAAAATTTTAATATCATCCTGATGGGCCCCAGCGGAACCGGAAAAACATTCCTCGCAGCCGGATTGTGCAATGAGGCCTTAAAGAAGGGATACAAAGCATTTTTCAGAACAATGGAACAACTTATTTATATGCTTAAAATGAAGGAAATAACAAAATCAGCTGCTATGGAATACGCTGCTATTCTTAAGGCAAATCTCATGGTCATTGATGATATCATGATGTTTCCAATTGAGAAAAAACAAGCGGTAGCCCTGTTTAACTTGGTAAATCACTTTCATCAAAACACCTCGATGATTGTAACAACCAATAAAAGCCCGGATGAATGGGCTAAAATGCTTGATGACGAAGTCCTGGCAACCGCAATACTGGACAGGCTTCTGTTCAATTGTGAGATTGTTAAATTATCCGGAAAATCATATCGAATGGATAACCGCAAAACAATCTTTGATAAAAACGTTATTTAAAATATTATAATTTTGCAAAATCGGTAATTAACAATGTCCAAAATCGAGCATTCTTATTTTCCGAAATCGAGCATTCGTAGTTACCGCTTACA
>CAYTQB010000190.1:0-2676 GCA_964439615.1 uncultured Ferruginibacter sp. | reverse complement strand
GCTAAGTTTTACACAAACTACTTAAAATGTGAATAATCTTCCGAACAGTTGTGGTGAAGACACCGACCGGGGATAAGAATTATCCGCTCAAACCAGTTTTATCCGTGTCATCCGTGTTTCTATCCTCCGCTTTCACTATTTTCGCTTTCTTTGTTCGAGCCAAGAAAACATAACTAATGCTCATCAGTTGGAAAGTTCCTAAAACGATTCAATGGATAGTAAAACTGTTCATCATCTACCTGTGCCTGTTTACCACTTTCAGGATCGCCACAGCTATCCTGTTCAAGCCCGAAGCCACCGGTATTTTTGAACTTGCCCCTTCTTTCTGGCTCGGACTCAAATATGACCTACGCTGGATATCCATTGCCCTTTCTCCCATTATCGTGCTATCTATATTCAGGCAGTTCTCCCCCTTTCATTCAACCAGGAACAAAAAGATATGGACGGCTTACCTGGCGATAATCAGTTTCGCTATCATGTTTGCTTATGGGGCCGATTTTGCAAACTTCAGTTACAACCATACCCGGATCGGTGCAAGCGCTTTGAACTTTATGGAAGACCCGTATGAAATGTTTCGCATGGTATGGCAGTCTTATCCCATCATCTGGATAATGATCGGGTTGATCGTTGGCATTTTTTTCATTTCTAAATTATTTCGTCGTACGCATGGCGCCGTAGATGCCAGCAATTACTGGCACAAGTTTGAATACAAGCGCCGCTGGTATGTAGTTGCTTTATTACTGATGTGCTGGTTTGTATTCGGGTTCCTGCACCTGAAACCGCTCACCCGCCAGGATGCATACAAGCTGAATGATAATTTTAAAAGTTACCTGGCATTAAATCCTTTTCAGAATTTTATCACTTCATTGAAACAACGCAGGCCCGATTTCAATACCAGCGAGGCAGGCCGTTATTACCCGGTCATCTCTGATTTTCTTCAACTGAACCCTTCTGTAAAGAATAACTATGAACGGAATATCATGCCCAACAGCCGTGGGCTGGAAAGCAAGCCCAATATTGTACTCGTTCTTTGCGAAAGCTTCAGCATGTACAAGAGCAGTATGAGCGGCAACAAACTCAACAGTACGCCTTATTTCAATGAACTGTGCAAGAATGGTGTGTTCTTCAATCATTGTTTCACGCCCACTTTTGGCACGGCAAGAGGTTTGTTCGCCACCATCACGGGTATTCCCGATGTGCAGATGTCCAGGTTCTCTACCCAAAATGCCGATGCAGTGAACCAGCAAACCATCATCAATGATTTTGAAGGCTATAGTAAATTCTATTTCATTGGTGGCAGGAGCCAGTTCAATAACTTCCGGGGGCTGATGAAAAATATCGACAGCATTGATATTTATGAAAAAGGCAGGTACAGATCACCCGATATCAATGTATGGGGCATCAGCGACAGGGACCTGTTCATGGAAGCCGGTGATGTGTTGAAACAGCAGACAAGACCTTTTTTTGCCGTGATACAAACTGCCCATAACCATCGCCCCTTTATGCTTCCGCCGGGCGAAAAGGATTTTGTATGTGATAAACCGGGTAAACAAGTGCTTGAAGAAAACGGTTTTGAGTCGCAGGCAGAGTATGAAGCATTTTGTTATACCGATTTCTGTTTTAAGTTATTCATGGAGTCGGCAAAACAGCAGGCCTATTTTAATAACACCATTTTTATATTTGTAGGCGATCATGGTGTGGAAGGAGAATCAAGTTCAGTTTACCCGTCTGCCTGGAATGCACAACGGCTCAGCGATGAACATGTGCCATTGCTGTTCTATGCACCTGCCTTACTTAAGCCTGCCACCTATAATTATACCATTTCACAGATAGATGTGTTGCCTACACTGGCCGGTATGATTCATCAACCTTATACCAACAGTACGTTGGGCAGGGATGTGATCAATCAACAGGATATCTTTCATGCCGCTTTTATAGTTCATCATGACGAGGGGAATATTGGCGTGGTAACCGATGATTATTATTTCGTAAAGAATATCAATATCACTCATGAAGAACTGGTACCGCTCAGGAATACCAGCCCTGTATTAAGCAATCAACAGGCAGATTCTGTTAAGAAGAAACTTTCGGAGCTTACCTCAGCTATTTTTGAAACGTCCAGGTGGATGTTGCTGAATAATAAGAATAAATGATTCTTTTAGTTTACTATTTACCATTTACCATTATTAAAGAGATTATTTATTAGTTACTGCTTCACTTTACGGAAGCAATGGTAAATAGTAAATGGTAAACATGGTAGTCTCTCAGAAGTAATCAGGACTTTATCTTTTTTGCGATCATCACCATCCTGGGTGATCTTTTTACATTATAATTCGAAAAGGAATAATCACCAAACACTTCCTGCATCTGCAGTCCCTGGTAGGCAAACATCTCGGTAAAATCGCCTAAGGAAAACTTGGCTACTTTTTCGGTATAAACCAATGGCTCTTTAAGGCTGTCATCCTCCACAACTATTTTTTTATAAAAGTGTGTCTCATCATACCACCGGGTTATGATAAAATTGATGCCGTCAATTTCTTTTTCCGACTGGTGAACCAAATGATCCTCTGCATAATGCACATTTAAAAAATCCATCACAAACACGCCTTCTCTTTTTATGGATTGTGCAATGGTACGTATGGCATTATCATGTTCCCGGCGGGTTTTAAAATAACC
>CAYTQB010000189.1:0-2706 GCA_964439615.1 uncultured Ferruginibacter sp. | reverse complement strand
ATTACAGCAAACCATGTTTGAGAAGATCCGCTGATGAATTCTCCATGGGCGGTCCAGTTGCTGGCCCTGCTTCCCCTTCCATGATCTGTGGTGATAATAAATGTGGTGTTATCCTTATATCCCGGTGTGGTTTGCACCCAGTGCCATAGTTCAGCGATCATCCTGTCCACCTGTGAAGCCTGCTGAAGATAGAGATCATATCTTCCCTCATGGGCAAACTCATCCGTTTCTCCTAATCCAAGATATAACACCCGTGGATTATGTTGTTGTAAATACTCTTTTGCTGTTAAAAAAGTAAGTTGATCATAACGGGTGGACTTTTTATTATATACCACTTCCTGCTGCACCGTATTAATAAGCTGCTGATAAGTTGTTCCTTCTTCCATATTCTCATAACCGCTGTTGACAGGCAGGTTGTTTCTCCTGGTGTTCAATATGTAAGGAAACACATCCCAGGAAGAGAAAGCAGCTACTTTGCCTGCAAAAGAAGGGCGGCTGTCCAGGTATTCCAAAACATTAATATTAGGATTATTTCTTTTTTTATTTGACGAAATATAGATATCAGTATTCCCGGTAAATAACTCGTTATACCCGGGATAAGAAATAGAGTAAAGGTTAGCGACATCCACCTTATTCTGATACCGGCGGTTCCCGAATACTTGTCCTTTTTGTGCTATAACATTCCAGAAAAAGGGCAGCAGTTTTTTTCGTCTTTCTTCCGGGGTTTCTGCCCAATAAAGCATTTTGATCGTAGCAGTATCAGGAGTGTATTTTGATGAGTTGATAAGTGCGGGATCTGCCCCTGTAAATACTTCCTGCCAGCGAAAGCCGTCAGTTGTAATGATAAAAAGATTGCCTGCAACAGGTAATGGTGCAGATAAGGCCTCTTTCTTTTCTTGTTCTTTATACACCGGTGGAAATAGCATCACCAGGATGATGCAGGTCCAGATGTTTTTCATATGTAACGGTTTTGCAAAGCAAGCAAAACAGTGTAACCCATATATTACGTACAGGTTACCTTATTGTTATAAAGAAGCCGCCGGTATAGTATTATGGATACCGGGCAATTCATTCACCAGCTTCTCACATAAACCAAAGGACAATGTCATACCGGCTCCACCTAATCCATTTATGATAGTAACACCCTGTTCGGGCTGTAATACAATAGCGGCTTCTCCATTGGTAAGCTTGGGATAAATGCCATTCCATGTTTCAATGATTGTATCATCTTTGAAACGGGCAAATCCTTGCAGGTAATCAAGGATCATATTATTAATAACCCGTTTGTCAAAAGGATCGTGAGTTAAACTATACTCATGAGAATCACCAACAGTTAACTCACCAGCCTGGTTTTGTGACGCCATTACATGTATTCCCCATTTCAGATAGTCTGCATATTCGTTTTCATATCTCACTTTCAGTTTAGCCAGAGAATGAGCAACGGCAAAACTTTTATAATGTATCAACGATAAAGAACCACACAAGGCAGGACCAATGCGCCAGCTCTCAGGCTGGGCTGCCAGGCGCATCATTTGCAGTTTGCATTTAGTAAGCGGCAAAGTCCTGTATAGTTCAGGATAAAGAGTCTCAAAATCTGCTCCGCTGCAAACAAAGATCTGATCTGCTTTTAATTCCCTTTTCCCGGAATAAACAGCAGGATGACTTATTCCCGTTATAGCTTTATCCCATATAAATTCCACTCCATATTTTTCTTGCAGCCAGCTGGGGATTACAGCAATAGCCTGGCGTGGATCCACGATCATTTCATCCGGACTCCATAGGGAGCCGATCAGGTTATCTGTTACTACGGCTTCCGATCGCTGCTTTGTTTCAGCAGGTGTTAACAGTTTACAACGGCGGTCTTTTGAAATAGTGTCAATGAGCTCATTCATAACTTCCCACTCATCTGGAACATAAGCCATATGCAATGACCCCACTTCATCATACCAGATACCCGCATCCGTACATATTTCTTTCCAGATACTTCGTGATAACATCGCTGTTTCATATAGATTTCCTTCAGGTTGGCCCACCGGCCATACCATACCGAAATTCCGGATGGAAGCTCCGATAGCTTTACTACTTCTGTCAATAACAGTTACTTTATATCCACGAACGGCTAATGAACGGACTGTTGCGAGGCCAACAATTCCTGCACCAATAACAATTGCTTTTTTATCCATAATTTAAATAAGAATTTACTGGAGGAGAATACTGTTTATATTTTTTTTGAAAATAGGCTGCTGATAATGCCACCAGTATGATACCGGCTACGGATACGATCAATACCATTTTTATAAAAAATGTAGTCCAGGAAATATCGAGGCTGCTGAAGTTCTTTACCAGCAATATCCCATTACTACCCAGGTAACCAAATGAATCTGCCACATAAATAATAAAGCCGGCATTACTCACATATCTGAAACTGGCTATCAGTCTTTCAAACAACATGCAATTGAAAGGAACATAACCCATGTATAAACCAACTCCGGTTAGTGTCATCCACCAGAAAGGCGACAGGTTATCCTCCATAAATAGCAGGCTGCTTATTATAGCAATGAAAAAACCTGCGATAATAACTATATGGTTTATCAGCAATGCATGGATATTCTTTTTAACCAGTACAAGCAAACCCATTAAGATCAGTACCACTAATGATGCCGGTATTTCACTTTGGGTAAATACTGCCGCATTCTTACTGTATCC
>CAYTQB010000188.1:0-2753 GCA_964439615.1 uncultured Ferruginibacter sp. | reverse complement strand
CCGCTTCCCCATTGCCCCGGGCTTATCCATGCATTGCCAGTAAAAAACACGGCAAACACAATCCCCAATGCCGATGGATTGAAAAGATGCTTACCATTTATGCGGATGATGTATTTGGAAACAATGGAAACCACAGCAGCCATTATTGCTACCCATACCAGGTTTGTTTTTAATAAGAGGCTTAACCCAAAAGAAGAGATAAGTACAGAAGGGATACCTCCCTGGTACCGCTGCCAAAGGGGAATGTCTTTTTTGCCAAAGACCAACTCACAAATGAACTGGCTTATTAAACTTATTATGAAATAAGTGCTATACAGCCAGCTTTCGTTGGCCCAGTGCAGGTACAGAATTCCATACGCTAAAAAAATGCTTTGGAAAAGTATCTGGAAGTACCGGGCGTCTTTAAATAATTTGGGTAAATACATAACAGCTGATTTGTCATTAGGATGAAATGGCTTTGTGGATTGCACAATTCAATTGTTAAAAAATGGTAAACGAGTAAAAAATAAATATTTATGGAAAAAGCGCTGGCACTGCATCGCCGCTCGTCAAAAAAAGAATTGCCCTTTGTTTTTAATTGCTTATTTTCAAAATAAAAAGATGAAAAGGGTTACAGCTATAGGCGGCGTGTTCTTTAAGTGCAGGAACCCGGATGCACAAAAGTTATGGTATGCACAACACCTGGGTATAAAGATGGATAAATACGGAAGCAGTTTTGAATGGAGGCACAGCAACGATAAAGACAAGAAAGGTTTTACTGCATGGAGCCCTTTTAAAAATGATACCTCTTATTTTGGTGATGCGTCGCAACAATACATGATCAACTACCGGGTAGAAAATCTCGAAGCCCTGGTTGCACAATTAAAAAAAGAAGGTGTGACCATTGTTGACCATATTGAGAAACATGAATACGGGAAGTTTGTACATATACTGGATGGAGAAGGCAACCGGGTAGAACTGTGGGAAGCCAATGATACTGAATATGAGAAGATGCTGGAATCAGTTACCAAAGGATAGACGGAAAAATAAAGGGATAAAGAATGAAGCAGGAATAAGCCGATGATTGTCTGCAAATAAAAAAACATGAAAAAATTAGTAACGATGCTTGTTTTCAGCAGCCTCCTCGCTGTTGCAAATGCTCAAACCGCAAAGTTGCCTTGCGGAAAACCCGAGTTCAGGCAATTTGATTTCTGGATCGGCGAATGGGAAGCTTTCGGAGTAAAAGGCAACAAAGCAGGAGACAGTAAGATCAGCGTAATACTTGACAGTTGCGTGATATTGGAGGAATGGACCAGTACCGGCGCCCAGCAGGGACTGATCTATTCAGGCAAAAGTTTCAACTCTTATAACAGCGCCAGTAAGCAATGGCAGCAAACCTGGACGGATAATACCGGGAATACAACTGAATTTCTGAGAGGAGAAGGTGGCAATGGAAAAATTGTTTACTATGCAGATAAGGTAACAGGGCCTAAAGGAGAGATATTCATGCGGCGGCTTACATTCACCAAACTAAGCAATGATAAAGTCCGCCAGTTTGGAGAACTGAGTAATGATGGTGGTAAAACATGGGCAACAGAATACGATTTGGAATACAGGAGAAAAAAATAAAGGGGTATTGATCAAAATAAAAATTTACATTATGAAACAACTGCTATTTCTGGCTTTTTTATTTATTCTGGTTTCCTGTAGCCAAAACCAACCAACAGAAAAAACGGAACCGGCATTTGATATTACTGCTGTAAGGAACCACATAATGGAAATGAATAAAACTTACAGCGGCCGCTTCACAACGAACGATACAGCTTTTTACAACGCACGGTATTGTAAAGATGCAGAAGTATATTGCCCCGGGCTGGCTGCTGTAAGAAGCAGGGACTCTATCCGGAGCTTTTTCTATCAAAACGGAACCAATAAGGAAGCAAAGATTGAATTGCCTCCCGGAAATATTTATGGCAGCAACGAACTGGTTGTAGAAGAAGGGACTTATAATTTCCCAGATGAAAAAGGAGGCAGTGTTGACAAAGGAAAATTTATTGCCCTGTGGAAAAAGGAAGACGGAAAGTGGAAATTATTCAGGGAGATATGGAATACAGACCTGGCCCCTGCACCAGCAGGAAAATAAACACGACAAGTTCACCGATTTACTTGATTTACGAAGAATATAAAAAAATAACACTAAAACTAACAAACATGAAAAATGCAATCAGCTGGTTTGAGATTCCTACACAAGACATTGACAGGGCACAAAAATTTTATGAAGCCATTTTTGGTATTACCATGATGCCCATGGATATGCCCAACATTAAAATGCGGATGTTTCCCTTGGATGATATGATGACTGATGTTGGTGGCGCTATTGTTGACAGTGGTGGGTTTCATAAATCTTCTGCGACCGACGGGCCATTAATATACCTGCAGGCAAACCCGGATGTCCAGGTCATACTGGATAAAGTAGTTGCAGCAGGTGGCAGCATCATGGTGCCCAAAACAGAGATCAGTCCCGAATATGGTTTTATGGCGGTAATTATAGATACCGAAGGCAACCGCATTGGTCTCCACAGCGTTCCACAGTAAATACAATAAAATGAAAAAGTATTTTCTTTTATTAACCGGCATTTCGATTTCAATAGCAACAGTTGCACAAACTGACAGCCTTAAATGGGTAAGGGAAATTGATGAACAGGTCTGGAAACCCTTTGTTGAACATTTTGTTTCGGGTAACAAAGCAGGTTTTAGAAGTGTGCATAGCAAAA
>CAYTQB010000187.1:0-2758 GCA_964439615.1 uncultured Ferruginibacter sp. | reverse complement strand
CAACACCATAGGCTGTTATTGCCGAGCAACCATTTGCTGTAATACTTCCTGCAAGAGTGGCTGTGGTTTGTGTGACAGCGCTTGCTGCACCGGTTGTTACCGATGCCAATGTATTTACACCGGCACCCGTTGCCGCCACGTTAATTGATGTTGCACCACCACCACCTACGGGTATATTGCCATTGTAAGATTGAACGGCTGTTGGATTGAATTTTACAAATATTTGTTGCGAATAAGCTCCGCCCGGCTGAGCCAGGCTTAATGTAGTTGTATATGTACCTGCAACAGTAGTTGAATAAGTAAATCCTGCCAGTGCGCTTACAGTTACATTGGCATTAGTAAGGTTACTGCCGGTTATTGTAAAGGAATTAGCTGCAGTGAGTGTATTTATACAAACATTACCAAAACCTGCAAGTGTGCCTGCCGATAATGTGGGTGGCAGAACAACTCCACAGGTAAATACCGGCGATGCCCCATTACGCGGAAGAGGTGCAGCTGTACTAAAGTCTGTTGCATTGTTATTGGTTTCGGTACATCCGTTATTTCCCCTGAATGCAGCTAAAGTGGCGCTTAAAGTACCTGTTGGGCCTGTTCCTTCCCAGCAATTGGCTGTACTGCCGTATCCAACAAAATCAATAATATTAGCAGCATTACATGCCGTTATGGCCGTTGTGCCGTTTACCAGTACTACTTTTCCTGCACCCGCAGCCATTGCAATAGAAGGGCTGGCGATATTATCAGGTGTGGGAAGTGCTATACCATTTGCTCCAACTGTACTCATCTGTATCAGGTAATATGCACCGGCAGGGATGCTTACTGATGGCAAGGCAGATACACCCGAAAAGGTGGATCCTGTTGCAGAACCATACTGTATGGAAAAACCTGCAATACTTTGAGAAGTACCGGATACATTATGTAGCTCCACATAGTCGGCATTATAAACGGCTCCTGTATTTCCTCCGGCTCCATACACCTGGCTTATCACCAAAGTAGTGGACTGGGAAAATCCCGATAAGGAAGCAAGTACCAGTAAAAGTGTAATTATTTTTTTCATAAACAAAATTTGTCGTCTGTAAGACCTAAGTTCGTTTTATAGTAAGCATAAGAACTTTTTCATTCTGAAACGGATCTTATGCATGTGTATTTTATCTCGTTATTTGTATATCGTCAATCTCGAAATTAGTTGTTCTTGCTGGTGAAGATGTAGTACTTCCAACATATTTGAATGCAATTCGTACTGTTTGGCCGGCATAGGTTGATAAACTTATATCACCGGTTGAGGTTAAAGTACTGAACGAAGATGTATTACTCACAGATGTATTACCCGGGATCTGAGCATCGTTTGTCAATTGTACCCAGGTTGCCCCATTAGGATCTCCACCATTATAGTTCGTAGAAATAAATGCATGAAGTTTGGTTGGTCCTACCGCAAACTGGTATGCTGTTTTGAACGAGAATTTAGGAGAACTTCCCGCTGGTATTACAATAGCAGGAGTGATAGCCCAGGCTGTATCAGCACTCAGGTTTGTTCCGAAAGCGGTAACTTTTATCACCTTACCGGTACTGCCGAATAAGGAATTCTTCCAGTTAGCAACAGCATTCGGAGCAATATTAATCCAGCCCGGAAAAGCAAAATCGGTGTTGTTATCGGGCTGTCTAAGGCGATAAAAGAATTCCTCAAAAAGATTACAGCGAGGTCCATTGAGTTGCACATCATTCTCATCACGGATGATGAGTTGCTTGGTTGCTCCGAACACTGTATAAACAGCTACCACATTACCATTTCCACCAGGAACTTTTTTTGCGGCAAAATTTGCATAAGCACTAGTACGAATGATAACCTGTTCTGTTGCGCAATTCTTAATATCTAAATTCTGTGTACTCTTGTATGCAGATGTATCGGAATGTGTTAAGGTAGTATCTGCAAATTCCCAACCGTTCAATTGGATCAAAGTTCCCAGGTATTGGTCCTGCATGTTGGTACCTAATTGTGCCAATGTAACTACTTTAGGAACAACCGGGTTGTTTATAGAACCGCCCAATACATACCTGCTGATGAGGTTACCGGGTATTCCTTCCTGTGAAGGCAAACCTCCTACTGTTGCTTTTACACCCAATGCCATCAAGCCGTTATAATCACTTATACAAAGATCTTTACACCTGATAAATATTTTGCGGCCAACAGGATAAGTACCATATAAGCTATTTGCATCCAAAAGAATCTGCAAACCACCGGTTGCATCCTGGATATATAACTGCTTGTACAGGTTCCCGCTTTTATCATCAGCAACTACAACACCCGAAATGATGAGATCAGATGTGATCACATCATAAGCCCCTGATGAAGTATGCATTGCTTTTAATGCTTTGATGGAAGTGTTAGCCACAATATCCGGATCGCCTGCGCCGGGAGGATTATCAAATGATTTTTTACAGGCACTGAAAGTAACGGCTGTTAAAACCATCATTACTGCTGTCATTAATTTAAAGATCTTGTTCATAATTTATTTTTAAAAAGTTTTTACTTGCTTTATTTATTAAAAACGGATGCCTACGCTTGCAAAGAAATTGATACCGTATGCATAAAATCTTTTATCGGGAAATTTATTTACATTTTTTTCTGCAAAATCGAAACGCAGTTGTTCAAACCCACCCGAAACAATACTCCTGTTATTAAGGATATTGTTCACGCCCACATTGAAGACAAGGAATGTCCTCTTTTTGAGGCTTTTGAATTTCCTGTTCATCATCCATGAAT
>CAYTQB010000186.1:0-2791 GCA_964439615.1 uncultured Ferruginibacter sp. | reverse complement strand
AAGACAATTGCGTTTTGGTGGTATTCTTTGCCATATAATCCCAACGCAATGCCATGTAGCTTCTCTGCTGCAATCCAAATGAAGCATTGTTCTCATAATTTACCTGGACCGGTATGCCTGAATTAACAATAGCCGAATTGGTTATTTTGATAGTTCCCAGATCGTAGTTAATATCATAATCAATTCCTTCAATCAAAACCCTGCCGCCGGCAGAAACAGTTACAGAACCTTTTGGAATGTTATATCCTATACTTATATCCGACGAGCCCGAAATTTTTGCCGAGCCTTTTAATACAAAGCGGTTAAGGTTGGGATATTGCTGCGCCACTGCTTTTATGGAATCATACAAGGCATAATACAAACTGTCCTTAATAAAGGGTTGGTTGGGGTTATTATAAATCCCATTTGCCAGGTCTCGCCCAAATGGTTCCAGCACAGGGAACATGACCCGGCTGTATTGTGAATAAACAGTAAAGCCTTCCACATAGTCAAACACACCGTCAGGTTGCGGATCTAGTTGGTTATTCAACCGGTCAAGGTTGATAAGTGAAATGATTGGAAAACCCTGGTTCTTATCTCCGAAAGGAACATAACGTTTCCATCCTAAACCGGGCTCCTGGTATAAAACATCCAGTTTAAAATCCTGCGGAGTGAGTGTACCATAACCTATCGCATACACATTCTTCAGCATCAATTGCCAGATGGGTAAATTGGGCCTCTGCGATGTGGCTTTTAATAATTTTAAGAATAATATTTTTTGTGTGGCCAAAGCGCTGTCGGGTGGCAGGTCTTGTGAAAATTCACCAACCTGAAAAATTTTTCCATTATAAGAATACTGGTATGCTACTGCCAGCACTTCATCCGTTTGCAATGGCTGGCTTAAAGAAATAAAGCCTGCCTGCCGGTTATAAAAGTATTGGGTGGAATCTAATTTACGGGCAAATGTTTTTTCAAAATCCTGTACAGGGTTTAAGCCTGATGCAACCAGGTTATTAAACACCAGGGCAGAATTCCTGTTGGATGGATTTGAAATGATATTGCTGTAGAGCGTATTGCTTCCATTGGTTGGAATTTGTGAATTAGGCCCTCCGCTTTCGCCCAGGTCCGCCAATCCTACAACATCACGGGTTTCGGTAGTAGTCCCGTTTCTGTTGGTAACCCAAACTTCCATTCTCAATATCTGTATGGGAGCAGTAATGGCGGGTAATTTGCTCATTACTTTATTGTAGTTCTCTTTAAAATATTGCGCCAATAAGAAGTGACGGTTCTCTTCATACTCATCAGCTTTCAATTCAAATAGCTGCGATGCGGTACCGCCCTGCAGGTTAGCCGACTGGCGCTGTGATTTTTGATTGGCAACAACACCTGTAACAAATAGTTTTCCAAATTGAACCGTGGTTTTAATACCAAACAGTTGTTGCGCTCCCGGTATCAATGTACTGCGTGAAGGGAAAGAAACATTACCTAACTCAAGTCTTTTAATGATCTCATCATCCAGTCCTGTATAATCAAGCTTAAGTTGATTATCCTGCCCGAAATTGGCAAGCGTATTATAGTTGATCGGGAATTTCAGTTTGCCGCCAATATCAGCATTCACATTTACCTGGGCATTCATGTCAAAATCAAATCCTCCATTCTTACGAGCCCTTTCCGGCAAGGTTGGATTTTTAATATTCTGTCCCTGGTATCCTGCAGTTATGTCCACATTTCCCTGTGGCGTAATGCTTATTTTTCCATTACCAAAAAGACGGTTGAACAAATTATCATACAAACGTAGTTTTGGTTTTACCCGGCCCCGGTTAAGTATGCTCAGCAGGTTGGCCCGTTTTTGAAAATATTCTCTTTCGGCCTGCCGGTTACGCATCTGCCAGTATTCATCAAAACTGTAGGAAGTGGTGCTGCGATAATATTTATTGCCTATTTTTTCATACACGATGTAGCGGCGTGTCTTGGGATCGTACACAACCGAATCTTTCAGGTTAGAAGGATTATTAAGATCGAAAGTGCTTCTTCCGCCACCTGAAACAAAATCACCTCTCCTGTCTTTTATCGGGAACTTCAGGCTATCCTTATAATTGGGTACAGTTGTATCGCCGGTATTTAATATGAGGTTATAATGATAAGGCCGGGCAGATGCAGGGTTTGTATAAAATACAAATTGCATTGCCACCAGTAATACACAGCCAGCCAGCCTTACAGTTTTTTTTCTAATAAGCAACATCTGGTACAATTAACGTAGAATTCTTTCAAATGGCTTTAAGGGCTTTTTTAATTAAATCTTCTAGTTTTAGTACAGGTGGTTCAGCAAGGATAATTTTTTGGATGGCGTTTTCTGCCTGAGATCTCGGGATTCCGAGGGCAGTTAAGGCATTTAACGCATCCAGCTCCAAACTATTGCCCAACTGTACAGAAAGGTTCGCATCCAGGGATTGTTTTCCCATTTTATCCTTCAGTTCCAAAACCAGTCTTTCTGCTGTTTTTTTACCTATCCCTTTGACACTTTCCAAAAGCTTAATGTTGCCCAGCAGTATCGCCCTGCTCACCTCTTCCGGTTTAAGGGAAGACAACATCATTCTTGCAGTGGCAGCCCCCACACCCGAAACCCCTGTTAAAAGAAGGAACATGTCTTTTTCCTGCTTATCAAAAAAGCCGAACAAAACATGTGCATCTTCCCTTACCTGGAGGTGCATAAACAATTTACCCTGCTCCAGGTTTTGAATATGAGAATAGGTATTGAGGCTGATATTAACTTCGTACCCTACACCATTTACATCTATATAAACCTGTGCCG
>CAYTQB010000185.1:0-2799 GCA_964439615.1 uncultured Ferruginibacter sp. | reverse complement strand
TTGATTTTACTGCATTTCACATTTTTCTGAACCTCCAAACCGTATTTTCCGAAGCAATTTTATACCTGTTATAATACTGTGTACTTCTTATCAGATTTCTTTTTTAAAAATAAAATAAGGATAAAAACATAAAGGCAATTATTGAAACCAATTATTCATTTTTCGTTTACACTGCAATAAAAAATTAAAGCCTTCTTGCATTCATAACTCCTGCAGCGTACTTTTATAAAAAACAAAAACATGAATAAGAAAAGAATTTATTCGCAGCTTGCATTGCTTTGTATTGCGGCAGCAATTATTATGTATATGGTTGGTAAAAACAGCAGTCATTTAAGTGAGCTGTACGATTATTTCTGGCTACCGTTACCACTGGGAGCCATATTTTTATTGTTAGCTTCAAGATCAAAGTGAATTATCATTCACTTCCTACCTTTAGTGTATGAAAGCAGTGATTCAAAGAGTAACTCATGCCGGCGTGACTATTGATAACAAGTTGAGATCTGAAATTAAAACAGGCCTGCTTGTATTAATAGGTATTGAAGACGCAGATACCGATGAAGACATAGAGTGGCTCAGCAACAAAATAGTAAACCTCCGCATATTTGACGATGAAAATAAAGTGCCGAATATTTCCGTGAAAGATATGGGTGGCGATATTTTGCTTGTAAGCCAGTTCACATTACATGCCTCTACCAAAAAAGGGAACCGGCCCTCTTATATTAAAGCAAGTAAACCGGATATTGCCATTCCCATATATGAAAAGATGATAAGCCAATTGGAGATTGATCTGGGCAAAAAAATATACACAGGAGAATTTGGGGCAGATATGAAAGTATCTTTATTAAATGATGGTCCTGTAACAATTGTGATAGATACGAAGAACAAAGAGTAGGTTGATTACACTAATTTTTGCGAATTACACGAATTGGGAGCTTACAATGACTGATCTTATATATAAAGAAGAGGCTTTTAAGGTTGTAGGTATTTGTATGAATATCCATAGTATACTCGGAATGGGTTTGAAAGAGATCAACTATAAAGATGCTATGGAAATTGATTTTGAAGACGCAGGAATACCTTATAAAAGAGAACAGAAATTCACTGTAAAATACAAAGGCCAGGTTCTGAGAAATCCATATTATGCAGATTTCGTAGTTTTCGATAACATAATCATTGAAGTAAAATCGACTTCACTTTTAATAGATGCTCACATGGCGCAGACATTAAGTTATTTAGCCGTATCCGGAATGAAGCTGGCTTTGATAATCAATTTTGGAGAAAGATCTTTAACCTGGAAAAGAATTGTATTATAATTCGTGTAATTCGTAAAAATTCGTGTAATCATGACAATACAAGAAGCACAGCAAGATGTTGACAGATGGATAAAAACCACCGGTGTTCGTTATTTTAATGAATTGACTAACCTCGGTATCCTGATGGAAGAAGTCGGTGAACTTTCCCGGTTGATGGTTCGCAAATATGGCGAACAATCATTTAAGGAATCTGATAAAGGGAAAGAGATCAGTGATGAGATGGCAGATGTATTATGGGTATTGATCTGTCTTGCCAATCAAACCGGCGTTGATCTTACCGAAGCATTGAAAAAGAATTTTGAGAAGAAAAACATAAGGGATAAAGACCGACATCAGCAAAATGAAAAACTGAAATAAAATGAATTATGATGACCTCTCAGTTCCCGAAAGGATCAAACATGCATCAGAATATGCTGTCATCCTTAAGAACAATCCTGCTAGTACCCCGGAAAACATAATTGAAGAATTAGCAGAAACTTTCAACCTCACAAAGGAGCAGGCATCGGAAGCATATATTTTAAGCAAAGAAAAGTTTCCTGAAGAATATAAAAAAGCTGCCAGGTCAAAACTGAGAAACAGTGCGGCCGCTATTTTTATCTTATTCAGCATTGGTCTTTTTTACCTTGGAATTTGGGAGCAAACGGGGCCAATGTTTTTCCTGATTCTTGCGGCCTTATTCTTATTCGCTATTTGGATAGTTATCAATATAATACTAAAAATCATTTCCGGAATTTTCTTCCCGAACTATCCTCAACTCAGCAAACGTTTTATAGTAAAAGCAGCTCCATTGCTGGTAATCATATGGATGTTCCTGCTATACCAGTCTAAGTTTGGTGATACTATCAAAGAAAAAGATATTATTGTCAGGCCATGCATCCTTGCCGCAAAGGTGATGAAATCAAAGTCAGACGGAATGTTTTCGGAAGCGTACTATGAATTTTCCTTTGATGGATACTTTAAAAAATTTCGTTTATGCCAGTCGGATTATATATATGCAGACACACTACCACATTTTGAAAAATACATTCCGGCTGATACCATCTATGTCGAGCTCCTCAAAAAAGACCTTAAAAAGATTCATATCGAGGATTTCTTTTCAAAATATAATAGGATAATCAGCATCCAATTGAATAACAAAAGCATCATTGATTACAATCTCCGCTCTGAAGCTTTCCGGAAAAAGTATAGACACTGGCTGAATATTGTAACTGTTATTTTACTTATTGATCTGCTGTTGATCCATATTTTGATTAAGAATATCAAAAACAAGAACAGCATTGTATAGGTATTGGCGTACACGCCCCCAAATCCTATCTTTGCAGCCTTATGGCAAACGAACAGAACAATTTTGCAGAACTGATCTCACACTGTAAGGAATACGGTTATATTTTCCAGTCATCCGAAATTTATGATGGCCTGGCAGCGGTATACGATTATGGCCAGAACGGCGCTCAACTCAAAAAGAATATCCGGGATTACTGGTGGA
>CAYTQB010000184.1:0-2803 GCA_964439615.1 uncultured Ferruginibacter sp. | reverse complement strand
CCGGATAATCTCTTTTTCTTTAACAGTAGAATAAAAAGTTCTTCATCAGTAATCATACCTGCGGCTAAACATATTCAGCCGTATGCCTCCCGTAACAATTGTACTGTTGGTAGCAACCGGGTTATTTTGCATTTTGTAATGACGGTATTGGCCGGTTATCTCAAAAAATAAATTTTCCCTCAATTCATACGATACTTGTAAGAACCCATTTAAACAAGTTGCTTTATTCCCACTGCCGATCTTAAAACCTTCGTTCATTGAACGGGTTGCATAATTCCTGAAAATATTGCCACCAAAATTTTTGCCGGCACTATCAAGTCCCTGGTAATAATAAATGGTCTGCAGGTACACATACCACTTTGGTGCAGGCTGGTAGCGTATGATACCAATGAACTCCTGGAAATTTGCACCCAATGGATGCGCCAATGGCTGATTATAATGCGTATAATTGGCAACAGTATCATTATGAGAATAAGTGAATGGCCTCACCCTGTTTGCCTCCAACTGGATATCCAGGTTACGTACACCAAATGCATCCAGGTATTTTGCACCCAACTGGATACCCCATTTGTTGACCCAGCTTGTAGGTTTGTTTTTTATCTCTGATAAAATGAATTCATCAAGCAATAGTTGTCCATATAGTTGTACCCGGTGAAGAATGTTGGCCTTAAAATCAAATCCTGCAAGGGCATTATCGGGACTACCGACAGTACCTTCAATATGCCTGTAAAAAATGATTGGGTTCAGGTATTGAAAATCGAATCGGTTCTTCCTTCCGAAGATCACGCCTTCAAATAAACCAATATTCAGCCACTTGGTAACATTCATACTCAGGTGGTGCATGGCTGCATATTTACGATCCAGTAAAGTGTCGCCGGCTTTTTTAAATTGAGGCATCAGCTCTATGAACAGGTTCTGGTAATTTATTTTCCAGATACGGGTGTTCAATTTCAAAAACAGGTTACTGTTGCCCCAGTCACTTAAAAACAAACTTCGGTAGCCGTTACCAATAAAATTCTTGTCGTACCCGAATTGTATATCAATAGCCTTTGCTGCATTAAAAGTTATATATCCCCTTGCATCAAAATAATCAAACCCCGAAGTTTTAAAAGGTTTATAGAACCCAACACCCGGCACAGCCCTGGAAGAGGCAACCTGCTGCTGAAAAAATTGCGGTCCTCTTTCCTGGTTATCGGTAAGGAAACTTGAGAAACCTACTTTGCGACCGATCATTCCTCTTAAACTAACACCGCGGCTGTTCAAATAAACGGATTGATTTTTCGTACCTGTTTCGTAACCTGCACGTAACTGCAACACCGGGTTTAGTGCCAGGAAAAAATCCCTGGTCTTTACTTCTAAAAAGTTCGGCTTTGTTTTATAAAAGGTTTTTAAAACGGGCCACCTGCTTTTGAATTCATCTGTTGGGCCTGTTACCCATTCGGTATTATTCATTAAAAAGCGTTGCAGGTTGTACTCGTCAATCGGGGTAAGCGCCTGGTCATACCATTCCCTGTATTTATCCTGTCCCGTCTTCAGATCCACGTATCCCAGCCTGGCGCTGTCAATAAATTCAACCTGCTGTACTATATACCGCCTGTTAAAAGGTTGCAATGTCGAAAAATTAAGGTGGGTGTTCTTTTGCTGTTTTATCTCCATCCGGTCAACAAAGTGAATTTCCTTTGATCCTTGTGTTAAAAAAGTGGATTGTGCAGAGGCAAAGACAGGGCAAATAAAAATAAGTAGTTTGGTTAAGCTTTTAATAATTTGCATTGGATATTTTTAGTTTTGACAGGTATCTAAATTCAAGATATGCAAAAATACCTTTTTAAGAACATACTGGTGGTTAATGAAGGAAAAATCCGTTCATTGGATGTTTTGACTAACGGCGAACGGATAGAGAAAATTGCACCGCAGATTGAAACAAAATACAAAGTTGATGAAATAAACGGGGAGGGTAAACATCTCTTCCCGGGTGTGATTGATGACCAGGTCCATTTCAGGGAACCCGGGCTTACGCATAAAGCCAATATCTATTCGGAGAGCAGGGCAGCCGTGGCAGGAGGTGTTACCAGTTTTATGGAAATGCCCAATACCATACCCAATGCACTTACAGAAGAATTGTTAGAAGATAAATATACAATTGGTGCCAACACATCGCTTGCCAATTATTCATTCTTCATGGGCACCAGTAATACTAATGCCGATGAAGTACTGAAGATGAATAAACATAAAAAAGATGTTTGCGGAGTAAAAATATTTATGGGCGCCAGCACGGGCAATATGCTGGTAGATAGCCATGCGGCACTGGATAAGGTTTTTCGGGAAAGCGAAATGCTGATTGCCACCCATTGCGAAGATGAACGGTTAATTAAAGCAGGTTATGAAAGGATAAAAAAGGAGAGATCAGAATTGTCTCCAGCCGATCATCCGTTAATAAGAAATGAAGAAGCTTGTTTTGAATCTTCTCTTGTTGCCATAAAATTTGCGCAGAAGTATAACAGCCGCCTGCATATCCTCCACATCAGTACCGAAAAAGAACTGCAGTTGTTTGGCAATATGATGCCGTTAAAAGAAAAAAGGATCACTGCTGAAGTTTGTGTGCATCATCTGCATTTTACAGCCGATGACTATGCACAACTCGGATATAAAATAAAATGTAACCCTGCCATTAAGGCTGCACACAATAAAGAAGCCTTGTGGAAAGCGTTACTGGATGACCGGCTGGATGTTATTGCAACTGATCATGCGCCGCACCTGCTGTCGGAAAAAGAAGGGCCCTATGAACATGCCCATGCAGGGCTGC
>CAYTQB010000183.1:0-2803 GCA_964439615.1 uncultured Ferruginibacter sp. | reverse complement strand
CCGGATAATCTCTTTTTCTTTAACAGTAGAATAAAAAGTTCTTCATCAGTAATCAAACCTGCGGCTAAACATATTCAGCCGTATACCTCCCGTAACGATTGTACTGTTGGTAGCAACTGGGTTATTTTGCATTTTGTAATGGCGGTACTGGCCGGTTATCTCAAAAAATAAGTTTTCCCTCAATTCATACGATACCTGTAAGAACCCATTTAAACAAGTTGCTTTATTTCCACTGCCGATCTTAAAACCTTCATTCATCGAACGGGTTGCATAATTCCTGAAAATATTGCCACCAAAATTTTTGCCGGCACTGTCAAGTCCCTGGTAATAATAAATAGTTTGCAGGTACACATACCATTTTGGTGCAGGCTGGTAGCGTATGATACCAATGAACTCCTGGAAATTTGCACCCAATGGATGCGCCAATGGCTGATTATAATGCGTATAATTGGAAACAGTATCATTATGAGAGTACGTGAATGGCCTTACCCTGTTAGTCTCCAGCTGGATATCGAGGTTACGTACACCAAATGCATCCAGGTACTTTGCACCCAACTGGATACCCCATTTATTGACCCAGCTTGTAGGTTTGTTTTTTATTTCTGATAAGATGAACTCATCGAGCAATAGTTGTCCATATAGCTGTACCCGGTGCAGAATATTTGCTTTAAAATCGAAACCAGCCAGGGCATTATCGGGGCTGCCTACCGTACCTTCAATATGCCTGTAAAAAATGATTGGGTTCAGGTATTGAAAATCGAATCGGTTCTTCCTTCCGAAGATCACGCCTTCAAATAAACCAATATTCAGCCACTTGGTAACATTCATACTCAGGTGGTGCATGGCTGCATATTTACGATCCAGTAAAGTGTCGCCGGCTTTTTTAAATTGAGGCATCAGCTCTATGAACAGGTTCTGGTAATTTATTTTCCAGATACGGGTGTTCAATTTCAAAAACAGGTTACTGTTGCCCCAGTCACTTAAAAACAAACTTCGGTAGCCGTTACCAATAAAATTCTTGTCGTACCCGAATTGTATATCAATAGCCTTTGCTGCATTAAAAGTTATATATCCCCTTGCATCAAAATAATCAAACCCCGAAGTTTTAAAAGGTTTATAGAACCCAACGCCCGGTACAGCCCTGAAAGCAGCAACCTGTTGCTGGAAAAATTGCGGGCCCCTTTCCTGGTTGTCTGTAAGGAAACTTGAGAAACCTACTTTACGCCCGATCATTCCTCTTAAACTAACACCACGACTGTTCTGGTAAACAGATTGGTTTTTTGTACCGGTTTCGTAACCTGCACGAAACTGCAATACCGGGTTTAATGCCAGGAAAAAGTCCCGGGTCTTTACTTCTAAAAAATTAGGCTTTGTTTTATAAAAGGTTTTTAAAATGGGCCTCCTGCTTTTAAATTCATCTGTTGGGCCTGTCACCCATTCGGTATTATTCATTAAAAAGCGCTGCAGGTTATACTCGTCAATCGGGGTTAGCGCCTGGTCATACCATTCCCTGTATTTATCCTGTCCCGTCTTCAAATCCACATATCCAAGCCTGGCGCTGTCAATAAATTCAACCTGTTGTACTATATAACGTCGGTTAAAAGGTTGTAATGCCGAAAAGTTAAGGTGGGTATTCTTTTGCTGCTTTATCTCCATCCGGTCAACAAAGTGAATTTCTTTTGATCCCTGAGTTAAAAAAGTGGATTGTGCAGAGGCAAAGACAGGACAAATAAAAATGAGCAGTTTGGTTAAGCTTTTAATAATTTGCATTGGATAATTTTAGTTTTGACAGGTATCTAAATTCAAGATATGCAAAAATACCTTTTTAAGAACATACTGGTGGTTAATGAAGGAAAAATCCGTTCATTGGATGTTTTGACTAACGGCGAACGGATAGAGAAAATTGCACCGCAGATTGAAACAAAATACAAAGTTGATGAAATAAACGGGGAGGGTAAACATCTCTTCCCGGGTGTGATTGATGACCAGGTCCATTTCAGGGAACCCGGGCTTACGCATAAAGCCAATATCTATTCGGAGAGCAGGGCAGCCGTGGCAGGAGGTGTTACCAGTTTTATGGAAATGCCCAATACCATACCCAATGCACTTACAGAAGAATTGTTAGAAGATAAATATACAATTGGTGCCAACACATCGCTTGCCAATTATTCATTCTTCATGGGCACCAGTAATACTAATGCCGATGAAGTACTGAAGATGAATAAACATAAAAAAGATGTTTGCGGAGTAAAAATATTTATGGGCGCCAGCACGGGCAATATGCTGGTAGATAGCCATGCGGCACTGGATAAGGTTTTTCGTGAAAGCGAAATGCTGATTGCCACCCATTGCGAAGATGAACGTTTAATTAAAGCCGGTTATGAAAGGATAAAAAAGGAGAAAGCAGAATTATCTCCAGCCGATCATTCGTTAATAAGAAATGAAGAGGCTTGTTTTGAATCTTCCCTCGTTGCCATAAAATTTGCTCAAAAGTATAACAGCCGCCTGCATATTCTCCACATCACTACTGAAAAGGAACTGCAGTTGTTTGGTAATATGATGCCGTTAAAAGAAAAAAGGATCACTGCCGAAGTTTGTGTACACCACCTGCATTTTACAGCCGATGATTATACCCAACTGGGATATAAAATAAAATGTAACCCTGCTATAAAAGCCCCACACAATAAAGAAGCCTTGTGGAAAGCATTGCTGGATGACCGGCTGGATGTTATTGCAACTGATCATGCACCGCACCTGCTGTCGGAAAAAGAAGGGCCCTATGAACATGCCCATGCAGGGCTGC
>CAYTQB010000182.1:0-2828 GCA_964439615.1 uncultured Ferruginibacter sp. | reverse complement strand
CTCAACACAAAAACACGGTAAGGTTTATTGTCAGCAAACTGTATGGCTCGTTGCAACAGGTGTTCAAATTCAACTTTAAATTCTGCTACAGACCGTCCACGATACTGATTATTTACACCAATAAGAAGTGAAACAACATCATAGCTGTTTAGTGTTGTCGTGTTTTCAATGGCATTGTTCAACTCATCCGTTGTCCAACCCGTTTTGGCAACGATCTCAGCCCCATAAAAAGCAAAACCTGACCTTCTCAACAGTTGTACTGTTTGATTAGGAAAGTTATCTTCAAAGGGAACCTGTTCACCAATGGTATAGCTGTCACCCAGTGCCAGGTATGAATATGCTGTCATTATGTACTTTATAGTACAAATGTATGGCTAATCATAAAAACTGTAGTCATTTTTTGTTAAAATATTCTTACAAATTGTAAATTTATTTTGTCTTATTGTAAAATGTACTTTACATTTGTAGAAATAATTAATTTATGCAAACCAAGTTATTATTACCCAACAGGTATAAAAAGATAGGCTGGTTGATACTCATTCCGGCCACCATGGCGGGCCTCGTATTGAGTTACTACAATTTTGATGCAACCTGGATGCATGCCAAAGTATTTGCCATTGCCAGTGACGGATTTCACACGAATGCCAGGTATTTCGGCATGGTGGATACGAATATAACCAACACCGTAGTGGGGTCTTTATTCATCACCGGGGCTATGCTGGTGAGTTTCTCAAAAGAAAAAAATGAAGATGAATTCATTGCCGGGCTTCGTTCTTCATCGCTGTTATGGGCCATATGCGTAAACTACCTGCTGTTGCTCCTGGCCTTTTTATTTGTATATGGCTTGCCATTCCTGGATGTGATGCTGTATAATATGTTTACCGTACTGATCATATTTATTGTACGGTTTAATTTTATTTTATACAGAAACGCTAAAGCCGTGTCCGATGAAAAATAATATCAGGATAGAAAGAGCGATCAAGGGACTGACACAGGAAGACCTGGCGAAAAAAGTTTCTGTCAGCAGGCAAACGATCAATGCCATGGAAGCAAACAAATATGTTCCTTCAACGGTGCTGGCATTAAAAATAGCCAGGGTATTTGGTAAACCTGTGGAAGAGATTTTTATACTTGAAAAAGCAGACTGATGGAAACACTCATGAGGTGACCTTTGCCAGTTTCTTAATCCAGCTTCTGCAGATCAATAAAGGTATAATGCCAACGATGCCAAAGCAGCAGTCAATGATTCTGTGAAAGACAGGGATTTGCCTGATGGGGCCGGCAATCAATGCCAGCGGAAATACAGCGATACAGCAAATGATTTGCCAGTCGATGATCCAAGCATTTTTCACAGGATCCCGGTAAGGGCCAATAAAAGATAAAGCGATCACAAAATGGGCAAAGGCCAGCCAGTCGTAGCCATAAGCAAGGAAGGGATATTTCGCATTCGTATCAACCAGTGCATCATAACAGGTCTGCAGCCAGTTGCCTAATCGTTCAGGAAACATATCCTTGTATTGCATTAGCCATCGTAACCCTGACTCTGCAGGCATGGCTGTGGCGCCACTTACAATTAAAGCAACCATAAAAAAGATGATAAGCAGCCGGGTCTTCGTTATCAGTTTCATGACAGCCAGTTATTTGTTGATAAAAATACAAAAGGCCTGTGACTAATCACAGACCTTTTATAATTCATGGTTATACTTTAAAGGTTAGGTTTTAGATTTATCTTTTTTCTTATCCTTGTCCTTGCTCTTCATATCTTCTTCAGATGCTTCTCCAACAATTATCTTTCCAAAACTGCTCTTTACTTTCACCGGTACGCTACCGCTTCCCGATCTCCCCGAATACTGGTGGTCGAATTTTGGCGAATATTTATTGTCATCGTCTTTATCTTCATCGCTGCTGAATTTCACATCGCTTGTATTTTTAAAAGAACCAAAGCTGGTAGAAATATTATAGTTCGCCTGTAGCCCACCTGTTGGTTTAAGGTTGACTGTTGAATAAGATGTTTTCAGGTCAAGGCTGCTAAGGGTATTATCTAGGTTCAGTCTCACATTGCTGCAGAACTCCAGGTTCAGTTTAATATCTCCGGATAATTTGGAAATAACTGCTTTAGAGAATTTGATGGTAACCGGCGCAGTATTGATATTGGCCAGGTTAGCTTTACCAAATTCCACATGAATGCCTTTGATATTGCTGAGATTACCTGTAGTGAGTGATCCGAACTTGCTGGTAAGATCAACCTCCCCTTTAAAATCAGGTATGGTTGTTGAACCAAATTCGTTCTGTACTTTCAATGCATTCCCTTCAGGCATAGAGATAGTGTAATTGATCTCCATAGTGCTCTTTTCATCTTTCTTATTATTTATATCCTTCATTTTGGTTTCGAAAGATATTTCACGGCCGCTTTTATCATCGTTCACAGAGATACGATCGAGCATTTTCTGAGCAAGTGCATCAGTATTGGCCGACACTTCAATGTCAACATCTACTTTTATCTCATTCCGGCTCCAGGTATTCACTTTTACCGAACCAAATGAATTCTGGATATTGAGTTTGTCCGAAGCGGAAACATTGTATGATTTGTTGACAGATTTCTTTTTTACAAACTCATACTTCTTTTTGTTGTCGTTTTTATTGTCATTGTCGTTTTTATCGTCCTGCGCAACTGTGTTTACCTGCAACAGCAGTAATAACGGCAATACAAGGCTAAATGGCCTGGGTATTTTTTTCATGGCTATACTTTTTTTGTTTGATTTGATGAATAATATTTAATTGCTGGTTCAATACATTCAGCTGCAGCTGCAGGTTTTGAATCATCGCTT
>CAYTQB010000181.1:0-2832 GCA_964439615.1 uncultured Ferruginibacter sp. | reverse complement strand
TCCCAAAGGTCTTTTTCCCTTTTGCTACGCAGTTTCATGAATTTTAAAGACTCGTAAGGAACTATGTGCATGTTTACCCCTGGAGTAACTTCAAATACTGCTTTGTTTTTTTCGGCTTCATCAAAAGAAAGGTCTTTATGTACAATGGTCAACACATCCATTCTGCCATCACCGGTACCAATTGTACCAGTAAAATAGGTTTCAAAATCCTCCCCATCAAGCGCAGACACCTCGTCTTCTGTATAATTCATGCACAAAAGTGTATTCATGAACTTTCTCTTGTTTTCATTGGTCGGGGCCAGCCATACATCCAGGTCATCTGTATTCCTGTTATAACCATAATAGTTTACAGCATAGCCGCCAATAAGCAGGTACCTTAAGCCTGTTTGCCCTGCACATTTCAGGAACAGCATGAATTCATCATTGAGGATATCCATTCTTATGAATAATTATTTCCCGGGATTTAACTACAACAGGATGGAACCGTTTGGTTAATGCCTGCATCTTCAGTAAATTCTTAAACCTTTCAGCAGGGGTCGTTTTGCGCATTTGTTCCAGGCTATATTCTTCCTGCTCTTCGAAAGACCTGAATATTTTAATTTCTCTTTCCATAATACAAAATTAAAAATTCCTGTTCTCTTTTACCCATCCTTTTATATAATCTGCAATTTCAGAAGTAGTGGCGCCGGGAGCAAACAGTTTTCCAACACCCGCCTTGTTCAGTTCGGCCATGTCCTCTTCGGGAATGATGCCCCCACCGGTAAGCAGCACATCATTCATCCCTTTTTCCTTCATCAGCGTAACGATCTTTGGAAAAACGGTATTGTGTGCACCACTGAGTATGCTTACACCGATAGCATCCACGTCTTCCTGCAGGGCGGCATTCACTACCATTTCGGGTGTCTGGCGCAGGCCGGTGTAAATTACTTCCATACCAGCGTCACGTAAAGCAGTGGCAATTACTTTGGCGCCACGGTCATGTCCATCTAGCCCTACTTTGGCAACTAAAACACGGATGGGTCTGTTCATATCTTCAAATTTCTGTCACGAAAATACGGTGTTTAACTATAGCATTGTAAATTGGGGAATGCAATATCGAAAATTTGGAAATACTGATCTATTGGTTAGTGAAATCGGTTTTGGCGCCTGGGCTATTGGTGGAGCAGCCATGATTGGCTCCACAGCCATTGGTTGGGGAGATGCAGATGATAAAATATCTGTTGAAGCCATATATGCAGCGCTTGATATGGGCATCAATTTTTTTGATACGGCTGATATCTATGGCCTGGGCCATTCGGAAGAGTTACTTGGTAAAACGATAGCCGGCGACAAAAACATCATTATTGCCACCAAGGCCGGTAATGTATCACGCCATGAACAATTTAGTTTTGACTATTCGAAAAAGCATATCCTTAATGCATGTGAACTATCACTGAAGCGGTTAAAAAGAGAAACCATAGATTACTATCAACTGCATACAGCGAGGGTACAGCATTTGCAGGAAGGTGAATGTATTGAAGCGATGCAAAAATTACAGCAAGCGGGCAAGGTGCGATATTGGGGTTTGTCACTGAATACGTTTGATCCCTTGCCAGAGGCAGAATTTTTGATGAAAAAAAATTGGGGTAATGGGTTCCAGCTTGTATTAAACCTGCTGAATCAAAAAGTATTGCCCCTGTTGAAATCATCTTCTGAAAACGGATATGGTGTAATTGTAAGAATGGCCTTGCAGTTTGGTTTGCTTACAGGGAAATTTGATAAGGCCGTCAGTTTTTCTGCTAATGACCACCGTAAAAACAGGCTGACAAGAGAAGTGATTGATACATCTAATAAAGCTCTTGAACCCGTATGGCAACTGTGTAAAAAATATAACTGCAGCAAAACACAACTGTCTTTAAGCTATATTCTTTCTTATCCGGAAGTGTCAACGGTCATTGCCGGAATAAGAACGCCTGAACAGGTTAAGCAAAACACAACCGGATTATTTAAACTGGATGACACCGATTTGAAAATGATTGGTAACTTAGGTGCAAATGAGTTTGTAGCTGTAATGAAATTGATTAAGCAGCAAGGTTAGCGGTTGAATCTTTTCTTATTTTCTATAAATCCTTCCTGTGCAAGCCTTAGCCCGGTTGAATCCAGGCTCTGTAAGAAAAATATTTTGTCACCCAGTTGTCGTGAATATTTATTCCTCACGGAATCGATCAGCCATATTTTTTCAAAATGCCGTATCACCTCATCATCAGGATCAGGCACCTCATCATCCACAATGATAAGATGCTTAAAAAATAGATGATCGTTTATCCAAAGTTGAAATGATCCGTTTTCAGATATCACTGAATTTTTAAACAGATCGTTTTGTCCATAGAACTTCATTGCACCGGCTTGTCCATAATTAGCGCCATAAATCGTAGTATTTACTTTAATTGAATCGGGCAAAGAATTAAAGAATTTTTCAGTACGTTCGGTTAATTCTTTCCATCCCAGCATGTCGGCAAAATCCTGAGGCAGTGGATGTGCTTTCAGGTCTTCCCATTTGTGTTCAATCCCTATCTTTTTATAGAAAGCATCCAGTTTGTCCGGTGTCCAGATAGGTAATAACAGCGGCATGATCATCCAGTTGAAAAGAATCATTAGCATCGCAAGGCTGTAGCCGATCCATTTTCTTTTATTGAGCATTTGTTCCCAAAGCACGGAGCCGGATGCAATAAGAACCGGGTAGGCACCCAAAGTATAATAATTTTTTCCGCTGCCAAATAAAAGCAGGAGTATGACAGAAAAATAGATGACTCCAATGATACGCCATTGTTTTTGCCTGAGTGCCCATACAAG
>CAYTQB010000180.1:0-2834 GCA_964439615.1 uncultured Ferruginibacter sp. | reverse complement strand
TGGAACCTGGTTTCAAAACATTTAGGCTTTTATATTGCTGCAGGAATAATAACTGTTCTTATTGGCGGAGCGGTAGGGATCATTCCATTTATCGGCAGTTTAATAAACAGTTTAATACTAAGCCCCTGTTTTATGGCAAGCGCTGTTTTTATCACCTGGCGTATTGCTATGGGCATCGAGTGGACCGATTTCGGGGATATGTTCAAAGGATTTAAATTCCTCTCACAGATAATGGTAAGCTCCCTTATCCAGATGGTAGTGATGGTATTTTTGCTGATAGTCTTCTTCTTTAATATGTTACCGCAAATTTTCGATCTCGTAACCTTATCGCAAGGCCAGGACTTTTATAAGAACCAGGCAGAAATGGAAGCCGTGTTAAGAGGATTTCTCAATGCAAAAACAATTATTGCTTTTATATTTTTCATGATAGCCATCTTACTGGTGTCGGTCATCTGGGCTTTTAAAACACATTTCATTGTCATCTATAAAATGGAAGCATGGCCTGCTATGGAGTTATCCCGTAAAATATGTACCCGCAATCTTTTCCCTTTAATTGGTTTATTTCTTCTACTCTTCGTGGTCATTGTTATCAGCGCCATACCCTGTGGTATCGGGTTATTATTCACTTTGCCATTAGCCATAGGTACTGTGTACAATGCTTTTCAGCAGATCACCCATTGCGATCAACCCGACGAAACTAATTTTGACTTCAGGGGAGAAGGCAGGGCATAACAATATATTTTATCAAAGCCGGTCATCCAGCCACAGCATTTCGTAGTCAATTTTCTTTGTCTGGGGTAAAACTTTTATTCTACCTTTAAAAGAAAACGATCATGAACTAGGAAATCATAAATCTTTACGATGAATACACACATGCTCCTTTAACAAGGAGTGAATTCATCAGGCGATTGGTTTTACTTACCGGAAGCATTACTGCTGCTATGTCGGTTCTTCCACTCATTGAAGTGAATGCCGCCAATATGAGTGTAACCAGTGATGAAGATCTTTTTACAGAAAGAGTAAGCTATCCCGGCGTTCCTGCAAACATGGAAGCTTATGTAGCCAGGCCGAAAGAAGAAAAAAAATACCCTGCTGTTATTATTATTCATGAGAACAGGGGTTTGAATGCACATATTGAAGATGTGGCCCGCCGTGCAGCTAAAGAAGGTTTTCTTGCCATTGCGCCCAATGCATTGTCGGCGCTTGGTGTTGTTCCTGCCAACGAAGATGAAGCCCGCCAGAAATTCCAGGAGTTGAAAGCAGAAAACAACCTGCAGAATTTTATCAATGCATTCAGTTATATCACTACACGTAAAGATCATAATGGTGCAACAGGTTGTGTAGGATTTTGCTGGGGAGGAGCTATGTCGAATAACCTGGCTGTAAAATTACCGGGATTGAAAGCTGCGGTAGCTTTTTATGGAAGACAACCGGCTGCTGAAGAAGTAGCGAATATAAAAGCTGCCGTGCAATTACATTATGGTGGGTTGGATGAAAGAGTGAATGCAGGCATTCCTGCTTATGAAGAAGCGTTGAAAAAAAATAACGTGAAGTACGAATTATACATGTATGAAGGAGCGAACCATGCTTTTCATAATGATACTGCTCCCACACGTTATAATGAAGCCGCTGCAAAACTTGCATGGGGCCGAACCATAGAATTCTTTAAGAAATACGTTAAATAATCAAACAACTAGTATTATGAGAAATGTAATTATCGTTTTATGCATTGCCATTTTGATGCCTGCAACTAATATTGCTCAAAGCAAAGATTCACTGATGGTTGCTGCCATCATCAAAGAAGCCGGTGAAAATTCTGCATTGAAAACCCTGGCTCACGAACTGTTTGATGGTATTGGCCCCAGGCTGGTAGGTTCTCCCAAAATGCAACAGGCTCATGACTGGGCTGTGGCTAAGTATAATAGCTGGGATATATTGTCACGCAATGAGAAATGGGGCGAATGGCGTGGGTGGGAAAGAGGCATTACTCATATTGATATGGTGCAACCCTGGGTAAAGTCACTGGAAGGAACGCAACTGGCATGGTGCCCTAACACGGGTGGCAAAACAGTTACTGCCGAACTCATCATCATTGCTGATGTAAAAGATTCCCTTGCCTTTGTACAATGGTTGCCCAATGTAAAAGGAAAGTTTGTAATGATATCCATGATGCAACCAACCGGCAGGCCTGATTATAACTGGAAAGAATTTGGAACTGAAGAATCATTTAATAAAATGAAAAAAGAAAGAACGGAATTAACTGATGCATGGCGCAAGCGTATCACTAAAACCGGGTTGAACAATAAAAACCTTGCACTGGCCATTGAAAAAGCAGGTGCAGTTGGTATTGTTGGTTCCAACTGGTCGGCAGGCTTTGGAGTAAATAAGATATTCAATGCAAACACAACCAAAATTCCTACGGTAGACATAGCGCTTGAAGATTATGGTTTATTATACCGTTTGGTTGAATCGGGTAAAAATCCAAAGATCAGTGTGAGGGCAGATTCAAAAGAAACCGGGATGCAACCTACGTATAACACTGTTGCAGAAATAAAAGGAACCGAAAAGCCTGATGAGTATGTGATGCTATCGGCACATTTCGATTCATGGGATGGTGCCACGGGAGCAACAGATAATGGAACAGGAACCATAGTTATGATGGAAGCTATGCGGATACTTAAAAAAGTTTATCCCAATCCAAAGCGTACCATACTTGTTGGCCACTGGGGTAGTGAAGAACAGGGATTGAATGGTTCAAGGGGATTTGTTGAAGACCATCCCGACATCATAAAGAATATGCAGGCATTATTCAACCAGGATAATGGAACGGGCAG
>CAYTQB010000179.1:0-2865 GCA_964439615.1 uncultured Ferruginibacter sp. | reverse complement strand
TTTAAAATACTGGCTGCATAATGATGAAGGTGAAGGCAGGCATTATAAACCGTTTTTTGCCTGCGGCTGAATTTCCCATTTACGGGAACTGTCCGGGTCAGGTCGGCATTGTAATAACCATACTCGGCACCAAAGTCCATTAATATCAATTCCCCATCCTTACATTGTTTATTGTTCTCTACATAATGTAATGTCCTTGCCCTGTCACCGCTTGCGATGATAGAACCATACCCGGGCCCTGTTGCTCTTTGCGACAAAAATGAATGATATATCTCTGCTTCAATTTCATATTCCATTACTCCGGGCCTGATAAACTTAAGCAGCCTTCTGAAAGTATTATCGGTGATATCAATAGCTTTTTGCAACACTTCAATTTCCAGGGCTGTCTTAATGCCCCTCAGGTCTTTTAATAATCTTGCGCTGCGCTTATAATTGTGCAAAGGAAATCTGCGTTTCATCATTTTGGCATAGCGGTAATCTCTTACCGGAACCCAATTTGCTTTGCGATCGTTTTCATTGGTATTTAAATAAATGGTGTCGGCTAAGTGTACCCAGGGCAACATCAGGGCATCTGCTGTATCTAACCAGATGATTGTTTTAATACCGGATATGGCCATTGCTTCCCCAGCCCTCAGCCTATGCCCGTCCCATTTTTCTTTCACCTCATTGGGTCGGACCAATATCAGAACTTCCCTGTGTTTTGGGTCGGGATTGTCTGGAAATAAAACCAGCATAGAATCCTCCTGCTCAATACCGGTTAACCAAAAAAGGTCAGAGTTTTGCTTGAATTTAAAAAGCTGGTCGCCATTGGTTGGCAACTCGTCATTGCTGTTAAAAATAGCAATGGAGTTTTTTTCCATCCGCTCAGTAAAACGCTTCCTGTTTTGGGTGAATATTTCGGGGTTTAGGGGAAGATATTTCATATACACCTGTTTATGCTGCAATATACATTTTAAACAGCTTTGATTTCTACAAAGCAGGCTGACCGGCTTAGCCGGGTATTCCTCCTGAAAAACATCTTTTGTGACCTGTACTGACCAAACTGCGGTTATATGGATAATTTCAGGCAATCAAAAAATTAACACCATTCAAGAATTATTAGATATTATTCAATGATATTTAATAATAGTGGTCAGATTTGAATTTTTCTAAACATTTCCACATAAATAGCCTATGCTTTTTAAATATGTATCAGCCGGTTTACTCCCTTTCAAAAACACATAACATAACTTTGTGGCAACGATTGCGTAAACCTAAACCCTTATTTGCTATGTCAATTTCAACGATGCTTGCTGCACCCAAAAGTGCATTAAAGACCCTTGGATTATCTACCACAAAAAACATTCACTACCAGCTTAGCCCCACTACCCTAACTGAGCAGGCTGTTCAGCGTGGAGAGGGTGTTTTAAACGACACTGGTGCCCTTTTGATCAACACCGGTAAATTTACCGGCCGCAGCCCTAAAGACAAATTTACAGTTAAGGACACCCTTACCGAAAATACGGTTCACTGGAATGATTTTAATATCCCTTTTGAGGAAAAAAACTTTTTCAGATTAAAAGAAAAAATGCTGGCCTACCTGGAAGATAAAGAAATCTGGGTTCGGGATTGCTATGCCTGTGCCGAGGAAGAATACCGTCTAAAACTGAGGGTTATCAATGAAAACCCATGGAGCAATTTATTTTGCTACAATATGTTTATCCGCCCCGAAGAAAAGGACCTGGACAATTTTGAACCACACTGGCATATTATACAGGCCCCGGGTTTTAAAGCCGACCCTGCAGTGGATGGTACCCGTGCTGAAAATTTTGCTGTCATCAGCTTTACACATAAGACCATTTTGATTGGAGGAACCGGTTATACCGGTGAAATGAAGAAAGGCATATTCACTATGCTGAATTTTGTTTTACCTACCCGTGCCAATGTATTAAGTATGCATTGCAGCGCCAATATGGGTAATGCAGGTGATACGGCTGTATTCTTTGGGCTAAGTGGTACGGGCAAGACTACTTTAAGCGCTGACCCAAATCGTAAACTGATCGGTGACGATGAACACGGATGGACCAAGGACAGCGTATTTAATTTTGAAGGTGGTTGCTATGCAAAATGTATTGACCTGAGCGAAGAGAAAGAACCGGAGATCTATCATGCCATTAGACCGGGCGCATTGGTTGAGAATGTAACTTTTATTGAAGGCACCAATAAAATAGATTTCAGCAGTAAAAAAATAACTGAAAATACAAGGGTTAGTTATCCGTTAACTTTTATCAGTAATGCATTAGAGCCATCTATAGGCAAAACGCCTAAGAATATTTTCTTTCTTACCTGCGATGCGTATGGTGTATTACCTCCCATCAGTAAATTAACTGCAGGGCAGGCTATGTATCAATTCATCAGTGGCTATACTGCAAAAGTTGCCGGTACCGAAGCAGGGGTTACTGAACCAAAATCTACTTTCAGCGCCTGCTTTGGCGCACCATTTTTACCATTACACCCGGCTCAGTATGCCGAGATGCTTGGAAAGAAAATGAACGAGCATAATGTAAATGTATGGATGATCAATACCGGATGGAGCGGTGGTGCTTATGGCGTTGGCAACCGTATGAAGCTGAGTTTTACCAGGGCTATGATCACTGCTGCACTGGATGGCAAACTTGATAATGTTTCTTACGAAACACATCCTGTATTTGGAATGATGATGCCAACAACTTGCCCGAATGTACCTGCAGAAATTTTAAACCCACGCAATACCTGGGCCGATAAAGCTGCTTATGATGCGATGGCCCAAAACCTGGCTGGGCAATTTGTGAAAAATTTTGAAAAATATGCAAGCGGCGCTAATGCAGAAATTTTAGCTGCAGCGCC
>CAYTQB010000178.1:0-2889 GCA_964439615.1 uncultured Ferruginibacter sp. | reverse complement strand
GGTCCCATATCAATAATATGATCTGCTTCCCGCATCATCATTTCATCATGCTCAACCACAACCACTGTATTTCCAAGATCTCTCAATTCTTTTAATACCCTGATCAAACGTTCGGTATCACGACTGTGCAATCCAATAGAAGGTTCATCTAAAATATATAAGGAGTTAGTTAAATTACTGCCCAGGCTGCGGGTTAATTGTATTCGCTGACTTTCTCCGCCACTTAATGAATTAGCCAACCTGTTCAGCGTCAGATAACCAAGTCCTACATCCAGGAGTGTTTTTAGCCTATGGTCAATCTCTGTTAAAATTCTTTTCGCAACCTGCTTATCATATTCACTCAGTTGTAATGCATCAAACCAAATTTTCAGGTCCCTTACCGGAAGTTCACATAACTCCCCAATATGCTTACCCCCCACTTTCACATACAACGCTTCATTTCTTAAACGATAACCCTTGCAGGAAGTACATAATGTTCGCCCCCGGTACCTGCTTAATAAAACACGGTATTGCACTTTGTATAAATTTTGTTCCACCTCTCTGAAAAAGGCATTGATACCATTTACATGTTCATTACCTTCCCAAAGTTGGGTTACCTGTTCTTCTGTGAGGTCAATTATGGGCTTATGAACAGGAAAATTGAATTTCTTTGCTGCCTTAATAAAATGATCTCTCCACAAACCCAGCTTCTCCCCTTTCCATGGAGCTACAGCTCCTTCATAAACACTTAGGTTCTTATCCGGGATTATTAGGTCCGGATCAATGCCCAGTATCTGCGAAAACCCTTCACAGGTTGGGCAGGCGCCAAAAGGATTATTAAATGAAAATAAATTAGGTACCGGCTCTTCAAATTGTATTCCATCTGCTTCAAACTTATTGGAAAAGTGTAACAGTTTATCTTTATTTACTTCAATATACATTCCACCTTCGCCTTCATAGAAGGCAGTGTTCACCGAATCAGCCACCCGGTGTCTTTCATCCTCATCAAATTTTTTTGCAATCAACCTGTCAACCAACAAAAAAGTGGAATCGGGTTTTTTAATACTGATCTTCTTGTCAGATTCAAGCAGGTCTTCTATGGGCACAACCTCAGTCTCTATATAAAGCCTGGAAAAGCCTTTTTGTAAAAGAATATTCAGTTCTTCCTTTACATTTCTTTTAGCATGTTGCTTAAAAGGAACAAGTATGAGTACTTTATCGTTTGCGTTCAGGCTCTCAATTGCTTTAATAACATCTGTAACATCATCTTTTTTAACTTCCTTACCGCTGATGGGAGAAATGGTTTTACCTGTCCTGGCAAATAACAACCGGAGATAGTCATAAATTTCTGTCATGCTGCCAACAGTACTCCGGGGTGTACGGGTAATTACTTTTTGTTCGATGGCTATGGCTGGACACAATCCTTTAATATAATCCACATCTGGTTTATTCATACGTTGCATGAACTGCCGGGCATAGGCACTAAGACTTTCTGCATAGCGGCGTTGCCCTTCTGCAAAAAGAGTATCAATGGTCAGGGATGATTTGCCTGAACCAGATACACCGGTAACTACTATTAGTTTATTACGGGGAATTGTAACATCTATATTCTTCAGATTATGAACCCTTGCACCTTTGATATAAATGCCTGCCTGTGCAGATACAGGGCTTTCTTTATGCTTTGCTTTTACAGTAACCATCATCAAAAATACTTACATTAATTGTGCTTATTTACATATGTGAAACTTTTCTTAAAGAAGGGTTTATATATTTACTGTAATTCCTCATTTAGTATTTTTACCAGGTTGATGAGTATGAAAAATTGAGTGTTTTTACTCATACTAAATCAAAATGCATCTTATATTTTTACAGTCCAATATCCAAAAAAATGAAAAACCGATAGAGCCTATCTAAAAGACTTCTACGATTTTTTCTCACTTTTTTGGTACTGTTATCAAAGTCCTAACAATCTAAAACTGTAGAAGTTTATGAAATGCCTTAACAACCTTACCGACCAGCAACTCATCCATTTGTACATGGAAGGAGATTCCAATGCCCTTGCAACCATCATTTTGCGTTATAAGGACAAAATTTACACCTCTATTTATTTATTGGTTAAAGACAAGTACCTCTCAGAAGACATTTTCCAGGATGTTTTTATCCGTATCATCGACACCTTAAAGGGTGGCCGTTATACCGATGAAGGAAAATTCCTGCCCTGGGCTATGCGTATTGCCCACAACATGTGTGTTGACCATTTCAGAAAAGTAAAACGTACACCCACCATTAAAACAAGTGAGGACCGTGACATTTTTGAAGTGCTTAACTTCTCTGAACCCGGTGCTGACCATAAAATGATGAATGGCCAAAGCCATGACAGGGTAAGAAAGATGGTGGATATGCTTCCTGAAGACCAGAGAGAAGTAATTATTTTACGTCACTACGCCGATTTAAGTTTTAAGGAAATTGCCGACTTAACTCAATGCAGTATTAATACTGCCCTGGGACGTATGCGGTATGGTTTAATTAACCTTCGCAAACTGATGACCGAAAAACAAATTGCATTATAAACTCATCCTACCCCTTTCTTTAGGAAAGGGAATTTTGTAGCTCCCAAACACAAACTAAAAGCCTCCGGAATTCCGGAGGCTTTTACTATTTCCTAGTCTTTTCAAATGCCTGCAGACCACATTCTAACCAGTCTTTATATTCCCTGATTGACGGAGTATATCCAACGGGATTATTCAGTAATACTTCACCAGAATTTAAAATAGCATAGAGCGGCTGGGCATTATTTTTGAAATTCTCCGTTTCAAATGTTGCCCATTTATCTCCTACTGTGATAATTTCTTTGTTAATACCTTCTTTGGTTTTGTAAGTAAACTGTTGTGCAGCGGGGAGTTTTTTCTT
>CAYTQB010000177.1:0-2906 GCA_964439615.1 uncultured Ferruginibacter sp. | reverse complement strand
GGGGGCAAGGTGTTTCATGGTACCTGGTCGTTTTTACTGGATAATTGGATACAATTCTACTTAGGAAAACGCAAATAAGAACCCCTTATTATAAATTCTGGAAAAATAACCTGTCAGGAAGGAAATGTCAATACTGTCCTGTATTCAGCAAGATCAGGGTGCAGGCTTCTACCGGCTTGATGCCGTTTTGAATAGCCATTTCGGCCAGCTCCTCATTTTCGGCCCCTGGATTAAATATTATTCTTTTGGGATGGAGTGAGATTATATAGTCATAATATGCTTTTTGATGAACAGGGTTCAGGTAAATGGTAACCGTATCAATATCATTGAGTGGTTTTGCTTCTGTTTCAATCGGCACACCCATAACCATACCCCTCCTATTACCGATCGCCTCAACATCATGTTTATAATTGACCAGCCTTTTTATCGCCAGGTTACTGTACCGTGCCGGGTTCTCCGAAGCGCCTAATACCAATGTTTTCTTGTTCTCCATTTATTATAAAAATCTTGTTTTCATTTCAGGTGTTGGTATCATACATTCCTGCCTTACACCAAACCATTTGTACCGGTTTTTGGCAATCCAGTTATACACTGCGTCCCTGACAAATTTAGGGATGATGATGAATCCATAGCAAAGCGGCCACAAACCTCTTAAATACCTGCATATACACAACGCTGCTGTTGACTGCATATAGGCTTTCCCTTGCTCAATAAACACGATCGACTCCATTTCTTTTACCGGAAGCTTATATTCTCTCAATAACCGTTGCCCAACTTCCGATTGCAGTGCGGCGAAATGGATTGGTGTTTTAATGTTCCTCTTAATGATAAAAGTTACACTGCTGTTGCAGAAGTTACATATACCGTCGAATAATATAATGGTTTGTTGATCCATTAGTGTACAAAGTTAAAATAAATGATAGCGCTTTCTGGGAGTTTGTCTGACAATCTCCTTGAAAGCTTCCTTTAGATTTGGATACTTAAATTCAAAACCAGACTCGATAATCTTGGTAGGCAATACCCAACGACTTTTCAGTACCAGTTCAGGCTCTGTTCCGATGATCTTAGCCCCTATCCTAAGCATCCACTCATAGGCTGGCAGCCCAAATACATGACCTGTCGCTTTACGTAAACTGGTCATAAATTTATCGTTGGTAACTGCATTCGGACTTACACAATTATATGTGCCTTCCATTTCAGTGTGCTGAGCAATCCACTCAATCATACGGCAGGTATCTTCTATATGCACCCAACTATACATTTGTTTACCGGTACCCTGTCTGCCACCCAATCCGAATTTTAAAAGATTGAAATATGGAGTCATTACACCTCCTGCGCCTAAAGTGATGGCCATACGCAAAGCAACTTTTCTTGTAAATAGTGTACGTTGTTCATAAAAAGTATTCTCCCATAGTTTGCAGACCTGAATACTGAAATCATCAGCAAAATCTGTAAAATTCTCATCACGTGGTATATTGGTCGCATGAGGATAGATCGTGGCGGACGCCGCATTGATCCAAAGTTTAGGCGGTTGGATGGATTGTTGTATAGCGAGACCTATTGCTTTGACTGAATTTGTACGACTATCAAAGATCTCTTTTTTATTCTTTTCATTGTACCTGCAGTTGACGGTTTTACCAGCAAGGTTTATGATCATGTCTGCCCCATTCATTTCCTTTGACCATTCGCCCTGGTTAACTCCATCCCAATTAATATAGCGAATGTTCTTAGCTGCATCCTGGTTTATTGTATGTTCACCAAATGCGTTTGTCTTTTGATCGGGCAACTGTCGGGTGAGAATGATGATCTGGTTATCCTTTCCGAAATAATTGCAAAGGCCCTGGCCGATAAAGCCCGTACCTCCTGCAATTATTATTTTTTTATTGGTCATTTTAAACTTGTTGATTTGTTATAGTGCTTTTAAGCCCTTTATCCATAGTGGCTTTCTTTCTCAATGTAAAAAAGATATACAGATTAAAGAAATGCATGGCGCCCAGGATCAGTATGATCAGTCCTATTTTGAGGCTCAGCTTCTCAATTACCTCCTGCACATTACTGATACTGGTGGTAACCTGTAAAGTGTAAACGGCATAACCAATATTAATAAGATAAAAGCCAACCAGCAAAAGGTTATTCACACTGTCTGCCAATTCTTTGTTGCCGTGAAAAATATCGATCAGAAAGATCTTTCCATTTTTGAACAACGTACGGGCAACCCAGATAGTTAATGCAATGGTGATAATAAGATAAAAGCTGTAAGTGATGATAATGTAGTTCATAAAATCTATTTTTAAGTTGATTGAATTATTTTAAAATTGCCAATGGCCGTTCATTCATCTTCCTTACTTCACTATAACATAACCAGGTGTAATACACAGCCATAAAAGGAGCCGTAAACAATAATATCCAAAATGAACTAATGGGCATGGTAATTAAAGAAATGAGCGTTATCCAGTGATACACATAACGGGCCTTCCACTTTTCGGTAAACCAACCGCTGGCAGCATGAACAAGCATACTGATCACCTGCCAGCCACCCACCACAAAATAGCCGATCATGAATGTATAATCCCGGTTGATAAGACTTGCGATAGTAAAGCCTGCTATCAACCCGGTGCTGATCCATACATCCATGCTTTTAAACTTTTTCATACCGAATATTTTTTATTTTCAGAAAATTTTGAAACATAGTTTTCAAATAAAAGCCGCATTGCGGCCTAGCCCCTCTCCATTGGAGAGGGGTTGGGGTGAGGTCATTTAAAGAACTTAAACAAACTTCCTACAAACCATGACTCTTCTGCCTTTATCATCACATCAAGCATCTTGTCGGCCTGGGTACCAAACTTTCGGATGCCGCCAACCGTATCCACAAATTGTTTTACATTTTTATCCTTTTTATCACCTTC
>CAYTQB010000176.1:0-2907 GCA_964439615.1 uncultured Ferruginibacter sp. | reverse complement strand
AATATTCGGCTTTGATGAAAAGCTCAGGTTCACCAGGGCTGTATCAGGGCATCCCAAATTTGTAGAAGCAATCAATTGATATGTTCCTGCAACTGTAACTGCAGTTGGTATTGCAACGGGGTTGCCGCCAATTGTCCAGTTTGTTGTAAGACCTGTTGTATTGAACTGGGTAGTGAGGTCGAAACTATTATTACCACAACTGCTTATTGTTTTATCGTTACCAAGAGTTGGCTTGGGTGTAAAATTTACTGTTACAGAATCGAGGTAGAAGCTGGTGTCGGCAGCAATATTCATTCTAAAACGATACTTAATTCCACTTGTTGGAAAATTCCTCAGGTCATCCGTAAAACCGAAATTTCTTGCAGCAAATGCGCCTGTTGAAGTGAATGTGTTAAGGGTTGTGTAATTAATATCAGCCGGTAATTTTCTTTCCAGTACAATACTGATGACAGAATCTGTTTTAGCAGTCCATTGTAAGACGGCATTGCAACTGGCAACCTGCGATTGTTTGGTGAACAATTGCTTTATCAGCATCACAAATGCCTTCTTCATGTCGGGTATTCCGTAACCGACCCTGTTATCGGGATTAGTAGCCCTGGTGGCCGATTGTTGCATCACACTAATAATACCCATATTATTTATTTCGGGAAATGCCTGCCATAAACAAGTGGTGAGGCCTGCCATATTGGGACAAGCAAAGGAGGTTCCGTTTCCGGATGTTGGCTGACCGGTTGAAGGGTTGGCAATAATTGCTCCAACGCCAACAGCTGCTACTGATGGTTTAATTTGTCCGTCACTGCTTGGTCCGTAACTGCTGAAGCTGCCTACAACACCAGTAGAAGAAACAGCACCCACAGCCATCACACTATCTGCATCTGAAGGAGTAATTATATAATGCCAGGCATTGTTGCCTTCGTTGCCGGCTGCTAAAACCGACAGCATTCCTTTTTTAGCTGCAAGGTCGGCGCCTTTTGCACTCATGGTGGTATTACCATCCATATTTGCATAGGTGTAATTAAAAACGGCATTATCAAAATTATAATAGCCGAGAGATGTAGATGTAATATCAACACCCAGGCTATCTGCTTTTTCCATTCCTGCCAGCCAGTTTTGTTCTTCTATCGGGTATTCCGTAGCAACATCTTCGGTTCTGTATAAATAAAACGATGCTTTGGGGGCTGTACCAATAAAAACACCCGGCATATTAGCGGCGATAATGCTCAGGCAATTCATTCCATGTGTGTGGTCTTCATCTACACTGGCATTTCGTGCAACAAAATCCCAGGTACCCAATACCTGGTTATTATTCCTGATGCTGTCAAACGTAGGTAAGCTGAGGTAATGGTAAAAACCTGCATCTAAAACAGCCATGTGCATACCCTGGCCCCTGAAACCACGGTTATGTAAAAATTCGCCGTTGTTCAAATGCACTTGGGCATAACTCTGTCCATAATTATAATAATCGGCTGTTATTATAGAAGAAGTTGGGTTCTCTGGAATATCAGTCAGCGGAGCGTCCAACTGTTTATTAACTGGAATATTGTTAGGCTGGGTTAAGGCTGCAATAGGGCCACTGCTTATTACAAACGGGAAGCTGTTGATCTTCGCCAGTGCGACCGCATCGGTTGTTTGAATGGCAACCTGGTTTAACCATTTTGATGAATTAAGGATAGTAACAGCTCCTGCAAGGCGGATACTGTCAATATATCTTGGCGTAACAGGAAGGTCTGTAGAGTCAATGCCGATACCATATCTTGTCCTGCGGTCAATGGAACGCTGGGTAAGGTATTGAATAGGATTGCTGAGTGAATAGGGATTGGTGCCCTTATCCTTCAGTTTTACTATGTAGCGTGAGAACTGGGCATGACTATCAGTAATGCCAGCTACTAAAACAATAAAAAAGAAAAGTATAGTTTTTTTCATATGACCGGTATTGTTTAATATAAACGGTATAAATCAAATTCTATTTAACAGCTCAACTGTTATAGGCCCACTTAACCCAGGTAGCGCCCCAGGTAAAACCACCTCCAAATGCTGCTAAAATAAGGTTATCGCCCTTCTTTAACTGCTTTTCCCAATCCCATAAACATAAGGGCAAAGTACCGGCGGTAGTGTTTCCGTATTTCTGGATGTTGATCATTATCTTTTCATGCGGCAGGCCCATTCTTTTAGCCGTAGCATCAATGATCCGTAAATTAGCCTGGTGCGGAACCAACCAGGCAATATCATCGGCCGTTAAATTATTCCGTTGCATTAATTCATAGCTAACATCGGCCATTCCCTTTACCGCAAATTTAAATACAGCCTGACCCTCCTGGTACACATAATGTTCTTTTGCCAATACAGTTTCTACGGTTGATGGTTTTACCGAACCTCCGGCTTTCATGTGCAGGTATTGTCTTCCATGCCCATCACTTTTTAAAAGGCTGTCTAGAATGCCATTATTTTCAGAGTCCGCTTCAAGCAAAACAGCGCCGGCTCCGTCACCAAAAATGATACAGGTTGTACGGTCGCTGTAATCAATAATGCTGCTCATCTTATCTACTCCAACCACAACTACTTTTTTATACCTGCCGCTTTCAATAAATGTCGCACCTGTAGTGAGTGCATATAAAAAACCAGAACAGGCTGCACCAATATCGAAACTAAAGGCATTTGCAGCGCCAATCTTATCGCAAATTATATTTGCTGTTGCCGGAAAAACCATATCTGGGGTGACGGTTGCACATATCAGGCAGTCAATCTCAGCAGGGTTTATCTTCCGTTTTTTACATAATTCCAATACGGCTGGAACCGCCATATCGCTGCTTCCTTTTCCTTCTTCTTTTAAGATCCTGCGCTCTTCAATTCCTGTCCGTGTACGTATCCATTCATCATTAGTATCTACCATTTTTTCCAGTTCTGCAT
>CAYTQB010000175.1:0-2917 GCA_964439615.1 uncultured Ferruginibacter sp. | reverse complement strand
GACATTAAACCAGAACATCTTGCCGAGGCCATACAATACAGGAGTTTGGACAGGGAAGGGTGGGGAGCGTGAAAGTCTATTGAGTTTAAAAATTAAAAAGATGAAGAAAACAATAAAAAAATCAATCTTGTTGGCAGATGAAGTGATCATGAATAAGATTTACATGATTAGGGGGCAAAAAGTTATGATAGACCGGGACCTTGCAGAACTGTATGGGGTTGAAACAAAAGTATTAAAAACAGGCAGTCAGGAGAAATACAGAAAGATTCCCGGAAGATTTTATGTTTAAAATGAACAAAGAGGAGGTTGAAAATTGGAGGTCACAAATGGTGACCTCCAATTCTGGAGATAAAATGGGATTACGCTATTCCCCGTTTTGCTTTACAGAGCAGGGCGTGACTATGTTATCCTGTATTTTGAAAAGCAAAAGAGCCATCACTATAAATATTCAGATAATAAGGATTTTCACAAAACTCCGTGAAATGATCATAGCCCATAAAGACATCTTATTAAAACTTGAGCAGTTAGAAAAGAAAATAACTGGCCATGATCAAAACATACAAATGATCTTTGAGGCACTGAAACAGTTGCTGAATCCGCCACAAATGCCAAGAAGAAGAATATGATTTCGAAGACGTGGAGAAGAAGACTAAACTAAAATTGTGATTATATAAAACCTGAGCACCTGGCAAAAACCATAGAGTATCGCAGCCTGGACAGGGAAGGATAGGCAACCTGTGATCCTCCCTCATGCAATCTTGTCACTTTTCCCGAACTTGTACGATATTTGACAGATTGAATTCTTTCAATGTTCTTTTGCTAATCAACTTTTTTTCATGAAAGTTTTATTACAGTATCTAAAGCCTTATAAATGGCTGGTGACATTTACCCTACTGATGGCTTCCATCAATATCGGGTTTTCACTCATTGACCCCATTCTGCTTGGTAAGCTCATCAACCTGGCGGGCCAGCACCAGGCCAATAACGGGAATTTTGATTCAGGCCGTTTCTTCTACGCTTTTTCCTGGGAGAGGCCCGGAGTATGGTATATCGTACTTGCTTCTATAACCGTAGCCATGATCAGCCGTATCGCCAAAGCGTTTCAGGATTATTTTTTGAATGTGGTGATCCAGAAATTCGGCGCAAAAGTATTTACCGACGGATTGCAACACGCCATGAAACTCCCTTACCAGGAATTTGAAGACCAGCGCAGCGGGGAAACACTATCCATCCTCACCAAAGTGAGATCGGATGTGGAGCGCTTCATGAATAATTTTATCAACATCCTCTTTGGAGTTATTGTGGGCGTGGTATTCGTTTTTGTATATGCAGCTATTTATATTCACTGGAGCATTCCTGTTGCGTACGTGGTGGGTATCTTCCTGCTTACGATCATCACTAACTTTCTCAGTAAAAAAATAAAGACCATACAAAAGAAAATTGTTGGCGAAACAACTGCATTGGCAGGCTCTACTACAGAATCGCTCCGCAATATTGAATTGGTAAAAAGTCTGGGCCTTACCGAACAGGAAGTAGGAAGGCTGAATAAGAACACATACAGGATATTGGGGCTTGAGTTGAAGAAAGTAAAGAAGATACGCAGTATCAGTTTTGTGCAGGGCACTTTTGTAAATACATTGCGCCAGGTCATCCTGTTCATTTTAATGTACCTCATCTTTCATAACCAGATGAATGCAGGCCAACTGGTAACGATGCAGATATTCTCATTTTTTGTTTTTGGCCCACTGCAGGAGATCGGCAACATACTGCTTTCTTATCGGGAAGCAGAAGCTTCGCTGAATAATTTTCACAACCTGATGCAGAAAAAACCGGAGACTGACCCTGCAATGCCTGTACCGCTGAATAATATTGAAACGCTTTCCTTCAACCAGGTTTCGTTCAAACACCAGACCGCTTCACACAAAGCGATCAACGATATCAGCTTTAATGTACATGTGGGAGAGACCATTGCCTTTGTTGGCCCGTCGGGATCAGGTAAATCTACCCTGATGAAACTGCTGGTGGGGTTATATCGTCCGCAGGAGGGAAAAATATTATACAATAACCTGGACGAAACTGCCATCCGCTTTGATGACCTCCGCAAACAAATAGGATTTGTTACACAGGATACCAACCTGTTTAGTGGAACGATAAGGGAAAACCTGATGTTTGTAAATCCATCCGCATCAGAAACAGATCTGAATGATGTGTTGGTAAAAGCCAGTTGTACTGGTTTGCTGGCAAGGGCAGAAAAAGGATTAGATACAATGATAGGTGAAGGTGGATTAAAATTATCCGGTGGAGAAAAACAGCGTATTTCAATTGCCCGGGCTTTGTTGCGTAAACCGCATTTATTAATTTTTGATGAAGCTACGTCTGCACTTGATTCTTTGACTGAAGAAGAAATTACCAATACCATCAGGGATATCTCATCGCAAAAAGAGCAGATCACCATTTTAATTGCCCACCGGTTGAGTACCATTATGCACGCCGACAGAATATATGTTTTGGAGAGAGGAGAAGTGGCTGAAACCGGAACACATGAAAAACTGCTGGAAGAAAAAGGTTTGTATTATGCTATGTGGCGCCAGCAGATAGGAGAAAGAAAAAAAATGGCATCAACCTTACCGGTTTTAAATTAATACTATGCAGTTAGCGCAAATTATCGGCTTAGTAGCGGGCACCATTACTTCTATTACTTTTTTGCCACAGGTCATCAGGATATGGAAAACCAGGTCAGCAAAAGACCTTTCGATGCTGATGCTGACGTTGTTGATAATAGGAACTTCGTTGTGGTTTAGTTACGGGTTGATGATGAAAGATACCGCCATCATTTATACAAACAGCATGGTATTGGCCATGAGCCTGGTAATGATGTTTTTTAAATTGAAGTATAAATAAGAGCCCTGTCTTTCGC
>CAYTQB010000174.1:0-2943 GCA_964439615.1 uncultured Ferruginibacter sp. | reverse complement strand
CCATACGTATAGGCATAGAAATAAGTTTTAGAGTTTAAATGTAAGGAGAAATTTGGGTAATAGAATCAAATTCCGTATAGGAAATACTGTAAACTAAAACAAAAAAGTATCTTTAAATCAAGAAACACTCTCTAAGAGAAAGTTCAGTTTGTTTTGACGACATCCAATATCAAATGGAACAGAATTGGAGAACAGTAATAGATATTGGAGGAACTGTGACAAATATTGAGATAAATATTTTATATAATGCCAACAAAAGACCCATTGGCTTCGAAGTTGATGCTAAAGTTAACGGAGTGAATACTCATTGGTCACATACTAATTAAATTCTTAAATTTACTTATGGAGTTGGAGACTTTGAAAAGCAAAATTTGTGATGTTGTATCGAAGGTTGAGAATCCACAATGGGCAAAATGTGTCATAGTATATGAATTTGCTCCGTTTATTAACAAGGGTTTTGTTAGCGTACCAACATTCTGGGATTCGAATGATACTAAACTGGACTTTTTCATGAAGTATGACCTTGAGTTAAATGCTTTGCTCTATAGATTTATCTTTGAATCCAAAACTGTAAGTAACTCGGATTTCAACCAACTCATATTCTCTACTAAGAGAAATGATTATGAGAATGCTACAATTGATTTTAGTTATAATCAAGAAATAGAAGACAGGTTTCAAAGTAACTTACCTAGATCAAAAAAAGGAAAAACAATACCATGGTGGCTGATCCAGGGCGAGATAAAAGACCTATTGAACTAATCCGAAGAATCTAAGGAAAAGGGGATAAAAAAAAATATCCCTATAACCGGTTTATAATCGGGAAGACCGTATCTAAGTTCATTCTACAGATTATCTAATTAGTATTCTTCATAGGCACAAATAAACGGCCAATAAGATTTAAAGTAACTGCAAAAGTAAATGGAACTACAGTTCCTTATGTTCATTTTAATTAACCGATACAATCTTTATGGACAAAGAATTAGCACTTTTTAAAGAAGAACTCATACGCTTAATTAATGGCATACCTGAGCCAGAGTTAGCTACAATAAAATTGATTTTTCAATTTCCTCCTTTTATAAACAAAGGCTATAAAGGAGTCCAGGAGTACTTTGATAAAAAGGGGAATAAAATTTCATATACTTTATTTTTAGACGAAAGGGCCAATCACTGTCTTTTACGTTTTATTTTTATGCATAATCAAGAGAATATGTTCAATGAAATTCAATTTTTAGCAGATAAATCCAATATTACTGATGCTAGAATAAATGTCACATTTAATAAAGCCATTGAGGATGAATTTCAAAACAATCTACCAAAATCAAAAAGAGGTAAAACAGTCGCCTGGTGGAAGACTCCAGGTGAGGTAAAAGACCTATTGAATTAATCTAAAGAACCTAGGAAAAATTCTGCTTATATGTATGGGCATATAATATTCGACTTAGGTTTTATTTGCTGAATGGGTTTTTCCCAAGGTATCAAATCGGCAAAAATTATTGCTTTTCCAGTATCTCAAACTGCCTTGAAACACTTACGCCATTTTCATCTACCAGCGTGATGATGTGTTTTCCGGGAGATGGATTCAGTTCTACCTGGTGAAAATTTTGTGTGGTAGCCACAAATTCATCATCGAGGCTCCAGAAAATTTTTGCACCGGCCCTCCGGTGTGCAGCAGTAAAAACGGTTTTCCCTCTTTCGCCGGTTATCTCCAGCGGCACATAAATTTTTGCATCAGGTTGCGGATAAATGATCTCGATCAATTTGCCGGTCTCTGAAAATGCGCAGCCGGGTTTAAAAGGTGGAAGCGGTGTATAATCAATATTCTTCTGCTTATAATAATATTCCATAGCAGGCGACAAGATGAACCAGCTTTTGTGTTGCATGGATGATGGACTTTCGCATTCTTCCGTAACACGATAATTGCCCGAAGCATCAAGATGAATTATCTTATGATAAGGACAGAGCACTGCCTTGTTTCCATTGGGGGGCATAAATAATGTATCTGTCTCGGGGCAATCGATATTGGCCCTGTACCCGCTTCTCCTGCACACAGGTACATAAGAAAAATTATACTTTGGTTTTTCAAACCATTTTCCCGAAGGCAAGAGACGAAAAATATCAAAAAGGATTGGCGCTGCTGTCTGCACACCAATAAGCCCCGGCCTCCCTTCTCCATCAGTATTACCAACCCACACAGCCACTACGTTTTTAGGAGTAAGGCCAATGGCCCATCCGTCACGAAAGCCAAAACTTGTACCTGTCTTCCACGCAATTTTTTGAGACGAAGAAAACTGCTGCCACAATCCTTCTTCACCGGGGCGCATTACTTCCTGCATAGCCTGGAAGGTGAACCAGATGGAAGTGGCATCGAGTGGAATTGGATTAGAGATTTGAGGTTTGAAGTTTGAAGTTTGAGGTTTGTAATTCGGAGAATGAAAATCACTTGAGTTGAGTTGGCCGTGATTTTTTGTTTGATGGTTCAATGTTCTTGCCATGCTTGCATACATACCTGCAATATCCCACATGGTAACTTCACAGCCGCCAAGTACAAGACTTAGACCATATGTATCGGCATTCCGGTTTAGTGTGGTAATGCCACATTGCTGCAGTGTTTCATAAAAACGCTGGTATTTATATTGCTGCAACATTTTTACTGCCGGCACATTCAAACTTCTTGATAAAGCCCTGTTGGCTGGAACGGCGCCATCATAGGTCAGGTCAAAATTCTTTGGTGAATAATTTCCTACCTGCATGGGTATATCGGCAATGAGTGAGTTGGGTAATATCAACCCATCACTTAACATGGCTGCATATAAAACTGGTTTTAATGCGCTGCCCGGGCTTCGGGGTGCTGCAATCACATCCACATCTGCTTCCATTTCTTTATTAGCGGCATCAGCGATATTGCCCACATAGGCTAAAGTATTCCCTGTTTCCACATCTAAT
>CAYTQB010000173.1:0-2961 GCA_964439615.1 uncultured Ferruginibacter sp. | reverse complement strand
CCGAACGGATAATAACTACCGTCCTGATTTTTGCAGTTTTCAGGATTGCGGTATGCTACTTTCAAAGAGCTTTCCGGTTTACTATATGCCAGTTTTAAACAGCCCATTTTTTTCGTTGCTTAAAGATAGGTATTATGTTTTTTCTTTTCAATTGAAAGAAAAAAATCTACATACTGCTGCTAATGGTGAAGGGTTAAACATCGGCGAAAAAAATTTATATGATTGCCCCTGCATGAACTATAAATTATCATGCTGCTCACGGGGCAATCGTATAAGTTTTTTTTGCAAGCCAAAGCCGCCATAGGATCCTCCGAACTATAACGACTGTTGCGGCGGCTGCGGCAGGTTTGGTATGCTGTAAAGACTATTCAACATTTCATGCAATCAAAAAAATAAAATAATAGCGAAGCTGCCTTACTGCCGGTAGGCTTTGCCATTGACTGAACGGAGTGAGATGGCATAAAAATAAATTCGTGGTTTACCACACCGCTCTCCCTTCCCCTGCCTTGTAAAAAATAGCTACCGCTTTTCATCGGGTGGGTGTGTGATGGCCGGTCATCCGCAGGCAGGCAGCCAGTGGCTATTTACACATAATGCATATTATAGGATTTTTTTTCTCATGGCTTCTGTGTGTTGGCAAAAAATACTATAATAGTCCGGGGCATTATGTTAAATAGCTTCCCCCGTTTTTTTCTGGCATGAGGGCTGCTGTGTGGCTTTGGGTGCAGCCCGTCTTTTTGTTTTGTATGTATTTGCGTTGGCTCAGGCTCTTTATTTTTTTCAATTGGCTTTTCATCAACTATGATTTCAATTGAAAAAAATAATGTGCCTGGTGTGTGTTGGCATACATACAACACAAAAAGCATGACAGAAAAAAACGGGGGCACTGGTCTGCCTGGTCTGCGGTGGCCGAAGCGTTGGCGGGTGGGTAATCAATTCCTATTTTTTTACAAGGCAGGGGAAGGGGTTTATTTCATTGGATGATGTTGCTGCAATTCATTTTGTAAATCATCCAGGTTGTTGCATTGGTATCGTTCTGTTGAACTCACATATTTATGACCAGCCATGTATTGAACCTGTCGTAAATTATTTTTTCGTAACCATTCTGTAATTACACTGCTCCGGATTTGTTTGGCACTTTTCACTTTTGGGTTGAGTTGTTTGAGTTGGTTAAACATATACTGTATCCGGTTGTTGATATTTCTTTCACTCACTTCTTTTTTTATCACTTCAATAAATAATGCACCTTCTTTAAACTTGTTTGCATTGAGATAATTTTGGAGTTCAGTTATTTGCAAAGCTTTTAATTCTAATAACCTTTCATTGGTTCGTTTCGTTCCTTTGATAAAAATCTTTCCATCCTTCATTTTAATGTGATGGCTCTGCAGCTTCATAATTTCGCTGACGGTTAAGCCCTGATAAACCATTAAGCCCAACATTATTTTCTTACTGCTGTCAACATTCAACTGAACGCTGTATTGTTTATAGAGTTCTTCCATATCTTCCATACTTAATAAGTTCGTGGGCAACTTTCTTACTAATCCTTTTATAAAAACTCCTGCTGCCGGGTTATCTGTTCTTTTCTTTTCAATGATTAAGTAATTGCAATAATGACGAACAATGCAAAGTATCATGTGAACACTATGTTTTGTTACGCCCCTGTTCTGGCAATACCGCATGAACTCTAATAAATCATTGTAGATAAAACTCTCTGCTTTCAGTTCTTCATCCACTAACCAGGTTAAAAACCGTTCAATGTATTTGCTGTAAGCATTAACGGTAACTACTGTAAATTTTTTGGCTTGTAAGTATTCTGTAAATGTCATGTTGCTTCATTTTGTAAGTGAGTATAAATTTGTGTGCTGTCTAATCCTGCATGTCCTAAAAACTGCTGTATTCTTTCCAGCTTCATGCCGCTTTGTAAAAGATGTGTTGCTATGGAGTGCCGTAAAGTATGTGTACCGACTTTCTTTTTAATCCTTGCTTTGCTCACTAACTTTTTAATACGGATGTATAAACTTTGCTTGTTCATTTGCTTTCCTGCATTCGCCCCGATAAAAAAATAAGTGGATTGATTGCCCTGCAGTAATTCTTTTCTTGCATAGTCCATGTACAGTTTTATTTCTTCAAAGTTCTTTTCTGCTATCGGTACAAACCTTTCTTTGTAATGCTTGCCCTTTCTTACATGCAATACTTTTGCATTTGGGTTGATGTCGTTTAATTCTAAACTGGCGCCTTCATTTAATCGTAATCCACAACCGTAAAAAATCGCTAACATGGCTCTATCCCTGATTCCTAAAACACTGTCTGTAATGGCTTCGTAGAGTTGTTGTATTTCATTCTTGGTTAACCACACCGGTTTGTTTTTTTCTTCTTCCAGCCTGTCTAATGTAAATGCTACAATGCTTCTGCCGGTTTCCCTGATGTGCCTGCTAAAAAGTTTTAATGACTGTATGTATTTGTTGATATGGTTATTGCTCAACTGTTTCTTTGTCCGTTCACCGGTTTTTGTTTGCAGGTATTCTATAAAATGATTGGCATCGGTTGCCGTTAATTGCTCCAGTAATAATTTTCCTGTTGCTTCCTGATACTGCAAAAAATCTTTTAAAGCTGTTGTCAGTCCTGGTATGCTCAACGGTGAGTAATTTAAAAGCTGTAACCATTCTGTAAAACATTGAAGCAATAGTTTGTACTCCGCACTGTGCAGTGCAATGGGTTTCTTTTTCATAAAAATAATTTTTGCTAATAGTCTTTTTCAGTGAACTACTGAACCACTGGAAGTAAATCCTTATGCAGCTTGGGTTTGAGTGGTTCATTTGCCGTAGTGAACCACTACTGAACTACTGAACCACTTACTATCTTTTACTGATGTAGTCTCTGATGGTTTGCAGGATGCTTTGTAAATGTTGCTCTATCGCTGATTTTAAAGCCTCGTATTCGTCCATCTTTACAATGCTGTAT
>CAYTQB010000172.1:1828-2983 GCA_964439615.1 uncultured Ferruginibacter sp. | reverse complement strand
ACCGATTTTCTGAAATATACCTGCACTGAACTCACCTATAAAGAAATTGCCGACAAAATGTTTGTAAGCCCACGCACCATTGATGGTTACCGGGATGCACTGTTTGAAAAACTGCACGTAAAGACAAGGGTGGGACTGGTGATGTATGCCATTAAGAACGGCATTGTGAATGTATAAATAGTTTTTTATTTACTTTTTTGCTTGTCCAAAAAAGTAACAAAAAATGACACCTGAAATCGATGTACAGCCCGATTTCGGGCACAGCTTCACTCAACTTTTGCACTACTGTAACTTCAGTTTTTGTAATACTACTCTTATGGTCAAAGATTCTATGTTGATTTAAGCCCGTACAGTTTTATCTTATTTTCCATAAACCTTTTTACCAGCACTATACGTTGCCAGCACTTTTGTTTTTAAAATATCTGTCGTGGGACAATTCATCAGGTCGGTATCCAGGATGATGAAGTCGGCGAACTTTCCATTTTCCAAACTTCCCTTTTGTTTTTCTTCAAAAGCAGCTTTGGCCGCCCAGATGGTCATGCCACGGATGGTTTGTTCTCTTGTCAACGCATTCTCCATTTGGTAACCGCCGGCCGGAAACCCTTTTGCATCCTGCCGCACCACGGCAGCAAAAAATGTTTTGAAGGTGCTGATGTCCTCTACAGGAAAATCGGTGCCCAATGGCATCCAGTCATTTTCTTTCAACAATTGCTGGTAAGCATATGCCCCTTTCACCCTTTCGTTTCCTAACCTGTCGCCGGCCCAGTACATATCAGATGTACCGTGTGTTGGCTGCACCGAGGGAATTATATTATACTCTCCAAACAGTTTGAAATCATTTTGATTCACCACCTGTGCATGTTCAATGCGCCAGCGCAGGTCATTCTTTCCTTTCAGATATTTGGCATAGATATTCAGGATCGTCCTGTTGCCGCTGTCGCCAATAGCATGGGTACACATCTGCCATCCCTTTTGATAAATGATATTGGCCACCGAATCAAAATGCGGTTGCGGGCTCAGTAAAAAACCCTGCCAGCCGGGTTTATCGCTATATGGCTGAAGCAAACATGCTCCTCTTGAACCCAGGGCGCCATCGGCATATACTTTAAAACCACTAAGCGTTAACCGGTCTGTTTTTATTTTTCCTTTTGCAAA
>CAYTQB010000172.1:0-1728 GCA_964439615.1 uncultured Ferruginibacter sp. | reverse complement strand
ATGATCATATCCGCCTTTTGACGAAACTTACAGGAAGAAAGAAATAACAGGCAACAGGCAATAGGCAGGAAACAGTTGATGAAGAGTCTTTTTGCTGACATAGTAGTTAATTGTTTTTCAAAAATAGGATAAATGAGTTGATGGCACCACCTTTTACTAAACCGAATGACCGAAGTGGGTACCTGCTGCACCAGCAGGGGTTGGGGGTGAGGTTTTCAAACGTATCTTTACAACATGCAGTTTGACAAGATCGCCAATGCCAAAGTAAACAATGAGCTGGACAAGCCCATGATGAAAAAGGACCTGTTCCCGGTGAATGACCGGCTACAGAAATACCTGCACCAGTATGGCCGTGATATTGAATTGCCCGTCGCTTATAAAGACCTGCTGAACTACAGGCACACAACCGCACTAAGAAATAAAAAAGGAAAACTCACCCACTGGGAAACGGCTGTGTATGACCTGAAAGAAATGGAGTTCTTAAAAGAAGGGCTGGTAAAAACCTATGCCGCCTTAAAAACGGAAGGCAATATGAGTTTTAGCAAACACCTTGATGTGGAACGGATAGATTTTTGTGAGTTTGGCAATAGTATACCCTTTCGTATCCGAATCATCAATCGCATCAACGACAACTACGATCATTACTATATTAAGACATCAGATGCATCCCGTATTTACGGCCTGGAGCTGGAACACCTGCTCAGTCCCAACCGTATTACTTTCCTGTACCACAAAAACACACTGGTGGAAGAACATATACCCGGCATCCCAGGTGATGTTTTCCTTGATGAATACCTGAATGAGCCTGAAACAAATAAGATTCGCATTGCAAAGGAGTTTGTAAAATTCAATGAGCGTTGTTTTGCCCGGTTGCTCGGAGATATGCGTAGTTACAATTATGTTATTGACATTACACCTGATATTGAGGATTATCAATACCGCATGCGAGCCATAGATTTTGACCAGCAGTGTTATGAAGGGAAGAAAAATTTATACCTCCCCCAGTTTTATAAAGAAAATTATGAGTATGTGCAGCTGGTATTGAAAACATTAAGCCCCGAAGTGATAGAACAATACCAGGCCGAAGAACGCACAGCTATGGCCCATCGTGTGTTTGCCAGCCGCAAACAACTGATGGAGCTGCTTAATATCATGAACAAAGACGAGATATCCGACAGCTACAAGATCAAAATGCTGAAAGATGAACTGAATGCACATTTCAACACCCAATATTTTTCCAGGTGCCTCAGCATGGGTTCTATCGTAAAAAGACAACTGAAAATTGTGTTACAGAAGCACCTCATGCAACTGAAACAGCTTTGATCGTGTGTTACTACCGGGTTTGAATTAATTTTTATCTTTAGCATGATATTTATTTTATGTACACAGCAGAAAAGACAAAACAATTACAAAAAGAAACTGCACAATGGCTTGCCTCCAAAAAAATGAACGGTAAGGTTGAAACCCTCCGTGATCTCCTTCGCTTTCATGAATACCGTTACTATGTTCAGAACGATCCATTGATCAGCGATTTTGAGTATGATTCGTTATTCAAATTACTGGAGCATTACGAAAAGGAAAATCCGAAGTCGGTTACTATAGATTCGCCTACACAAAGGGTTGGCAAGGGATTGATAAAGGATTTTCCCAAAGTGCAGCACCTGGTTCCAATGCTCTCTTTAGAAAATTCATACAACGCCGATGACCTGGTTGATTTTGACCGGAAGG
>CAYTQB010000171.1:0-3013 GCA_964439615.1 uncultured Ferruginibacter sp. | reverse complement strand
TTGTAATGGTGGTTGGCGGCCCCAATTCCCGTAAAGATTACCATTATAATGAAAGTGAAGAATTATATTACCAGGTGGAGGGGAATATTGTTTTGAAAATTATTGATGAAGGGGTTGCAAAAGATATTCCCATCAATGAAGGAGATATGTTTTTGCTGCCGCCAAAAACCCCACATTCGCCACAACGTGGTCCAAATACGGTGGGGCTGGTAATTGAAAAAGTGAGAGAGGATGAGGAAGACGGTTTTTTATGGTATTGCGAGAACTGCGGCAATAAAATATACGAAGAGTATAAAGTGATCACCGATATAGTAAAACAACTGCCGCCGGTAATGGAAAGCTTTTATAATGATGAACAGAAACGTACCTGCAGTAAATGCGGTTCGATAATGAGCCCCCCTGTTAAAAAAGGATAGAACGGAACGCTGATTTTTATGGTTATGATGATCTAATATGATTTATAATGGATAATTATAAACATTCGGATATAACAGCATTAATAATAAAAGCCTATTACAATGTCTATAATCAATTAGGATATGGCTTTTTGGAGAAAGTGTATGAAAACTCTTTATTGATTGAATTAGAAAAATTTGACCTTGAATGTATTTCCCAAAGTCCTATTCATGTTTATTATAATAACATCAAAGTTGGATTTTACATCGCAGATATCATTGTTAATAACTGCGTCATTGTTGAGATAAAAGCTGCTGAAGCAATTTGTGATGAGCATGAAGCACAAATAACTAACTATCTTCGGGCAACAGATATTGAAGTGGGATTGTTGCTGAATTTTGGAAAGAAGCCGGATTTTAAAAGAAAAGTGTTTTCTTCTGAATTTAAAAATCTTAATAAATCCTGAGCATCATGAAAATCTGCGTTCTGGTTTAAAATGAAAATTGACATCCACACACACATCATGCCCGACAAAATGCCCAACTGGGTGCAGAAATTCGGCTATGGAGAATTTATTCATCTTGAACACCGCAATTGCAAAGCCTGTATGATGAAGGGCGACAAACTCTTCAGGGAAGTGGATGATAATTGTTTTGATGCAGGAGTGAGGCTGAAAGAAATGGATGAAACCAATGTTACTGTACAGGTACTTTCAACTATCCCCGTTCTTTTTAATTATTGGGCAAAGGCAAAAGACGGATTGGAGACCTCACGTTTTTTCAATGATCATATTGCAGAAACAGTAGGCAAGGATCCTAAAAGATTTATTGGTATTGGAACTGTTCCATTACAGGATATTGACTTTGCAGTAGAAGAGATGGTGCGTTGCGTTACAGAATTAAAAATGCCCGGACTGGAGATCGGCAGTAATATCAATGGTGTTAACCTGAGTGATGAACAGTTCTTCCCATTTTATGAGGCAGCCGAAAAACTTGGCTGTGCCTTATTTGTACATCCATGGGAAATGATGGGAGAGCAGCAGATGCAGAAATACTGGCTGCCCTGGCTGGTAGGTATGCCGGGAGAAACATCCCGTGCTATCTGCTCGATGATATTTGGAGGCGTGTTCAAAAAATTCCCGAAGCTAAAGGTTGCTTTTGCTCATGGAGGTGGTTCATTTCCCATTACCATTGGTAGAATAGAACATGGTTTTCATGTTCGCCCCGACCTAGTTGCTATTGATAACCCTATCAACCCCAGAGATTATATCGGAAAATTCTGGATCGATAGCCTGGTACATGATACTAAGGCCATGCAATATATTTTGGATGTGATCGGAGAAGACAAAATTTGCCTTGGCAGTGATTACCCTTTTCCCCTGGGAGAACATCATCCTGGAAAACTGATAGAAGACATGAATTTTACCGATCCTGTAAAAGAAAAGTTATTGTTTAAAAATGCTAAGACCTGGCTCGGTATTACTCATTGAACAGGTTTGGGTAATCCGTAATGATACCATCTACACCCATTTCTTTATATTTCTCTATTTCTTCTTTCGTATTAATGGTCCAGGGTATGACTTTGATATTCTGTTGGTGACATTTTGTGATCAACTCTTTTGTCACAAGTTTATAGGCAGGACTGTAGATATCAGGTGTAAACCCCAATGTTTTTAACTGGTCATCAAATCCTTTGCTGTCATAACTTTCAATGAGTACGGCTGTTTTTAGTTGAGGATAATTTTTATGAAGGTATTGCAATGTCCTGAGATCGAATGACTGGATGATTACCTGTTCTTCCATTTGATGCTCTTTGATAACAGCCATCAATAAATCCACAAACTCAGCAGGAGTAGGATGATAAATGTTATCTGTTACCGGCATTGTTTTGGTTTCGATATTATAATAGGGGAATGGCCTCCTCCTTGTCATCATATCTTTTTTTACTGCGTTAAATACATCGGCTAACAGAGGTTTTGCTACTTTCAGCTTTTCCTGCTGCGGAAAACGGGGATGCGGCTTCATTCCAACATCATATTTTGAGATAGAATCATAATTCATCTGGTACATGTTATAGCTCCGTTCTTCTTTTTCAGCGATAAAACTTCCGTCGGGTTTGGTGGTTATTTCGTGGTTGAAAAAAGGTTCATGAGAGAGAAAGACTTTTTTGTCTTTGCTGATGCAGATATCCATTTCCAGCGTGGTTACTCCCAGGTCAAGTGCCTTAAGCATGGCAGGAATACTGTTTTCCGGCATCAGTCCACGGCAACCACGGTGTCCTTGTTTATCAAAGGCCCCCCAACCCCCCAAGGGGGGCTTTTGAAGCTCGGTATTCATTGAAATATTATTTTTTGAGGAAGAGCATGATAGTACCAGGCAAAATAGTATAAACAGGTAAATTTTAGTGAAGATCATTGAATATTTTGCCATGGTTTAAAGTTAAACCCTTTATAAAAACAAAAGGCATGAATTGTTTCATGCCCTGTTAATTCTTTATTATCTGGAATCAGATTCCGCTTCCCTTCCCGGATCATCAACTGAAGATACCGCATCGGTCATCACTCCGGCCCCTGCAACGGCCAATAATTTGATCCTTTCTTTGATCACTGCATCTGTAA
>CAYTQB010000170.1:0-3046 GCA_964439615.1 uncultured Ferruginibacter sp. | reverse complement strand
TTGTAGGTAAAGCAGGCACAGATGTGAGTGGGTATGTGGCTGCAGAAAAATCCGGGGCAAATAAGTTGGCCGTTGCTGGTGGACCGTTGCCCGTAAACGGACCGGTAGCAATCGCCGGTCAGCAACTGACAACGACCAACGATCAACAACCAACTACCAACGGCCGTGTAAAAGCATCACCATTAGCAAAAAAACTGGCTGCAGATAAAGGAATTGATATCAATACAATAAGTGGCAGCGGCGATGGTGGCAGAGTTACCAAAAAAGATATTGACAACTATATTCCTTCTGCTGCACCTGCAGCAAAAGCAGCTCCGGCTGTAACAGTACCCGTGTTTACTGCAAGCGGGCAGGAAGGTCATACCGATATTCCGCTTACACAAATGCGCAAGACCATTGCACGCAGGTTGGGCGAAAGTAAATTCAGTGCGCCGCATTTTTATCTCACCATGGAAATTAACATGGATAATGCGATCAGCGTACGAACCCAGTTAAATGAACTAAGCCCGGTTAAAATATCTTTCAACGATTTTATTATTAAAGCTGTGGCCTTGTCGCTGCACCAGCATCCTGCCGTTAATAGTAGCTGGATGACGGATTTCATCCGCCAGAACCATCATATTCATATCGGCAGCGCAGTTGCCACACCCGAAGGGTTGATTGTACCGGTGATACGCTTTGCAGATCAAAAAACATTATTACAAATTGCTGCCGAAGCAAAAGAGCTGTATGGTAAAGCAAAAGATAAAAAACTGCAACCCGTTGAATTCAGTGGAAATACTTTCACCATCTCCAACCTGGGTATGATGGATATTGAAGAATTCACAGCTATCATTAACCCTCCTGATAGTGCGATCCTGGCTGTGGGCAGGATCAAAGAAGTGGTCGTAAAGAAAAATGATGGGTTTGGGGTTATCAATATAATGAAACTCACTCTCAGTTGCGACCACCGTACCGTGGATGGCGCTGTGGGAGCTGCCTTCCTGCAAACATTGAAGAAATACCTGGAAAACCCTATTACAATTTTATTGTAAGGGTCAGAGGCTTTTTCTATGTTAATTGTGCCTTTTTAAGCAATTTCAGTGATTAAAAAGCGTACTTTAACAGTAGAAATTATTTATAATATTAAATTCGTTTATTATGTCTGAAGTTAAAAGTAAATTTGATTTGAAAAACGAGTTTCAAGAATTGTTGACAATGGGAGAAGGGGAAAAAGAAAAGATTCTAGATTATTGCGATGAAATTGACACTCTTGTGAGTAAAAATATTGGTATTTCATTTAAAAATACCGGGAATTTACATGCAGCAGTTGTAATGTCGAACATATTCTTAAACTCTGAAAAATCAATCAAAATTTTTGCTGGATGCTTTAATGGTGAAGTTTCAGGAGTTTCTATTTGGAAAAAGAGTTTAGAGTTTTCGTTTGAAAATTCCCTTGATCTGAAGGTTGATGTTATTCTAGAGGAATCCCCAAAGGATGATTCTATTGGTTTCAAAACAATAAAGCAACTACAAAACTTGCACCCAGAAAGGGTTACAGTTTCGCTTCTTAATTCAAACTCTGGCATTTTTAAAAGTAAGCGATCATTTCATTTTACTGTTGGAGATGATCGAATGTATAGATTTGAAACAGATACAAAACAATTTCAAGCTGTATGTAATTTCGATGACCCAGAAACCTCAAAAAAACTTATTAATTATTTTGACATTATGCAAGTGAATGCTAGTTCAATATAGTGTAATAAATTTTTGATGAGTGACCTAAATCTCCAAAACTTTAGTTCTGTATTTGAAATATTTTTCGGATACCATATTTTGCTTGCATTTAGTGAAAAACTTAGAAATTTCTTGAATGTTAATGCTCACGTGGCTTCTTTAATTACGAATCATTCAGAATGCAAACGGTATAGCACATATTTAAAAGGAAAGTCAGGGAAGAAAAAATTGTTTCTACTTGGCTACTTAAGCAAGGCTTTCTTGAAATCAATTGATAGGGGTAAATCTAGGTTTGTAGAAGACAAACTCTTTAAACTTTTAAAAACCTCCTATATTTATTTTGGTCTATTATCTCTAACATATTTAATGCTGTCAGGGCTTTTAGATGTGGTTGTTGATGATCAACATTTGATGATAATAAACTTCATTTCTACGATTATTGCCTTTTACTACTTAATATGCTCCTTTCGTACATCAAAGCATAAGGTTACATGGGGAAGTCTTCGATCTTTTTTTGGAAGCATTATTTTAATTTTTTCTTTGATAATTATACCCACTAAATTTATAGAACAAATTTCTTTTTTCCCATTAATGCCCATTACCATTTTCAGTTCCTTTCGAGTTGAGGGAGATAGAAATATCTTAGTATTTTGGTCACTTATACTGGTACTTTCTCCAATTATTATTGAAGTGATACATATATTTTTATGTGCTTTGCAACTCAATATTTTGAAATATACTACTCGATTTAGTTTTTTACTAAATGAAATATACTTCTCCTTTACAACTCTAAAAAAACTCCGAAAGGCAACCTCGGAATTTAAGGAACTTGATGAGTTTGAGAGTTCAGATAAAAATTAATTTTCAATAAATATTGAAAATTCGAAAATTATATTATCTTTACAATACAAACCGATCATCATGAAACTTTCTGAAGCAAAAGCACAGTTCATCAGCAGTTGGGGCGCCTTTGGAACGCATTGGGGTATTAACCGAACCATGGCACAAATACATGCTTTATTGCTGGTAAGCGCCGATCCGCTTACACAGGATGATATCATGGAGCAACTGAACATCAGCCGGGGCAATGTGAATATGAATACCCGTGACCTCATCTCCTGGGGATTGGTTGACAGGGTGCTGATATCCGGCGAACGAAAAGAATTCTTCAGCGCCGAAAAAGATATCTGGAAAGTAGCTACACAAATTATCAAGGAAAGAAAGAAAAGAGAACTTGACCCGATGCTGAAACTGTTGGGCCAGTTGGAGCAGGTTGAAGGTGATAAAAAGGATAAAAATGTAAAACAATTTGTGGATACGGTTGGCGGCA
>CAYTQB010000169.1:0-3061 GCA_964439615.1 uncultured Ferruginibacter sp. | reverse complement strand
CGCTTTCCCGAAATTTCAAAAAAATAAAATGTATTGAGGAAATACATCAAACGCCTTTTAATACTTCGCAGTCATTTACTTTTTGCAGCTTTCAAAAAAAAGCCGTTTAGGTATAAATCATATCCATAATTCTGTAACAATACTACTTCCCGTTTGAAGGAACTTTGTGTCATGAAATTAACAGACATGACACATACCTATAAAGTTTCCGGAATGACCTGCACCGGTTGCCAGGCAAAAGTGCAAAACCTTTTATCAAAAGTAGATGCAGTAAGTGATGTAAATATTGATCTTGCCAAAGGTGAAGCAACTATCAAAATGGATAAGCACATCGCAACAGCCATTTTACAGGAAGCATTGAAAGACTATCCGAAATATCAATTAACAGATAACAATCAACAGCACCTGCCAGTTAATACAGAAGAAGTTGAAGAAACCAGTACCTGGTTAGCAACTTACAAACCCATTCTGTTAATATTTGCATTTATTACCGGTATAACCATGCTGAACGAATGGGTAGTTGGTGATTTTGTATGGATGCGCTGGATGAGTAATTTTATGGCCGGGTTCTTTTTGGTTTTTTCATTTTTCAAATTGCTTAACCTGAAAGGCTTTGCGGAGAGTTACTCGATGTATGATGTGATTGCAAAAAAATGGAACAGTTGGGGGTATGTTTATGCCTTCATTGAGCTGGCCCTGGGAATTGCATTCCTTACCGGTTTCAATCCCATACTAACCAATAGTATTACCTTTATTGTAATGTCAGTAAGTATAATTGGTGTGCTGCAAAGTGTTTTCAATAAGCGTAAAATAAAATGTGCCTGCCTGGGCGATGTATTTAATTTACCCATGAGCACCATTACAATTATTGAAGATGCACTGATGATTGGAATGAGTGCGGCCATGCTGTTAACGATGTTATTATGATACTATTTAGATCAATAGGGCAGTTTTTCTGGAAAGCTTTTAAATTCCTTTTTGTACGCAAAAAAGACTGTTGTAAATAGGGTTTAAGTCATTTAAGTATAAATAGTTAGCAGAATTATGTAAGAATCCTCAAAAAAATTGTTATACTTTTGTAGCAGTTTAAAACATGAAAAAGTTCATCACCGCCATATTAGCCGTTTTGTATCTGGGTACTTCTTCAGGAGCCACGATACACATGCATTATTGCATGGGCAAGCTGGCCGATTGGGGTTTGGGACATCAAAATTCCAAAACCTGCGGTAACTGCGGCATGGAGAAAACCGAGTCAAAAGATAACGGCTGCTGCAAGGATGAACACAAATTTTTAAAAGATGATTCAGCACAAAAGGTAACCGAGAGTAACCTGCAATTGATGCAGTTAATGGCAACAGCTTTACCGTCTGCCTATATTCAATTACCCGAAATAGCATTTCCTTCTTTAACTGAAGAAAGCCCTAACAGCAATGCTCCTCCCCGAACGCAAGGCGTTCCCGTTTACATTCGCAACTGCGTTTTCCGTATTTAATACAGTTCCCACTTGTTGAGCCAGGCAATTGATTTGCCGGGCTATTGGCATTTGCCTATGCCATGTATTCTGCAATTTTTTACAATTAAATCAAATTAAAATGAAAGCAATTAAAATGCTGATGATGGCGGCGTTAACCATCGTTTCTGTTTCGCTGTTTGCACAGGACAGTACCAAACAAAAATCAAAAGCACCTAAACAAAAAATGGAGCAGATGAAATACAGTTGCCCCATGAAATGTGAAGGTGATAAGACCTATGATAAAGCCGGCAAATGCCCCAAATGCGGTATGGATTTAACCAAATCCAAAAAAGAACAAATGAAAATGGAAGTGATGAAAACCTATACCTGTCTCATGCATCCGGATGTTACAAGTGACAAACCTGGCAAATGTACAAAATGCGGTATGGCGCTGAAGGAAAAAGTACCTGCTGTTGCAGTTTATAGCTGCCCCATGAAATGCGAAGGGGATAAAACTTATGATAAGCCCGGTAACTGCCCAAAATGCGGCATGGCATTAAAGGAACAAAAAGACGATCATTCCAATCACAAACATTAATCAACTAAAAAATATACAAATGAAAAAGATAATTCTTTCACTAACAGTAATCGTTGCTATAGCCGTGGTTTCCTGCAACAGCAACAATTCTGCAAAAGACAACAGCACGGGTATGAACCATGACAGTATGCCCATGCCCATGAAAGACAATACAATGGCAGATGCCAATGTGAAAATGGTAGCAACCACATTCGCCACTGTTGATCCCGCTGTTTCAACCTTTATGAAATCAATGGTGGCAGATTACCTGGCGGTTAAAAATGCGCTGGCTAACGAAAATGAAACTGAAGCGGCTGCAGCCTCAGGAAAAATGGTTGATGTTATGAAGGGGTTTGATAAATCACTATTGAGTGCCGACCAGAAAAAAGTATATGATGATATTGAAGCCGACCTGAAAGAACATGCAGAACACATTTCGAAAAATAAAATTGAACATCAGCGGGAGCATTTTGTCATGATGAGTAAAGATATGTACGATATGGTAAAAGCATTTGGTGCAGGTATGGCTTTGTATCATGATCATTGCCCAATGGCACAGGATAACAAAGGAGCCATGTGGCTGAGTGAAACAAAGGAAATTCGCAATCCCTATTTTGGAGATAAGATGATGACCTGCGGTAGTGTAGAAGAAATGATGAAATAAATGTTGAGTCATGCTTCCATGTTGATACGTTAGTATGATTGAAAGATTATAAACGCCTGTCCGGCCTCTCCCGATTTTATCGGGAGAACGAGGGTGAGGCCAAAAAAAATCATTATGATTCCTAAATTAATTTCCTGGTCATTAAAAAACCGGTACATCGTTTTGCTGATTGCAGCAGGATTGTTTACCTGGGGTATAATAAACATCAAGAAAAACCCCATTGATGCAATCCCTGATCTCAGCGAAAACCAGGTGATCGTCTTTACCGAATGGATGGGCCGTGGCCCTCAGATCATGGAAGACCAGGTTACCTATCCGCTGGTAAGCAATTTGCAAGGCATTCCAAAAGTGAAAAACATCAGGGGCA
>CAYTQB010000168.1:0-3128 GCA_964439615.1 uncultured Ferruginibacter sp. | reverse complement strand
TAATATGGATAGATGCACATGCCGACCTGCATACACCCTACACTACCCCATCAGGTAATATGCATGGCATGCCACTAGCAGCATCAATTGCAGAAGACAATAAAGAATCAAAAGTGCATGACCTGGATGAAAAGACCGCCAAACAGTGGGAACAACTGAAAAGCATAGGAAAGATCCACCAAAAGGTATTACCTGAAGACGTGGTATTTATTTCTTTACGTGATTTTGAAAAAGAAGAAAAGCACCTGATTGATAAACATGGGATGAAAGTGATCACTACATCCGAAGTAAGGCGTACCGGCGCTGAAAATGTTTGTCGTAAAGTGTTGCGCTATTTAAGCGATTGCACCGATATCTATGTAAGTTTTGATGTGGACAGCCTCGATGCTTCCATTTCTAGGGGAACCGGAACCCCGGTAAGCAATGGGTTAAGGGAAAGAGAAGTGGAAGACCTGATCAGTAAATTTATGCAGAACCGCAAAATATGTTGTTTTGAGATTACCGAAGTGAACCCGACACTTGACAAAGAGAACCTGATGGCTGAAATCGCCTTTAATATTTTGCAAAGAAGTGTGAATGTATTGATGATGAACTGATCACTGATTTTAATGATTTCTCAGATTTCACTGATGTTATGAAAAAAATATTTCTTCTTTCATTAGCTGTTATTTTATGCAATACTGTTTTTTCTCAGAAAGATTTTTATACGAAATCAATCCAGGCCTACCAGAAAAAATATGTTACTGAACACGAAGTGGTAAAAAAGGCCGACAAAAAGTATTTTCGTTTTTTTCCGGTTGATAAGGAGTATTATGTTGCTTGTAATTTTGAAAGAATAACAGATACTACAGGATTTACCATGAAGACATCGGCCAACACATTAAAACACTATTTTAAATACGGCCGGCTGGATTTTAAATTATCCGGCATAGCCTGCCATTTGTTTGTTTACCAAAGCAGGGACCTGATGCAGACCGAACAATATAAAAATTATTTGTTTGTACCTTTTACCGATATCACTACCGGCGATGAGAGCTATGGCAGCGGCCGTTACCTGGAATTTTATAAACAGGATATACAAAACAATACACTGAAACTGGATTTCAATAAAGCATATAATCCCTACTGTGCTTACTCGCCGGGTTATAAATGCCCCATTCCACCCAAAGAGAATAATTTAGCTGTTCCGGTTAAAGCCGGAGAAAAGAATTTTGCAAAAGGGCACTGATCATGCAGAACACATCGCATCTATTAATGATACAGCCGGTAAATTTTGGTTTCAATGCCGAAACTGCTGTTAACAATAGTTTTCAAAAAAATACGGGAGGTGATATCCAGCTAAATGCTTTGAAGGAATTCAACGATTTTGTTGAAGTACTCAGAAAGAATAAAGTGGACGTTACAGTTGTTGAAGATACGGTAGAGCCATCTACTCCCGATTCCATATTTCCCAACAACTGGATATCTTTTCATGATGGGGGGCTTGTATTCCTCTACCCTATGTTTGCAGCTAACAGGCGTAATGAAAGAAAACCTCATGTGCTGAAGGCCATCCAAAACAAATTCACCGTTTCTGATATCATAGATTTAAGTAAGTATGAAGATGAAAATATTTTCCTGGAGGGAACAGGAAGCATGGTGCTGGACAGGGAAAATAAAATTGTGTACGCCTGCCTTTCTCCAAGAACGGAAAAAAAACTGGTGGATGAGTTTTGCAGGATCACCGGTTATACGCCTGTCACTTTCAGGTCAACCGACAGCTCAGGAGTTGATATTTACCATACCAATGTAATGATGTGTATGGCTGGCAACTACGTGGTTATTTGCCTCGATTCTATCCTTAGTGAAGATGAAAGAAAAAATGCCATTGCATCCTTTGAAAGGACAAATAAAGAGATCATCCCTATCAGCCAAGACCAGTTGAATTCCTTTGCAGGTAATATGCTGCAGCTAAAAGATGTTAATGGTGAATTGCTATTAGTAATGTCAACACAAGCATACCAAGCCTTAACTGCTGAACAAATAGATACTCTTCAAAAATACAATCGTATCATTCATTCTTCTTTACTTTCTATTGAAACTTGTGGCGGCGGAAGTGCCCGGTGTATGATGGCAGAAGTGTTTTTGAAAAGAAAATAAAAAACCGGGAGTTTCCTCCCGGCTGCCTACAAACTAAACATCAATCGCAAAAGAGTTTGTTACATCTTACAGACCACCCATGGTCATATTTTTTTGACGTAGTTTATTCAATGATGGATCCATTTCAATGGCTTTATCACACATCTGCTGCCCTCTTTGTGTTTGTCCCTTCTTTTGAAAACAAAGGCCTGCCTGGTATAATGCCTTGCCATCGTTCTTATCCATTTCCAATAATTTCTGGCAATAATCGAGACACTTGTCGTACATTTTACCATCGTAAAAAGCAAGGGCAATGTCTCTTATAATTTCCTTGTCTCCTGGCTTACGGGCCATGATCTCTGACAATAATTTTTCGCCATTATCAAAATCCCTGCTGTACATATAAGCAAAACCAAGATTCTCATTAAAATCGTTACTGCGGATAAAGCCTTGCTCTGCTGCTTTATTAAAATACACTACTGCATTTTTGTAATTATCATTGTTATAATACATTAAACCCAGCTCAAACAACCACTTGCTTTTTGTCCTGTCTGCCTGTATCGCTTTTTCAAAATAAGGAATTGCTTTCCCTTCCAGTCCCATCTCCAGGTATGTTCTTGCTAATGTATAGATGACTTCTGCATCATTTGTATTTTTAGCAACCAGTTCTAATAATATCTTTTCAGCCTTGCCATAATCTTCCATTCCAAAATACGACATGGCAATTATCCTCTCTTTATTATCACAGCCTTTACATTTCTGTGCAAAGTCAACAGCTTTTTGATACTGACGATAACTATAATACAGTTCGGCTAATTCTTTAAGTACAACATCATTTCCGGGATCAAGCTCATACGCTTTTGTAAAATTCTGCATGGCTGCATCTGTTCTTCTCATTTCCTTGTTGACAAAACCGTTTTCAATATAAGCTTCGGTATAATTTGAATTAAAATGAATGGCTTTATCAAAATACCCGGCAGCAACCAGGAACCTGCGTGCCGTTTTTTCTT
>CAYTQB010000167.1:1341-3147 GCA_964439615.1 uncultured Ferruginibacter sp. | reverse complement strand
CCTGTTCACTTTTTCTTTTCAGCTCCTCAATCAGTTTTTGCTGCTGCTCCATCTGCAGTTTGAATTCTTTGGTTTTCAGGTCGAAGAGTTCCTGCTCTCTTTTAATGGCACTGTCTTCTACCTCTTTTCTCTTTTCGAGAAATCTTTTTTCCAGTTCCAGTTCAAAGTTCTTCTGTTTTTCTTCCAATGCTGATTTATCCCGCAAGAGTTCCAGCTCTTTTTTCTGCAATTCCTGCAGCTGCTGTGTTTTTATTTTAGTTTCGTCTTCAAGCATTTTTAATTTAGCTGCCTGTTCATCGCCTGCTTTTTTCTGTGCAGCCGTTTCGATCATCTTTTTTTGATTTTCAAATTCCTCTTCCTTTTTCTTTTGCCAGTCAAGCATTTTTCCACGCAGTTCTTTTTCCACCTCATTTTTGAGGCTTTCATTCAGCTCAAACTGGTGTCCGCAATTGGGGCATTTAATTTCATTAGCCATTAAACAATTTTTTTACAAGGTAATTAAAAATAAAAAGCCCTGACATTTCTGTCAGGGCTTTTGTGCCCGAGACTGGATTCGAACCAGCACACCGTTTCCAGTGCCACCACCTCAAGGTGGTGCGTCTACCAATTTCGCCACCCGGGCATGTAGTAGAGTTTGCAAATGTAAGGGGATTATTTCTTCAACACAATTCTAAACGTAGTTCCCTTTCCGGGTTCAGAATGTTTTACAAATAACTCACCTTTATGGTATTGTTCAATGATACGTTTGCATAAAGTTAACCCAAGGCCCCAGCCTCTTTTCTTTGTAGTAAAACCGGGTTTAAAAACTTTGGGAATGTTTTGTCTGCTAATGCCTTTTCCTGAATCGGTAACATCTACAGTTACCTGTGTGGTCTCATTTTTTATACTGACGTTGATATTGCCCTTACCTTCCATAGCATCCAAACCATTCTTTAATAAATTCTCTATCACCCAGTCGAACAGCGGCCCGTTGTTCATCACTTTTATTTCTGTTTCACCCTGGGTATCAATAGTAAATCCAACCCTGTCCGGCGATCTTCTTTTAACATAAGCAACCATGTTTTCCACCTGGGTAACAATATTGTTTTCCTCAAGCTGTGGTGTGCTTCCTATTTTCCCAAAACGTTCACTTACTAATTTCAGGCGGTCAACATCCTTGCTCATTTCAGGTACGATCTTTTCCATGCCCGGTGTTTCTTTCAGCATCTCAACCCAGCCCTGTAATGAGGTGAGTGGTGTGCCCAATTGATGGGCCGTTTCTTTAGCCATACCTGCCCAAACCTGGTTTTGTGTTGATTTGTTTCGGGTGTAGATGGCGATCAAAGTAATGATGATGAAGAGGGCAACAATGATGAGTTGAATAATGGGATAATACCTTACTTCCTTCAAAAGCTGTGAATCACCATAATAATATTTATTAATGATGAGAGGATCCTTACTGATCTCCACAGACAAAGGATCATTCTCTTTATTGAACTGATCTATTTTTTTTCTCAGGTAATTCGTATCTGACTTAATAAGAATAGTATCAAGGTTGAGTGTTTCCCCCGAAGGATTACCCTGCTCATCTGTTTCAATAATGGGGATATCGTTATTCTCAGATGTTATGGTAGTGGTGAGGGTGAGTGCAGATACATCTGTTGTGGTAGCCCTCGTCTTCAGCGACTGCACCCACACATTCACTTTCTTTCTTTCATCCGCTGCCAGTTTCCTTGCAATGTATTGCGAATAGAATATTGTTCCCGTAACAATAACTATGGCAACCAATGCCAGCAATGAACGCCAGTTGAATAAGGAAGTAAACAT
>CAYTQB010000167.1:0-1241 GCA_964439615.1 uncultured Ferruginibacter sp. | reverse complement strand
CAGGTACAGGCCGATTATTATGTTTTATTGAACAGCGATGTGGAAGTTACACCCAATTGGATAGAGCCTGTGATCGGGTTAATGGAATCGGACATGGCCATAGCAGCCTGCCAACCCAAAATACTGGCCTTTGATGATAAAACTAAATTTGAATATGCCGGGGCTTGCGGCGGATGGCTGGATGAATTTGGTTATCCTTTTTCAAGAGGAAGGGTATTTGATTCGTGTGAAATGGATACCGGGCAATACGACAGGGTGCATCAATGTTTTTGGGCAGGTGGCGCTGCTTTTTTTGTGAGGGCATCTGTTTACCATGAACTGAAAGGACTTGATGAATTCTTTTTTGCTCACCAGGAGGAAATAGATCTTTGCTGGCGTATGCAACTGGCAGGCTATAAAATTTTTGCACAACCGGCATCGGTTGTGTATCATGTTGGCGGCGGTACATTACAAAGAGGCAATACCCAAAAAACCTTTCTCAATTTTCGTAACAACCTGGTGATGCTGGCAAAAAATTTATCCTTTGCCGAAGCGCTCTGGAAGATACCCTTCCGGCTATTCCTTGATGCCCTGGCTGCATGGCGGGCTTTACTGGGAGGCGATGGAGGATATTTTAAAGCCATACTCAAAGCTCACCTGCATTTTGCTGACTGGTTATTGAGTAAGCAAAAACATTCGGTATTCCCGGCGAAAAAGGATGGTAAAATAGCTGGATGGTACAAAGGGTCTGTTGTTTGGGCTTATTTTATACAGAAGAAGAAAACCTTTTCAGAAATTGTGGGTAACAAATAAGATTTTTTGGGTTTCAGCCCTTATTTTTGCACAGCAAACTATAATACTATGAGCCAGGAAGTTATAGACAACAGTCACAAGGATTTTACCCATAACTGGGTATCTACCTCACGTTTTATCTGGTTTTGCCAGGTTTTTTTAGTGGTTGCTTTTATTTTGGGAGGCTGTTATAATTTATATACGCACCGTTATAAGGGCAAGCCAAAAGTGGAAGTACCTTCAAATACCCTGTACAACCCTTCTTACAAATAAAATTTTTATAGTAACAGCGCAACGCTTATTTTTGCCCTCCGAAAAATAAGCGAAGTTCTTATCATTATTGCGGAAGTAGCTCATTTGGTAGAGCACGACCTTGCCAAGGTCGGGGTGGCCGGTTCGAGCCCGGTCTTCCGCTCAAAAAATCATCCCGACTTGTCGGGATTTTTTTTCTATACCAGCGATACTCGGGT
>CAYTQB010000166.1:0-3212 GCA_964439615.1 uncultured Ferruginibacter sp. | reverse complement strand
ACAATAAAAAACTACCTGAATGTATTGCAGCCTATAAAAATGCACTGAAGCTGAACCCACAGGATGAAGATGCCCGACAGAACCTGCAAAAAGCATTGCTGCAACAAAAGCAGGAACAACAAAAAGAAGATAACGAAAAGAAAAAACCGAAAGAAGATAAAAAGAAGAAAGAACAACAAAAGCCAAAAGAGCAGGAAAAAAATGAGCAGCCTAAACCCCAGCCATCCAAACTTAGTAAACAGGATGCGGAAGAAAAACTAAAAGCCCTGCTGCAGCAGGAAAAGAACCTGCAAGACAAAATGAGGAGGATGAATACCTCTTCATTAGCAAAACCGGAAAAGGATTGGTAAAGATTCCACATCTTTACAGCAAAAAATCACCCGTATGAAGTTCCTGAAAATACTTTTTGCCTTATTACCCCTTGTGTTCATCTGCTCCTGTGTGGACACGGAAGAGAATATTGTTATTAATGAAGATAACAGCGGCATATACATAAGTATAATGGATATGAGCAAAATGATCGCCATGTTAAGTATGATGGGAACAGAAAATAATGCAGACAAGAAAATGGAGAACATGGATTCGCTTATCCATCTTAAGGACCTGATGCCTTCAGCAGATAGCTTATCTGCTTCTGAAAAGGAATTATATAAAGACGGTAGCATCAGGATAAAGCTGGACAAAGCAAATGCAGAAATGAAAATTATCATGTCATGCCCTTTTAAATCTATCGATAAGTTGGCTGAGATCAAGGAGAATTTTATGATCGTTCTGAACAAAATGAAGGCTTTTGAAAAAGTATCAGGTAAAGAGGAAGAGGCGGCTGATAAAACGGGGGATGACAATGAAATGCAAAAGGCCTTCAATCCAAATACCGTTCCTAATAAATTTACAGCTACGCCGGGGTTAATAGAGAACAGTATACCCGATCCCCAGTCTGTGAAAAATGCATTCCTCACAGATTCATCAATGATAATGATGAAACAGATGGTGGCAATGATGGGGATGCCTACTTATAAAACGGTTATCACCGCTCCATCGCAAATCAAATCATACTCGGGAAATAACCCGTTGTTGTCAACGGATAAAAAATCGGTAACTTTTACCAATACTTTTACAGAAATGCTTGAGCAACCGGAGAAAATGGCTTATAAAGTAGAATATTGAGATCTTCCATGACATATCAGATGGGCATACTCAAGCTTTGCCTAATGATTATCCTTTCCAGTGGCTGCGACAGAACCCCAAAAAGAGAATCTGAAATCCAAAAAAGGAAACCCGATTTTATATTAGCACTTCAGCCTTACAAAGGCTTTGATACTTCTCTGAACAGCTTTATTAAAAAGGAAACAGAACAATTTTACAATTGCCGTGTAATCATTTTAGAGCCCGTTGTACTTCCTCCGTCTGCTTTTTATGCTCCACGCAACCGCTACAGGGCAGACAGTTTACTTGATTATGAAAAAACACTGATCTCCCGTGGCGTTGAAGCGATCGCAGGGCTTACAGATAAAGACATCTCCACTACAAGTGGTAATATACAAGACTGGGGAGTTTTTGGATTAGGGCTTAAACCCGGTAATGTTTGTGTCATTTCTACTTTCAGATTGCAATCAACTACTGCAAAGCAGTTCAGGGAACGACTAATTAAAGTGGTATTGCATGAAATTGGACATAACCTTGGTTTGCCACACTGCAAAAATAATCCCGAATGTCTGATGACGGATGCGGCAGGTACAATGAGTCAGGTGGATAGGGAGAAAAAATGGATATGTGAAAAATGCCAAATTAGACTCAATGGATAAATTTTCCCATCTTCAATTGTTAACTTTGCAGTATGCAATTCTACAGTGAGTCACTGACATCATACGAACGTCTTAAAACAAAGGAAGTTAAAATTGGCAACCTGCTCCTTGGCAATGGCCATCCCATTCGTGTACAAACTATGACCACAACCGACACCATGGATACCCTGGCTACGGTTGAACAATCCATCCGTTGTATTGAAGCGGGAGCCGAGTTGGTCCGTATCACCGCTCCTTCAAAAAAAGAAGCAGAGAATTTGCAAAACATAAAAGATGAGTTAAGAAGAAGAGGATATAACACCCCATTGGTGGCCGACATTCATTTTACACCCAACGCCGCAGAAATTGCAGCAAGGATCGTTGAAAAAGTGAGGGTGAACCCAGGCAACTACGTTGATAAGAAAAAATTTGAGCAGATAGAATACACAGATGCCGAGTATGCAGAAGAGATCGATAGGATAAGAGACCGGTTTACACCACTGGTGAAAATTTGCAAAGAGCATGGAACCGCCATGCGTATCGGCACCAACCATGGAAGCCTGAGCGACCGCATCATGAGTCGCTATGGAGATACAGCAATGGGGATGGTGGAGAGTGCCATGGAATTTTTACGCATAGCAAGGGCTGAAGATTATCACAATATAGTATTGAGCATGAAGAGCAGCAATCCGCAGGTGATGGTGCAGGCTTATCGTTTGCTCATTAATCATATGATGGAAGAATTTGGAGAATGTTATCCTTTGCATTTGGGTGTAACAGAAGCAGGAGATGGTGAAGACGGCAGGATAAAATCAGCCATTGGTATTGGTACACTGCTCGAAGATGGTATTGGTGATACAATAAGAGTTTCGCTTACAGAGGATCCTGAACTGGAGATCCCGGTATGTAAGGATATCGTAAGGCGCTACACAGGTTATAAACTTCAAACTACTGACTACCAACTGCCCACCATTAATAAACTTCCGTACTCTCCATTTGAATACAATCGCAGGGAAACCTTTGAAGTGGAAAATACCGGGGGCAAACATGTGCCCGTTGTAATTGCCGATCTGAGCAAGATCGGAAATATCACACACGAGGACCTGCAAAGCATAGGTTACACATATGTTGAAGCTACAGACAAATGGAATATCAGTGACAGTGCTGCCGATTATATGTTTACCGGAAACCAGTTATTGGATTTTGAATTGCCCGGTACATTAAAAGTTATTGTTTTTCCTGCAACCTGGGAAGAAGCTGCCGATAAACAAAAATACATTCCCATCTTTTCGGATAAAGGGTATGTTGAATCAGGATCAAAAAGCGGTTATTTGAATTTTGTGATGATTGATTGTTTCAATGACGATACACCAATAAATGATTTTTCTTTTCTGGATGAACTGGCGAATGACAAAAGGGTTGTTCTTT
>CAYTQB010000165.1:0-3258 GCA_964439615.1 uncultured Ferruginibacter sp. | reverse complement strand
GTTGAACATTTTGTTTCGGGTAACAAAGCAGGTTTTAGAAGTGTGCATAGCAAAAATATCACCCGTGTACAGATCGATGGTGGTATTGTGCAGGATTATGAAAAATATTTCCCGGCAGATACCGCTTCAAACCCGGCATGGAAAAACATGAAGCGGCAGTTTGAATTAAGGTTTGATAAAAGGATCAGCAACGGAATAAAAGCCTGGGAAAGCGGGTACTATAAAGGAACAGTAATGCAGGAAGGAAAATCGCCCCGGTCATACTACGGAAGGTTCTTTGTTGTACTGCAAAAAGAAAACAATGTCTGGAAGATACTGGTGGATGCAGACACGGGTAAAGATGCCAATGAAGAGAATTTCAATAAAGCAGCACCCATTCAATAAACTTCAAAGCAACATGCTATGAGCAACTATGACTGGAGTCGTTTCGTTACACGGATAAATGTGAATGCACCTGTTGAAAAATTGTACTGGTGCTGGGCAACCCGGGAAGGAATAGAATACTGGTTCCTGAGGATGAGTGAATATAAAAGCCCGGATGGAAGTTTAAGAGCCGGCAATAAACCCGTGAAAAAAGGAGATAGTTATTTATGGAGATGGCATGGCTGGAGCGATGAGACAACCGAATATGGAAGTATCCTCGACTGCAATGGAAAAGACTTTTTTAAGTTCAGTTTTGGAAAAGCGGGAGACTGTACAGTTATGATTAAAGAAGAATTGGGGCAAAATATTGTTGAACTTGTACAGGAAAATATCCCGGATGATGAAGAAGGAAGACGCACCTGGCACCTGGGTTGTAAAACCGGCTGGACCTTTTACCTGGCGAATCTTAAATCTTTGCTGGAAGGAGGTATTGATTTACGAAATAGGGATGAAAGCCTGATGAATGTGATTAATTCTTAATTGCCACGGAGGCACGGAAAAAATCTCCGTGGTTCCGTGGCAATTACTTTCCTTGTTTATTATAATAAATTATGCCGACATCCATCAGAATAGAAGATTTTCCATTAAAAGAGGAGACAGATTTTATCATCGGTGCCGGTATTGAGATACATAAAACATTAGGGTTTGGTTTTCTGGAAATAGTGTACAAAGACGCATTTGAGTATGAATTTAGAAGAAAAAATGTTTTATATAAACGGGAAAAAGAATACCTGGTAAAGTATAAAGAGATAATACTGCCTCATAAATTTTATGCAGACTTTGTGGTGTTTGACAAAGTAATTTTAGAAATAAAAGCAAAAGATGGAATTGCAGACGAAGATTATGCCCAGACTATTAACTACTTAAAATGCTCTGGCTGTAAAGTCGGTCTCATATTAAACTTCGGAAGAATAAAACTGGATATTAAAAGAGTAGTTTTTTAATATTCCGTGCTTCCGTGACAAAAAAAACATTCTATGGCATATAACGAAAAACTGGCCGGCCGTGTAAGAGAGATCATTTCTCTTACACATAAAATAACCGAAGAGAAAAAAATGTTCGGCGGCCTTTGCTTTATGGTGAATGATAAGATGTGTGTGGGTGTAGAAAAAGAAAGGCTGATGGTAAGGCTTGATCCGGGAAGATACGATGAGGTGATGGAGAAAGAAGGTTGTAAACCGATGGACTTTACAGGGAAGGTGATGAAAGGATATGTGTTTGTTGATATAGAAGCGCTGTATACAAAAAAGAAACTGGAGTATTGGATAAAACTTGCACTGGAGTATAATAAAACAGCTAAAGCGTCTAAAAAGAAAAAATAATGGAAAGACCAATCATCGCCATTGTTGTCATTTTATGCTTATCGGCATTTTATATTTCGAATGATAGCAAGACTTTTAAAAAATTATATGCTTTAGAAGGAACCTGGAAGATGGTTACCAAACGTGGCGCCATTTGCGAAGAATGGAAGAAAGTAAATGATCATCATCTTCAAAATCGGGGTTATATGGTTATAGGAAAAGATACCATGATCAATGAAAGGGTAGCACTTACCAATACAGAGGATGGTATATTCTACACCTCAACAGTGGAAGATCAGAATAATAAGCAACCCATTGCATTCAAGCTCACCAGGGCTGATGACAATATGTTCGTTTTTGAAAACCCTCAACACGATTTTCCCAAACGCATTGTTTACAGATTCATAGCAACAGATTCATTACATGCTTTTATTGATGATGGCACAGAGGCAGGTAAAAAGCAAAATTTTTATTATAAAAAGCAACCCTGATGAAATACAGTTTGGAAAGATCGTATGAAATACTGGAAAGAACACCAGCTGTTCTTCAGTCATTACTTGCCGGGCTTAGTGATGACTGGATAATGCCTAATGAAGGGCCGGAAACATTCTCTCCCTATGATGTGGTTGGGCATCTGATACACGGCGAAAAAACTGACTGGACTGCCAGGGCAAAAATGATACTTGAATTTGGCAATACCAAAACATTTGAAAGATGGAACCGGGTTGCCATGTATGAGGAAAGTAAAGAAAAATCTTTGCAGCAGTTGCTGGATGAATTTGCTGTTGTAAGAAAAGAAAACATGATTTGGTTCAGGTCATTGAATTTAACTGATGCAGATCTGGACAGAAAAGGAATGCACCCGGTTTTGGGAGATGTGACTTTAAGGAATTTATTAGCCACTTGGGTTGCACATGATCTTACCCATATTGCTCAAACAACAAGGGTAATGGCCAAACAATATAAAGAGGAGATGGGGCCCTGGCCGGAGTTTTTCCGGATACTCAGTTTTTAATTTATCTTTCTGTATAAAATTAACTGCCATGTTTAAAAAATTCTCCTTTTGGATATGGGGAACTATCGTTACCCAGTTACTTACTGCAGCATTTCATTCTTTAAGCTTTTTTGTAAAACCCGAACCGAAGAATGAAACTGAAAAACAATTGCTTGACCTGGTGAATAACTATAAACCGGATTCCGGTATGGGCTTTCATCCCAGTTTTGCTGATTTGTTTACAGGGTTAAGCCTTTGTTTTACACTCATTTGTTTGTTAGGGGCGCTCATTAACTGGTATTTTAAAAAGAAAAACCTTGCTGCAGAATTCTGGAAAGGATTATTGCTGATTGAAATGGTGATCTTCGGAGCGATGTTTATTGGCATGGCTGTATTTACATTTTTACCACCAATCGTTTGTACGGCTTTGATTTTTATATTTGTGTCAGGAGCTTATTTAACTGTTAATAATAAATGATGATCCCATGCAATCAAAAGCAACAACGGTTGACCAGTATTTATCAGAAGTTCCTGCCGACA
>CAYTQB010000164.1:0-3294 GCA_964439615.1 uncultured Ferruginibacter sp. | reverse complement strand
TCTCAATCCCGCTAATTGCCTTAGACGAAATTCCCGCCATTGTTAACCCGAACGGGTTTAAACTTTAACCCCTGTAAAACAATCCTAATAAGCCTTTCAGCTAATAAAGTATCAAAGAACTTTTGTTCAACAAATGTACGAAAGTTGTGCTGATTATTTGCTGCTGGTCGGGAGACCACGCAGCGGCGAAAGAGACACCTCTATAGAACTGGATTTGAAAATTAAGGGTGATGATGCCGACGAATTTTTAATAGCCTTTAGTAAAGAATTCAGTGTTGATGTTAGTAAGTTCAAGATTGGGAATTATTTCGGTGATGAAGGTGACCCTATACTACCTGCAATCATTAGAGCATCTACTGATAGAAAAAAGTTACAAAGAAAGGTGTTAACAATCGGGCATCTTGAAAAAGCAGTGATAGCGGGCTGGTTGGATGAAGAAGTAATAAACAGTTGCAAATAACAAAGTTTGCAAGGATGCGATTATCCGCCTTGGTTCATGAGCCACCATAACTGTTCGCAAGAATAAAAAATGGCAGAGAATTCTGGTTATAGGAGTAGAATTACAAATGTTGAAGCTACAGAATTACTAAAGTTCAGTAGTACTGCTCCCGAAATCGGGCTGTATATCGATTTCGGGGCTCCTTTTTTGTTACTTTCTTGGAGAAGCAAAAAAAAGTAAATAACTATAATAAAATCTTCCGAACAGTTATGGTTAAAACCCAGGCGGCAGCAAAAAAGCCAGAACGCAATACATCTTACTGCCAAGCCTTACATCTTAAGCCTTATCATTTGTCAAGAGCAGGCGAAGTCATTGTATTTTTATTCCATGTACAAGTTGGACATAAATAAAATTTAAATCTCCCAGGAAAGATAATGTGTTGTTTTTTTATTTTTAAATATTCATCAAAGAATTGAGTATAGAACATCCTTGTATCCAACTTAATCTTAATTAAAAATAAATTATGGCCATTTTTTAAATTAGTTACAATAAATGAATTTGAGTATATCGGTGAATTATGTGGAGGCCCATAAACATCATTTCTAGTTGTGGTATTAATTGCTATTTTAATCTTATTAACATGAATTTCTCTGTCGATTAATTCCTTGTTGCCGGATTTAATTTCGAAAGTTAGAGAATCGTTTATAATGACATCATAACTAATCGAACCTTGACTAGCAATTGCATAACCATCATCATTAATAATAAATCCAGTTCTGTCATTTTTCTCAGTAATAACTTTTTCAATTATCGGGAAATTTGCTGAATCAGATATTATGTGGATCTTATTGTCATTAACTGTAAATTTACCAGAAGAATAAATCATGTTGTTATAACTATAGTAAAAAAATTCAAATACACTATCTGCTCTGAGCATCAAATGTTGCCCCTCATGATTTGTATATTCTCCTGGCTTAAACATATTTTTATTACATGAGGAAACAATTGTCACACTTACAATAAAAAAAGCACGCCTTGTATTGAGTAAAAAAGTCATACCAAAGTTTTATCTGATAATTAAGTTTTTGTAAAAATCCATACCAAAAACATAGTTTCCATTTATATCATCAATAGAGGTGGGTCTACGACCAGAAGAACTTTCAACGCTGACGGGATCGTAAGCATACTGTCTTCGAAATCCACTTGCTTCATATTCGAAATGAGAAATCCCTCCTCTAGTAGTATATTGTGCAGTAGGTAAAGGCCCATAGGGATTAACAATACCTAATCTAAATGACTCAGCGTGATCTACCTCGTGTATAACATTACTAGGCCCTCCCGGCAAATAATTTATACTAATGGATCCATCTTTCTCAAAAAACAAGAATCCCATCTTATCATTCGAACTCAATTGTACAAATGTATAACCATGTACCTTATCATCAATTAAGGCCTGCATTTGATTTTTAGAATCTTCCAGTGACGCAATCCTTTTGTTTAAATCATAAATTTTACCTTGGATTTTTTCCTTCTTTTTTTCTGATGTGTTTTTATTATCTCTCTTTTTTGCCAAGTCATCAGCTGTTTCTTGTAATTCTTTTTGTTTTATGTTTATTGCTAGTGTGGTTTCAGATACTAATTTTTTATCCTTTTCTGTTTTCAAAGTGTCTCCGAAAGGATCACTGAAAGTAATTGGATTATTATTCATCGCAGAATACAAACTCTGTGTATAATCCGGCTTAGGGTCTACCTGCCAAAATTTTCCAAGTTGTGGATCAAGGCTTCTATAAAATGTAGAGTATAATTCTAATCCACTGCCATCACTAAACTCATTGTTTTGTAATTCAGAACCTTTATTCCATTTCCTTTTATTTTCAATACCCCCTACTGCTTTAGAAGATATTCCCGCCATCGTCAACCCGAACGGATAATAGTGCGTTTCCTCCAATATTGCTCCACGGGTATGGATTACCTGTACATTATCAAAGAACACGTCAACGGGGCTTTCGTTGCTGCAATAAATATACACAAATCCGCTTTTTGGCGCTGTTAAATTTTGCAGGTCGCTGTAATGGTCGTCTTTAACCATGCTGTTGCTGCCAACCATGCTTATACGGTAATCAACTGCCTTAAACTGTTCATCAAAAAATATAATGTTGATAAAGGCTCGTGGTTTATTGGGGTTTGCATTGCTCTGGCTGTTTTGCTGGCTTATCATACTGTTGATGCCTGCCACACCACCAGCAGTATTTATTTGTGAAGCTGTTACCGTGCCGTGAACACATGTTATACTGAATCTATCTCTTCGGCCGATAACCCTGATTGTATTACCATTTTATTTTTATCAGGACCCTTAGCGGCAAAGAAAAGAATAAGCAGACCACCCAAGGCCAGGAATGCATAGTTACCTGAAAGAAAAAAGCATACTCCTGAAAATAGTGCAGCTGTTTCAAGCATGGCCCATAAAATGATACATGCAGCCCGGTATTTTTCAAACCTTTGTTTTACTGTTAAGTTAATTCCATCTCTTAATGCTGCCAGTTTCTTCTTAAATATATTGTTTCCTGCGAAAAAAGAAAATGCAGCAACCAGTACAGCAGCCAATTGAAGCATCCTGTCTTTTCCTTCAAAAGGAGGTTCTGTTATTTCACTCTTCACCAGGTAAAACATAACTCCCATAAACAACAGTTGGCCAATGAGCAGGGCCCTGTGTACAATTTTAAAAGTAGAAAAAGCGCTCTGGTTACTCATTGACTAGGTTTAATGGTAATAAGGGCTGATCATCAGGTAAACCATGATACCGGTGAATGCAACATAGAACCAAAGCGGCCAGGTAAATCTTACCAGTTTTTTAT
>CAYTQB010000163.1:0-3387 GCA_964439615.1 uncultured Ferruginibacter sp. | reverse complement strand
TTGAACCCGAAAAAGCCTACCTCAATTGTAAAGCCGGCGCCGATGTTATTGTAGTTGGCAATGCTATTGAAAAAGACCCCAACCTTATAAAAGAAATGGCTGCTGCAGTGCATAGTGTGCCGGTGAAAGTGTAATTTTTTATTTGTTTCCTTCTCTTTTTTTTCTTAGATTTATTTAAGTGTTTGGCAGAATAGTATTGTTTAACCTAAAGCGAATGCATGATAAGATGTTTACGTACTACTCTTTTTATATTCCTCTTATTATTCTCCGGCTTTTCTGCAAAGGCGCAGCATACAAATTTTCAAACCGGTGATATTTTTTTAGGATTGGGCGGAGGCATGATTCAGTGGCGTGATTCTAATAAGGTATTGATAAAGACCATCAATACCGGTGACGCCGGAGGGAACGGCAACGGAACCGGATTGAGGATACACCCGCTTACCGGTAAGCTTTGGGTCACTAATTCCAACCTGCCTCCCGGCGGCACCAATGGAATACGGATCATAAATACCGACGGCACAATCGGTGGTACCATCAATATTTCAATGTACCAGAAAACACCTACTTCCATAACATTCGATAAACCTGGTAATGCCTATATCGGTGGCCTTTGGAATGACAATGCTGATGAAATAGTTAAAATTAATTCTGCCGGTACAGCTATACTTGACCATTTTCCGGTTTCCTCAGATGGTTATGTATGGGGTGCAGAATGGGTGGAGATGGATTGCAATGACAGTATCATTTATTATACAACACTGAGAGAAAAGGTAAAACGCTATAATGTAGTTATCCATCAACAACTCCCCGATCATGCAAATCTCACAGGTTCTGTTTCGTGGTTGTTTGCCATGCGATTGCTGCGTGACAATACGATGCTGGTGGTAACTGCCGATCACTCGGTAAAAAGACTGAATACTTCCGGAGCAGTAATTAAAACCTATGGGCCAACAAATACCAATTTTTATTTTGGATTGGGAGTTACACCCGATGAAAAAAGTTTCTGGGTTGGTGGGTTAACTTCCTACGGATCAATGCATAAATATGACATCGCCAGCGGCCTGCTGATCGACTCTTTTATGACAAGCCCCAACCAGGGTGTGAATGTGCACGGGATAGCTATATATGGCGATCAGGTAAAAAACTGTCTTTCACCCGACCCGGCTCCGATTGTTGTTAAAAATACCAATGTATATCCTAATCCAGGTAACGGAAACTTTACCCTTCAGACAGAACTCACCGGCAAAATAACAGTTCGGTTATTCAGCAGCATGGGACAGTCTGTTTATCAGAATGAATATAATCTGACCGGCAACAATAATAAAATTCCCGTCAACCCGCTTAACCTTCCGACCGGTGTTTATTACCTGCAGCTGATAAGCGAAAAGGAAGTACGTTCGCAAAAAATTGTGATCAATTAAAACAAACAAATTTCCTGTTAAAATTTCTGCCTCGATAGGTGTGAACATCCGATGCCAGAAGAGCAGAAAGGATGCCCCTATTTATTTTTAATGAAGTTAATTGCCAGCCATCTAACTATAGATGGATATAGGAGAACAGCAGTTTTGCGTAGATTGTTGGATTTGGCGGCTGATCATATATCAGCGCCTGTTTAATAAGACCATTGGTATTATAACTGTTGGTATAACTGTAATCATAATGAATGCCACCTCCCCCTCCGGAGAAACTATGTAATTCATTCTGAGTTACCCGGTTGGTATTTTGCGGTAATTCAGAATAAAAGGTTTCCCCATTGGGGAAAATGCCGAATGTTTTAAAATTACTCAGTTTTGAAAAAGGGCTTTGCTTTGCATCATAAGTAAAATCTGAAACAACCTCTAACTCATACAGGGTGGAAGATGAATTGTAGCGATAACTTTTACTGTTGGTAATATTTCCCAACGCATCAAGTAAAGCGGTATCTTTCTGATCGGGGTAAACATAGCTGGGATTAGGAACATTGATGCCGGTATAAGTCCTGAAACCATATATCTTTCCGGAACCATAGCTATAAGTACGCAATTCGAGTACTGAATAATAAGGCACCGGGGTACTGGCATCAGCAACAGAATTGATCATTGAGTCTTTTATATTTCTTCCGGTGTTATCATAATAGTGCCAGGCGATGGTAGTATCGTACCGGAATTGTGTTTGCGCCGGATCGTTGGCTGAAACATAGATTCGCCTTGACCGGAAAGGCAGTGTATCACTGCCATTATAGTAATAGTCGTATGAAATCTGGATAACGTCATACAGGTTATTTGGAATACCCCGTATGGCGGTCACCCTTTTCAGGTTATCGTAACTGTATGTAAGCCTGTTACCGGTATCAGTAAGGGCTCCGTTCACCTCAACGTAATATATCTTCGATAAATAGGAACTGTCTGTAATACCCGTAGGTGGGTTAGTATTGCCTGTATCGGCAGTGAGTTCCTTCTGGCAACTTTGCAAAACAAGTATCGAAAAAATAGCAAGTGCAGAGATCAATACTTTCATATCAGTTTTTTACAAAAATAGAAAATTAAAACAGAAACGGGAACTAATGTTTATTACCTCGGCCATTGTCCTCACATACCAGGGGTGTGCAACAAGACAGCATCATACCTAAATCAACTATCTTGCAAACCCTGCCAGATAAGGCAGCAGCATAATTTAAATTTTAAGCTATGATCCGTCAGTTATTTTTTTCAGCAGCGCTGTTATTCAACATCTCTTCCATTGCCCAGGTAAGTGATCACAAACCGGCACAGTATAATGTAAATGGTATTCTCTGGCAACAGCAAAGTGGTGAATACAAAGCATTGTGTTACCAGGCATTTAACCTGGCCCGGCTCCGGCTTATGGAAATTTTAATGACCAATAAAGACAGCACTCCGCTGGCTGTTGTTACCGATGTAGATGAGACTGTTTTAGATAATAGCCCCGGTGCAGCAAAAGATATCCTTAACGGGCGTACTTATGCCGACAGCACCTGGAAAATCTGGGTTGACTATGCCAAAGCCAAGGCAATGCCCGGCGCTGTGGAATTCTTTAATTATGCCGCACAGCATGGCGTACAATGTTTTTATATAACCAACCGCAAGGCTGACCTGAAAGCATCTACTATGCAAAACCTGCAGCAGCAGGGATTTCCGCAGGTTGACAGTTTGCATGTGATGATGAAGGGCCCCAGCAGTGATAAAGAACCCCGCCGGCAGGAAGTGATGAAAAAATATAACGTGGTGCTGTTACTGGGCGACAACCTGAATGACTTTGATAATCTCTTTTTTGAAAAAGCTACAGTAGAAAGAAACAGCAACGTTGATAAGGCGCAGTCTTTTTTCGGAAGCAAGTATATCATGCTGCCCAATGCCACTTATGGCGACTGGGAAAACGCATTATGGCAGG
>CAYTQB010000162.1:0-3423 GCA_964439615.1 uncultured Ferruginibacter sp. | reverse complement strand
TGTCGGCAATTTCTTTATAGGTGAGTTCAGTGCAGGTATATTTCAGAAAATCGGTTTCCCTGTCGTTCAGCGGCACCAGGCTTTTTAACCCGCCGCCGTCGTCTTCCATTTTATTGATAGCATGCATGAGTTTGCCGCTTACCAGGTCGCTGTAATAAAAACCTTTTTCCATCAGTGCATGTATTGCAGCTTTTAGTTCGGCAGGTTCGCTGTCTTTTAAAATATAGCCCCTGGCGCCACACTTAAGCATGCGAATGATGGAGGTTTCATTATCATACATGCTGAGGGCAAGCACTTTTATGTCATGATGGTTAGTCTTTATCCATTGCGCTGTTTCATAACCATCCATTTCGGGCATATTGATGTCGAGTAAAACAATTTCAGGTAATTGTTTTGCATCCAGCTTTGAAACAAAATCCTTTCCGTTCCCTGCTTCAAATAAAACGGTGTGGCCCAGGCTTTTTACCAGTTCGGCCAGCCCGTTGCGGAGTAAAACATGATCATCTACCAAAACAATTGTTGCCATTTTATTTGTTTGAGGTTTGAGGTTCAAAGTTTGATGTTGGAATTTCAACCGATATGGAAGCGCCGCCGTTTTCCGTGGAGGAAATAGAAAATTTTCCACCAATAAGAATAGCCCGGTTCTTCATGCTCCTGAGTCCGATACCTGTTTGAGCAGATGTCAAAGTTTCGGAGTTGAACCCCTTCCCATTATCACGAACCGTTAAGGTAAAAACTTTGGGCGAATAATTCAGTTGTACCTCCAGTGCATTGGCCCTGGCATGTTTTACACTGTTGTGCAGCGCTTCCTGCACAATACGGAAGAGTACCATTTCTTTTTGCGGCTCCAGTTTATAAGCAGCACCTTCGGTTTTCAACTGTGTTTCATACTGACCTGTATTCTGCAATATCTTCAGTTCATTGGCGATGGCTTCCTGTAAACCGATCTCTGCCATCTTATCGCCGTGCAAGCTACGACTCAGATCACGCAAATCATTGATGGCCTTGCTCACCAGGTCTTTGGTGGCCTGCAGTTTCTTTTCGGGATTGTTTTCAAAAGTGTTCAGGTTAAGTTTTGCCAGGCTGAGCACCTGACCCACGTTATCATGTATCTCTTCGCTGATGTTCTTCAGGGTTTGTTCCTGAATTTCCAGTTGGGTTTGGAGGAGTTCTTGCTGCATCTGCAGTTCCAGTGTTTTCATATCGTTAATATATCTGGTGTTTCTTTTAAAATATTGAAGCCATACAAATACCAGGAATCCAATAAGCAGAATAATAATTAATATACCAAAAAGGATGATGTATGTTATTTCTGAAATTTCCATTTCGTATAAAAGTAGGCCAACAAACAAACATATTGTAAGTAAGTAAGGTAGAGATTTAATTTTTGTAAAGCCCTGTAAATATTGATGTGTTTTTTATGTAAAAAGTCGGTAGCTCCAAACTGAAATATTCCGGGCAGGTGCACAAGTATAATTCCAATAATTAACCAAAAAAAGGGCTCGTAAAAAGGGTTACCTATTTCCCGTTGACCGATTAATTCTTTCATTTTGGCAAACGCCGACAAAAGGATTAGAATCATTGAAAATAAATAAGCATTTCCTGAAAATTTATTAAGGTTCTGAAAGAAAATATAATACGCTATGACAATAACGAGATAAGCGCCGGCAAAGATTAATAGTCTTGACTTCAGCGATTTACTTTTAAGAGAAACAATCAGTAGTAAAGAATAATATAGAAACTCAACCGGGAACCAAAGGTTATACTGAAGGTTGTTTCCACGATGATTAACCTTGAGATAATAGCAATATGATTCAAGAGCCAGTAACGACAATAGAAAGACCGGCATCGACTTATCGGCCCATGTCGGTCTTTTAATAAAAAAGAGACTTACCAGAAACGATATTCCTATCAGGTATAAATGAACAGGCATAAAATCTGTTTAACTACCTCCGGGATCTGATGACGGGCAACAAACCACATTGGCACTTATTTTAATAGTGCCATTGTTTTCATACCCGTTAATCAGTACAAAATCACCGATATTATTTGCTGCTGATTTATTGTTTTTATCTAAGATGGTTTCTACCACGATACACATATTATTGCTCTCGTTGTTCAGGCAGATGTCCTGAGTCGGGTCTTTCTGTATACCGATATTTATTTTCACACCAAGGTCGTTCGGTCGTTTGCTGAATAGTTCAAGAAACTGTTCTTTTTCAAAATAGAACGAAACCCTTTTGTTAACAGGATCGGTACGGGGAGCCTTTTGGCTAACTGATGTATTGTTGGCAAACTCTGATTTAATCGTCAATAAGTCAGACTGTAGAACCTCGCCAAACTCTGAACGGGTTGGACTGCTTACGATTTTTACTGGCATAGTGGTTGGTTTTATTGGTTAAAAATGATTTTTTTAAAGAGCAGAACAATTGTGGGATTATTACTTAAATAATTCATATCCTACTCCAATACCCCACCACCACTTATCCTGGTAAACCCAGTTCTTTAAGCTTCCGAACATTTTATCTTTACCCCAGAATATCCCAATATTAAACCTGTCATATTCATACGCAATGCCCTGAGTAAGGTAACTTACCGCAAATTCATCCGTTTTTGCACTCAAAGAATCTTTGCCGGAAGAATATTTACCTGCTAGGTTAAAATATTTCTGTTGACTGATTCCGGCTCCGTAAGCTATTATGCTTATATAATGTGTTCTGTAAGGATGATTGCCTATTTTGAATTTCCAGCCAAATCCCATACCCAACGATAAAGAACCTTGTAAAACTGTATTTTTTTCATTCCAGTACTCTTTTCTTACCCTTACCGGTAAAGTAATGACCTTTCCTATAAGGGCTGAACTTGCCAGATAGTAGGCATTAGGCTCAAGTAATTTTTTACTTACCCTAAGAATTATATCTTCTGCATGCAAACTACCTGCTGAATTAACTTTTGTAATGTCTTTATTTGAGTTAATGTAGCATCCTGGCAATATGCGGATATATTTAAAGTCACCCTCATCAGCGATTACTTTGTACCTGATATATTCACCTGGAACAGGATTTATTGTAAAGGAATCCAATGGGGGTACTGTATTGTCTTGGTATACTTTAAATACTTTCATTGGGACCTTCGTCTTGTAAACATTTTTATTAAATATAGAAGCTTTTAAATAGCCCCCGATTCCTTTTTGGCCTTGTGCAGCACAAAGATTAATTATCATTAAAAAAACAATAGTGCTGCTTATGTTAATGAATTTTAATTTCATGGTTTATATTTTATGCTAAGATAATATCAGAACATTTTGAATGTAAAAGCTCATTCACCCTTTTGTGTACCGTGTTTTCACCCACCTTTCTTCCTTCTCATCTTCTCCTTCACAAACAACCCTGCCGTATAGGTATCGTACAACTCAAACAAAAA
>CAYTQB010000161.1:0-3431 GCA_964439615.1 uncultured Ferruginibacter sp. | reverse complement strand
CGTCATCATATTTTGCTGTGAGTGTGATCGTTGAATATTGTGAAGGATTACTGATACTGACATCCCTTCTCAGGTAATAGGTTTCCCTGTTGGTTTGAGTGGGTGAGTTAACGCTGGATTCATTGTACCCGAATGCGTTGCTGTTACTGGCCGTGTTGGTCCAGTTAGAAGCATCATTGTAAGCATCCTCGGTCCAGTTAAGTCCGGAAACATTCGATGGAGCTGATGCGTAGTTATTCAGTGAATAATATCTCCACATACCACCAGGAGATAATAGTGAAGTTACGGTAGGCCCGCCATCAATGTCAACTGCCTGAATGTTTGAGTTGTCATTACCATAGGCGCTGGTGCGGCCATTGGTATATGAACCCGTTCCACTCATGCTGAAGTCATTCATAGCAGTCGTATTCACTATGCCGCTGCTGCCGCTCCCACTGGTATAAATGGCAGTGATGGTGTTACCGAAAATGGTATGCCCTCCATGTATGTTGTCGGAATATACCGGCCCGCCATAAGGCCTTACAACCTGGGCATTTGAAGATTGAGGGATTGGGAAAATGGCTGTAATTGCCATACAGCAAACCAATACGATCACTCGTTGTGAAGTAAAATTTTTCATTGTCTTGTGGTTTAGAATTAAAATATGCGGTAAGCATATGGTTTTCTAAGGACATGCAGTGATGCGTTACAATCACAAAGACAATCTTTCAGGAGATATTAAAAAAGGAAAATTTCGAGGGATACGTGGACCAGGTAAGCAAATTTTTATCAAGAGGTAGAGCAAAGATATAATACGTTTTATCTAAATTCAAAATTTTTGCTCTTTTTTTTTTGCGACTTAACTAAAATTTTTTCTTTGAGTACTACTAATCAGTGGATTGTATTTAATAAATAAAAATGCCATAAGTAATTCCTATGGCATTTTTTTATCACGTTACAATAAATTAATTACTCCTGGCGGTAGCACTTTGAATGATCATATTATTCATCACTTTAACTGTTTCATCAATATAAATATCATTACTAAGCCTTTTCAGCCATTGGGTATTTTTTTCAATTTTGTCTTTTGCGGAATTAATCACAACAGCATCGGCTTCGGTGTTTTTTACATTCATTGCTTTAGCCAGTTTAGACAGGTCTTCCAGTTCCTTTGCCATGGCTTTAAATTGGCTTTGTTCTTCCCTATATTTAGTGAGATTCAGCGAATATTCTTTATCATTAAACTTCTCCAGCCAGGCGCTGTTTGATTTTATTTTATTAAAGACTGCGTTTTTAGCAATTTGCTCATCACTTGCAGCAATAACTGTACTATTACTGATGGTACTTGTCCATGGCTTATAATCAGCTTTTGTAATTTCATCCCACGGCAAAGCTGAAGTATTATCCTTTTCACGAAATTTCAAATACTCCATCCTGTCCGGTATAACAATATCAGGTGTTACTCCTTTTAATTGTGTAGACCCGCCATTTACACGGTAATATTTCTGAAGTGTTAGTTTTACTGATCCCAGGTCTTCCGCATTCTTATTGGAAAATACCGGGTTTTCGCTCTCAGGGTTTAAAGGTATAGTACGCTGAACTGTCCCTTTTCCAAAAGTGGATGTACTGCCAATCACAATGCCTCTCTTATAATCCTGTATGGCAGCGGCAAATATCTCCGAAGCGCTTGCACTGAATTCGTCAACCATCACTGTCAAAGGGCCACTATACTGAACACTTTTATCTTTGTCTTTCCACTGATAGGGTTTATCCTCACGCCCTTTCACAACGCAAATCGGGCCATCTTCAATAAACAATCCCGCCATCTTAACTACTTCGGGTAATGACCCTCCTCCGTTGCTGCGCAGATCCATAATGATCCCTTCTACATTTTCAGCTTTCAGTTTCTGTATTTCTTTGGCTACGTCTTCTGAACATTTAGCACCATCAGGGTTTGCAAAATCAATATAAAATTCGGGTAAATAAATGTAGCCGATCTTATGGTCACCGTTGATGATTGCACTTTTAGCAAACGTGTCATCCAGTTTTATTTCATCCCTTAACAGAGAGATCACCTTAACTGTTCCATCTACCCTTCTTATTGTCAGTCTCACTTCCGATCCTTTTTCTGCGCCACGAATCAGTTTTACGGCATCTGTGGTAGAATAACCTGTAACATCAACAGGCTCAGCATTTCCCTGGCCAATCTTTATGATCTCGTCTTCGGGCTTTAATTCACCTCCTTTCCAGGCAGGACCTCCTGATATCAATGACGCTATCTTTATCCTACCATCATCTTCTTTCAACTGGGCACCAATACCAAAGAAACTGCCCTTCATTGATTCATCAAAAGAACGTTTGTCAATGGGCGCAAAATAGTCAGTATGCGGATCCATTGTGTTGGTTATTGCATTTATGAAAGTGCTGAAATTCTCATCACTGTTCTCCCTTGTTTTTTTTGTAGTGAAATATCTTTCTATCTGTTTTCTTACAACATCTCTTGCTTCTCTTTCCAGGGTGGAGTCGGCCTTGAATTTAAAATTCTCTTTCCCTTTATTTTTTTCCCGGTCATCAAGCAAGTCGGAATATTTGGCTAGTGTAAGATACTTTAGGCGTTTTCTCCATATATCTTTACGCTCTGCTTCTGTTTTTGGGTTGTTTAACTTTTCCCTGTCAAGCAATACCGTTTCATCTTTTGTAAAATCAAATGGTTTGGCCAGGATTTCATTAAACAGGCCTGAAGTTTCGTTAAGGCGTTTTATATATACTTCGTTAACTGCAAAAAAAGACATCAGGTCTGACCCATGAATTTCATCATCGATCTTACTGCTGAATTTCTCAAAATCATCTATATCTGTCTGTAAAAAAATATTACGGTCATTATCCATATCTCCGATGAATTTTTTCAAAACCAGTTTTGAAAAATCATCATCAATCTTTTTAGGGCTATAATGTCCCTGTTCCAGTAAAACACCTACGGTACGGATTATCCGGGTGTACTTCGATTTTGGGTTGTCATGGTCGGATTTACCTTGTGTTTGAAAAGCTAAAAAAAGGCTTGCTGCTGTAAGCACCAGTATCACCGGTATGAATTTTTTACTCATCATAAATTGTGCAATTTTTTGCATGCTGTAAAAATAACGGAAAAACGCTTGTTTATACTTATACTAAACGTAACATTTTGAATAATGTTTTGTTAAACCAGTTTTTCGGAAAACAGAACGGATAAACGGTATTTTTTTATTCTTTAGAAGGCGGAATTTTAATGGAATAAAATAAAAATCCCGGTCATAGACCGGGCTTTATTGGGTAACCAATGGGGCTCGAACCCACGACCCTCAGAATCACAATCTGATGCTCTAACCAACTGAGCTATGGCTACCATTTTTACAGACCGCAAAAATAAAGAAAAACAGTACGCCTTCAAAATTACATTTTGAACAGCCTTTTTA
>CAYTQB010000160.1:0-3447 GCA_964439615.1 uncultured Ferruginibacter sp. | reverse complement strand
CCCTGTCCAAACTCCTGTATTGTATGGCCTCGGCAAGATGTTCTGGTTTAATGTCATCACTGCCGGATAGATCAGCAATAGTGCGGCTAACTTTTAAGATGCGGTCGTAAGCCCGGGCGCTGAGGTTTAATTTTTCCATAGCCGCTTTCAATAAATTTTGTCCGGCGGTACTTATCACACAAATCTCTTTCAGTTGTTTACTACTCATTTGTGCATTGGCATAAACACCTTCATTATTTTTATAGCGTTCGTGCTGTACTTCCCTTGCCTTAACAACCCGTTCCCTGATACTATTGCTTTTTTCAAATGACTGCGCCGATGATAATTCATTAAAAGCAACAGGCGTCACTTCCACATGCAGGTCAATACGATCAAGTAAAGGGCCGGATATTTTGTTGAGATATTTTTGTACAGCACCCGGCGGACAGGTACATTCTTTTTCGGGGTGATTAAAAAATCCGCAGGGGCATGGGTTCATGCTTGCTATCAACATGAACGAAGCCGGAAAATCCAACGCAACTTTTGCTCTCGAAATAGTAACCTTTCTTTCTTCCATCGGTTGACGCATCACTTCCAGCACCTGCCGTTTAAATTCCGGCAACTCATCTAAAAACAAAACCCCATTATGTGCCAATGAAATTTCTCCGGGTTGCGGAATACCGCCCCCACCAACCAATGCCACATCACTGATGGTATGGTGTGGACTTCGGAATGGCCTCTTCGATATCAATGTTGAATTTTCAGGTAGTTTACCTGCAACTGAATGGATCTTGGTTGTTTCCAAGGCTTCCTGCAAACTTAAAGGCGGCAGTATGGTTGGCAAACGTTTTGCAAGCATGGTTTTACCTGCACCCGGCGGACCAATCAATATCGCATTATGCCCTCCTGCCGCAGCGATCTCCAAAGCCCGCTTGATATTTTCCTGACCCTTCACATCACAAAAATCAATTTCAAAATCACTTTGTGCATTGGCAAATTCTTCTCTTGTGTTAACGATGGTAGGCTGAATAGAATTCTCATCTTTAAAAAAACCGATCACTTCATTGATATGTCCAACAGAGTAAACATTCAGATTGTTTACCATTGCCGCTTCCCTTGCATTTTGTTTGGGAACGATCAATCCTTTGAATCCTTCCTTACGTGCCTGTATGGCAATGGGCAATGCACCTTTTATAGGGCGTATTTCCCCATCAAGACTTAGTTCACCCATAATTACATACTCAGCTAATCTTTCAGCATTTTCAATTTGCTCGGTAGCACCCAGTGTTCCAAGGGCTATGGGAAGATCAAAAGCGGTTCCAGTTTTTTTTATATCAGCGGGTGCAAGGTTTACCACAAGTTTGGTACGGGGCATGTAATAATGATTGCTCTTGATGGCGCTCTCCACCCGTTGTAAACTTTCTTTAACGGCATTATCAGGCAGGCCAACTATATAATAGTTTTGCCCCTGGTTATTTACACTTACTTCTACAGTGATGCTGATAGCTTCTACTCCATAAACAGCGCTGCCAAATGTTTTAACCAGCATGGGTATTAAATTTTCTTAAAGTTAGAAAAACTTTGATGGGGAGAAAGAAGAAAATTGTGGGAACTATTGGGAAAGCAGTTAACCACGACAACCAATCATTTAAACCCTTTCAATCTTTCCTTTAATACTTTATCCGATATATTAGCAGCATCGGCTTTATCATAAATGGAAAGAAAGTAAATGATTGTTTTTATAACCTGAACAAATGTGATCACCCGTGCTTCACCCGACTTACCTTTTCCTTTTGAAGTAATTGCCATCCTGATCTTATAACAGTCATTACCAAGGGCGGTTCCCATCATGGGATCTTTCAAAAGGTAACAGCTAAGTCAGCAATATCATTTTTAACTGAAGGGTATTTCTTTGTCAGTTGTTTTAATTCCTTCTCAAAAGGTGGAGTGGTAACAATACTAAAGCACATTCAAAAACCGGTTTAGGGGTTTGGCTTTTACTTTCCCTTTCCTGCGCTTATTCACAAAGTCAACCGATTGTGAGAGGTTATCCAGTATCTGCTTTTCCTTTTTTGTGAGCTGTTTTGGGGAAGATGTTTTGTAAACAGGAGTCTCTTCTTCAACAACAGAAAATTCAACATCAAGGTCTTCAAGAAAAGCTTTTACAGCTCTTTCCTGCTTTCTTGATTTTGTGTTTACAATCATTTTCATAGCTCAAAGTTAAAAAATTAATAGGAAAGAAGAAGAAAATTGGTGGAATAAATGTTGTTGGTCAGGCGACCAACAACGGCGAAGAACACTACTAGCTATTCTATGACCTTTCCTCTTATTTCTATTGGAATGCTTTTATAAATAGGCGTATTTATCATTGTTCGATAAATATTCCAGTTTGTAGTCACTGTAATGTCAAAGTGTTTTCTTATATCTATTTTATTTATACGCATATACTCCATCGCTGTTCTTAATTCAATACCAAGCTGCCCCGTTATTACAGTATCTTCTAAATGTCTTACTTTATCATAAGAATACTGTATTTCACTTGTCTTATTAATATCTTTAACAACAAACCAAGGTGATACAGTTGACTCATCTTTAACAAGTGGTGAAGATTTATTTGAATACTTGAAATCAGGAATTACATTATCATCAGCAGAAATCAATACACCTTTCATCTTCCAAGCTCCCTTGCCCCTGGTATTGGGAATATCTGACAACCTTCTTGCGCCAAATAAATAGTCTACATTGCCTAGACAGCCAATCTCTTTAAGAGGTTCTTTAGAAATATAATCAAATACCTTTACGATAATACCATCAAACTTTCTAATATTTCTAAAATCAATTACTTTGCAATAACCAAAACCAATATTAAGTGGCAATTTATATTCAAAAACACTTCCTTTGATAAAATTGGTTTTATTCATACAAATCATTTAAAAATAAAGACATCTCGCCAATTTGGAATATTCGCTTCGAGCCATTTTAAACCTGCTTGTACAGAAACTTCCTTAATTGATGCATTTTTTGATATTTGCAGTAGCTGCTATTCCTCCATTTAAATCAAGTATTGCCTGTTCTACTCCCAAGGCTGTATCATTATCTGGTAAATCATCAAGCCCCTCTATAATACGTTCAGCAATCTCATCAAGTTCCTTCTTAGTGTATCGCTTCAATAATGATCCCTTTGCCTTTCCAATATACAACTTTAGCCTTCCCTTCGCCTTGGTTCGTTGCACACGAACCATTAGATATAAGACCATTTACAGCTTCTCCAACATCTCCACCACGCCTTCCCTTTTTAATATCAAATACCCAAGCCGGTCATTGCTGATACCATCTTTTAGCTGGTAGCTGAATCTGAGCTGGTCTTCATACACCTTTGTTTCAAAATACCTGAAGCTGATGTTAGGATGTCGCTTCAGGTCCTGCCCTATTTCGTATAGGTGTGTAGAGAGTATGAATAATGAATTC
>CAYTQB010000159.1:0-3633 GCA_964439615.1 uncultured Ferruginibacter sp. | reverse complement strand
GCACCCAGTTCCTTGCTGCACCAATGCCTCTCTTTGGATCGGTTTGTGTACTCAAGGTATTTCTTGTGCCAAAGGCAACCAGTGTTTTTATATATGACTTTAATGAATCCGGGGATACTTCCTTCGCCATTTTTTCTATCTCAGCATCTCTTTGGACTGTGGTTTGTGAAAATGCAGCATGAAATGAAAACAGGATGGCTATGAAGAAGATATATTTCATGTTGCGGGGGTTAAAGTTAAATATACAAAGAATCAGCGGAAGCGAAATACGGGTATTGATAGGGTAGTGAGTCAATTTCAAAAATATGTCAGACTGAGCCTGTCGAAGTCAGGAAACGTATACCCTAAACCGCCTTCGACAAGCCCAGGCTGACACCCTTATTTAGATATTTCAAACTGATACACTACCATGAATGATGAATACACCTAAGGAACAAAAAAGCTGTTATAAAAAGAGATCAGCCTGGCATAATCCGCATCGGAGCGGCCCGAGAGACTTTTGCTGGTTATGTACTGGCTTAATTCTTCTTTCTTATCGCTCAGCATATTGGGTAAGGCATTTATTTTTTTAATGGGGGAAATAACAGAATCGGCCAGCAGGAAATAACTATCGGTGGTTACAATGGTTTGTTCATAAGTGGCCAACCCATAAGGTTTTGTTTCGTTGATCACTTTTGCTGAACGCTTATACAAGGTTGCCTTGCCCGATGCAATGGACTGGTACCAGCCCGTTTGTATTTTGCCGCTGCCTTTGATAAATGAAGAATGAACAAAATCATATTTCCTGCCCGTAACGGAATCTATAAGGCTGACGTTTTTTATGACCGAAGTAGCGATCATCTCTTTGCCTTCCGCATCCAGGTAAAGTACAGAGTTATCAGCCAGGTCAAGTTTAAGCCAAAGGTTCTCGTATCCACGGCCATCACTCAAGTCAAGGCTTCCTTTCATCCATGCCTCGTTAAAATAAGGACTGCCTTCCACCACCCTCACATACTTGGTACTGGATACCGGTTCGCCATTTACCGTATAAAACTGGTTCGGCGATATCCTTAACTCTTCCTTACCTACATTGATCACCCTGGTTTGCTGGCTATAGCATGCAAATGCAGGCAATACAAATAATAATGATAAAAAAAATTTCATGGCAAAAGGGTTTACAACTTCCCTTACTTAAATATACAAAAAAGAAAATGGAATAAAGGCCTTATGAGGAACTGAGCGGAGGATAGGAACCTGCCTACCGGCAGGCAGGCGCTGATGACACGGGTGCGACGGATGATCGCTGATTTTAAAAACAGATAAGGACTGATGCTACGGAGCTGGCGTAGGCATGGGACAATTGACGAGAAACTATTTGAGCACAACTACTTCAGAATTCCATCTTCTATACATAAATACTTTGTCAAACTTTGTTATGAAACCTTTCTCAATTTTAATATTGTTCATATAGCTATAAAAATCACCCCCCTCTCCAATCACCAGCCACTGTTGATTGCAAACTTTATACTTGCTCAAGGCTTTATCTTTTTTTGTTAATATATCGTTTAAATGGTCTTGAGTAAAATCTGGCACTACACCTCCTTTTGACTCTGGATGGCGTGACTTAGTAAGTATGTCGTATCGAGTTATTTGAATTCTTGAAATACCCGTTGGTAATTTTCGATAACCCCGATCAAGAAAATATTGTTGAATATTAGGTGCTGCTGCATCCCAGTCTACATTTAATTTTTCTACACTTTTAGATTCATATGGCTGAAGGCTTCCAAATTCTTTTACACAAACTTCTATTATTCCTTTTATTGTTGATTCGATTTGATTTTGCTTTATTGGTTTCTTTGTATCTAAATCAATATCTAAATGAAACTTAAAGGGTATTATTTCTTCGAGTTGAGCAATTGCTTTTTCATTAAACTTAATTTGATATTCACTTTCCTTCATCAGGTTCTCATCGTATATACATTCTGTTAATTCAATACCGATAGTTTCTCCTGTTGGAATTGTAATAATTACATCAGGGGTATCACCAAAATCAGGTTTCCCAGCAGGCATATTTTTGTATTTTTCCTGGAACATTTGAAATAGATATTTCTCTTCATTTTTTGTCATAATTCAATTTGTTTTACAGGGTTGGAATTGTTGTCCCTTCAATTGGTATTGCCCAGACCTCAAAAGTTTCATAAAAACACATAAGTAGGAAGTGCTCATTTTGTTTTGGAAAATGAATGAAAGAGTACTTAAAGACTTCAGGATTGTTGCCTTCATAAGATTTACTTGACTTTAAAAAAATAGATTTTTTAAGTCCATTGAAGACAGGATCCGGTTCATTATTGGGGCCGATAAGACGGCCAGTTGATATAGCAAGCTCCTTAGTCCAAATCTTTTCAAATCTATGAAAGTATAAACCATACGCAATTTTTCTAACAACTTTATCGAACCGTAATCTGTTTACTTCATAGGTTAAACTTTTTGTGGTTTCATCGCTTCTTATATAGTTGAAAAATTTAGGATTTCGTTTAATTAACTTTTCTAGACCTGGTGTTTTCTTAAATGCTTGTAATCCTTTGTTAAGAAAATGGGAGGTTGCTATCTTGTTTCCCCCCTTTGACATAGCGATAACAGTTTGAATATATTGGTCGTCTAGTGTTGTGTCTTCATTGTGTTTGCTGCAAGATGGAACGGTAATAAGATTATTTCTTTTGTCTTCAGGGAAGAAGCATTTGGCAGGAACATGTTCAGTTGATGTTGCAATGCTATTACACAAAAAACAATATTTGGATTTTGCCAGCTTCATGCGACATTATGAGTAATTATAAATATACGCCACTTATATACTTCTTTTAAATCAACAATATCGAGTAAATGTTATAAATCCCCCAAAAAATATACCTTCGCCCCCTAAACAAATGACTATGAGCAAAGGACCCGTTTCCCAGTATATTGAGCATCACTACCGCCACTTTAATGCAGCAGCACTAATGGATGCAGCCAAAGGATATGTAACCCACCTGGAGGAAGGCGGTAAAATGATGGTTACCCTTGCAGGTGCTATGAGTACGGCCGAGCTGGGCCTTAGCCTTGCCGAAATGATAAGGCAGGATAAAGTGGCCATCATCAGCTGTACCGGCGCCAACCTGGAAGAAGACATCATGAACTTAGTGGCGCACAGTCATTATAAAAGAGTGCCCAACTACCGTGACCTTAGTCCACAGGAAGAATGGGATCTGTTGGAGAACCACTACAACCGTGTTACCGATACCTGCATACCGGAGGAAGAAGCATTCAGGAGAATTCAAAAGCATATTCATAAGGTTTGGAAAGATGCGGATGATAAAGGAGAACGTTACTTTCCGCATGAGTTTATGTATAAGATGTTATTGAGCGGAGTACTTGAACAATACTACGAGATAGATCCAAAGAACAGCTGGATGCTTGCGGCAGCAAAAAAGAATATTCCAATTGTTTGCCCCGGTTGGGAAGACAGTACGATGGGAAATATTTTTGCATCCTACATTATTAAGAATGAAATGAAGGCAACCACCATGAAGAGCGGTATTGAATACATGGTATGGTTAGCCGATTGGTACAGGAATAATTCTTCCGGTAAAGGAGTTGGATTTTTCCAGATAGGTGGTG
>CAYTQB010000158.1:2332-3729 GCA_964439615.1 uncultured Ferruginibacter sp. | reverse complement strand
TGATTACTGATGAAGAACTTTTTATTCTACTGTTAAAGAAAAAGAGATTATCCGGGAATTGATCTTATCGATGGTATTGGAGAATTTAAGGTTCTTATCCCGGCTGTGCAGGTTACCAATGCCCCAGCCCATTTTTACCTCTGGTGTTAATACGAACATGGGAAAGTAAAAATGAAAACCCAAACCAGCTTCCACACCATAGTCCAGGCGTTTTAGTTTGATCAGGTTCTCAGCCTTTCTTGCTCCTGCATTGGAAGCCAGGTCGTATTCCCCTTTTACGCCTGCCATCATGTACACTTTAAAATTATCAATGCGGTCGCTGGTGAATTTTAATTGTATAGGTAAGCTGAGTGATATGGATTGTATCTTCTTTTGTGTTACAAAACTTTCCCCTTCTGGGCTATCGGGTGTAGGTAAATTATACTGAAAGTTTTTTTCTGTAAAAGTCAGGTTAACAGGAAAAGTACGGATATCAAAATGTTCACTCATGCGGATATTAACCAGCCAGGCAAGGTTAATACCAGTACTGTTGATACTCTCTATCACCATAATACTATCCTGCTGTAAAAAAATGGGGTGATGGGTAAAACTAAAATGAGAACGGTTTGCCCCGAGGTTGATACCAAACCTTATCTTTTTGTCATCATGGTCTTCCATATTTATCTTTTCCCTTAATTGTGCAAAGCCAACCAGGGGACAAAATAAAATAACGATGCTAACATAATTTATTTTTCTCCGCAATAGATGCTGCATATTCCTAAGCTCAGTGGTTTAGAATAAGTGTTTTTGTATCCCAGGTTGTCTAAGATACCAGTAAAAGTTTTTCCTTCAGGAAATTGTTTAATTGATTGGTCGAGATACTCGTATGCGGTGCGGTTTTTAGAAAATATCCTTCCTATATAAGGGCAGATGAACTTCATGTACAAATTATACATGCTTTTTACAACCGGCATTTTGGGTTTACTGAATTCGAGAACCACCAGCTTACCCCCGGGTTTTAACACCCGTTTTATTTCAAGTAAACCTTTTTCCAGGTTCTCAAAATTACGTACCCCAAATGCTACAGTTACCGCCTCGAACGAATTATCATCAGAATTTATTGTTTCACAATCGCCATTTAACAGTTCTATAGTATCCTGCAGGCCCAGTTTCTGTATCTTCTTCCTGCCAATATCCAGCATACCGTCGCTGATATCGATCCCTGTTATTTTATCGGGATGTAATATACCAGATGCCATAATAGCCACATCTGCTGTACCGGTTGCCACATCAAGCAGGGTTTTTGGCTTTTTTTGTTCCAGTTGCCTGATGGCTTTCTTCCTCCATCTCACATCAATACCTGCACTGAGGAAACGGTTCAAAAAATCGTACCGGAATGCAATATCATTGAACATACC
>CAYTQB010000158.1:0-2232 GCA_964439615.1 uncultured Ferruginibacter sp. | reverse complement strand
GCTCCCAACATACCCGAATATGCTTTTATAGGACGTAGTAATGTGGGCAAATCATCGCTCATCAATATGCTTTGTAATAATGAGAAACTTGCCAAAACTTCTGCTGCGCCGGGTAAAACACAGCTTATCAATCATTTTGAAATAGCCTCATCCCCGTCCCTTCTACAAAAGGAGAAGGGTGAAGCGAAGAGAGAAGCGAAAGGAACATCATGGTATTTGGTTGATCTGCCCGGTTATGGTTTTGCCAAAGTAAGCATCAGCAGCAGGAGGAGATGGGAGCAGATGATCGAGAATTATTTGCGTAAAAGAGAAAACCTTACACAGGTTTTTGTTTTAATAGATGCAAGGCACAGTCCCCAGAAAATTGACCTGGAATTTTTGGAAAGGTTAAAACTATGGAAAGTCCCCTTTTGCCTCGTATTTACAAAAAGCGATAAAGAAAATCAGCGCACCGTAAGTAAAAATGTAAAAGCGTTTTTAGATGCTATGAAAAAGAGCTGGCAATTTTTACCGCAGCATTTTGTAAGCAGTGCTGTAAAAAAAACAGGAAAAGATAAGATCCTTTCTTTTATAGAGGAAACCAATAACAGTTTGTAAGATCAGTTGACTACCTTATTTGCACAACTGCTGCTGGCAAATGCCTCGGGTTTGGCTTTAAAGGCAAAGCCCATTCCCAGGATATAACCCATGGCTTCACGCAATGCTTCATTACTTTTAAAATGTGGGTTAGTGTTAATATCGGCATGAACTTCCATATCCACATCATACATGGTGAAGAGGTCGCATAATTCATAGGCGATCTCAATACTTTTTGCCACTTCTACCAGCATCCTTTCTTTGATGCTGTATTTGTGCATTGTCTTTTCGTTGTGGATGAACATAAAGCCTCCATGGCCTTCTCTTAAAAAAACAATGACGGTGGCAAATTCGGTTTCTTTTCCTTTTACCTGGCTATCGGTACCGATACATACTTTTAAATGATAGCCGGCATTGGTTTCGCGGGTGATGGCCTGTTCTACGGCATCTTTGATGTGTATTTGAATGGGGTCTCCATTAAATTTTCTCCATAGCATAAAAATGGGTTTCCTAAAGTTAAGGAAAATTACCCCTAAATCCCCTAAAGGGGACTTTAGCAGTAAAAAACTTTAAAAAGCTTTTTAAACACGTAACTACTATTTAATAACTAAAAATTCTTTGTATTATTATTCTCAGGTTCCCCTTCAGGGGGCGGAGGGGGTACAAAAAAAGGGGATAGCCCCTAACGCTACCCCCTAACTTACACATGAATCTACCTTACTGCTTTATAATTCTTTCTGTTTGTTTTTCATTGTCGCTAAAAAGCTGAGTGATATACATTCCGCCTGGCAGGTTTGAAACATTTAATTTATTGATACCTTTTACCCCTGTTCCGCTTGCTACTATTCTTCCGTTGATATCGCTTAACAGGTATTGATAATTACCTGCTGCAGTAATGCTCAACTCATTTTGCACCAGTGTATAAACGCTGAAATACTTGCCTGTATTGCTTATCCCCTTTAACGCAATAGTATTGGAATAGGCAGTTTGACCAGGCATTGAAGTGGCTTTCAAACGATAATAAACCGTAGTATTTTTATATGGTTGGTAAGAAAAATTTGCAGCAGCAGGAGTTACCGTAGTTAATGGTGTAAAACCCCTTCCGTCATCCGAAGATTCCACTACTAATGTTTTAACAGGTTCATCGGCTACAATATTCCATTTTAGGTTATGTTTATTTTTATCTTCATTACCACTGAGGCTTATAGTATGGATAGGCAAAGTACCCATATTGACACTTATGGTATATGAACCAAGACTTCCATATTCACCAATGTTTGTATTACCTGTGCCATCTATTTTCAGGTAATAGGTTCCTGCATTTAAAACAGTATCAGCAGTAACGCTCATTGTATTTGCCGGGTCATAAGTTTTTATTAAAACTGCTGATGAATTGTATAACTCCAGTTTTATATCCAGGTTTGCCCCGATATAATTTGAACTGACATTAAAAGGAGTTGCCGTGAGGTGTATATTTTGATTTTGAGTTAATGAGAATCTGAAAGCATCTTTATCTGAGTTGGTGGTTATTATTCCGTTTACAGTATAATTTGGTGCGGCTAAAGTATAAGTACCGGCACCTAATGTTTCAGCATAATCATCTGCACGGTAAGTAAATCCATTTTGAGTTGCAATGATCGAAAGGTTATCCTGCAT
>CAYTQB010000157.1:0-3768 GCA_964439615.1 uncultured Ferruginibacter sp. | reverse complement strand
CCTGGGGATAGTGTGGCACGGGCATTATATCCGTTATTTTGAAGATGGCAGGGAATCTTTTGGAGATACGCATGGGCTAAAGTACCTGGATGTATATAAACATGGTTTTGTAATACCCGTAGTTAATGTGCAATGTGATTTTAAAAGATCGCTGCGCTATGGCGATCGGGTAATTGTAGAAACGAAATATATACCCACAGATGCTGCCAAAATGAAATTTGCCTATCGTTTATTTAATTCAGCTACGGGGGAACTGTTGGCAACAGGTTCTTCGGTACAGGTGTTTTTAAGCAAAGATAGTCTGGAACTCCAGTTATCTAACCCGTCTTTTTTTGAAGATTGGAAAAAGAAACATGACCTGCTTTAACGACGAAAAGATTATGACAGACATTTTCATTAGCGCTGATAATATTTTTTCTCCATTGGGTGCAAACACGGCTGAAAATTTTTCACAGCTTAAGAATAATGTTTCGGGGTTAAAATTGCACAATGATCCATTAATGTCTGACCAGCCTTTCTATGCTTCTTTGCTTGATAGCAATAGCAGGCTTGCAACAGAAGCCGACCAGAACAATTACACCAAATTCGAAAAACTCCTCATCGCCTCAATCAAAAATGCTTTAGACAACAGTAAGATAAATGCCAGCGACAAAAAAACGGTATTGATCATTTCTTCCACAAAAGGAAACATAAGCTTACTGGAAACAGAAACCTACAACAAAGATCTGCAAACCAGGATATCGCTGAATACATCTGCAAAACTGGTAGCTGAGCATTTTGGGTTCACCAACCAGCCTGTTGTAGTTTCAAATGCATGTATCTCGGGTCTGCTGGCTATCTTAACGGCAATGCGTCTTATTCGATCAGGCCAATACGAAAATGCGGTTGTGGCAGGTGCAGATGTAATATCCAAATTTGTTTTATCAGGCTTCCAGTCGTTCCAGGCCATCAGCACAACGCCATGCAAGCCCTTCGATGCAGCAAGAGACGGAATAAATTTAGGAGAAGGGGCAGGTACGGTAATTCTTACCTCTAATAAAGAACATTCTTCAGGAATAAAAGTAAAAGCTGGCTCGGTAAGTAACGATGCAAACCATATTTCAGGCCCTTCACGTACCGGGGAAGAATTGTACCTGGCTGTTAGCAGGGCTATGGAAGACGCAAAACTTTCAGCACAGGATATTAATTTTATTTCGGCTCATGGTACTGCTACCATCTTCAACGATGAAATGGAAGCCAAGGCTATTACATTGGCAAGAATGCAATCTGTACCGCTAAATAGTTTAAAAGGATACTATGGTCATACATTAGGCGCAGCCGGGATCATTGAATCCATTATTTCCATGCAATCACTAAAGGAAGATGTAATTATTCCAACAATGGGATTTAAAAATATGGGGGTTACGCAACCAGTGAATGTATGTGCATCATTATACAGATCAGCATTACGGCATTGTTTAAAGACGGCATCGGGTTTTGGTGGCTGCAATGCTGCAATGATATTCAGTAAACAATAATTTAAAAAACAAACACCTCTTTTTTAAAAATGAATTTTTTTTCCAGGGATAAAAAATCGGCTTTTGAAGCTAAGGAAACTGCACAATGGATCGCCTTTGGCCCGGTAATTTTTCAGGTGGCCAGGGTACTCAGAGACAAGGGTATATTAAAACTCATTGAAGGAAGCGGGTCAACAGGATTGACCATTGAAGATATCGCTGAAAAAGTAAAACTTTCTGTTTACGGAGTAAGGGTTCTCCTGGAATCGGGCCTAAGCATGGGGCTTGTATTAGTGAACAAAGGAAAATATACACTTGGGAAAACAGGTTATTTTATTTTGAATGATTCGCTTACAAGAACCAACATGGATTTTGTGCATGATGTAAATTATAAAGGGCTTTTTTACCTGGACGAAAGTATTGAAACGGGTAAGCCTGCAGGCCTTAAAGAGCTTGGTGAATGGAAAACCATTTATGAAGGCTTGTCACAATTACCAGCACACATACAAAAAAGCTGGTTCAATTTTGACCATTATTTTTCAGACGATGCTTTTCCGCTTGTGCTGAAAAAAGTATATAAACCCGGCGTAAAAAATATCCTGGATATTGGCGGCAATACCGGAAAATGGGCCATTGCGTCAGCCAACCATGCACCCCATGTTCAGATTACCATTATGGACCTTCCCGGACAATTAAATGTGGCAAAGGAAAGAATTGCTAATCTGGGTTTAAACGAGCGGATATCTTTTCTTCCGGTTAATATACTGGATGAAACGGTTAAGATACCTAAGGGCTTTGATGTCATCTGGATGAGCCAGTTCCTCGATTGTTTTTCAGAACAAGAGATTGTTTCAATTTTGAAAAGATGTTATGAAGCACTGGATGAAAACGGGCAGGCGATCATACTGGAACCATTCTGGGACAGGCAAAAATTTGAGGTAGCCGCTTTCTGCCTGCAACAGACCTCTATATATTTTACGGCGCTTGCCAATGGAAACAGCCAGATGTACAGCGCTGAAACTTTTATTAAATGTATAGAACAGGCAGGCTTTGAAATTGTTGAACAAACTGACCAGATCGGGTTGAGTCAAACACTCTTAAAATGTAAAAAAAGAAAATAAAAAATATTAAGTTATGAAAAAAGAGAACGTAGATGTACTCGTAATTGGCGCAGGCCCTTCCGGCACAGTTGCTGCTTCTATAATCAATAAGGCAGGATTTAAAGTGAAGATGGTGGAAAAAATGAAATTTCCACGCTTCGTAATTGGCGAAAGCTTATTACCCCGCTGTATGGAAGCATTGGAAGAATCAGGCTTTTTGGATGCAGTAAAAGAAGCCGGATTCCAGGAAAAATTCGGAGCCAAGTTTGTAAAGAACGGAAAAATATGTGACTACTTTTTTGCCGATCAGTTTACAAAAGGCTGGAGCTGGACCTGGCAGGTGCCAAGAGGAGAATTCGACAAAATTCTGGCTGATACTGTAGAAAAAATGGGCGTACCCATAAGTTATGAAACTACAGTAACGGGAATTGAATTTAATGGATCAGATTCCATAACAACAGTAGAAGATGTAAATGGAAATAAATCTCAAATTGCCGCAAGGTTTATTGTTGATGGAAGTGGTTATGGACGGGTAATACCCCGTTTGTTCAAGATGGATAAACCTTCAAACCTGCCACCAAGAAAAGCATTGTTTACCCATGTGGTAGATGTAAACCGCACCATGGATGATGAACCCAACCGCATTACCATTATTGTACACAAAAAAGGGATATGGGTATGGGTGATACCTTTCTCTACCGGAATAACATCGGTTGGCTTTGTGGGCGAACCATCATTTTTTAACGTAACCAACAACCTGGCACCCGAAGAACAATTAAGAGCCTTGATTGCCACAGAGCCGTACCTGTCCGAAAGGATGAAAGGAGTGGGATTCGTTTTTGAACCGAGGGTTTTAGAATCCTATTCAGTTAGTACTTCTAAATTTTATGGCGATGGGTTTGTATTAACAGGTAATGTTACAGAGTTTTTGGACCCTGTTTTTTCATCAGGTGTTACCTTGGCAACCGTGTCAAGCCAGATAGCAGCGCATTTGGTTATTCGCAAACTGAATGGCGAGATGGTTGACTGGGAAAAAGAATATACCGAACCCATGATGCAGGGTGTAAATACGTTTCGATCTTACGTAATGGCCTGGTACGAAGGAACACTGGACACAATTTTCTTTGCCGATAAGCCAAACCTTGAAATAAAAAATATGATCTGTTCTGTAT
>CAYTQB010000156.1:0-3783 GCA_964439615.1 uncultured Ferruginibacter sp. | reverse complement strand
TTTAATTGCTGGTTCAATACATTCAGCTGCAGCTGCAGGTTTTGAATCATCGCTTCCAGCAGCAACTCCCGGTTGGGGGTGGCGCTGAGCTGGCTTTTAAGGATATTATATGAACTGTCCAATTGGTTAATGTCTTTGGTGAACTGCTGGTAAAGCTCAGGCTGCTCTTTAGCCAATGATCTCAGCTCCTCCTGTTTCAGTGCTATCATTTTTGCAAACTGGTTCACTTCCGGCGCTACAAAGGTTGTTACCGTATCAGGAACAATAGTATTAGCCACATATTCTGTCGCTGTAGTCTTATCCCTATACATAAAAAAATAAACGCCCAGGGAAATAACTAACACAGCCGCAGCCGCCATACTCCATTTATATAAAGGGGCAAGGATGAATTTCTTTTTTGTAGTTGGGGTAAAAGCAGCTTCCACCTGTTGCCATACTTTTTCTGATGGCACTTCATCATCAAATTCCTTCCGGTTATCCCAAATGAATTTTTTAAGTTTATTACTCATATTCCTTCTTTTAAGAGTTGCAATAATTTTTGTTTTGCCCTCATGAACTGTGTACGGGTTGTTGATTCAGCCACATTCAGTATCTCCGCTATCTCTTCATGGTCATATCCTTCCAGTAAATACAAACTCAAAACAGTACGGTATCCATCAGGCAACTTCATCATGGCTTTCTTTACCGATTCTACTTTCAAGGTTATTTCCGTTTCATCAACCGGTAATTCTTCTGCACTGTCATAACCGGAGATCTTCTCCATATCTACCCAGTCTATTTTTCTTTTTTTGAGCTGGTTGATGGAGCGGTTGATGCATATCTGTTTTAACCAGCCCCCAAAACTCGTCCTGTATTCAAATCCGCCAAGATTTTTAAAAGCCTCAATGAAACTTTCCTGCAGTACATCTTCTGCTTCAGCCACATTATTCAATATCCGCAGGCAGGTATTGTACATGGCTTTGGAATAGCGTTGGTACAATTCCTTATAGCCCAGGCTGTCGCCACCGAGGCAGCGCTCTACCAGTTCATCCCTTTGCGGCATTACAGCTATTTCCAAAACTTGCAGGTTTTATAATGAAGAGACAAGGCTTTGAAACCAATGTTGCATCCCGGCGATATTTTTTTTCAACTCGCCATGGCAGCGGGTTTAAGCCCTGCCTGGAAGTATAAAAAAACAAAAAAATTCCATCTGATGTAAGGTATTTATATTTGCGGTATAGAAACACAGATGACACGGATTTATACCGATTTAAACGGAATTCTGTCATGCTGAGGCACGAAGTATCTCATTTGGTTAAAATAGCTGGAAATGTACAAGTGAGTGACACAAGGATGCTCAATAAAGTAATACTGTTTGTACCAATAAACTAATTAACAGATTAACTAATAAACTAACCGATGGCTGCTAAAACAGACAATTTTCAATCTCCCGATTATTTTAATGTAGATGAATTACTTACCGAAGAGCACAAGCTCATCCGGGAAAGTGTACGTAATTATGTAAAGAAAGAAATATCTCCCATCATAGAAGATTATGCACAGCGGGCTGAATTTCCACAACAAATAGTGAAACAATTGGGTGACCTGGGTTGCTTTGGCCCAACTATACCTGAGCAATATGGAGGTGGTGGACTTGATTATATCAGCTATGGTTTAATGATGCAGGAACTTGAACGTGGCGACAGTGGTGTACGTTCAACAGCGAGTGTACAGGGCAGCCTGGTGATGTTCCCCATTTATCAATATGGCAACGAAGAGCAACGCAATAAATATTTACATAAACTGGCCAGTGGCGAATGGCTGGGTTGTTTTGGATTAACCGAACCCAATCATGGCAGCGATCCAAGTAACATGCTAAGTAATTTTAAAGAGGCAGGCGATCATGTGATTTTGAATGGTGCTAAAATGTGGATCAGCAATGCGCCGTTTAGCCAGGTAGCCGTGGTTTGGGCAAAGGATGAAGCCGGTGAAATAAGGGGATTGATTTTAGAAAGAGGAATGGAAGGCTTTAGTACACCAACCACTCATGGTAAATGGAGCCTTCGTGCCAGTGCAACAGGCGAACTGGTTTTTGATAATGTAAAAGTTCCTAAGACAAATATCTTACCCAATGTAAAAGGATTGAAAGGGCCGCTGGGTTGTTTAACAAAAGCAAGATATGGTATAGCCTGGGGCGCTATTGGCGCTGCAATGGATTGTTATGACACTGCACTGAATTATAGTAAAGAAAGGATACAGTTTGGAAAACCGATCGGTGGTTTTCAGTTGCAGCAAAAAAAATTAGCGGAAATGGTTACTGAAATTACCAAGGCACAGTTGTTGAACTGGCGGCTTGGTGTATTGATGAATGAAGGAAAAGTAACTCCACAGCAGGTAAGTATGGCAAAAAGAAATGCCTGCGAAGTGGCTACCAATATTTGCAGGGATGCCCGCCAGATGCTGGGCGGCATGGGCATTACAGGCGAATACCCGGTGATGCGCCACATGATGAACCTGGAAAGTGTGATCACGTATGAAGGAACACATGATGTTCATTTGCTGATAACTGGAATGGACGTTACAGGAATGAATGCATTTAAGTAATTATTTTGAATGCTAAATTTTAAATGATGAATGAGGTTGTTCGTTAATTTAAAATTCAACATTCAACATTTAAAATAATATATAGTATGAGTATAACGAATGTCAGCGTAATCGGCGCAGGAACCATGGGTAATGGTATTGCACATGTATTTGCACAATCTGGATTTCCTGTTAAGCTCGTGGATGTGAATCCTTCGCAATTACAAAGGGCGTTGGATACGATCACCAAAAATTTCGACAGGCAGATCGCCAAAGGCACAATCACCGAAGATCAAAAAAAATCAGCCCTCGCTAATATTTCTGTTTCTTCCCTCGTTTCCGAAGGTGTGAAAGATGCGAACCTGGTGGTGGAAGCTGCAACAGAGAACGTGGATCTTAAACTTTCGATCTTTGAGCAAATTGACACTTATGCCCCTGCCGATTGCATACTGGCTACCAACACTTCTTCCATATCCATTACTAAAATTGCAGCGGTGACCAAAAGACCGGGCATGGTGATCGGCATGCACTTCATGAATCCCGTGCCTGTGATGAAACTGGTGGAGGTTATCAATGGTTATGCAACTAAAAAGGAAGTTACGAGTACGATCATTGAATTAAGCAAGCAACTGGGAAAGATCCCCTGCGAAGTGAATGATTATCCCGGCTTTATTGCCAACCGTATTTTAATGCCCATGATCAATGAAGCGATCTATAGTTTGTATGAAGGTGTGGCCGGCGTGGAAGAGATAGATACGGTAATGAAATTAGGTATGGCTCACCCGATGGGACCGTTGCAATTAGCCGATTTTATTGGCCTTGATGTTTGCATGAGTATATTGAAAGTATTGCACGACGGTTTCGGCAATCCCAAATACGCTCCTTGTCCTTTGCTGGTGAACATGGTGCTTGCAGGAAAATTAGGAGCCAAGAGCGGCGAAGGTTTTTATATCTATACTCCCGGAAACAAAGATTTGGTTGTGAGTGACAGCTTTAAGAAATAACCCGGAATTATTTTCATTGTATTTAAAGGGCCGACCATACAGTCGGCTCTTTGTCTTGAATATCTTGTGTACAAAAAACTCCCTCCTGTTTTCTCACCAAAACAATGAATTTCTACCTTGATCATCAAGATACCATCCGCATGGATAGAAAATACTGGGAGACCATTGCTCCCAAATACGAAACAGAAATATTCGACGTATTGCGCAATGATACTTC
>CAYTQB010000155.1:1342-3852 GCA_964439615.1 uncultured Ferruginibacter sp. | reverse complement strand
GCATATCATTTGGAGAAACCATTGCCCGATACAGCAAAAAAGACAAAACCGGCTGCCGTTGTTGATTCGGCCAAACTAAATATGGATAAATTAGTGAAACTCGCCGACTCAGTAATAAAGAGATCTATTGATTCGATAAAAGGAAATGTTACTAGGGAGGAAGTGATCGCTGCTGCTCAAAAGGCGGCAAAAGAGATCATTAAAAAGGGTAAGGATGAATTATTATTCGATAACAATAGCCTGAAAGATGCGGAAGGCGATGATGCACCTGGTGGTTCTGCTTCTGACGGAACGGACCTTGTGGTAAGGCGGATGAATGATGCCAAAGAAAAAACATTCAAACTGGTAAGTGAATATTATTTTGACAAGAAAGGAACAAAACTGCTGATAGAAACCACGAAGAACAGCAAGGACAGTAACAGCAAGGCCCTGGTGATCATTTATAACCTGGAAACAGAAAAGCTGGATACTGTAATGAAGGCTTTCAACGATGCAAAAAATTTCGGTTTTGATGAAGAAGGTACCCAACTGGCATTTGTTGCTGAAAGAGACAGCAGTACAAAAGCACTTCAGAAATTTTATAAACTCTGGTATTATACTGCCGGGCAGGACAGCGCAACACTGGCCGCAGAAAAAAACACGGTAGGTATGCAGATCGGTTTTACCATCAGTGAAAACAATCCGCCAAGGTTCAGTAAAGACGGAAAGAAATTATTTTTTGGCGCAGCGCCTATTAAAGCGCCAAAAGATACCACCCTTGTTGATTTTGAACTGGCCAGGCTGGACGTATGGCATTACAACGATGATTATCTTCAGCCTATGCAATTAAAGCAACTGGATGCTGAATTGAGGCGTAGTTACCTGGCGGTGATGAAACCCGGAGATGATAAAGTTGTTCAGTTGGGCGCCGACGATGCAGAAAATATAACCCTGGTTGACGAAGGCAATGCAGACTGGGTGCTGGCTGTAAGCAATAAAGGCAACCGTGTTGAATCACAATGGGCAGGGCGAACTAAAACAACGGCTTTTGCTATTAGTACAGTAGATGGTAAAAGAAAGCTGATACAGTCTAACTCTTTGGGTAATTTCTCGGCATCGCCAAAAGGTAAATATGTGTATTGGTACGATCCTGTGCACCGAAATTATTTTACGTGGGATATAGCCACCGGCTCAACAAGAAATATCAGCAATAAAATAAAAGAACCTTTATATGATGTGGAAAATGATGTTCCTGATTATCCACGGGCTCAGGGGATAATCGGCTGGGTTGAAGACGACCACTACATCCTTATCAAAGACATGTACGATATCTGGCAGGCCGACCCTAGAGGTATTGAACAGCCCAAAAATATCTGTAATGGTTTTGGCAAAAAGAATAAAACAGAATTCAATTATGTGCGCCTTGACCCGGAGAAAAGGTTTATTAAAACAGATGAGACCATCTTATTACGTACTCAGGACAAATCAACAAAATTCGGGGGCTTCTTTACCAAAAAAGTAAATGAAGTTGCAGACCCTGCATTACTTACTGCAGGGCCTTATACATTTGGTAATCCGGTAAAAGCAAAACAGGCTGAGCAGTATATAGTGCAGCGGATGAATATCAGCCAGAGTGAAATTTTTACAACCTCCGACCTGAAAAACCTGACCCAGTTAAGTGATGTGGCTGCACAACAGAAGGATTATAACTGGTTAACCGTAGAACTGACGAAATGGAAAATGTTTGACGGAAAGATGAGTGAAGGGTTATTATTCAAACCGGAAAATTTCGATCCGAAGAAAAAATACCCAGTCATCTTTTATTTCTACGAACGGGATGCAGATGGTTTGTTCAGCTATCGTGGCCCGGCACCAAGCGCATCTACCGTTAACATCGCTTACTTTGTAAGTAATGGATACCTCGTTTTCGATCCCAATATCTATTATAAAGAAGGTGAACCAGGCAACAGCGCTTACAATAGTGTTGTAAGTGCGGCCAGGTATTTATCAAAGATGCCCTGGGTTGACAGTACACGTATGGCCATACAGGGACAAAGCTGGGGAGGTTACCAGGTGGCTTATCTCATTACCAAAACAAATATGTTCAGGGCTGCATGGGCCGGGGCGCCTGTTGCTAATATGACCAGTGCCTATGGTGGCATACGCTGGGGAAGCGGATTGAACAGGCAATTCCAGTATGAACATACACAAAGCCGCATTGGGGCAACCCTTTGGCAACGACAGGACCTTTACCTGAAGAATTCTCCTTTATTTTCCGCCGATAAAGTGAACACCCCACTTGTAATCATGCATAACGATGCAGATGGCGCTGTACCCTGGTACCAGGGCATTGAATATTTCACTGCTTTGCGCCGCCTCGGAAAAAAAGTTTGGCTGCTGCAATACAATGGCGAGGATCATAACCTGGTGGAACGTAAGAATCGTAAGGATCTTACCATAAGGCTGGGCCAGTTCTTTGATTATTATTTAAAAGGTGGTAAACCTGCAAAATGGATAACAGAAGGATTGCC
>CAYTQB010000155.1:0-1242 GCA_964439615.1 uncultured Ferruginibacter sp. | reverse complement strand
TTAGGAATTAGGAGTTAAAATTTATTAAGATGAAACTGTTTGTTCATATAGCATTGGTTGCATTAATTTTTGCCGGGTGCAACAAATCATCTGAGCCACTGCACCTCATTAACTGCGATGGCCTGATAACTGATACTTTGGGCACAGGAGATAATGGAAGGATCTATATGCCTAATGCTTTTAGTCCTAATAATGACGGGCTGAATGAATTCTGCAAACCTTTTTTTCAAAACATAGCGTCTTTTGTCTTTACCATTTATGATGAGAATAATATTGTACTGTTTACCACCAGCGTTCCTGGCTTTGGCTGGCAGCCTTCGCAGGGTATTGGTACAGCAAAAAGATATTATTATAAGATACAGGCTACAACCATAAATAATAAAAAGATCGGCAAGTGTGGCGAAGTGTATAGCCTGTATTGTTTTCCGCCTAACCTGCCTAAGAGTTACTTCTATTTTGAAGACATGCTTACTGTAAACGGATTTACCGGGATGACCAGTGAGATATTGTCAACCTGCCCATAAAGATCTGAACACATTGAATATAATCCCATAAAATATAATGAGCATACAGGTAGATGATAAAATAAGTCTGGAATTCCTGGAGGAAATTCATGCAGCATCTCTTTTTAACCTCGTTAACAATAACCGGGCTTATTTAAAAGAATGGTTGCCCTGGGTGGATAATATGCAGGTGGTTGAACATGCAGGAAATTATATTGTCAACTGCAAAAGACAGGCTGCAGAGGGAACAGATTTTGCCTATGCGATCATGTTTGATGGTAATATGGTGGGTAGGATCGGGATGCACCATATCAACCAGCAAAATAAAATAGGGGAGATAGGTTACTGGCTGGCCGGTGGAATGCAGGGCAGGGGCATTGTAGCAAAATGTTGTACGGCTTTGATCAGTTACGGATTTAATGAGCTGGGATTGAACCGTATTGAAATTAAATGCGCAACCGGCAACGATAAAAGCAGGGCCATTCCGGAAAAATTAAAATTCAAGCGGGAAGGAATTTTACGACAGGCCGAATGGCTGAATGGAAATTTTGTTGACCTGTATTTATATTCGATGCTTAAAGAGGAGTGGGAGATGCTGTAACTCTCGGCATTTGCCGCTGCTTGGTTTTTTAACTAATTTATCTGCCGAAGGCATGACGGTGAGTTCGCGTCTTACACTATTATCTTTACCGTTCATTTGCTCTTTCTTGAAGCCGTAGGTTTTTTCATATTTTTATCC
>CAYTQB010000154.1:0-3861 GCA_964439615.1 uncultured Ferruginibacter sp. | reverse complement strand
ACCAACAATGCCGCAATACAAACCAATGCCAGCAACATTAAAACAGGGGAGTGGTTTGTTATTTGTTCTAAAAAAGGATGTAGCAATAAGTTTAAAAATTCAAACACAATTAATAATGCAATTACGCCAAAGAATTCTATCAGTTTGGTATTGGTAATAAAACTGCGGCTAAGCAATAAATAAAGGGTAAGCAAAATAATTATTCCGATAGCGATTAAGGCGTATTGAATGTTTTGTTTACGTTCTTCCTTTGCGGCAGCCACTTTTGTTTCTTCATCAATCTTTCTTATTTGTTCATTAAAGGCCAATGCCTGTATCTTATTAAAATTATCCTGGTTAAAAACAGAATCTTTAAGTGCCGACTGCATTTTTAAATAGAAATATGCACTGTCCGGCTGGTTCAGATTATAGTATGCCGTGTTTAAAAAACCGGCAGCGGAAAGCTTTATGATATTGTTATCAATACTGTTCCCGGTTTTCAGCAGCCGCAAGGCATATTCCTGTGTTTTTTTAAATTGATTGGTAGTTATCAGGTATGGTAAATAGCTGGTACTGAAATTAACCAGCAGCGAAGTAGTGCCAATGGAATCTGTGAGTTTATTTGCTTTTTTAAAATACAACTCTGCCATTTCATTGTCTTTAAGCAAGGAATAGGCTTCTCCTTTTTGTATCCATTCGTACAGCAGATAAGTGGCTTGCGGAAATCTCCGGTTCACCTGTTCCAATTGGTGTATCTGTAACAATGCCGTATCTGGTTGTTTTTTTCTGAGATAATACCTGCTGATAGTACGATAATATTGCCCCGCCATATAATCATACATGGGTGAGGATTTATGAGGCAAATTAGCTTCAGCTATTTTTGCATATTTAAAACTTTCTTCTTCGTTTTTAAGGATTGAATAACATTCTGCAATATCAAGATACAGGGAACTTATTCTCCGCTTATCTTTTGCCTTTTCGGCAAGCGGAATTGCTTTAAAAAAATATTCCAGAGCTGTTGGATTTTCTCCCTTGCTTCTGAAGAAATTGCCAACTACATTAAGACTAATGGCAAGCAGGGAGTCATTTTTTAATTGCTGTGCAATACGGAATAGTTGTACACCCAGGGTGGTGTCCTGGTAATTACCAAAAGTAGCATCATTGGCCTCCCGGATTTTGTTGAGAAGGGTAAATTGTTCTATGGGATTGCTGGTTTTTGAGAGAACCGCCCGTAAACTATCTGCTGTTTTATTAACGTTAAATAGGGAGAGGTCTTGTGCAAAAACAGTTTTCCCGATCAAAACCGGGATTGCAACAAACCAAAGGTGGATTATTATTTTTTTCATATTTCAGTTAATTAGTTTGGTTGCAACAAAAACTCTTCTGCATTTTCAGGATGAACAATATGTGTGACGGCAGCTGGATAAGCATTGCTGAAAGCCCGGCTCACCCCACCTTTTGCTTTTGGGTTCCATTTACATTCAAATGCAGTAATGGTTCCATTGGTATCTTCAATATAATCCACTTCCTGCTGCGCCAGTGTTCGCCAGAAAAAACGGGAAGTATGTTGCCCGGTATTGTTTAAATATTTCATCCTTTCGCTTATGAACCAGTTTTCCCACAATTGCCCGGTATCATTGCGCAGGTTTACGGGATTAAACTGATTAATGACTGCATTGCGTAAACCATTATCGTAAAAATAAATTTTATAACTTTTCTTCAATTCATTCCGAAGGTTGCGGCTGAATGCCGGTAAGCGAAAAACTATAAATGCTTTTTCCAGCAGGCTAATATATTTCTCCACCGTTTCTGCATTTAATCCGCAGAGCTGCCCCAGTTCATTATAGCTTATCAGTTGTGCCGTTTGAAAAGCCAGTGCCTGCACTAATTTTTCTAATTTATCTGGTTTTTGTATCCGCTCCCAGGTAAGTATGTCTTTATATAAATAACTATTGGCGAGTTGTTTTAACAGGGTTTGTTCATTTCCCGGGGATGTTACAATTTCAGGATAATAACCATATAACAAACGATGATGCAATAGTCTTTTTTCTTCTAACAGATTTGTATGCACCACCATTTCACCAAACGATAGAGGATATAAATGATATTCCCATTTACGACCAGTAAGAGGTTCATTTATTTTATTGGCGAGTTCAAAAGCCGATGAGCCAGTGGCAATTACTTTTACATCTTTTATATTATCAGTTATCAGTTTTATACAAATGCCAATGTTTTCTATCCGCTGGGCTTCATCAATCACTACTGTCTTATTAATACCAATTAAAGATTTAAGTTGAGTGGAGCTGGGTTTCTCCAACAAGCTTCTTATGTCAGTTTCATCGCCATTCCACCAGGCAATGGGTTGTTTAAATTGTGCCTGCATCTGTTGCAGCAAAGTGCTTTTGCCAGCCTGTCTTGGACCAAGCAGAATGATGGCTTTATTGTCTCCCAGCTTTGCGGCAATAGTATTTTCAAGGCCCCTAATTATCATTATTTCGGCATTATCCGCAAATTTAATACATTTTTTTCGGATATTTCCAGAAAATTGGGGCTATTTTAATTTTTACCCTTTTCTAATTCCTCAATCGTTTTCTTAGCACTGGCCAGCCGTATCGCCTTATTCTTCTCCACCAGTTTATGCGTAGCCCATTTTTCTAATTTATGATGTAAGGGAACTAACAGGGCAGCTATACAAACCAGTGCCATTAACATCAGAATGGGATTGTGATGTGTTATTCTTTCTAAAAACGGATGAAGCAATAAGTTTAAAAATTCAAATACAACTAATAAAGCAACTACGCCGAGAAACTGAATAACTTTTGTATTGGTGATATGGCGACGACTGAGAGCTAAAAAAAGAATAACAAATGTGATGATACCAAGGGCTAATAATGCGTATTGGATGTTTTGTTTTCGTTGTTGCTCTTCTTTTATTTTTTCTGCTGCTGCTTCCTGCTGCCGCAAATCTTCTTCAAAAGTCATTAATAGTATTTGCTGGTTGGTTTTGTTGCTGGTTAACGAATCGTTGGCTGTTTTTATAAGCTTTGCATATTTTAATGTGCTGTCGCAATTTGTTTTTTCATACATATCAGAAAGCAGTTTTGCCGGTTTACTGCTCAGGTAAAAGAAGGGCGTATTGTTTACCGTTTCAATCGCTTTTCTTGCATAAAATGTACAGGAATCTGTTTGATTATTCCGTTGAAAATGCTCTGCCAGGGCTGTGCATGTCAGATTGCGGTACCTTATATTATCGGCACCTTCACTTCGGTTGAGAGCCATATTAAAATAGCCCATAGCCAGCGGGGTATTACCCAGTTTACTATGTACGCCACCGAGGTTTATAAATACATAAGGACTACTGGAAACTATTTTTAGCCGGGTAAAAATTTCATAAGCCCTTTGTGAATACATCAGCGATGAATCCAGGCTGTTGGTAGCAAGATATACAGCCCCCAGGTTTGAAGGAGCCCAGGCTTTTATTGATTCATTGTTCCCTTTATCAGCATGTGCTGTGGATGACAGGTAAATGCTGGCAGCCTTATCGTATTCCTCCCTGTCCCTGTAAATATGTGCTGTTTGATTTTCTGCGGAAGCCAATAAAGACAGATTATTGGTTTTTTCTGCGATAGCAATGGCTTTATGGTGATAATCGAGGGCTTTAATCGGGTTGCCCAGCAGCCGGTAACCCTGCCCCAAAAATGAATAGGCCATTGTCTGTCCAATGTTATCATTTTCTCTTTGTGCCTGGTTTAATATTTTTAACCCGGTCTCAATGCACCATTTCGGGTCATTGTTAATTTCTGTACCCACCATGCTTATGAATAAGTCAAATCTTTTGTTTTCGTCTTTTTCCACAGCCACTTTTTGCAATATGGAATCTAC
>CAYTQB010000153.1:0-3874 GCA_964439615.1 uncultured Ferruginibacter sp. | reverse complement strand
TGGTTTAACCCTGTTGAATGGGTGATCATAATGCGGTTACTGTAATTTCGGTTACTTAATGCGTAATTGATACTGGTTTGCTTACGCTGGTGCGATGCACGGGTATCAAATGAAGTCAATCCCCCAATATCGCCATACGCAAAAGTTGTCGCCATCAGGCCAATAGTTGACTCCCGGTTGCGCAAAACATCATTTAATCCGCCCCACTGCCCATATGGTGTAAATCCATTGTCGAGATTCTCCATGGGTACACCATTAATATAAGTGCCAAAATTATCAGCGTCGTAACCTCTTATGCGAAAACGTACCGCACTGAACTTAAAAGTAGCGGCATTTAAAAAAGGGTCTCTTCCTGCGCTAAGCTGAGAAGAAATATTTTGAGCACTTCCGTCCTGCCCATCACTCTCATCTAAGGAAATTACCGGGATATTATCCTGCAGGTTTTCTTTCAGTATTTCAACCAGGGTATCACGTGTTGGCAGTGTGTCTTTGATCTTTTGATTTTGTGAAAATCCGGCTGGTATAAAAACTCCCGAAACCATTACCAGAAGCAAGCAGCGTTTAAATTTTGGCATCATAAATTGTATGTTAAAAAAAGGTCTGCAAATGTATCATTTTAATGTGGCTTTAAGCATAAAAATTGCACACATAACATATTATTCATTTTAATATAACTTAAATCAATTGCAGATGAATAACTTTGTCGCCAACACAGAAAATACCATGTACAAAGCCTATTTAATTGCCTGCATTTTACTGCTGTCTTTTTCACCTGTTTTTGCACAAAAAGACAACTATCACCCTTCTTTGATTGGGTTTTATAACCTGGAGAATTTTTATGATACTGTGAATAACCCTATGATAGATGATGAAGAATTTTTGCCCAATAGCGAAAGGCACTATAATTCACGTGTGTTTTTGGATAAAGTAGGCAGGCTGGCTTCGGTTGTTTCTCAAATGGGTATTGATATTAACCCGGATGGACTGGCATTATTAGGCGTTGCCGAAATTGAGAATGATACTGTTCTTACTGCACTTATCAACCATAAAGACCTAAAAAACAGGGGGCTGAAATTTGTGCATTATAATTCCCCGGATGTAAGGGGTGTGGATGTGGGTTTGCTTTATAATCCCAAATACTTTAAACCGATATACAGTGTACCGCTCTTTGTTAAACTTCCCGGCGGATCGAAAGACTCTTATTTTACCCGTGATGTTTTATATGTTAAAGGATTGATGGATGGAGATACCGTACATGTTTTTGTAAACCACTGGCCTTCCCGTTCGGGTGGTGAAGAAAGATCGATACCTGCAAGAGCAGCGGCCGCAGGTGTGGCTAAAAAAGCCATTGATTCCATCATGGCGACAAACCCTCATTCAAAGATTGTATTGATGGGTGACCTGAATGATGACCCTATAAGCCCCAGTGTAACCAAAGTACTAGGTGCAAAAGGCAAAATGAGTGATGTAAAAGAATCGGGATTGTTTAACCCATGGTATGATTTCTACAGGAGAGGTATCGGTACCCTGGCCTACCAGGATTCATGGGGGTTATTTGACCAGATCATCATATCAGAGGCCTGGCTAAGTAAGGAACAGAAGGGATACTTTTTCTTCAAGGCCAATATTTTCAATAAACAATTTTTAGTACAGCAAACAGGCAAATACAAAGGGTACGCAAAAAGAACCTGGGACGGAATGACCTATAACTATGGTTACAGCGACCATTTTCCGGTGTATGTTACCATGTTGAAGAAGGTGAATTAAATTCAGATGTAAAAATGAATATATACAGGTTGGCAAATTGTCAACTGATATTGTATCTCAGCGATTTTTGCAGGAGAATTTAATCTTGTACAAAATCCCGCTAAGACAATAATACATTTGTTATTTACATTTCCCTGAACCAAGGCATTTTGTACAGGTTTGATCTTCATAAACATAGCCCGACTTTTTAATAGTTTTAGCATTGCCATATTTATCAGTGCCATTGGATATTTCCCAGGTTTTAAAAGAAGAAACAGATATTTTTCCACTGCCATTGCAGCGGTCACAAGTGCATCTTGTTTCGGTTGTGGCAGGTGTAACAACCGGGGATGGAGAAGTATTGGCAGATTTTTTTTCATCCCATGCTTTCTGCTGCCTTGCAATTTCCCGGTCTCTTTCTTCTTTGGAAACAAACTTGGATGAACCAGTAATACCAAACTCCTTTAAAAGGTTTGTCCGTTCAGAAGCTGGATACTTATCGTAAAAGCTGTAATAGTCTGCTTTGAAATTGCCTGCAGCTTCTAAAGAGATATAGACCAGGAAGTTCAACCTGGGAAACTGATGATTCAGGTCATTAAAACATTTATTCAGGTCATTTGATGCTTCAGCATATTTACTCATTTTTAAACCCAGTATGCCCCGGTAATAATACGCTTCAGCATATAACTCGTTCAGATTTATGGCTTCAGTATATTTTTCATAAGCCATTGTTCTGTTTCCCGTTTTATCATATTGCTGCGCTTCGGTAAACAAATCCTCCCATTTAATACGGATATTTTTTTCAGCAAGGTATTTATGATATACATAGGATAGTGTTGCTCTTATGCCATAGGAAGTATCACTCAGGTTATTGTATTTTATAGCGTTTTCGTAGTCTCCCATCTTGGCATACATTTGTTTAATGGGACCGGCATAGTAGTAATTATTAGCTAATTTATGTGTTTGTTTTTCATAAGCTATCTGGGCTTTCAGATAAGCATCAAGTGCCAGTTCATATTTGTCCTGCATTTCCAGTATCTTCCCTTTCAGGACCATCCTTTGCTCAATTTCATCCTGATGAAAACTCCCCGGGGTACAATCATCCAGTTCAACCAGAGCTTTATCATACTCCCCTACATTTTCATAAACAAGCGCTTTGTAATAAGAAGTGTTGCACCAGCCATTTTTTTTATAAGGCTTATCGGCTTTATTTAAGTTCTTAATTCCTTTTTTCCCTGCCTCCATTACATCAGCATTTTCTTTAGCAAGATCTCTTTTAAATTCGTTGTAAGCTTCCTGTAATGCAACTATATAAGTACCCTGGCATAATACGGTTTGCGTTAAACTGCAAAATATAATCAGTAATCGTGTTTTTTTCATTGTGAAAAGATAGCAAATGTCTTTAATACAGCTATACCCACCAAAGGGTAATTTTTCTATCTCAATGGGATTTTAGCAAGAGAATTCAATTTATTAATATAAAATTTGTGCTAAATCCTCCAAAGACAAAAGCTTTACCAAAAAATTAAAAGCAAAAGAAACTACTAAGAGATTAAAAGATGTTGACCTTTACAATCCCTTGTTCGATTATTACAAAAAATGCATTGGCATTATAACTTTTCAGGACAGCCGGAGAATATTTGATCAGGTGATTTTATCATAAGCCTAGCTGAATTAAGAACAGGCCGGTTATCATTTTTACCGGGCCAATATTTTCAACAATGAATTCCTGGTACAGCAAACAGGCAAATACAAAGGGTACGCAAAAAGAACCTGGGACGGAATGACCTATAACTATGGTTACAGCGACCACTTCCCTGTTTTTGTGACCATGCTGAAAAAGGTAAACTGATTTTTAAGGAACAATTACAACCTGCGATTCGTTAAGTAAGGGCATATTTTTAAACCGCAAAATGATGTTGCCGGTAGTTACCACATCTTTCTGACAGTAGGTAACAATGCGGTCAAGGTTTTTTTCTTTCCAATACACATCTCCAACCATGCTGCCGTCGATATCGTCTTTGGAAGAAGGTACTTTTAATGCAGCTGCCAGCAATTTCAATGAAGTATAATGTTTATAATCGCCAAAACGCCAGTATTGAAAAGTATCAACCATATTGGTTTCCCA
>CAYTQB010000152.1:0-3916 GCA_964439615.1 uncultured Ferruginibacter sp. | reverse complement strand
ATATAGTCTTCAAACTGGTTTCTTATCAGGAATGCTTCAAAAAGGGTTCCGCCAAAATAAATAGGCATATCAAAAGAGCGATATACTTCAAGTTTTTCTTTCAGGTTAGGTGTAACGTACGAAGTACCGAATCCAAGTTTCACCACATCTACATGTGGATGTGTTGCACTCATAAAATTTTTTACTTCCTGCACACTTAGTCCTTTATCCATCACCATGGTAATACCATGGTTACGAGGTTTTGCATTCCGTTCAGGTATCTGAGAAAGTTTGAAATTCATAACAATTGATTTAAGGAATGCAAAGATAGCCACTGAAAGGCAAAAAAAGGCCATTGATAGATCAATGATTAATGCAATCAGGCAATTATATCCCTCAAAGTGAATTTCGTTTTTTAAATCGTGCTATAACATCAACCACCTGTTGAATTTGAAGAATGGAAGGATTTATTTCGATGAATTTTTTTACAAGCTTTGGGTTCCTGCTCATGCCTTCCTCCAGTTGAAGTAATGCTTCTTTTGATCGGCCCAAGGCATATAGCACTGCACTTTTATAGAAAATAAAAATGGGTTTGCCATCTGTTTGCTCATAAGCAAAACCTGTATATTCCAAGGCTTCTTCCAGCATTTCGGCTTTATACAGGCATTTTAATAATTCTACCCAGCCATTTATATTTTTTGGCCTTACTCTTACTACATTTCCAAAATATGTAATTGCATCTTCCAATTTATCCAGTTGCATGTAACATTGGCCCATTGCCAGGTTATATTCGGGTTGCATGCGATGGATACGCAAGGCCACTTCCAGGTTTTTTATGGCGCTATCCCAGATACCTTCATTCATATAGGTACAGGCAATTTTATAATTCAACTGGCTATCATCCTGATTCAGGTGACTTGCTTTTCTGTAATTAAACCTGGCTTGAGCATAATTACCCATTTTGTCATAACAATGGCCAATGGCTTCATAGATAACATCTTCGGGCCTTGCCAATTCCAAAACCTTTTCTAAAACTTCAACCGCATCTTTATACTTGCGTAACCGTATATATGCATCTCCCATATTACGAAGTGCATAATCAAATTTTTCGTCGATAGCAACAGCATATTGGTAGGCATCAATTGCCTTTTCGTATAGTTTTAATCCCTGGTAAGCCGCTGCCAGGTTGAACCAGGCAAGTTCATTAAATGGGAATTCTTCGATGATCTTTTGATGTAACCTGATTCCTTCCTCATTTCGCCCTGTAAAATCTGTCCAAAAACAAATCTTATATAACGCCTCTTCATTATTAGGCTCCTGTTCCAATATCATTTTCAGGCAGTCAAAAACTTTTTCAAAATTTTCATAGTCATCATACACATCAGCTAATTCGAACAATAAATCTATCTTTTCTTCTCCACCAAAATCTGCAATTGCTGCCTCTAAAACGGCAGCTGCCTTTTGCTGTTGATCCAGCGCAAGGTAAGCGTCAGTCTTTAAGATGTAAAGGTTTGTATCCTTACTGTCAAGCAATTCTGCCTCGTCCAATATGATCAGCGCCTCTTTATATTGCCTTAATGCAATCAGGAGGTCGGCTTTTTTTAACAGTAGCAGGGAAGAGTAAGGGTATTGTTGAATCCCGTATTCGGCCGCCTCCAAAGCCTCTGAAAGCTGTTCATTTTCATCAAAATAATCTATAATACGTTCGAATGACTCTTCTTCAAGAAAGGAATTGCTTTTGCCGCTTTTGAGGTTCTCAAACTGCTGGAGTAGTGCTTTTAATTCTTCTCGGTCCTGGCGGTAAGGATATTTGCTCATGGGTTATAGGTTATTGAAAATTAGCAATTTTTGAAGAAATAAGCAATTTTTAGTAACCTTTTTTAAACATAAACGTTAAAAGAGTGCAAAAAGATTTGATAGACGGTATATAATTACCAGATATTTTTCAATATATTTGCCTTGATAAACTTAAAACTAATGATGAAAAGAGCCAAAATAATACTGGTTGCAGTCGTGCTTACCGGCATAGCTTTCAGCGCTTTGGCAGATAAAGGCATTGGCAAAAAAACCAAAGCAAAAGTTAGTCTTAACATCAGTACTACAAATTCGTTAAGAAACTCCGTTTTACTTAACCTGAAATCGGGTTTAAAGTATACCGGAAGTTTATTGGCAAATCAGCAAACTGAAGGAAATACAATTCTAAGTAATACTTTACTTACCTATCAAAAAGGTAACACTGTGTATATCATTCCTCATAAACAAATTATGGCAGTGCCTGAAATGAAACAGGGATATACCGGGATGAAATTGATCATTAAACCTCATTACTAAAAAAAGCTTAGATTTTTCTAAGCTTTTTTTATTTCTATCAGCATCATTTTATTAATTCCCCTTTTTAAGTTTTTGGTTTTCCTCATAGGTCATTATCCTATAGCCTGTAGCTGGAAAATCAAATTGAGATACCAATACCGGGTCATATACTATTTTAGAAATAGTGTACTTGAATTTCATTTTACCTGACTCGATCTCATACTGAATTGGCAACCCGGGTAAATTCGTAAATGTGGCATCATAATCCTTATTAGCTGTAATTATATCAGGAGCATAATATACTATAAAAGATTTTCCATCCGCTGTAGTGGCAATTGCTTTCTTTGTGCTGTAACCAGCAATGGTCTTTACTTCCCCTGTAATTTCAAATTTAATATCACTATATACCTTATTCTTAGATTTCCAGTTGTCCCTGGTTAGTGTTATCATTAATTTTTGGCCGCTGAATTCTTTTAAGATTACTGCATTATCAGTTTTTGAATTAAAAATGGTAACCTCTTTTCCAAGGTTACTAACCACATCAGTACGACTATTATTTCCTTTCAAGTAAACGGTGGTAGTGGCTCCTTCCAGAGCATCTCCTTTTTGCGGCTGGCTGCTACCCGTTTGAATTACCATGTCATAGACAATGGTTCCCTCCGAAATAGTTTTTTGTGCAAACAACGAAATATTGCTAATCACTAAACCAGTAATCCAAATCAGGTTTTTGAAATTATTCATTTTTATTTCTTTTACTAAAGGTAATAAAATCCCGTGCCAAGCTCTCCTGGTTTCCAAATAAAAAACTGCAGCTCATTTACAGGGCTGCAGTCAGATAAATTTTAACTAAATCTTATCTACCCGTATTCTTTTTCTTTAAGTCCTGAAGTTTTTTGTTGCTTTCCTGCATTGCCTGAATACGTTCCTGTAATTTGCTTTGCTTTACCGGTTTCTTTCGGTTTTCCTCAATTTGGGCAAGAATTTTTTCATGATTAATAATATATTTCTGAATTACGATTTGTAGAATCAGAGTTATTGTATTTGAGACGGTATAGTACCAGGTTAATGCTGCCGGCAGATTATTAAATACACCAAGTAATAAAACAGGGAATATATAAGGCATATACTTCATTACCGGGTTACTATTATCCTGCATTGTACTCATACTGTAAATAGAAATAATCAAACTCGTAACAGTAGCAGTAATTGTAAACAGGCTCACATGATCGCCATAAAAAGGAATTGAAAATGGCAATGTGGCAATAGAATCATACGCTGCCAGATCTTTCGCCCACAAAAAGCTTTGCCCCCTTAAGGAAATATTTGATTGAAAGAAATAATATAGCGACATGAATATAGGGATCTGGAGCAGCGCAGGTAAGCACCCACCCAGTGGGCTCACACCTGCCGTTTTCCACAATTTCATCTGTTCTAACCCAAAAGCCTGTTTATCATCCCCATGCTTTTCTTTTAACTTATCAATCTCAGGTTTAAGCGCTTTCATTTTAGCTCCGCTGAGGTAACTTTTATATAAAATGGGGGATGTGATCAACCGGATCAATAAAGTAAGCAGCAATACCACCATTCCCATACTGGCAATATTCTTCCTGAAAAAATCAAATACAGG
>CAYTQB010000151.1:0-3960 GCA_964439615.1 uncultured Ferruginibacter sp. | reverse complement strand
GATGTTTCTGTTTTTGATAAGGACTGGCAGGAAGCAATGCGGTTGATCGTACAAACTTTTAAAGAACAACAGCGGATAGAAAATAATGGTCCATATAAATTTGAAAGAACAACGAGTTGGGCAACAGATGGTGTGCCGCTTGGTGGTTATGGTTACCCAACCAAAAAAATAGGGCTGATTCATTCTATGTTCCGGCCGAGTGATGATGCGACGGTTTTTCCTTTTAATATACCCGGAAATACTTTTGCCTTTTCATCGCTCATTCAGCTGGAAGCGATGATTTCTGAAAATAGAATAGGGCTTAAAACATTAAGCAATGAATGTATAATGCTTTACGGAAAATTGGGTGATGTTTTAAATATGCATGCTTATATTGAAGATCCCGGGTATGGACGCATACTGGCTTACGAGGTAAATGGATTTGGCAGTTACAATTTGATGGATGATGCTAATATACCCTCATTGCTTTCGCTGGGATACTTAAACGAAGATATTTTAAAAGAAAAGGCATACCAGGATACAAGAAAGTTTGTTTTATCAGAAGAGAACCCTTTCTTCTTCAAAGGCAAGGCCGCAGAAGGTATCGGTGGTCCGCATGTAGGCATGGATTATATCTGGCCAATGAGTATTATCATGAGAGGATCGACGAGTACCGATGACAAAGAAATAAAAATGTGCCTGGATATGCTGCAGAAAACACATGCAGGCACCGGTTTCATGCACGAATCATTTCATAAAGACGATCCCAATAAATTCACCCGAAAATGGTTTGCCTGGGCCAACACCTTGTTTGGAGAATTTGTTTGGAAGGTATACAAAGAAAGAAGACATTTGCTGAACTAATCTGCTATGGATGAAGACTTTTGTTTTTACGATCTTGTTCGCTTTAATTGCTTTGCTGATGCCGGCTGATAAAAAGAAACGCATTATTTTTTTCGGCGATTCTATAACCGAGTTGGGGATAAAACCCGGCGGGTATCTTGTACGGATGGATTCGATGATCGCATTGCAGGGTAAGCCTGACTTATACGAACTGGTAGGTTCCGGAATAAGCGGCAACAAAATATACGACCTGTACCTGCGGCTTGATGAAGATGTGTTAAGTAAAAAACCCGATGTAGTGGTAATATACATCGGCGTAAATGATGTATGGCATAAGCGTAATGCCGGCACAGGAACAGACCCTGATAAATTTGAAAAGTTCTACACCGCCATTATTAAAAAACTGGCTGTAAATAATATCAAGACCGTTCTTTGTACTCCTGCCGTAATTGGCGAAAAAACCGATTTTACTAATGAACAGGATGGCGACCTCAATAAATACAGCAACATCATACGGGGTATTGCCGATAAAAATAATCTGCCCCTGGTAGACCTGCGGAAGATATTCCTTGATTATAATCTGAAAAATAACCCCTCCAATAAGGAATCAGGCATCCTCACCACCGACAGGGTTCATTTAAATGCAAAAGGGAACCAACTGGTTGCAGAAGAAATGTTAAAAGTGATACTGGCGTTTTAAATTTTTCTCTGCTTCTTTTTACCGGGCAAAAAAATGGTTAACTTCAACCTTCAACTGCCGTATCCCCTTATTTTATTAATCACTAACAAACAAACGCCATGAAGATCATTCTAAAGCAACTGCTATGGCTGCTATCGGTATTACTTATTACCGTTACAGCCTGTAATTCAAAAACAGATAAGGAAGAAAAGCCACCGCTTATTGCCGTGGAAGATTTTTTTAAGAATGCTGACAAAACCGGGTGGCAGATATCACCCGACGGTGAGTACATTTCATACCGGTCCTCTCATCTGGGCCACATGAATGTATTTGTAAGGAAAATTTCCGATAGTGTTGGCATCCCGGTAACTTTCGATTCTGTACGTAACATTTCACAATACCAGTGGAAGGGAAACAGGATACTTTATCTGCAGGACATTGGAGGCGATGAGAACTTCCAGTTATTTTCTGTTTCATTAGATGGAAAGGACCAAAAAGCCCTGACCCCTTTCCCGAAAGTAAGAACCGGTATCCTTAACGACTTGCGTTATGTTCCGGGTAAGGAAAAAGAAGTGCTGATCACTCTGAATAAAAGAGATGCCCGTTTTTTTGATCCCTACAGCATCAATATTGAGACCGGTGAGATGAAGGAACTGTATAAGAATGACCGGAATTTCGATAGTTGGTACACCGACCATAATGGTGTTATCCGTATGGCTACCAAAACAGATGGGGTGAATATCACATATTACCACCGGGCATCTGAAAATGTTCCATTTGATTCATTATTTACAACAAATTTTAAAGAAACATTCACACCCAACCTGTTCACTTTTGATAATAAGAATATCTATGCTGTCAGCAATATAGGCAGGGATAAGACCACCATTGTGGAATATGACCTGGCTGCTAAAAAAGAGATCAGGGAAATATACAGCAATGCAGAATATGATGTTGATGGGGTGGATTATTCACCGAAGAGAAAAGTATTGCAATCTGCTTTTTATACTTCCTGGAAAGCGGAACAGCACTTTCTTGACAAAGAGGCCGAGGCTGATTACAATAAAGTGAAGGATAAATTCAAAGGTTACGAGATCGCTATCTATGGAAATAATAATGATGAAGATAAGTTCATCGTATGGACCGGTAATGATAAACTTCCTTCTAAATTTTATTTCTATGATAAGAAGACAGGAGATACTAAATACCTTGCTACAGGCAGGCCATGGTTGAAAGAAGAAGATATGGCATCAATGCAGCCTGTTGAATATAAATCGAGGGATGGTCTCACCATTCATGGGTATCTTACTTTACCCAAAGGCGTTGATCCCAGGAAACTGCCGGTGATCATCAACCCTCATGGCGGACCATGGGCGAGGGATGGATGGGGTTTCAACAATGAGGTTCAGTTCCTCGCCAACCGTGGCTATGCAGTGTTGCAGATGAACTTCCGGGGCTCTACAGGCTATGGAAAAGAATTCAGGCTGAAGGGAACAAAAGAATGGGGTAAAAAAATGCAGGATGATATTACTGATGGGGTTAAATGGCTCATAGATAAAGGTTATGCGGATCCAAAACGTGTTGCTATTTATGGTGGCAGCTACGGAGGATATGCAACACTTGCAGGTATTACATTCACGCCCGACCTGTATGCATGCGCTGTTGATTATGTTGGTGTATCCAACATGTTCACTTTCATGAAGACCATTCCTCCATACTGGGAACCATACAAGGCGATGTTCTATGAGCTGGTTGGCGATCCGGTAAAAGACAGCGTATTGCTCCATGAAGTGTCTCCGGTTAAACATGCTGGAAAAATAAAAACGCCATTGTTTATTGCACAGGGAGCCAACGACCCGAGGGTAAATAAAGCAGAAAGTGATCAAATGGTAGAGGAGTTAAGAAAAAGAGGAGTGCAGGTTGACTATATGGTAAAAACTGATGAGGGGCACGGGTTTGCAAATGAGAATAATCGAATAGATTTTTATAAAGCCATGGATAAATTCTTTGATAAACATCTTTCGGGTAAACCTGTTGAGGCTAAAAAACAATAGTACAATTTTGGGTAAATAAAAAAAGTCCCCCGGTTTGCCGGGGGACTTTTTTTTATAAAACTTTTACAAGATAATAATTCTTCTTTCCTTTTTGAACAAGGAAATATTTATCATGCAAGAGGAGAGAGTTATCAACTGACAATTGTACGTTGTCAACTTTTTTCCTGTTGATGCTTACACCACCACCCTGTATCATTTTCTTTGCTTCTCCCTTGCTGGGGAAAATATTTGTTTCGGCCAGGAAAGAAACCACATCAATACCCGTTGTGATTTTTGAGGAAGGATAATCCACTTTTACAATACCTTCCATATTGTTAAGATCATCTTCACTTAAACTTTCCGCAGCAGCATTCTGGCCAGCAAATAATTTTTCAGTTGTTTCAATGGCTTTATTATACTCATCAA
>CAYTQB010000150.1:0-4000 GCA_964439615.1 uncultured Ferruginibacter sp. | reverse complement strand
TGGTGTAGGTAAAGAATTGGTGGCAAGGTGGATACATGAAAAAAGTAACCGCAGTAGCGGCCCGATGGTTGAAGTGAATTGTGCAGCCATACCGGGTGAACTTATCGAGAGCGAATTGTTTGGCCACGAGAAAGGCTCATTCACTTCGGCCATCAAACAACGCATTGGTAAATTTGAAACAGCGAATGGCGGCACCATATTTTTAGATGAGATAGGAGACATGAGCCTGAATGCGCAGGCAAAAGTATTGCGTGCATTGCAGGAAGGAAAGATCACCCGGGTTGGTGCAGATAAAGATATTTCTGTAGATGTAAGGGTTATTGCTGCTACCAATAAAGACCTGCTGAAAGAAGTGGATGAAAAGAATTTCAGGTTAGATCTCTATCATCGCCTCGGTGTAATTATCATACACGTACCCTCTCTGAATGAGAGAAGGGATGATGTGCCTTCACTGGTAGAACATTTCCTGGATATTATTGCAACTGAATACGGCCAGCCTAAAAAAACCGTTGACAAAAATGCCATGGATGCACTGAAGGCTTACAACTGGACGGGTAATATACGTGAGCTGAGAAATGTGGTGGAAAGGCTGGTCATCTTATCGGGTAAAACCATCAGTTTGACCGATGTGGAGAATTATGTATTGCCAAGGAAATAGTGGATATGAAAACCATCTATTGCATAAGCGGGCTGGGGGCAGATGAAAAAGCCTTTTCCAAACTGGAGATAAAGAATTTTGAATTGAAGTTCATTCATTGGCTGATGCCTTTGCCCGGTGAATCATTGCCCGATTATTCCAAACGAATGAGGGCAGAGATAGCTGAAGAAAATCCTACACTTATGGGGCTTAGTTTTGGCGGCATGGTTTGTACCGAGATCGCCAAACAGATACCGGTAAAAAAAATAATACTCATCTCCAGCATCAAATCATCAAAGGAACTGCCTGGTTGGATGAGAACCATCGCAACATTGAAACTTCATAAGATCATTCCTTTGAGATCAACCAAATTGACCGAACCATTTCAAAACAGGTTCCTCGGTGTATCATCTGAAGAAGATAAAAAAGTGGCAGCCAATTACAGGAGAGGCGTGGATATAAAGTATATCAACTGGGCCGTGCACCAGGCCTTGAACTGGAAAAATAACTGGCAACACCCATATATCTTCCATATTCATGGTGATAATGACAAAATGTTCCCAATAAAAAATATCAGGCCAACGTTTACAATAAAAAATGGCGGGCATTTTATGATCATGAATAAAGCCGGGGAAGTAAGCGCCTGTATTAATTCCATATTACACGATGAGTAACGGCTTTCTGTTAAACATTTCAAAACATTATTTAGCTAAATCCTTGTGAAACGGCTAATTATGGTATTTTTGGCACTTCTAAAATTAATCGCATGAGTATAGGCTGGATCGTTTTTATTGTTGGCGCTTTAGGCTGGCATATCGGTATGTACGGGATGTTCAAAAAAGCAGGTATGGAGGGATGGAAAGCCCTCGTTCCTTTTTATAATACCTGGTGTATGGTGCAAAAGATGGAATTGAAAAAATACTGGTTCTTTTTTCAGTTTATACCAATAGCCGGGCAGTTCATTACCATCTGGGTCTGCATCAAGTTTGTTGAACATTTTGGCCGCTTCGGATTCTGGCATCATGGTGCTGCTGTTTTTTTCCCCTTTCTTTATTTTCCTTACATGGGTTATTCAAAGAATGAAAGGTTTGCAGGCGTAGCTGTTGTAAAGAATTATAAAAAATCAGCAGCCAGGGAATGGATCGATGCCGCTGCATTTGCAATAGTAGCAGCTTCCATCATCCGCACTTTTGTTTTTGAAGCCTATACCATTCCTACTCCATCAGAGGAAAAGACCCTGCTGGTGAACGATTTTTTGTTTGTGAGTAAAACAGCTTACGGCCCACGCATACCCAACACACCTATTGCCATGCCTTTTGTTCACCATACCATACCGGGATTGAATGTTAAATCCTATGTGGAATGGATATATATACCTTATACAAGATGGTTTGCCAGCCCGGTAAAAAGAAATGATGCCGTGGTATTCAATTTTCCCGTGAACGATACACTTATCAATAATGAAGCAGACTTTGGTTCTAAAGTAACTTATTATGAGGCAGTGCGGCAATTGGGCAGGGACAGGGTTTGGCAGGATTACGGGGATATCATCATTACCAGGCCGGTTGATAAGAGAGAGAATTTCATCAAGCGCTGTGTTGGTATAGCAGGCGATACTATCCAGATCATTAATGGCAAACTGCATGTTAATGGAAAACCCGAAGATTACTTTCCACACTCCGAACGCTATTACCTCTTACAGGTTCCGCCGGGTGAATATATTGATAAAGACAGGCTGCATGACCTGGGCATTGACATTCGTGAAAGCCAGGGTGATCTGAAATTTGGAGATAAGAACCAATACCAGGTGAACATCACCAATGAAGAAAGAGCCAAACTTAATTTACCCAAAGGGTTTACAATTGCTGATGTTATCATGGAACACCACGATGACCTTTTTCCTTATTACAGTGATTCAGCGGGTAAAACCTGGTCGGGTGATAACTACGGCCCGCTGTGGATACCCAAAAAGAATGGCAACATCAAGCTAACACCCGATAACCTCATCCGTTATCAACGTTGCATTGAAGTATATGAAGGCAACAAGTTTGAGAACAGGAGCGGAAAATATTTCATCAATGGAAATGAGACCGATAATTATACTTTTAAGCTGAATTATTTCTGGTTGATGGGAGATAACCGCCATAATTCACTTGATAGCCGTTACTGGGGTTTTGTACCCGAAGACCATGTAGTGGGTAAAGCATCACTCATCTGGTTCAGTTGGGAGAACGGGCCAAGGTGGAAACGAATGTTCCGTTGGATAAAATAATTCATTGTAAGATACTTGCTCATCCTCCTTGTACGTTACAGGGAGGATTTTTTTTGGAAGAAAATAGTTTACATTTAGGTCATGAATAGGAAAGAAGCATATCAATTTACTTATGAAGTGTACGATTCAGCGGATGAACTGAGCAAAGAGGATGCATGGCTGGTAAATGAGGCAAGAGAAGTTACAGCTGCGGCATATGCTCCCTATTCAAATTTTAATGTGGGGGCAGTTGCCAAAATGGCCAATGGGGAAATTGTTGCAGGCACCAACCAGGAAAACGCATCTTATCCTGTAGGCATTTGTGCCGAAAGGGTTTTGTTATCATCTGCAGCCACTTTATATCCCAATGTGCCTGTTGATACTATTGCCATCAGCTACAATAATAATAATGGTGAAAGCAGCCATCCCATTTCACCCTGCGGCATGTGCAGGCAAAGCCTGGTAGAATATGAAGAACGTATGAAACAACCCATTCGGTTATTGCTGAGTGGTATGGAAGGAAGGGTTTTTATTATACAGAAAGCGAACATGCTTTTGCCGCTTTCATTTGGAAGTGGAGATCTAAAATAAGGTTTGCACCCCGTTGGCAATTTTTCCTTCATGCTCTAATAACCATTTCTTTCTCCACAGGTCGCCGCCATAGCCAACCAGGTCGCCGTTTGCGCCAATCACCCTGTGGCAGGGAACAATGATACAAATACTGTTATTACCATTTGCAGTTCCAACTGCCCTGATGGCTTTTACATTGCCTACCCGTTTACTCAGTTCAAGATAACTGATTGTTCGGCCAAAAGGTATTTTACACAACTCGGCCCATACCTGTTGCTGAAAATCGGTTCCTACCTGCGCAGTATGTACAGTAAATTCTGTTCTCTTGCCGGCAAAATATTCATCCAACTGTTTAATGCAGGTTTTAATGATGGCAGATTTGGGTTTTACAAAACTCAGTTCAGCTTCATTTACTTTTGCACCTTTCCACGAGTTTACAAACAACACATCGGATATAGCACTTCCTGTGCTCCTTATCTCCAGGGCGCCTAAAGGTGATTGATAATATACAATTTCGATATTCATAGCTGGTATCGTCATTG
>CAYTQB010000149.1:0-4063 GCA_964439615.1 uncultured Ferruginibacter sp. | reverse complement strand
TGGTGTAGGTAAAGAATTGGTGGCAAGGTGGATACATGAAAAAAGTAACCGCAGTTCCGGCCCGATGGTTGAAGTGAATTGTGCAGCCATACCCGGTGAACTTATCGAGAGCGAATTATTTGGCCATGAGAAAGGCTCATTCACTTCGGCCATCAAGCAACGCATTGGTAAATTTGAAACAGCGAACGGTGGTACCATATTTTTAGATGAGATAGGAGACATGAGCCTGAATGCCCAGGCAAAAGTACTGCGTGCATTGCAGGAAGGAAAGATCACCCGGGTTGGTGCTGATAAAGATATTTCAGTAGATGTTAGGGTTATTGCTGCTACCAATAAAGACCTGCTGAAAGAAGTGGATGAAAAGAATTTCAGGTTAGATCTCTATCATCGCCTCGGTGTAATTATCATACACGTACCCTCTCTGAATGAGAGAAGGGATGATGTGCCTTCACTGGTAGAACATTTCCTGGATATTATTGCAACTGAATACGGCCAGCCTAAAAAAACCGTTGACAAAAATGCGATGGATGCATTGAAGGCCTACAACTGGACGGGTAATATACGTGAGTTGAGAAATGTGGTGGAAAGACTGGTCATCTTATCGGGCAAAACAATCAGTTTAACCGATGTGGAGAATTATGTATTGCCAAGGAAATAGGGGATATGAAAACCATCTATTGCATAAGCGGACTGGGGGCAGATGAAAAAGCCTTTTCCAAACTGGATATAAAGAATTTTGAATTGAAGTTCATTCATTGGTTGATGCCTTTGCCCAATGAAACATTGCCCGATTATGCCAAACGAATGAGAGAAGATATAGCCGAAGAAAATCCTACACTTATGGGGCTTAGTTTTGGCGGCATGGTTTGTACCGAAATAGCCAAACAGATACCGGTAAAAAAAATAATACTCATTTCCAGCATCAAATCATCAAAGGAACTGCCCGGCTGGATGAGAGCCATCGCAACATTGAAACTTCATAAGATCATTCCTTTGAGATCAACCAAACTGACCGAATCATTTCAAAACAGGTTCCTCGGTGTATCATCTGAAGAAGATAAAAAAGTGGCAGCCAATTACAGGAGAGGCGTGGATATAAAGTATATCAACTGGGCCGTGCACCAGGCCTTGAACTGGAAAAATAACTGGCAACACCCATATATCTTCCATATTCATGGTGATAATGACAAAATGTTCCCAATAAAAAATATCAGGCCAACGTTTACAATAAAAAATGGCGGGCATTTTATGATCATGAATAAAGCCGGGGAAGTAAGCGCCTGTATTAATTCCATATTACACGATGAGTAACGGCTTTCTGTTAAACATTTCAAAACATTATTTAGCTAAATCCTTGTGAAACGGCTAATTATGGTATTTTTGGCACTTCTAAAATTAATCGCATGAGTATAGGCTGGATCGTTTTTATTGTTGGCGCTTTAGGCTGGCATATCGGTATGTACGGGATGTTCAAAAAAGCAGGTATGGAGGGATGGAAGGCCCTCGTTCCTTTTTATAACACCTGGTGCATGGTGCAAAAGATGGAATTGAAAAAATCCTGGTTCTTTTTCCAGCTTGTACCTATAGCCGGCCAGTTCATTACTATCTGGATCTGCATAAAGTTTGTTGAACACTTTGGCCGCTTCGGTTTCTGGCATCATGCTGCTGCTGTTTTTTTTCCATTCCTTTATTTTCCCTACCTCGGTTATTCAAAGAATGAAAGGTTTGCAGGTGTAGCTGTTGTAAAGAATTATAAAAAATCAGCTGCCAGGGAATGGATCGATGCGGCTGCATTTGCAATAGTAGCAGCCTCTATCATACGCACATTTGTTTTTGAAGCCTATACTATTCCAACTCCATCAGAAGAAAAGACATTGTTGGTGAATGATTTTTTGTTTGTGAGTAAAACGGCTTATGGCCCACGCATACCTAACACACCTATTGCCATGCCTTTTGTACACCATACTATTCCGGGATTGAATGTTAAATCCTATGTGGAATGGATATACATTCCTTATACAAGATGGTTTGCAAGCCCTGTAAAAAGAAATGATGCCGTGGTATTCAACTTCCCGGTGAATGATACACTCATCAATAATGAGGCGGACTTTGGCTCTAAAGTAACTTATTATGAAGCGGTGCGGCAATTGGGCAGGGACAGGGTTTGGCAGGATTACGGAGATATCATCATCACCAGGCCGGTTGATAAGAGAGAGAATTTTATCAAGCGCTGTGTTGGTATTGCAGGTGATACTATCCAGATAATTAATGGCAAACTGCATGTTAATGGAAAACCGGAAGACCACTTTCCGCAATCAGAACGCTATTATCTTTTACAGGTGCCCCCGGGTGAATACATTGATAAAGACAGGCTGCATGATCTGGGTATTGACATTCGTGAAAGCCAGGGCGACCTGAAATTTGGAGATAAGAACCAATACCAGGTAAACATCACCAATGAAGAAAGAGCCAAACTTAATTTACCCAAAGGATTTACAATTACCGATGTTATCATGGAACACCACGATGACCTCTTTCCTTATTACAGTGATTCAGCAGGTAAAACCTGGTCGGGGGATAATTACGGCCCGCTGTGGATACCGAAAAAGAATGTCAATATCAAATTAACACCCGATAACCTCATCCGTTATCAACGTTGCATTGAGGTATATGAAGGAAATAAGTTTGAGAACAGGAGCGGAAAATATTTCATCAACGGAAAAGAGACCGATAATTATACTTTTAAGATGGATTATTTCTGGTTGATGGGAGATAACCGCCATAATTCACTTGATAGCCGTTATTGGGGTTTTGTACCCGAAGACCATGTAGTGGGTAAAGCATCACTCATCTGGTTCAGTTGGGAGAACGGGCCAAGGTGGAAACGCATGTTCCGCTGGATAAAATAATTGTCAGGTTTGTCATGCTGAGCGATAGCGAAGTATCGGAATGACAAAGAACCGGGGATAAAATAATTAATTGTATGATACTTGCTCATCCTCCTTGTACGTTACAGGGAGGATTTTTTTTGGAGGAAAATAGTTTATTTTTAGGTCATGAATAAAGAGGCATATCAATTTACGTATGAAGTGTACGATTCAGTAGATGAATTGAGCAAAGAGGATGCATGGCTGGTAAATGAGGCAAGGGAAGTTACGGCTGCGGCGTATGCTCCCTATTCAAACTTTAATGTGGGGGCAGTTGCCAAAATGGCCAATGGAGAAATTGTTGCAGGCACTAACCAGGAAAATGCATCTTATCCTGTAGGCATTTGTGCCGAAAGGGTTCTATTATCATCGGCAGCTACTTTATATCCCAATATACCTGTTGATACTATTGCCATCAGCTACAATAATAATAATGGTGAAAGCAGCCATCCCATTTCACCCTGCGGCATGTGCAGGCAAAGCCTGGTAGAATATGAAGAACGTATGAAACAACCCATCCGGTTATTGCTGAGTGGTATGGAAGGAAGAGTATTTATTATTCAGAAAGCGAACATGCTTTTGCCGCTTTCATTTGGAAGTGTTGATCTAAAATAAAGTTTGTACCCCGTTAGCAATTTTGCCCTCATGCTCCAGTAACCATTTCTTTCTCCACAAGTCGCCGCCATAACCAACCAGGTCGCCATTAGCGCCAATTACCCGGTGACAGGGAACAATGATACAAATACTGTTATTACCATTTGCTGTGCCAACTGCCCTGATGGCTTTTACATTGCCCACACGTTTGCTCAATTCAAGATAACTGATAGTGCGCCCAAAAGGTATTTTACACAGCTCAGTCCAAACCTGTTGCTGAAAATCGGTTCCTACCTGTGCGGTATGCACCGTGAATTCGGTTCTCTTGCCGGCAAAGTATTCATCCAGTTGTTTGATGCAGGTTTTAATGATGGCCGATTTTGGTTTTACAAAACTCAGTTCCGCTTCATTTACTTTTGCGCCTTTCCAGGAGTTGACAAACAAAACATCAGATATGGCGCTGCCTGTGCTCCTTATCTCCAGGGCACCTAAAGGTGATTGATAATATACAATTTCGATATTCATAGCTGGTATCGTCATTG
>CAYTQB010000148.1:0-4082 GCA_964439615.1 uncultured Ferruginibacter sp. | reverse complement strand
AACACTTACTATTACCGGTGCTACAGCGGCAATGAACACATACAGGTATCGTTGTATTGTAACCGGAACTTGTGCACCTGCGGCTACAAGTAATTTTAGTACACTTACTGTAAATACCCCTGTAACCATTGCTGGTCCGGTTAACAATACAATTTGTGCAACAGGTACTATCAGCTTCAGTATAACTGCATCAGGTACGTTGCCTGCATCGCCTTATCAATGGCAGGAGAGTACCAACGGTGGAGCCAACTGGACTAATGTTGTTAATGGAGGAATATACAGCGGCGCCACAACCAACACACTTACTTTATCAAGCGTAACAGCAGGAATGAACACCTATCAATATCGTTGTGTTGTTGCAGGAACAGCGCCATGCGTTGCGGCTAATTCTGCTGCAGCTTTATTAACAGTGAGTCCAAGGCCGGTGGTAACCTTGTCTGCAGCGCCTTATACCAGGTTGCGTCCGGGTCTTCCTATGCCGGCAGGCAGTACCATCGTAAGTACAACCATTACGGCTTCGGTTGTTCCAAATACCGGTGGCATTACCTGGTCGTGGACAAAAGATGGAACAGCATTACCGGCAGCTACCGGCAATACAGTAGTTGTTGACCTGAACAAACTGGGAACTTATACCGTGGTTGCCACTTTGGGAACATGTACATCGGCACCTGTTTCCATTATAATTGGAGATTCTGCCAGCAGTACATTGTTCATTTATCCAAGTCCTAACAGCGGTAAGTTCACCATTTCTTATTACAGCCCCGGCGCATCATCTACTAATAAGACCAAACAGCAGATCAATATTTACGACAGCAAAGGAAGAAGGGTGCTTGGTAAAGAATACGAAGTATCGCAACCTTACCAGTTACATGAAATTGATATGCGCCGGAATAGCGGAGGTGTATATTACATAGTATTGACAGAAGCTAATGGAAACAAGATAAGGACGGGAGAGGTGGTGATCAAGTAATGCAGAGAATAAAGTATCAATTGAATTCCGTTCAGCTAAACCTGAACGGAATTTTTTTTGTCATTCGGCCTTATACCATTGACTTATTGCAATAAGTCGCTTTTTCAAAATCAATAATGTTCATTGAGATCACCGGTACATCGGGTAACATGGGTTTAACCGGGTAATCATTCTCCTCGACAGGTCGGCCTTTTGTTCCGTATTCCTGCCCTGCATGATATTGCCGAAGATGTGGATGAAGTCATTCCTTGTTCCGGCTACGGTGAAACGGATGAAGGGATTTATCCTTACTTTGATATCGCCTTTGGCAAAAAGCCCTGTAGCTTCAGCGGTTTTATATACTGCAGCAATGATCTCTTCGGGTGATCTCAGTTGTATAATGTTCTCCGAACAGTCAATTACAAAATGTGGCATAGCTATCCATTTAGTTAAACTAAAACAATTGATTCAATCACTTCTCCAATTCAAACCTTATCAATGGCGCCATTCTTCCTTTGTTAAGCGACAGTGTTTGGCCATTGGCGGTTATGTTGTCAACTTTCATAATGGTTTCCAAGAATTCCTGTTCCTGGTTATCTACGCAAGCCATTCTTGTCATGATACCGCCTTGCCCAATCGTTAGCTGCATCTTGTTTTTTATTGTATAATTCAGTCGTATCAAATTACAATTTGCCCGGGCTTCTATACTGTTTTCTTTTGAATGAAAGATAAGGTAGTTCCTTTCGGGAGCGCCTGTTACGGGTTTGCCATTCAGTTCAATGAGTCGCCATCTTTTATCTTCAATTTCTTTATTACCATTCCTGATCAACACATAACGCTTTGCCAGTTCGCCGGTAATTTCTTTACCTTCCATATCCAGCTGGCGGACCTGGTTTTCTTCTACTTTGTATAAAGATGACCGTTTATTCCCTTTAATTCCATCCAGCTTTAATTTATTTTCCTGCAAGGAGAATTTACCTTTTACGGTATCAGTCTTTGAATCATTTCTTCCCAGGTACCTGGTGGTTAACACATAGGTCATGTCGCTGGCCAGGGTAAGTTCCGTTTCTATGCCTTCGCAGTTGGCGCAGGGCAATATCCCAGAATAGCTGCCCGGCCAATCCAGCGAATCCTGTGAAGTATGGTTATCGGCGGGTATGGTTTGCTGGTTATTGGATATGCTGGTTTTATTGGCATTGCAGCAATATATGGCAAACCCGGTTGCTACCAGGACGATTACTGTTTTAAAATTTTTGCCTGTCATAAAATTGTTTGTAAAATAAAGGCCTTTTGTCCCGCAGGGGTTTTCACCGAATTTACTGAAAATTATAAAACACTTTCTGTGAAGACCCCGGCACAGTTGGAGAACATGAAATTAATGGCATATATGTACAATAATTTGCAGTGCTTTATACGCCGGGGTATCACCCCATCTTATTGCCCGGCTGTGAAGACCCCGGCGGGACGACACGGGTATGAAAAATTTTAACGGGTGACTTTACTGGGAATATTCATAAGAACAAATTGTAACCTTCTTGTCCCAGGTTTTTAAACCGGGTAATAAAAAAAAGCTTGAGATCAAAATAATTGAGATGATAGAATTCTGATAACCTGATGACCTTTTTATTACCGGCTATTAAATAAAGTACTTCTGTCGAATCCCACTCACGTGGAACTATGCATGTTTTATACCCGGTGATCTCACTCATTTGAATAGTGGTCTTGGCTCCCCATCCCAGGAATTTTGCAGAGCTTACCACATCATCTTCAATGGTTACCGTAACTACTTTATTTTTCAGTTCAATAAATATGAGCCAGACAATCAGGATCAAAAGTCCTGTAATAATTATATAGCCGTATACCGGTAAATGGTTACTGAGTAAAATAACAAAGACATATAAAAGGATAATAAGCCCTAAAGCTATTATCAAAGGAGCATAAGCCCAGTATTTGAATTTTGTGCGTAACATAAACTGTTTAAAAATTGCGTAGAGCACTGCGCTTAACGAAGTTCCGAAAGATTTTTTTCAAGGGGTAGAAAATTTATTTTCGTACAGGTTTGTTCTGCCGAGGTCTCACTCCATCTTATTGCCCGGCTGCGAAGGCCTGGCGGGGCATCACCTGCACAAGGCCAGGTTAGCGCTTGTTTTTCTTTTTAAGTTCTTTTGCCATCTTTAAGGAATGGTTCAAAGAATTTATGTTTTTCCAATCGCTGTGTGCTATGATAATGAACTTTGGTTTTCTGCATTTTTTCTGAACTTTTTGTAGAGTAGATGCATATGCTGTTACATTTGCATCGCCTAAGTAACCCAGATTTTCGTCATCAGCACCTTTTATCAGGCATCCGCCATAGAGAATTTTTTCTTTTTTAAACCAGATCACAATATTGTCAACGGTATGCCCTTCGCCGGGGTAATAAGTTTCAAAACTATATTGTCCCAAATTGAAGACAGTATCCTTAGCCATTAAAAATTCGGCCCTTTTCTTATTGTTCTTTTTACTTAATTCATCGGTAAGGGAAGTTGTGTAGGTTTTAATCCTCTGTTGCCTGTAATATTCAAGCCCGGCGGTTTTGTCGCTATGCCAATGTGTTGCAAAGCACATTACCACGCTTTTGTTATGCTTTATTTGTATGCTGTCAAGCAATGGCTGAAATTGTGTTGTGTCCCAGGGTGTGTCAAACATAACAACCCCATTGCCTGTTACAAGGTACATACCGTTTGCCGGCACCTGGTATCCTTCGTAAGTGTTGTATGTAGTATATACATAAAAATCTCCGGTTAAAGGTGCAATCTTAAGCTTTTCTTTTCCTGCCTGTCCAAAAATATTTGTTAGAGAAAAAATAAAAACTATTGTCAATATACTTGTCCGCATAATGTTTCTGGAAATTATTTGCTGATGGTCTTTAAAGGTACGGCTAACAATTGAATATTTTGTACCACTGGTGTTTTCCGGATATAGCAAAAGTTATAAACAACTTTCTGTGAAACCCCGGCGCAGTTGGAGAACGTAAAACTAATGGCATACATGTACAATAATTTGCAGTGTTTTATATACCGGGCCTCACCCTATCTTTTTGCCCGGCTGTGAAAACCCCGGCGGGACATCATTTTTACAATTTCTTTAAATCAAA
>CAYTQB010000147.1:0-4100 GCA_964439615.1 uncultured Ferruginibacter sp. | reverse complement strand
ACACAATTTGGGCCAGGCGTAGTTGTAGGCGTTCGCTATGCAATTTATCTTATATCGTTTATCAACCATGGCATAAAGGAAATTGATAAAACAGATTCTCACCTTGATGAGATCATTGCAGAGAATGTTACCGTAGAGGTAGAGACCATTTCTGAAGTAGAAAAGTCTTTATTGAAAATTTTAAGACAATGGAGCGATGTAACTGAAGTGGTTCCGCTGGGCGACCGGTGGATCGGTGGCACAATGTTGTTGCAAGCTGCAGATAAAACTTTAAAGCCAAAAGAAATTCCTATTGACGATTTCTTTCACAAAATAGTAATGCTGCGTGACCGCTTACGTGTACTGGAACAAAACATCAACAGCAGTAAAACCCTCAGCGACGAAGAGAAAGTGAACATACAGCAGTATATTACCCGTTGCTATGGTTCACTTACCACCTTCAATGTGTTGTTTAAAAATAAAGAGCAGTGGTTTGTGGGAGAGAAAGGAGGTAAAACGGAATAATTAAATCTTTCTTTATGAAAAAAAACTTCTTTTGTCCCTTACTCATTGCCTGTTGCCTATTTACCTCAGCACAGTCATACAAAAAACTTCATTTCAGGTCCATCGTGGTGGATACACACAATGATCTTCTTTCTACAGCCATTGATAAGAACCTGCTCATTGACAGTAATCTCATTGGTAAAACACATTCTGACCTGGATCGTTTTAAAAAAGCCGGCATCGACGTACAGTTATTCTCTGTCTGGTGCGATGGGTTGAAAGTATATCCCAACGCCTGGGCCAACCGCCAGATGGATACTTTATATGCTGTTGCCAAACGAAACCCCGGTAAAATAAAAATGGTATATAGTACAGGTGAATTGCTGCAAACCGTTAAAGAAAAAAAATTAGCCGCCATGTTTGGCGTGGAAGGCGGACACATGATCGAAAATAATATAGACAACCTCAATGCCTTTTATAAAAGAGGAGTGCGATACATGACACTTACCTGGAACAACTCAACCGATTGGGCTACATCAGCACTGGATGAAACCACCAAAGGCGATTCATTAAAACACAAAGGACTTACTGATTTTGGGAAACAGGTGGTAAAGCGTATGAATGAACTTGGCATGCTGGTGGACCTAAGCCATGTAGGCGAAACGACTTTTTGGGATGCCATTAATATTACAACAAAACCTGTTCTTGTTTCTCATAGCTGTGTGTACAGCCTGTGCCCCCACCGGCGCAATTTAAAAGACGAGCAGATAAAAGCTGTTGGAAAGAATGGTGGTGTGATACATCTCAATTTCTTTTCGGGTTTTGTGGATAGCAACTATGACGGGCGTACCAATGCCTTTAACCTGGCTCATAAAGCAGAATGGGATTCTTTACTGAAACAAAACCCTGAACCTTATTTCGCAGATGTATTCCTGTTCAGCAAGTATGCTGCTGAGGTTGAAGCCATACGTCCGCCGCTTTCCATGCTACTTGATCATCTTGATTATATTGTAAAGCTCGTAGGTGTTGATCATGTTGGGCTCGGCAGCGATTTTGACGGGGTAAATTCTCTGCCCCAGCAATTGGATGATGTTACAGCGATGCCACTTATTACAAAAGAGCTTTTGAAAAGAGGGTACAGTAAAAAAGATATCCGCAAAATACTTGGCGAAAACTTTCTGCGCCTCTTAAAGGCGAACGAACCAACCAAAAACTGATAAGCATGAACCGTCTTTTTTTTATCCTGCTTCTTCCTTTGCAGTCATGTGCCCAACATTTTTCCAACCAGGAAATAAGTCGCTGGGAAAAACAAGCGCAGCAAGTCACCATAATCCGTGACAATTTTGGCGTGCCGCATGTGTATGGCAAGACAGATGCCGATGCGGTATTTGGCCTGATGTATGCCCAGTGCGAAGATGATTTTAAAAGAGTGGAGGCAAACTATATTGATAAGTTAGGCCGGTTATCAGAAACACATGGAGAAAAGGAACTTGCCTGGGACCTGCTCAACCGCATACTCTTTGATTCTGCTGATGTAGTGAATGATTATAACAAAGCCCCCGACTGGATGCAGAAGCTTTGCAATGCCTTTGCCGATGGTATCAATTATTATATCTACAAACATTCAACTGTTAAGCCGGCTTTGCTAAGCCGTTTCAAACCCTGGTATCCCTTTTTATGGACCGATGGAAGTATCAATGCAATTAATACAGCAGATATCAGTTCAACTGAATTCAGTCGTTTTTATTTTGAGCATAATGACCTGGCTATTGTAAAAAAAGATGAAGATCCAGCCGGCTCCAATGGCTTTGCTTTTGCTCCAAAAATTACCGAAAACGGGAATGCTATTCTATATATCAATCCACATGTTACTTTTTATTTCCGGCCAGAGGTGCATGTCGTTAGTGAAGAAGGCCTGAATGTGTATGGTGCAGTTACCTGGGGACAGTTTTTCGTTTACCAGGGCTTTAATGAACATTGTGGATGGATGCACACTTCCAGCGACGTGGATGCAGGCGATATCTATATTGAAAAACTTTCCAAAGCCGGCAATGGCTGGGAATATGAATATGAAAACAGTAAAAAGCCTGTTACTGAAAAGAAGATAGAATTAAAATATAAAACAGGTGATGGTGGGCTATCCTCAAAAACCGTTACCGTTCTTTACACCCATCACGGCCCCATATTGGCAAACCGGAATGGGCAGGTACTTAGTCTTCGTGCCGATAACCGCATTGCCGATGGATTAATGCAGTGCTGGTTAAGGAATAAAGCGAATAGTTTTGCAGATTTTAAAAAGACGCTGGAGCTGAAAGGAAATATTTCCAACAACACCGTGTATGCCGATGCCGAAGGGAATATTGGTTACTGGCACGGAAACCGCATACCGGCAAGAGATAAAAATTATGACTGGAATAAAGCTGTTGATGGAACCATTGCTGCAACCGAATGGAAAGGACAACATCCCATCAGTGATATAGTACAAAGTATCAACCCGGTAAATGGCTGGTTGCAAAATTGTAATTCCACCCCCTATACTGTTGCAGGGATCAATAGCCCAAAACAATTCACAGAATCCGGTGAACAAAACTACCCGGCCTATATGGCGCCTGATGGAGAAAATTTTCGTGGAATTAATGCCGTGAGGGTTTTAGATGAAGAGAAGAAATACAATATTGATAAAGTAATTAAGGCGGGTTATGATACCCGGCTGGCAGCTTTTGAAATTTTAGTTCCGGCACTGATACATGCATTTGAAAAAACAATACCCCTCACTGATTCTTTGTATGCCCCACTTAAAGAACCCATATCGGTTTTAAAGAACTGGGACTATCGCTGTGGCGAAAATTCTGTTGCCACCACACTGGCTGTTGAGTGGGGAGAGAAATTATTACCGGCAATCAACAGGGTAAAATTACCGGATGTTGAAAGCGATGATTTTGTAGATAAAACAAAACAGTTTGTTGCCACAACACCCGCAGACTCGTTGATCCGGCCATTTATTGCAACGATATATAAATTACTGAGCAGGTTTGGCAAATGGCAAACCCCCTGGGGAGAGATAAATCGTTTTCAACGTATCTCTTCCGATATTGAAAACAAATTTGATGATCGCAAAGAAAGTATCCCTGTTGGCTTTGTGTCCTCCACGTGGGGTATGCTGCCATCTTATAGCAGCAAAACTTTTCCTGGTACCCGTAAAAGATATGGGGTAAATGGCAATAGTTTTATCTGCGCCGTTGAGTTTGGAAAAAAAGTAAAAGCCAAATCATTGCTTGCCGGCGGACAAAGTGGTGATGTAAATTCAAAACATTTTTTTGACCAGGGGTTGATGTACAGCAAAGGTGAATTTAAAGATGTGATGTTTTATAAAGAAGATGTGATGAAGCATATTGAGAAGAAGTATCACCCGGGGGAATAGTTAAATCAAACAGGTTTTAAAAACCTGTTTGGCCCGTTACTCAGCTAAAAAATCATTGTTTCGGTACTTCCCGTATATGATACTCCTGTATCAGCGGCGGGTTTTCCGGCGACAATGTAAAGTAGATCTCTATATTTATTTTCTCTCCTTCAATGATAAAAGAACCCCTCAATTGGTTTTCGGGTTTCACTTCTTT
>CAYTQB010000146.1:0-4131 GCA_964439615.1 uncultured Ferruginibacter sp. | reverse complement strand
GTTCACAGATTTAAAGGATTCTGTTCCGCCGGGGTTTTCACAGCAAGAATTAAAAGTTATAAAATATTTTATGTGAAACCCCGGCGCAGTTGTGAACTTGAAATAAATGCAATCTCAGTTCTGCCCGTCTTAAAAATTTTTAGAATAATTGAAGTGAGGGTATGGTACCTTAATAAGGTTTATACGCCAGGGTCTCACCATGCTTATTGCCGGGCTGTGAAGACCCCGGCGGAACGAAAAAAGTTAAGTGTCAAGAAAACTAAAAACAATTTAAGAAAACTGCATTTCATATTTATATGTTACACATTTATAGAGTCTAATAAATAAGTTCTGAAGCCTGATAAGCAGATTCTTGAATGCCCAGAAAAGCTGCCCACAAATTACCAATATTAATATTGCCCCCAGATTCATTTGATGCTTTAACGGTGTCGTCAATACGTTTGAAATTTCTGCTGATTTCCATGATTGATTCACTTATTTTTTTTATATAGGCCGAATTCGAACTGTTGGAAGCAGCAAAGGATTTTATCTTGCTTTCATTGTTGAGTAAATAAGTTTTAAGGTCTTTGTACTTACTTTCCACTTCTTTTATTATTCTGTCTATCTCAGTCAATGAAGGTCTCGGAGAAGCATGTAGTTTAGCATTGTTCAATTTTGCTGATTCATAAAGTGCCTTCATGCGGCTTTTAATTTCACCGGCAACTGTTGAAAATTCGTTGTTATGTTTTTCTCTTGCATTTCTTTTTTTCTCCAGTTCTGCATCTTTCTTGGCAAATCCTTCTTCCCACTCATCTATAATTTTTTTATTTGCCGCTAGGCCCTTTTCATCTAACCTTTTGGTAAGAAAAACATAGATTTTTCCTGAGCTTTCTGGATGATGGGTAATATTAAAATCATTAATCGGGCCGGTGAAACTTATCCGATAAAGTTTATACCCGCTTAGTGTAAATTCTTTTGTTGCATTATTTGGTAAGATGACATAATGATAAGAATATAATGTGCTTATATCAAGTGGGGCATCTGTTTCTTTTACTGCTGCATATAAAGTCCTGTTGTAATTTATTTCATCATACCATGTATGGATTATTTTTTGATTGGAACTGGGAAAAAGTGGATCCATTTCCAAAGTAGTATCAAGCATTATTTTATCGCCGGGTACCATTTTAGACTTTACTGTTGCTTTGATGATTGCTTTGACTTTAGCCTCGCTTAACTCCGGCTCTTTTTTATCTTTCTTTTCAGAAACGATTTCCTTATTTTCCTTTTTAATGTGCACATTGGAAACTTTCTTATTATCCTCCACATCGGTTGCTGTGCCTTTCCATTCCTTAACAATTGCTATGCCATCACTTTCTTTTATAAATATGTAAAATGGCTTTGTAAAACTTTCATCATTCAAGTGCTTGTTATCTTCGGGCCTTACTTCCAGTATGGCATGTTTTTTTTCAATGGTGGCAATTTTCCAGCAATTCAGTTCTCTTGCAAAATTGCCAATAATAGCAGTGTCATAAGTAAATGCTACACCAAGCCCCTTTTTAGGCCAGTGACCAGCTTCAACATTTTCTATTATCTCGGTTGCTTTGGCTTTACCTAACCATTTAGTAAGGCTATCACTCAGGTGGCCGTTATAATAAGGCATATCAATCCCGATGTAAAAACCATTCATACTGGTAAAAGTAATTTTCTGGGGCTTTTGCGCCAGAGTTGCAAACTGAACGAGAAATAAAAATATTAAAGTAGCATTGGTCCTCATATTTCTAAACAGTTTTTTTATTAATGTTAATTATTGTACTTTAATCCGTTTACACTATAGCTGATGTAATACCCGTTTACGCCCCAGGTTTTATCTACGGCAAATCGTATATAGGTACTTTCTCTCAACAGGTTTTCTATTGTTTCATTATCGGCATTTTTTGGAATAGTTATTTGTTTTGGATAGAAATAGTAAACAAGCAATTGTTCCTGATTGTTAGACGGCAAAATAAGTTCACTCATCTGCAATTGGGGGAAACAGCCATCGGCATATTGCTTTGCAAAAGATGTGAATTGAGCGGTTACTGTTTCTTTAACATCATCCCATTTTTTTTCTTGCAGCAACTGTTTTTGCCCCGACAGCAGTAAAGTCCATGCAGTGAATGTTTTGTTGTTGAATTTTTCAGATTGCAGGTTTGGGTATTTTAAAATGCTGCCATTTTTTAATCCATAATTATTTATGGTATCTGAGTTGATTGTAAAATCCTTCATTGACTCTACGTTGGTGCCGGGTCTTAGAAAAGGGAAGCCTTCATCTGATGTATTAAAAGATTTAACCAGCAACGAACAAAGGTTGCCATGCTGTGCATTGGTTTGTATGCTTAGAAGTAATATGAGTGCAGTAATGAGTTTTTTCATTGTTATTTAAAATTAGATTTCGTTATTTGTTTTTCTATTCCCAGCGATGTCTCTCCCAAAGCCAGGAGTGATGGCGGAGGACGTTGCTGAAAAAAAGTATTATCCCAAAATTATTTGAGGCCATTCGTCATTTGTATAGTTCCAATTATCATTTATACTTACTTTTTTACCTTTTATAACCACATCTTTATATTTACTCACTGGAAACATAGGAATTCTTGGCCTTCTTTTTATTGTTGACGGATTGTTTTTTAGTTGTTTATTACGTTCAATAGTCTGATAGTACTTTACTAATTCTATTTCTAATCTTTTTTTCTCTCTATCAAGTTTCGCCAAATAATTTTCTCTTTTTTCACTGGTTATTTTTCGAACGGGGGCTAAGTCTAAAATCGGGGGCCCTATTTTTTTGACAGGCTCAGTTATTTTAGTAAAATTATGCAATGCTTCAGATGGAAGATTAGTTGATGTCTCAGAATTCCAAACTTCTTGAAATGAAGCAGTTTCATAGTCGTTCTCATCCCGATATTGCCTGGCGAATAATCTTTTAATGACTGTTTTAATAACTAACAATCCTTGTTTGATATCATCGAAAGAATAGTTTACCCCCTGCTCTTCAAAATATGCATGAAAAATCTTGTCCATGTATTTTGAGGGAAATTTTATTTTGTCATAGCCAAAAACTTCCTTTGAGTGGTATTCTACAATTACATCAGTTCCTCCTTGAATTAAAGAAAGAGGGTTAATTCTATATTTATCGTCAACCCACAATACTTTCGTAGCTAGATGAGGAGGTAGCCCGTCATATACGTTTTTTATTTTTCGATTCATAGCGATGTGTCAATTGGGTTGCGTACAACGATTATTATGCGCTATTCTTTCCTCACAAAATAGCGCAAAACCAGCACAATTGGTAGGGAAGTCAGTTAATATTCCAGCTTTCTCAGCTTCGGAAACTTAAGCCAGGTGGCTGCCACCACCAGCATTGACATAGCCCCGCCAAAAATAATTGCAGGCAAAGTGCCAAACATACGGGAGGTAACACCGCTTTCAAACTGGCCAAGTTCGTTGGAGGAATTGATAAAGATCAAATTGATGGATGCAACACGGCCCCTTAATTCATCGGGTGTATTCAACTGCATAATGGTGCCACGTACCACCACACTTACGGCATCAAATAAGCCGGCGATCAATAATGCCATAAAACTAAGCCAGTACACTTTTGATAGACCGAAGATGATGATACAGATACCAAATCCGGCTACGGCTAAAAGCATTTTCAATCCCTGTTTTTGCCGCATGGGGTATTTTACAAGCACGGCAATGCTGATGAGGCTGCCCAGGTCCATGGCCGCATTTAAAAAGCCATAACCTATTGGCCCGGTATGTAAAATTTTTTCCGCTACCTCGGGAATGAATGCAGCAGCCCCTCCAAAAAGAACGGCAAAAAGATCTAAAGATATTACGCTCAGTAAATTTTTATTTTTGAACACATACGAGAACCCGTTTTTAATAGAAGTAAAAATGGGTTCATTCTGCAGGCTGCTTACAGGAGGTTTGGGTTTTAACTGTAAAGCAAATACTATCGCTGTTAATATTAAAGCGGCGGTTACAAAATAGGCATTGGAAATACCCACTGCAGCAATTAAAAGTCCGCCAATGGCATGGCCGCCAATGGATGATATTAGCCAGGTGGATGAATTATAGGAAATGGCTTTTTGTAATTGCTCACGGGATACAATG
>CAYTQB010000145.1:0-4162 GCA_964439615.1 uncultured Ferruginibacter sp. | reverse complement strand
TAAACCGTAAAAAAAGTTGCGATTTTGCTTGGTTTTTTACACAGTTCATGTTAGCGGCAGTACATTCAGTCAAATTGATAATGTCTGGAATCCAAAAATTTCCATCTAAATGGTTCAAATCCTAAAAAAGTCAAATCATTATCTTCAAAGTACTGCTTCATTTCTTTAAAGTTTAAATACAAAAATTGCGGTAGTTCAATTTTAGTACCCGAATGACAATAAATAAGTATTTCTTTGAAGTTCCATGCCTTTGTTGGATAGTTCGTTAAACTGAAGCCTTTAATTTGAGATTTTGGAATAATTTTTCGCCTCTTAGTAATGGCATCAGTTAATATTAAGTCACTACCTTCAAAATGAAAGGTATTTCGCTGGGTTGATAAAATCTTCGCAAATCTGTAAATCAAAAAAAGTAGTAAAAATGTGCCTAATGGAATTCCAATGAATTTTCGATAGAGAGGCTGTTCGCTTTGGAGTAACTTAGGTGCCCCATACAAACAAAAACCAATAAAAAGCGCAATAAAAAATAGGATAAAAGCAAATCTCAAGGCCAGAATAAGATAATTATATTTTGTTCTGAAGGTTGTCATAGTATTGCCGCTAACGTTGACGGCTTGCTGCTGTGCTGGTATTTTATGATGTCCAGCCTGGAGCCGCAGCCAATTGAAAAACTAATGATGAAGATAACTACTAAAGCTCATTTATATTCTTCAGCCCGAACCAAAGCCGATAGCGAACAGAGCGATGAGAATTTATTCGTCAGCCAGCATAGTAGCAAACCGAATGTTGCCTGCTGGTTTTCTTTGTCGCTCGTTAGAAATTTATGTCCTCTATTATGGTGTCAAAATAATCGTCAATGTCGTTACGCCACAAATAATTTGGATGATAAGTTCTATAAGCAAACGGAATATTCTTTAATGAAATTCTTGAGAGTTGTCTTTCTGTCGAATTACGAAGTGCCTCATATTTAAGTTCTCCAAAGTTGTCTTTTATGATGCTGTCATAATTTGGACCTGTTAAGAACAGAACAATATTTGGATTTAATATTTCTAACTCCTGTGGGATTACATGGAAGTGTGCTCTTTCTATTTCATAAATGTAGTCAGGGGGAAAACCCTTGTCGCCATGCTTGCCGATTTTTACAATATTGTTCCATGTCAGACGAATTTTTTTGTCGGGATATTTTTTTTGCAATGAAGATATGAACCTGCTTACGCCATTCCAAAATTGTCCACCGTAACTCCAACAATCACCTTCGTTAAAAAAGCCGTCATAAAGAGTTTGAATGTCGTCAATAGTGCCATTTTCTTTTTCGTACCAGCTATTGGTTTCTTGACCATAAATCATGAGACGGATGTCAGCATTTTTATAATCTTCTTCGTTGGCTATATAAAGAAGGAGTGGGTTAGCTGGTTTTATATCCAAACTTTCATCTTCAAGAATTGGTTTAAGTCCAGCAGTAAGGTTCTCCCACTTTGATGAATATAGATTTGTTAGTGCGTTATTCATTTTGTGTCAAGGTTTAAAGTTTTGTCCATGAGTGCATACTACCTGATGGGCAATTAAAGGAGGAAGGTGTGTTTTTTGATTTAACTAACGTTCCGCACTTTTTGCATTGGTAGTTGTTTGCACCAACTTCGCCTAAGTCTGTCCATGAGTGCATACCACCGCCTGGACAGTTAAAACTGCTTGGCGAAGAATTGCCTTGAATGGTCGTCTTACATTTTTTGCATTGATAATTTTTCATCTCGAAAGAGTTTTGGTTTGTCGAACTTGTTGTCGTGGTTATTTTGATTAGAATACGGTCGCCCGATAAACTTGCAGGCAACATTAGTATTTATGCTATAATACGCTATCCAGCATTAAAACCAGGCATTGGTTATCAGCGAAGTAACGTTATACATTTCAGATTGTTTATAGCATCAATGCTTTTTATAAAAAATCATAATATTTTTCAATCCCGTATATGTGGTATGACTTCGCCACCCTCAATAACAGGTTGCCTGTATAAATATACCCAAAAAATATTTTTTAACATTGGCCCCGGTTCAGGGCACAGGAAACTAAATAAACCCGACGGGTAATCCTGTTGAAAAAATAAAAACCCCCGCATAGCGGGGGTAAAAACCAAACCTGTACGCCAACTGTACTATATTAATCCTTTCCATTTCATAAACCCGGCACCTGCCAGCATTGCCCCACTCAATAAAATTATTCCTACAGGCATTGTGCTTTTGCTGTCCATGTCTTCTTTTACAATGGGTAATAAGGTTGCATATTGAGCTTCGGCATTGGGCAGCTCATCATTCTTTGCCATAGCATCATCCTGCCAGTTATTGATATTGGTTCCTGTTAATTCAGTCAGTTGCAGCAGTTCTTTTTTTCTCCTTTGTTTCAGGTCAATTAAGTATTTTTTGCCGGCATCACAATCAAAACTCCCGGTAGCAGGGTGTGTAATGATATACCTGGCCTGGAAGTTCTGGGTGTTGGGCGTAACCTGGAACATCAGGTCCTGGGCAAATGATCTGCGGTTGTAGCGGAAATGCAAACGGGTAAAATGCACATTCCGGTTTCCGTCATCGGGTTCGTCATTATCAATATCGCTGTAATCGTTCCAGTCTTTTCCATTAAGCCACCATACGCCGCTCTGCACCAGGTCTTGTTCTGTTGGAGGGTTGCCCACGCAGGGATCGCATTTCATCGGGTTTACAGGGGTCACATTCCAGGCATATTCTAAAAAGGCAACGCTTTTATCTTCATTACCCCACTGGTGGGTGAACAGGTTGCCATAGAAAGCGCTAAAATTTTTCTGCACAAACAGGGGAATGTTCTTATTGCTTGCAATATCTACATTGCGGTAATTGGTGCACTCAATACGGCCTTTACGGGTAAAAGCATATACGATCAGGTCCTGGTCGCCATCGGCATTGGCCATGCCCAGCCGTATAGGTAACATAAATTTTGGTGAATTGAAACTGATCTGTATAGGGCGGAGAAAATTATTATTCAGCTTTTGCTTTTCTTTCTCATTCACCTTAACTACAAAAAATTTAAGGTTGCTTTTGATATACGGATCAAGTACTTCTTCTGCATTGGCAGGTATCTTATAGCCATTTTCATTCAGCCATGTTTTTAACCCGCTGCTTTCTTTGGCGCTGAGAATTAAAATATCGTATTCACCTACCAAATACTGAGCTTCTATTTTTACAGTGGATCTTTTTTGTCCATATGCAGAAGTTAAAGTTACTTCTCTCATTTGAACGCCTGCTGCTTTCCCGGATAAAGCATCTTCCACTATATTTCTTCCACAGGGATTTTGATCCCAATACTCTACCAATCTCGGTGCGCTGTAATCATTCAGCTTTTGAAAGATGGATTGGTCCACCACTTTGATATCATTTTTCCTCAGCACAACCGGCACCGGCACCACCATCGCAAAATCTTTGGTGTCGCCTTTAAAATCATTGTACATGGTAATCACATTTTTATTACCATCCCTCACCAGTATAACCTGGCTTGTCTTGTTCTTTAATGTTCCGTCTGCCTTGCTTACATAAAAGCCACAGAAAGAAAACAACAGCGGGGATATAGCAATCAATCCCCCGATAATTAAAATTTTCTTTTTCATAATTTATTTTTTGGTTACATAATTACATGGTGAGCCTGGTGTAAATGGTATTCATAAATTTCTTTTCCTGCTCTGTATATTTTTTTGAAGGAATCCACTCAAACTTCATTGCTTTAAAAAGCATATCCAGCAAAGGCACTAATGGTTGTGCAAGTACCAGCACCAATATAGGAGCCCCGTTCATGAATTTAAAAGCCGTTAAATAAAATGCCACAGCAGCAATAGCAGCGCTCCATACAATTCTAACCACCATATGATTGGGCGTAGTTTTAGGATCAGTGATCATGAAGAAGGAGAACAACAGTAAACTGCCGGTACTTACCGATTGAACAAAATGATCCATTGGCCAGCCTAAGTAAATGATCTGTCTTGCAAACAACAGGGCAGTAAATGTTCCTAAAAACGCAAGGCTCACATCTAGTTTCTGAACCCTTGTAGTAACCACGAACCCCAGGCTCAAAACGCCAAACAGTATTACGGCTCCGCTTCCCCATTGCCCCGGGCTTATCCATGCATTGCCAGTAAAAAACACGGCAA
>CAYTQB010000144.1:0-4200 GCA_964439615.1 uncultured Ferruginibacter sp. | reverse complement strand
AACACTTACTATTACCGGTGCTACAGCGGCAATGAACACATACAGGTATCGTTGTGTTGTAAGCGGAACTTGTGCACCTGCGGCTACAAGTAATTTTAGTACACTTACTGTAAATACACCGGTAACCATTGTTGGCCCGGTTAACAATACAATTTGTGCAACAGGAACCATCAGTTTCAGCATAACGGCTTCGGGCACTTTGCCTGCATCACCCTATCAATGGCAGGAGAGTACAAACGGCGGTGCCAACTGGAATAATGTTAGCAATGGAGGTATTTACAGCGGCGCCACAACCAACACCCTTACTGTAACAGGTGTAACGGCAGGAATGAATACCTATCAATACCGTTGTGTTGTTGCCGGAACGGCGCCATGTGTTGCGGCTAATTCAGGGGCAGCTTTATTAACAGTAAGCCCAAGGCCGGTGGTAACCTTGTCTGCAGCGCCTTATACCAAACTTCGCCCGGGCCTTCCTATGCCGGCTGGCAGCACTATCGTAAGCACAACCATTACGGCTTCAGTTGTTCCAAACACCGGTGGCATCACCTGGTCGTGGACAAAAGATGGAACAGCTTTACCGGCAGCTACCGGCAATACCGTAATTGTTGATCTGAATAAAATGGGAACTTATACCGTAGTGGCTACGTTGGGAACCTGCACATCGGCTCCTGTTTCCATTATAATTGGAGATTCTGCCAGCAGTACATTGTTCATTTATCCAAGTCCTAACAGCGGTAAGTTCACCATTTCTTATTACAGCCCCGGCGCATCATCTACTAATAAGACCAAACAGCAGATCAATATTTACGACAGTAAAGGAAGAAGGGTGCTTAGTAAAGAATACGAAGTAGCTCAGCCTTACCAGTTACATGAAATAGATTTGCGTCGCAATGGGGGAGGTATATATTACATAATATTGACCGAGGCTAATGGCACCAAGATAAGGACGGGGGAGGTGGTGATCAAGTAAGAGCCGAAAATAAAATATAATGTGAGTTCCGGTCAGCTTTTAGCTGACCGGAACTTTTTTTAATTACATGATCTCATACCATTGACTTATTGCAATAAGTCGCTTTTTCAAAATCAATAACATTCATTGATATTACCGGCACATCGGGGAACATGGATTTTAGCCGGGCCACCATTTTTTTTGACAGGCCGGCCTTTTGTTCTGTATTCCTGCCCTGCATGATATGACCAAAAATATGGATGAAGTCATCCTTTGTTCCCGCTACGGTAAAGTGGATGAAAGGATTGATCCTTACTTTAATATCCCTTTTGGCAAAAAGCCCTGTAGCTTCTGCCGTTTCATATACAGCATCAATGATCTCTTCGGGTGATCTCAGTTTAATGATGTTCTCCGAACAGTCAATTACAAAATGTGGCATAGTGCTGTATTTAGTTAAATCAAAGCAATTGATCCGGTCACTTCTCTAATTCAAACCTTATCAATGGAGCCATTCTTCCCTTGTTAAGCGATAGTGTTTGGCCATTGGTGGTTATGTTGTCAACTTTCATAATGGTTTCTAAGAATTCCTGTTCCTGGTTATCAATGCAAGCCATCCTTGTCATGATACCGCCTTGCCCAATCGTTAGCTGCATCTTATTCTTTATTGTATAATTCAGTCGTATCAAATTACAATTCGCCCTGGCCTCTATACTGTTTTCCTTTGAATGAAAGATAAGGTAGTTCCTTTCAGGAGCGCCTGTTACCGGTTTGCCATTCAGTTCTATGAGCCGCCATCTCTTATCCTCAATTTCGTTATTCCCGTTTTTAGACAGTACATAACGCTTTGCCAGCTCTCCGGTAATTTCTTTACCCTCCATATCCAGTTGACGAACCTGGTTTGCTTCCACTTTGTATAAAGATGAACGTTCATTCCCTTTAATTCCATCCAGCTTTAATTTATTTTCCTGCAAGCTGAATTTACCTTTTGCCGTATCGGTCTTTGAAGGATTTCTTCCCAGGTACCTGGTGGTTAAAAGATAGCTCATGTCGCCGGAGAGTGTAAGTTCTGTTTCAATGCCTTCGCAATTTGCACAAGGCACAACGCCTGAATAGCTTCCCTGCCAGCTCTTGATAGTGTTGGTATCGGCTGGCACAGTTTGCTGTGTACTGGATGTACTGGTTTTATTGGCATTGCAGGAATGGATCGCAAATCCAGTCACAATTAAGGCTATTGCCGTTTTCAAATTTTTGTTTGCCATATAATTTTTCTGATCAATTTTTTAGCTTGTACAATGTAGTTTTAATTTTCAAAGGCCTGTTCTTATTTATTGTCAACTTTATACAAAGAATCAACTTCTCTTTGATAACTTTTTTCCCAGCCGGCCCCATTACGTAAGATCAGATAGGTTCCTATCAGTTCATTATAATCATGTATTCCCTTTTCGGTTTGTTGTGCTGTAAATTTTTCAATGTAGATATTTTTAAAACCATACCGTGCGGCTACTGCCTCAATTTCTTTGTCTTTAGAAGAAGTTATTGGTAAGCGCAAATGTATCATTTTGACTTCACCATTTTTTATATCTAGTTTGGCCGCTCCATAATTATAGTCGGACGACAGGTCATACTTCTGCCACGCAAAATAAACTGCGGAGATGAGTAAGACTAAGATAATGCCTACTGTTAATAAAGTTTTACGCATGGTTTTACTAAATGCCTTTATTGCCGGCAATCATATCAGGGTTTGGCTGTCCCGGAAAAGAGCAGGTAAGTAATGAACAAAATGATCATAACCGAATCGGCAATTACAGCAGTTCCTGCCCCGAAGCTCAAATACTCTTTGCCAAAAGACAGTACAAGGGTAATGAAAATGATCTTGCCCAACCCTGCAATGAGCAATACAAAGCTCCTTACCGTTGGAACAAAAGCTCCATAAATGAGCGTGATGCCTGTTAAACCAATTAATGCCGACCAGTTGCGTACAATAATGTTTGAAACCGGACGGGGATCCATTGATTCTCCAAAGTTAGACTGGAGCGATGACTCCGGGGAAACCAGTCCCAGGAACATGGTACAGGTTAAAAAATCTGATGCCAGCATCACCCATTTAAAATACTGCAGGAAGATCTTCATGATTAAAAGTTTAACGCCTGCCTACCGGCAGGTAGGTTAAAAGTTTGTGTCTTGCAGTGCTCATGGCCAGGCTCTCCGGCAGAACGTAATTTTAAAGGACGTTCTGCAACATTGATCAAAGTTAACGCTAGTTTTTCTTTTTAAGTTCTTTGGCCATCAATAAAGAATGCTTCAATGAATTTATGTTTTTCCAATCGCTGTGTGCTATGATAATGAACTTTGGATTCCGGCATTTTGCCCGAACATTTTTTAGTGTAGAAGCATATGCAGTAACATTTGCATCGCCTAAGTAACCCAGATTTTCGTCATCAGCACCTTTTATCAGGCATCCGCCATAGAGAATTTTTTCTTTTTTAAACCAGATCACAATATTGTCAACGGTATGCCCTTCGCCGGGGTAATAAGTTTCAAAACTATATTGTCCCAAATTGAAGACAGTATCCTTAGCCATTAAAAATTCGGCCCTTTTCTTATTGTTCTTTTTACTTAATTCATCGGTAAGGGAAGTTGTGTAGGTTTTAATCCTCTGTTGCCTGTAATATTCAAGCCCGGCGGTTTTGTCGCTATGCCAATGTGTTGCAAAGCACATTACCACGCTTTTGTTATGCTTTATTTGTATGCTGTCAAGCAATGGCTGAAATTGTGTTGTGTCCCAGGGTGTGTCAAACATAACAACCCCATTGCCTGTTACAAGGTACATACCGTTTGCCGGCACCTGGTATCCTTCGTAAGTGTTGTATGTAGTATATACATAAAAATCTCCGGTTAAAGGTGCAATCTTAAGCTTTTCTTTTCCTGCCTGTCCAAAAATATTTGTCAGAGAAAAAATAAAAACTATTGTTAATAAAATTGTCCGCATAATGGCTCTGTAAATTAATTGATGATGGGTTTTAAAGTTACGGGTAACAATTAAATATTTGCCCCGCCGTTGTTTTTACCGAATATACAGAAAATCACAAAGCACTTTTTGTGAAACCCCCGGCGCAACCAGAGGACATAAAACTAATGGCATACATATACAATAATCTGCAGTCTTTTATACACAGGGGTCTCACCCCATCTAATAGCCCGGCTGTGAAAACCCCGGCGGGACATCATTTTTACAATTTCTTTAAATCAAA
>CAYTQB010000143.1:0-4227 GCA_964439615.1 uncultured Ferruginibacter sp. | reverse complement strand
TCTTCCGGTAAAAATCCATTCCCTAACGATTTGCTCATTCTCGTTCCGTTCACGGTGAGCATATTGGTATGCATCCAGTATTTAGCAGGGCTCACATGGTAGCATGCCTGGCTCTGTGCAATTTCATTCGTGTGATGTGTGGCCGCAAGGTCCATACCGCCGCCATGTATATCAAATTGTTTTCCTAAATATTTTTCACTCATGGCCGAGCATTCAATATGCCATCCCGGGAAACCCATGCCCCATGGACTTGGCCACTGCATCAAATGTTCAGGCTTTGCTTTTATCCATAGTGCAAAGTCAAGTCTTCCTTTTTTTTCATCCTGCCCGCCAAGCTCTCTTGTTCCTTCCAAAAGGTCTTCCATTTTGCGGTTGGTAAGGATACCATAAGGTTGCTCCTTGTTATACTTCTCCACATCAAAATAAATGGTACCGTTCACTTCATATCCATACCCGTTGGCAATGATCTGCTTTGTCATTTCTACCTGCTCGGCAATATGCCCCGTCGCTGTTGGTTCAATAGATGGTGGGAGATTATTCAGCAACTGCATCACATGACGGAAGCCGAGTGTATATTTCTGAACGATCTCCATGGGCTCCAGTTGTTGCAGCCTCGCTATCTTACTGAACTTGTCATCTCCTTCATCCCGGTCGCCTTCCAAATGACCTGCATCGGTAATATTGCGCACATAACGCACTTTGTACCCGAGGTAACGCAGGTAACGGTAAATAATATCGAAAGAAATAAATGTTCGGCAGTTGCCCAGGTGCACATCGCTGTAAACAGTGGGTCCGCACACATACATACCCACATGGCCCTCTGTAATGGGTTTAAATTCTTCTTTCTCCCTGGTAAGTGTATTATATATTTTTAAAGACATGATTCAGTTAAAGGTTTGTAGTTTGAGGTTTGAAGTTAAAGGTTGCCAGTAACAACAAACTGTAAACAAGAAAATGAAAAGTAATCTAGTGCAAAGATATTAAGCTATGCCGCAAGGGCAACAGGAAAAACAATATGTAATAAACTTTGTCATGCAGGGAGCTAAGGTATTACTTTTTCACCAATTGCAGGTCGGCCATAATGGGAAAATGATCACTCAGTTTTCTTGGTATCCGTAAAAACTGTTTCACATCAAATTTTCTGTCTGCAAAAATATTATCGATCCTCAGCACCGGCGAAATGCCGCTATAGGTCCTGCCCAGGCCGCTGCCTGCTTCCACAAATGCATTTTTCATGCCGTTACCAATCACATGGTAAGCATAGCTGTTGGGCACATCATTAAAGTCGCCGGTTATAATGATCGGGTACGGGCTCTTTTTCATTTCAGCCCGTATCCTGTCTGCCTGTACCTGTCTTTTTAAGAAGCCTCTCTTAAATTTTCCGATGATGCTTTTTGACTCCCGGATAGTGTTCTCCTTTTCAACCGTTGGCTCATCAATGTATTTCATATTATCCCTGCTAAACCGCAGGGTTTGCAGGTGAACGTTGAACACCCTTATTGTATCATTACCTTTTACAATATCAATATACTGAAAAATGGAATTATAATTATTGGGGTACTGGCTGATCGTTTGCTTTTTTACAATGGGGTAGCGTGAAAAAATGATAATGCCAAAATGGGCATAACCCCAAAAATCTTCTTTTACATTATAGGAATAAAAATAATCGGGGAACTGAAGTTTTTTTAAGAACTCATCAATGTGCCCGTGATTTCTTACCGTACTGTCTTCGGCTACCATCTCCTGGAAACAGGCTATGTCTGGCTTATATTGTTCTATAATATCGAACATTTGTTTTTTTATTTCCGGGTGCTTTTTATCATTAAGCACATTGAACTGTGCTACATTCCAGGTCATAACCCGTATGTTGTTATCTGGCTTGTTTTGATAAAAAGAGCTTGCGAACCTGAAGGGTAAAATATGCTGAAGAGGCTTATGGGCTAATCCTATAGTAATGAGAGAAATAAGCGACCATCGTGGCTTTACGAATAGCCAGAAAATGAAAAATATCAGGAGTAATAACAAAAAATAAAAGGCAGATAGTGTAAGAAAGCCAATGGGCCAAAAATATTCCGGGTTGATCCAATATCCATAACATCCGGCTAAAAAAAGCAGGGACACAAAAATATTAGTGAGAATGAAAAACTTTTTCGTCAGCCTGCGGAAAATATTCTTTGGCATACTATAAAGATACTACATGAAATATATGCCTGCTGTTAAATTGATGAGCGGTCATGTTGTTTTGCTGATAACTATTTATTCTTCGCTCGCTCTTTTAAGGATGGATTTTTCTTCATCGGTGAGATATTGGTAACCTTTCTGGTTGATCTTATCAAGTATCTCGTCAATGCGCTGCTCAGTAACATTGGAGGTTTTGCTGAAGGGTTTTCTGTTACCGGTATTATAAAACACTTTTTCTTTTACCGGGTAGTTTTTCTTTTTTTTATTTGGATTAAAAATATCCACGAACCAGCTATACAAATTATTCATCCAGACGCTTAAGTCTACCTGGCGGCGCAATAAAAGCACAAATAATAATCCAGCCACGGCACCACCAATATGTGCAATAACATGAGTGGTATTTTGTGAGGCAACCCCTGCAAGGTCAATTATAATATAAAGAGCCGTAAGCACCCAAATGGGAATCCCTCCCCGGATATGCCTGAAGAAGCGATAGTCCGGTGCAATCATCGTAGCGGCTACAGCCACTGCCATCACAGATGCATTGGCGCCGAGAAGGCTGTTTGTATCTATTACTGTTTTGTTAGCAGGGATAAGGTTGCCGGCTAAAATAAAAAATAATGCCCCGGCAAGGCCGCCGTATAAATAAACGGGAATGAGTTTTTTATTGCCGGTCAGGTTTTGAAGAATAGAGCCAAAGGCCCATAACCATAACATATTGCTTATTGCCCTGAATAGTACCACATCGCTAAACATATAAGTAAGAACCGTCCATAACCTTTCACCAAGTTTTGGCAGGCTGGCAGGCAACTGGAACCAGTTAACCACCTGGGTGTAAAAAACATTTTGTGATTGTTCATTAACCGAGAGCCCGGTCTTTATAGTAAGTAATACCAGGTAGAAAATTACATTGAACGCAAATAGCCACACCAATGCATTCCCGGGTTGACCAAGCGTAAATTGTCGTTTTCTTATTTTGTATTCCTGGTAGCGGTCTGCCTCACCCATAAAAAGAAAAGCTTTATCAGGTAAATTTACAAACAGTTAAAACAAAGAAGTGTTAGTATTAATAGAAAGTTTTCTTATTGGTCTTATTCCATATCAGCACCAATATAAATCCCATAATCAATCCACCAAGATGTGCAAAGTGGGCAATATTGCTACCGGCAGAATAAACACCACCAAACAGGTCGAATGCTGCCATAATAGCCACTGCGAATTTAGCTTTTACAGGAACGGGTATGGGGAAAATAACTAATTGTGTATTGGGAAAAAGATATGCAAACGCTGCAAATAAACCCATGATTGCCCCCGACGCACCAACCGCCGGTGCGTTTTGTAAAACCAAGTGCGCCACAGCCGCTGCCAATCCGCAAGCAAAGTAAAAGATGAAAAATCGCTTAGGCCCCCAAACCCTTTCAAGCATAGAACCAAACATCCACAATACAAACATGTTAAAAAACAAGTGAAAAAATCCTCCATGTGCAAACATGTGCGTTACCAATTGATATGGCTTAAAATACGGTGTATCGTATGGGAAAAGAGCGATCTTTTGGGTGATCTCTTCATTAGGGCCGTCAAAAAAAGCCTGGACAAAAAATACCAGCGCATTAATGATTATCAGGTTCAATACTACCGGTGTGGTACGCTGAAAATTGTTTCCGTAATTATTAAATGCCATTATGCAAATGTAGTGGTTATATCTTATTTCAGTTTCAGCAACACCACACATTCAATATGGTGTGTGTGAGGAAACATGTCTACCGGCTGGATTTTTTCAACATTGTATTTTTCAGACAGCAACCTGATATCCCTTGCCTGTGTTGCCGTATTGCAACTTACATAAACGATTTTGGGTGCTGCAATTTCTAAAAGCTTATTTACCAGTTTTTCATGCATGCCGGCACGTGGAGGATCGGTTATAATCACATCAGGCCTCCCATGAACAGAAAAGAATTCATCGTTGCAGACCTTGATCACATCTCCTGCAAAAAATTCGGCATGCCCGATATTATTCAATGCAGCATTTTCTTTGGCATCAATAAT
>CAYTQB010000142.1:0-4239 GCA_964439615.1 uncultured Ferruginibacter sp. | reverse complement strand
ACATTACCCTGTCGAGCCCCTTCACATCATAACCCAGGTGTTCAAATATGCGGCGCACAATGCGGTTGCGCCCGCTGTGTAATTCAATACCGATAATAGATTTGTCTTTGCTGTCGGCATAAGCCAGGCTGTCAATTTGTATTTCACCATCCTCCAGTCTCAGGCCTTTGAGTATCTTGTCAAAATCAGCCCTGGCAAGGGGTTTGTCTAACTTTACTTCGTAGATCTTTTTTATTTCATAACTGGGGTGCGATAATTTTTGTGTCAGGTCGCCATCATTGGTCAGCAACAGCACACCAGAAGTATTCCTGTCAAGCCTGCCGATTGGATAAACTCTTTCATCAGTTGCCTGTTTAATTAACTGCAAAACAGTTTTCCTTCCCTGTGGATCATCGGTGGTAGTAATAAAATCTTTGGGTTTATTCAGTAAGATGTATACCAGGTTTTTGGTAACAAACAATTTTTTGCCATTATAAAAAACTTCATCGGCCTGCTGAACTTTATAACCCGGTTCGGTTATTGTATCCCTGTTTACTTTTACTTTGCCAGCATTGATTAATTCAACTGCATCTCTCCTGGAACATACGCCACAATGCGCCATGTATTTATTCAGTGGCATTGCCACTTGAAGTTTGATGTTTGAAGTTGCAGGTTTGATGTTGGTAGCTGCCTTGTTCTGGTTTGAAGAGTTACTTGACGCAGATTGCCTGTTGCCAATTGCCGATTGCTTATTTCTTTTAGCATTACGGGCTTCATACTCTTCCTTTTTTTTCTGCTCAAAATAAGCAGCACGTTCTTTCTTGAATTTTTTCTTCTCTTGTTTAAACTCCTCTTTAATTACGCTGTTCTTCTTTTTGGCAACAAATTTCTGGAATGGTGACTGGCTCATGATTGAAGTGATTTTGCTGTTATTACAACAGTAGTGAGCGGCAAAGATAATCCATTTACTCCGTCTGTCGCCGGGAATGACAATTCAGAAGTGACTTAGTTTAAAAAAAGGATTCTTCTTCAAAACGAATTGTCAGGTTGAGCTTGACGAAAACGGTTTCTTAATCGCCTTCGACAAGCTCTTGCTTGACAGAACTTTTTCAAACTGAGTCACTATCGGCCAATCACATAAAACAAAAAAGCGCTCCGGGATGGAGCGCCTGTTCAGGTTCAGGGTAATTGTCAATTTATCTGCACCTCAGAATAAGTCTTCTTCGTGGTAATATACTGACCAGAGTATTTGGTCAAGGTTTAAAACGGGTAAAAAAATTGCCTATTTTTTATTGGCCAATTGCCCACAGGCGGCGTCAATATCCTTTCCACGGCTCCTGCGCTGGCGCACATTCACACGGTGTTTGGCTAAGTAGTCAGTGAATTGTTGGGTGGTATCTTCATCAGGCTTTGTGAAAGACGCATTGTCAATAGGGTTGTATTCTATTACATTGATAAGGTGCGTCGGAATTTGCCGGTAAATTTTTATCAGGTCGGTGGCATCTTCGATGGAATCATTTACATCTTTGAAAAGTATGTATTCTAAAGTGATGTCGTTCTTGGTTTGCTCGTAAAAATAATTCATCGCTTCTATCAAAACTTCAATACTGTTACTTTCATTTATGGGCATAATGGTATCCCTCTTCTTATCACTGGCAGCATGTAAGGATAAGGCCAGGTTAAACCGTACTTTATCATCGCCTAATTGCCTTATTTGTTTGGCAACACCGGCTGTTGAAACCGTAATCCTTTTCGGGCTCATACCTATACCATCATTGGAGGTTATCTTATCTATCGCTTGTAACACATTCTTATAATTCAATAACGGCTCACCCATACCCATAAAAACAATATTGGTAAGTTTGGTGCCATACACTTTTTCACTTTGCTGGTTCAGCAGGGCAACCTGGTCGTAAATCTCGTCGAAGTTCAGGTTACGTTTGCGATCCATATAACCGGTAGCACAAAATTTACAGCTGAGGCTGCACCCGATCTGTGAAGAAACACAGGCAGTCTGCCTTTTTTCGGTGGGTATTAATACCCCTTCCACAAAATGACCGTCAAATGTTTTAAACCTGGACTTCACTGTTCCGTCACCACTTACCTGGTTGGTATCAACAGTAATTGCAGGTAATGAGAAGTTTTCGGCCAATTTTAAACGGAGCTCTTTCGACAGATTGCTCATATCCTCAAAACTCCGGGCATTCTTCTTCCATATCCATTCATAGGTTTGTATGGCACGGAATTTTTTATCGCCAATGGATTCAAAATATTCCTTCAATTCGGGGAGGCTGAGTGTACGTATGTTTTTTACTGCCGTCATGCCGCAAAGGTACTGCGTATCGGAGTAACTGCCATTCGTCAAGTGTCCTGACCAGATTGCCCGAAAAATTGTAGCTTCCATACATATATCTATCATATGCGCAAGTATTATTTATTATTCCTGCTGTTCTGCTATTCCTGCAGTAGTTGTAATTCTGCACCGAAACCAGCCAATAAAGTAGAAACCCCTGCTGATTCAGTGCGTACCCTCAAAAGTGGATTGAATTATCCGTGGGAGATACTCTGGGGAAAAGATGATTTTATCTGGATGACAGAACGGGGAGGGAGGATCAGTAAGATAGATCCAAAAACAGGAAGCACCGTTTTCTCATCATCCATTTCAGAAGTGGTTAGCCGTAGTGAAGGTGGTATGCTCGGCATGGTTCAACATCCTGACTTCTTAAGTAATGGATTATTTTACGTGGTGTACAATTACAGGAGCAGTGGCGAATACCTGGAGAAGCTGGTGCAGATGAAGTACGAGAACGGGAATATACACCCGGCGAAAACATTGCTTGAAAATATTCCTGCCGCAAACTTTCATAATGGATCCAGGCTTTTAATATCGGGTGGCAATGATCCTAAGCTGTTCATGACAACAGGCGACGCCACTGTTCAACCCAATGCACAAAACACCTCATCCGTTTCAGGAAAAGTATTGCGTTTTAATTTAGATGGGACAATTCCTGCTGATAACCCTTTTGCCGGTTCACCGGTATGGAGTTATGGGCACCGCAACCAACAGGGCCTGGCGATGGTAAACGGCATCATGTATGCCAGCGAGCATGGGCCTAATATTGAAGATGAAGTGAACATTATAGAAAAGAAACGCAATTATGGCTGGCCAACGGTTAATGGTCCCTGCAACGAGTTAAGCGAATTAACTTTTTGCAGCACCAACAATGTGAAAGAACCTATCTGGAGCAGTGGCAATGGCACCCTTGCTGTTTGCGGACTGGATTATTATAATAACAACCGAATACCTGAATGGAAAAACTGTTTACTGATGCTTACATTAAAAGATGCCAGCCTGAGAGCGCTTAAGCTGAGTGTGGATGGTAAAAGCGTTGTAAGCGAACAAACTTATTTCAAATTACGTTTCGGCAGGCTAAGAGATATTTGTGTATCACCTTCAGGAAAGGTTTACCTGTGTACAAGTAATGGCAGTAATGGAGATGTACTGGTGGAGATATCTAAATTATGATCACTTATCGATCATCGCCTGCAGTTTATCTGTAGGAAAGCTTTCCAGGAAGATATTTGCAAATTTTTCCCGGGCTCCACCTGTATTCCATACTAAATTGATCTCGATAAGCTGTGGTACATGTTTCGGCAGATCTTTACGTATATAATCAGGGTTTTCAGTTATTATCAATTGTCCCCAGGCTGGGTCTGTTTCAAATATGGCGGGTGTTGAAGAGTACATAACCTTTATCATAGCAGGTTCATTCAACTTTCCTTCGTCTTTTGATTTTTCCATCTCATCGCTGAATTTTTTTAATTCCTGTTCTTTATTCAGCTTCATATTGGCTACCTGGTCGGCCCGTATCTGCTGATCGGTTTTATAACCGGAGAGATAATAATCAACATTTGCTTTTAATTTTTTTTCGTCATTAGCAAATTGTTTTTGAAGCCGTACAAGCTGTGTATTTTTTTCACTTTCCTGTTCTGCTGCTGAACGAACCGGCATTTGTTCGATCCCTTTGATCATCTCATCAAATATTTTAGTATGATAGCTGATACAATACTCCAGGTATTGTTTTCTGCTTACCGTTCTATACGGCAATGAGCCGCCTTTCCGGTAAACAAGAGCACCACGGACATTCCGGTCCGGTTCAGGATAAAATAATTCATAACCATCTTCTTTGTATTGAGCCGGTTTCTTGGTCATAACCGGCAACCCGTTTATCGTCCAGGTATCATCTGCACCGGGGTCGC
>CAYTQB010000141.1:0-4373 GCA_964439615.1 uncultured Ferruginibacter sp. | reverse complement strand
CTGAAACCTTACCCCGTGGGTTTAACTACCGGCCTGGTAAGTGTATTGCAAACAGCAGAGCCGCAATACAACTGGCAAGTGAATAATTTTGTTAAGCCTGATAAGAGAAACCTGATCATCTATGAATTACTGATACGTGATTTTACTGCAGAGCATAGCTACCAGTCCTTGATAGATTCTTTACAATATTTAAAAAATATCGGTATCAATGCAATTGAGCTGATGCCCATAAATGAATTTGACGGAAACGAAAGCTGGGGGTACAATCCTGCCTTTTACTTCGCTCCTGATAAATATTACGGCACAAAGAATAAACTGAAAGAATTTATAGACAAATGTCACCTGAATGGTATTGCCGTAATTCTTGACGTGGTATATAATCATTGTACCGGTAATGCGCCACAGGCAAAAATGTATTGGGATGCTGCAAATAACCGCCCTGCTGCCAATAATCCATGGTTAAATATTACAGCGCCTCACCCATATAGCGTATTCAACGATTTTAATCATACATCTGTTGCTACACAATACCTGGTGCAACGTTCGCTTGATTTCTGGCTCAATGAATACAAGGTAGACGGTTATCGGTTTGATCTTGCCAAAGGATTTACACAGACACAAACCAACACCACCACCGTTGAAAACTATGATGCAACACGGGTGGCCAATTTAAAACGGTATTACGATGGTACCATACCCGGCCATCCGGGCACTTACATGATATTGGAATTTTTGGGAACGCTGCCTTGCCAGGAAGAACAGGAGTATGCAGCACATGGTTTCATGCTTTGGGGAAATAATAATTTTGTTTATAACCAGTGTACCATGGGATATACAGCAAATTCGGATATATCTCCAATAGTATACAGCGATCCCAAAAAAGCATATAATAACCCTGCCGAGGTAGGATACATGGAAAGCCATGATGAGGAACGCACCATGTATAAGAATTTAACTTTTGGTAATTCTTCAGGAGGCTATAATGTAAAGAACCTCCCAACAGCACTGGCTAGAGAAGAAGCCGCTGCAGCGGTATTTTTTACCGTTCCCGGTCCAAAAATGATCTGGCAGTTTGAGGAAAGAGGCTATGATATACCACTCACCTATGGTGGATCCAATGTTGCTAACAAACCGCCTCATTGGGAATACATGAACGATCCAAACCGGAGACACTTGTATGATACATATGACAGTATTATTAAGTTCAGGCTTAACAACCCCAATATTTTCAATAACACAGCCTTCACTTACGATTTTTATAATAATGGAGGCCTGTGTAAATTATTTCAAATAGCAGATCCTGATGCCAACGGTAAAAAAGTTACGGTTATTGCCAACCTTGATGTGGTTGCCCAATCTAAAGCGGTCACTTTTCAATCGACTGGTAATTGGACAAATTATGTAAGCAATGGAACCGGCACAGGAATCAATGGCGCAACAAGTACAAATTTTACTCTGGCAACAGCTACACAAACCATCAGTTTACAACCCGGCGAATACCATATTTATGTAAGCGTGCCTGCTTGTGTAACTGCTGCACCAACTGCACCAACACCCATTAATTATTGCCTGAATGCGGTGGCAGTTCCACTTACTGCTACCGGCACCAGTTTACTTTGGTATACATCAGCTACAGGAGGTACAGGTAGTACCATAGCACCAACACCATCAACTACTACAATAGGAACTATAACTTATTATGTAAGCCAGACTATTGGTTGTGAAAGCCCAAGGTTTGCAATTGTGGTGAATGTAACTGCGTCAACAGCAGCACCAACGGTAACCAGTCCGGTTAATTATTGCCAAAATGCTGTGGCGGTTCCATTAACTGCTACCGGCACCAGTTTACTTTGGTATACGACAGCTACAGGAGGAACAGGTAGTACAACTGCCCCTACACCTTCTACTGCAGTAGTGGGCAGTACAACATATTATGTTAGCCAAACTCAAAGTTGCGGGGAAAGCCCAAGAGCAGCGATCATTGTAAATGTATCGGCTGTACCGGGAGCTCCATCTGTTACCAGCCCGGTTACCTATTGCCAAAACTCCACAGCTTCAGCATTAACAGCAACAGGAACCAATTTACTTTGGTATACGGCTGCAACAGGAGGTACGGGTTCAGCAACCGCACCAACTCCTTCGACTGCTGCGGCTGGTACTACAATTTTTTATGTGAGCCAGACAACCAATAATTGTGAAAGCCCCCGTTCTTCAATTACAGTAAATGTAGTTGCTTCACCCATTGCTCCAACTGTGACCAGCCCGGTTAATTATTGCCAGAATGCAGTGGCTGCACCATTAACAGCAACAGGCATTAACTTGCTTTGGTATACTTCTGCAACAGGTGGCACAGGCTCAGCAACAGCACCAACTCCATCAACGACATCTCCGGGAACTACCGGCTATTATGTAAGTCAGACCATAAACGGTTGTGAAAGCCAAAGGGCAGTTATTACAGTAAACATTTCTGCTACTGCCGGTTTACCCATAGTTACAACACCTGTTACGTATTGCCAGAATACAACAGCAACGGCGCTTACTGCAACAGGTACAAATTTGCTGTGGTATATTAATGCAACAGGTGGCATTGGCTCAACGACCGCACCAACACCTTCTACAAGCATTGCCGGCAGTACAACCTATTATGTAAGTCAGACAAACAGTTGTGGCGAAGGTCCCAGGGCTGCTATCAACGTAGTAGTTACAGCTATACCAAATGCAGCAACAGGGCTGAATGTAACAAGCATTACAAGTAATGCAGCCGTATTGAACTGGACAAGAATACCTGGACTTTTTTATACTATTGATTATAAAACTGCCACATCGGTCACATGGATAAATGTGGCAAACGCAATTTCGGCAGGCTCTGTAAGCATTTCCAATCTTACTTCATCAACAGCTTATGATTGGCGGGTAAGCGTAAACTGTTCAACACATCCTGTTACTAATTATGCAGTATCACAATTTACTACCAGCTCACATAACAGCACTATTAAAAAAATGAAGGATGGGTTTGGAATAAAGATATCTCCCAATCCGTTAATCGAAAATGCAGTTATAGATTTTATTGTACCCACTTACGGAGAAGTGAATATCATCCTGTTGAATTCGCTGGGGCAGAGAGTTGGCGTCTTGTACACTGGCTATCATTTTAAGGGGAAGCATCAGGTTACATTGACGGGGACATTTAAAAACTTATCAAAGGGTAATTATTTCCTGAAGCTGGAGCAATTCGGCCTGGGGTATTATACCCAGTTCATAAAACAATAAAACCTTAATCTCTAAAACATAAGCATATGAGTATTGCAGCAAACGGGAAGCAAGTAAAAAATATTAAAACACTCCAGGCCATTCAAACCGAGGTAGAGGAAAGCAACGGGATTGCTTTATCGGTTGACTGTGTGATATTCGGCTTTGATGAAAATAAACTTAAGGTACTGTTGATCCGAAGCGACCTGAAAAAATACCTGGATCGCTGGTCGTTGCTGGGCGATCTTGTAGGCGAAAAGGAAGACCTTCAAAGCGCTGCATACAGGATATTGAAACAACGCACCGGTCTGGATGATGTTTACCTGGAACAGGTACATACATTCGGGGCGGTAAAGCGTCACCCGGCGGGCAGGGTTGTAACGGTGGCTTATTGCTCACTCATCAATGTACAGCATCATAAACTCAAAATACTGGATAATGAACTGCACTGGCATGATGTGTTGGGCGTTTCTGATCTTGCCTTTGATCACCAGGAAATATTTATGGCATGCTATAAATGGCTGCAGAAGAGGATACAGGAGCATCCCCTGGGCTTTAACTTGTTGCCGCTAAAATTCTCCCTGCGTGACCTGCAGAACCTCTATGAAGCCATCTTGAACACGAAAATGGACAGGAGGAATTTCAGGAAAAAATTCTTCACCATGGACTTCCTGATTGACCTGGACGAAATGGAGCAGGATGTGCCTCACCGTCCGGGTAAACTGTATAAATTCAATTACGAAAAATATGCACGGAAAGAAAAGAAGTGGGTGGGAATTGATTTTTAATGTATCCTTTCCGGCTCTGAGTGCGACTTTTGTAAAAATCCAGAAAAGGGTAAACAGGTGTTAAATGAGAGGTGAAAATTCTTTTAAAAAAAGATTAACAAAAAATTGGTAATACAGAAAAAAACTTTACTTTGCGTATGTTTTACACATTTAAAGTGCGTATTTGATACACATTATAGAGAAGAACTCAATTTTTAAAAAACGAAATGCTTGTATTATGAGAAGAATTCCCCAAACGCTATTGGTGTTATTTTGGCTGATGTTGCTTTCAGGAGCTGCATTTTCGCAAAGCAGTGTTACCGGTAAAGTAACTGATTCAAAAGATGGTTCACCAGC
>CAYTQB010000140.1:0-4498 GCA_964439615.1 uncultured Ferruginibacter sp. | reverse complement strand
CCCGACAGGGTTAAACCCAGTCTTAATAACCTGGATCATCTGCACCTGGTCCATACGAACCGGGGATGAGTACATCCGGGAGCCTTAACACAGCTTCACCCGGTAATGACAGCCCCATACCAACGGGATTTGACTTAATTTCGGTTTTTTGAAATTTCCTCTATTTTCTTTCATCGCTCTCTTCCCATATCATCGCCAGGTGAACAATAGTTTCAGCAGCCTTCGCCATATCTTTTGTACCTATCCATTCCAACTTGCTGTGTATATTTTGCATACCGGTAAAAATATTTGGGCAGGGCATTCCTATATAACTGAAACGGCTGCCATCGGTACCGCCTCGGATACTTTCTTTTTTTACAGTTAATCCTGCTCTTTGTATGGCTTCTTCGGCATAGGCAACTACCTGCGGATGTTTATCAAGTACTTCTTTCATATTCCGGTATTGTTCCTGTACCACGTATTCCATAGTTGCCCCTGGAAATCTGGCCACTGTTTCCTCCGCAATTTTTTTCAACCGTTCATGATGTTGCTGCAAACCGGCCAATGTAAAATCTCTTACAATAAACTGGATGCTTGCTTTTTCAGCTACGCCATTCACGGCTGTTGGATGAACAAAGCCCTGTCGTTTTTCCGTTGTTTCGGGGCTCCATTCATTTTTCGGTAAAGCATCCAGCACAGCACCGGCAACTTTCAATGCATTTACCAGTTTATCTTTTGCATAACCGGGGTGAGTGATTACGCCATGTATTGTGATCACAGCACCATCAGCACTGAATGTTTCATCTTCCAGGCTCCCGGCTTCGCCTCCATCCATGGTATAACCAAACTGTGCACCCAGTTTATTCATGTCTACTTTTGCTGTACCCTGCCCCACTTCTTCATCGGGTGTAAATAATATTTTAATGTCGCCATGCTTAAGAGCAGGGTTTTGAATAAAAAATAGTGCAGCCTCCATAATGGCAGCCACACCGCTTTTATCATCGGCACCCAATAATGTGGTTCCGCCGGGAGTGATCACGCCGCTGTTCAAATGATTTTTTAAGTACGGTGAATCACTCATACGCAACACCTGGCTGGTATCATCAGGCAATACAATATCTTTCCCATCATAGTAGCGATGAAGGATGGGTTTAACATTCGTGCCGCTGCAATCAGGCGCTGTATCCACGTGTGCACAAAAACAAACAGCCGGAATATTTTTTTTATCACTGTTTGATGGGATAGTTGCATACACATACCCATATTCATCGGTTAATGCATTTGTAATACCCATCCCCAGCAGTTCTCTATGCAGGAGTTTACTCAGGTCTTTTTGTTTTTCAGTGGTAGGGTGTATGGTAGCCGTTGGGTCGCTTTGTGTGTCTATTCGAACATAACGCATAAACCGGTCGGCAATATTATCGGGGCTTATTTGGATCATTTCTCTAAATTTATACAAACATAAAGAAATAGGCAATGAGCAATTGACAATTGGTAAGAAAAAAGCAGCCGTTGATCATCAGTGACTGCTTTTGCGTATTGCTTATTACCTGTTGTTTTATACTATCTCTACCAGTTCAATATCAAAAACCAATTCTTTTCCGGCTAAAAAGTGATTGGCATCCAATATGATAACCTCATCTTTTACTTCTACCACAATTACCGGAACAGGTTGCCCCGCCTGGTTACTTAAAGTTAAAGGCATACCCGGTTCAAGTTTCATCTCGGCCGGTACATTCGCTTTTGGAAATTCAATGATGGCTTCTTCGCTCCTTTGTCCATACCCATCTTCAGGTGCAATACTGATGGTTTTCTTTTCACCCAGGTTCATTCCGGGCATAGCCGCATCAAATCCGCTGATCATCTGGCCGGCGCCAACTGTAAATTCCAGTGGTTCTCTTCCTGCAGAAGAATCAAATTGCTCGCCATTGACCAGCTTACCTGTGTAATGTACTTTTACTACATCACCTGCTTTCACTTGTTTCATAAAAATTTTGTTTTGCCTTAAATCCCCGCCGGGGCTTAAGAAAGATTATAAATAGGGCGCAAATTAATGTATAAATGGCAGCCCTAATTAAAAATATTTAAGCAACTTTATGGTATGAAAAAGATACAGTATTGTTTACTCGTTTTATTGCTTAATTGCTTAATAGCTGCCGGTCAGCAGCAAGTGATGCCCGCCGCAGAGCGCATGAATGTTTACCTGCCCCTGCTGAAAGGTAAGGCCGTAGCTGTTTTTGCTAATCAGACCAGCATGGTGAATAATACACACCTGGTAGATACGCTTATAAAAAGCGGTATCAATGTGGTAAAAATATTCGGGCCCGAACATGGTTTCAGAGGGGATGCAGATGCCGGCGAACATGTAGGTGATGCTACAGATAAAAAAACAGGCTTACCGGTGGTTAGTTTGTACGGCAACCATAAAAAGCCCACCCCGGAAGATTTTAAAGGAGTTGATGTATTGATCTTTGATATACAGGATGTGGGCGTAAGGTTTTATACTTACATCGGCTCATTACAATATTACCTGGAGGCTGCGCTGGAAAATCATAAACCCCTGCTTATACTTGACCGCCCCAATCCCAATGGATTTTATGTAGATGGCCCAATACTGGACATGAATTTTAAAAGTTTTATCGGCATGCAACCGGTACCTATTGTTTATGGTATGACCATTGGAGAATATGCCCTGATGCTGACAGGCGAGAACTGGTTATCAGCCCAGGCTAATGCTATCAATGCATATAATGTTAAGACAGAACCCACTGCTGATACACCTTTTCATGTGCTGGTGATCAAATGCAAAAATTATGACCATAAAAGCAAATATATTTTGCCGGTGATGCCATCTCCTAACTTAAAAAGCATGCAGAGCATTTACCTCTACCCTTCCACCTGCTTTGTTGAAGGCACGGTAATGAGTGAGGGAAGAGGTACTGATAAACCATTCCAGGTATTCGGTCACCCTACATTGCCTAATAACTTATATAGTTTTACTCCTGCACCAAATGCCGGCGCTAAAAACAGTAAATGTTTTTATCAAAAATGCTATGGGTGGAATTTAAGTGGTACCAATGAAGATATATTGGCTCAACTCGACAATAAGATCCAGTTGAAATATTTAATAAATGCGTACAAATTATTTCCCGGTAAGGATACCTTCTTTTTAAAAAATAATTTCATTAATAAGCTGGCAGGTAACGATACATTTCAGCACCAGATAAAAGGCGGAAAGAGCGAGGCGGAAATAAGACAAAGCTGGGAGCCGGGACTAATTACCTTTAAAGCAATAAGGAAGAAGTATTTATTGTATGAAGATTTTACTCCTTAAAGCATGCGCTTCTAAATCCGGATGCTGTTGTAATGATCAGAAAGGAAAAAACGATACAGAATTTGGAGTCTCCCTCAACTTTTCACTTTGGTATGCGGAAGGAATTACGGATCATATTTATGGGTACTCCCGAATTTGCCGTTGCCTCGCTGGAGGCATTGGTAAAAAACGGATGCAATATTGTAGCTGTGGTAACAGCACCCGACAAAGCAGCAGGACGGGGAATGCATTTGCAGCAAAGCGCCGTAAAAAAATATGCTGTTGAAAATAACCTGCCTGTTCTTCAACCCGAAAAATTAAAGAGCCCCGAATTTTTAGAACAACTGCGATCATTGAATGCCGACCTGCAGGTAGTTGTTGCCTTTCGCATGTTGCCGGAGGTTGTTTGGAATATGCCGCCATTGGGTTCGGTAAACCTGCATGGGAGTTTGTTACCCCAGTACCGTGGCGCAGCTCCCATCAACTGGGCTGTCATCAATGGTGAGAAAGAAACGGGTGTAACCACATTCAAACTGAAACATGAAATTGATACGGGAGATATTCTATTGCAGGAAAGTTTCCCCATTGGTGAAAATGAAACAGCCGGCGAAGTGCATGATAAGATGAAAGAGATTGGGGCACAACTATTAGTGAAAACAGTAAAGGGCTTAGTTGAGGGTGATATTAAAGAATCTCCTCAAAACCTCAAACTACAAACCTCATACCTCAAACATGCTCCCCGGATTTTTACCGAAACCTGTAAGATAGACTGGAACAAACCTGCAGATGATGTATTCAATTTGATTCGTGGCTTATCGCCTTATCCGGGTGCTTTTACTTATTTAAACGGCAAACAGTTGAAAATTTATAACGCCAATAAAGAAATTAAGGAAGTCTATGTTGCGCCCGGCCATTTTGAAACAGACCAAAAAACATTTTTACGTTTTGCCTGCACCAACGGCTATATCTCCATTACCGAACTGCAAATGGAAGGCAAAAAGAAAATGCTGACGGAAGAATTTTTACGGGGCTACCGTTTCAAAGAATAAAAAAAGCGCTGCAAAACATGCTGCGCTTTTTTATAACTGTCTATTTTTTACTTTATTTTCATTTTTTCCAGCATAGCTTTACTTATTGCCGCTTTGGGTAGCACCAGGCTGATGGTATTGATAGCAAAGTAACCTTCCGAAACATTGATATATCCAT
>CAYTQB010000139.1:0-4556 GCA_964439615.1 uncultured Ferruginibacter sp. | reverse complement strand
TGAATTGCCAGGTGAAGAAAGCATTGCTCCTTTTTTGAAGCCGCTGCAATTGGATCTATTCCAGTGAGTGATGCTATGTACAAATCTGCCATTATTTGATGATTTATTTTTCTGTTAACCAGCCTCAACCACATATCGCAAAAAATTACCGCTGTTGTATTTTATATGTATAGCGTGAAGGAACGTTCGTACTATTGGGTAATGCAAAAGTATAGCCTGCTTTTCTGTTTGTTTATCTTAGTACTCACAACTGCAAATGCCAACCCGGCCGATACTGTCATCGAAAAAAAACAGTATCAAACAAAGCGGTTGACAGGTACTGTTGTCCTTGACGGCATTCCCTCCGAAGAAATATGGAACACGGTTGAATGGGGTGGCAATTTTACACAATGGCAACCCAACGAAGGAAAGGCTCCTTCCCAGCCTACTCAGTTCAAGATCCTTTATGATGATAAATTTCTTTATATCGCCTACAATTGTATTGACTGGGCCCCCGACTCTATTGTTAAAAGGATGGGTCGGCGGGATCAGTTTCCCGGCGATTGGGTGGAAATCAATATAGACAGTTATCATGACCTGCGCAGCGGATTTTCTTTCACACTTTCAGTCTCAGGTGTGCGTAGTGATGAATTTATTTCTAATAACAGTAGTTGGGATCCGAACTGGAACCCCATCTGGTTTGCAAAAACACATGTGAATACAGGTGGCTGGACCGCAGAAGTAAAAATCCCTTTGAGCCAGTTAAGATATGGTAATGAGAAAGAAAAAGTTTGGGGCTTACAGGTAACAAGGCGTCTCTTTCGTAAAGAAGAACGATCTACCTGGCAATATATACCGCAGAATTCCGGAGTATGGGTGAGTAGTTTTGGTGAACTACATGGATTAAATAATATACCCATGCACAGGCAGGTTGAGATAGCGCCTTATGTTACAGCACAGGTAGATAAATATAAAAAACAGCCTGGCAATCCTTTTGCAGATGGTATTGATTTTAAAGTAACCGGCGGTGTGGATGGAAAACTTGCAGTAACCAACGATCTTATACTGGATTTTACCATCAATCCCGATTTTGGACAGGTTGAAGCTGATCCATCGCAGGTTCGTATTGATGGGTTTCAGAATTTTTTTAGTGAACGAAGGCCCTTCTTCATTGAAAGCAGGAATATTTTTGAATACCAGCTTACCGGTTCTGAAGCAGAAGGTGATTATGATGCTGATCTTCTTTTTTATTCACGGCGTATTGGCAGTTCGCCACATGGATATCCTAATACCATCAATGGGGAGTATGTAAAATATCCGCAAAGTGCCAGTATACTCGGTGCTGCAAAATTCAGTGGCAAAACAAAAAAGGGATGGAGCATTGGTATTTTAGATGCAGTTACCGAACGGGAAAAAGCCACCATTGAAAACAATGGTGAGAAAAGAAAAGAAGTAGTGGAGCCGCTTACAAACTATTTTGTAGGCAGGCTGCAAAAAGATATTAATGAGGGCAACACGATCATTGGAGGAATATTCACCGCTGTGAACCGTGAACACGGTTTAGACACAAGACTGCATCGCAGCGCCTACACCGGTGGATTTGACTTTTTGCATTATTGGAAAAACCGTACCTGGTATATACGTGGTAATTTTGTGTATAGCCATGTAAACGGTTCTAAAGAAGCTATATTGAATACGCAGACAGCTTTTGAACATCTCTTTCAACGCCCCGATTCAAAAGAATCATCTGTTGACCCAACCCGTTCATCATTGACCGGTACCGGTGGAACTATTCGTTTTGGTAAGGCTGGTGGCAAATCGAATGCTATGGGAAGGGTACTTCGGTTTGAAACCGGCGTTACCTTACGTTCACCCGAACTGGAATTAAATGATATCGGTTTTATGCTCACCGCAAATGAGATCAATCACTGGACCTGGGTGGGACTTCAATATCAAAAACCTTTTTCCATTTTCCGTAATACACGGATAAATTATAATCACTGGTTAAGGTGGGATTATGGCGGACAGATGTTGTACAAGCAGTTTAACATGAATACCCACTCCGTATTTCGTAATAACTGGCAGAATGGTACAGGTATAACCTGGAACCCCTATGATGTTTCCAATACCGCACTTCGTGGAGCCGGTTCTTTACGCAGGCCTGCCGGAATTGGCTGGAACTATTATCTGAACAGTGATTTTAGAAAAAAAATTTATGCAAGCCTGAACCTTTTCAGGTTTTGGGGATTCAATAACTCGATGGATTTTAAAAGTGCAGGACTCACTATCAATGTAGTTCCCATTAATGCAATTACACTTAGCATCAGTGCTAACTACGACAATAACTTTCGAAAGCAAGACCAGTTTGTAAGGAGTATTTCTTACAACAATGGCACCCGTACAATTGTAGGACAGTTGAAACAAAGAACATTGCGCTTTACTGGCAGGCTCAACTATAATATAACGCCTGATCTTACCATACAATATTACGGGCAACCTTATTTAACCAGGCCGCTGTATACAAACTTTGCGTATGTTTCAAGTCCGCTTGCAAAAAAATATGAAGACCGATTTACGCCATTTACTTCAAGCCAGATAAGCCTGAACAATGGCACTTATAATGTAGATGAGAATAAAGATGGAATCACTGATTACAGTTTTGGAAAACCTGATTTTAATTTTGTGCAGTTTCGTTCCAATTTAATTATCCGGTGGGAATACAGGCCGGGATCAGAATTATTCCTTGTATGGTCGCAGGGAAATACACCCGATGCCTATGCCGACCTGGACTCCCCGCTTTTTAAAAGCCTATTCAACAATGCCTTCACCGGTGGCAATGGAAGAAATATATTTTTAGTAAAATGGACATACAGGTTCCTGAGATAGGGTTACCTGCTATACCATTGCCTTCTTAAATGCTTCTACTATGTAATTATTATCCCTGTAAAGCATTGTTTCATTTGCTGTGATGAATGTATGGCTATTGCTGTCCTGTGGTATAGGTATGCGTATGTTGTATACATTTCTTAAAGTGTTCTGCATTTTCTTCCCATCCACCTCTTTGCTCAATTTAAATTGATAAATATTTGTTCCTGCATTCAAAGCAGTAATTGTAATGCCGGGTATCTTATTCAGCAATGCAAATAATTCAGCAGACCTGCTCACCACGTCTTTCAATCTCGTTTCAAGACCTTCCAGCCGGTGCAGTGCCATGGCTGCATTGGCCCAGTTACCATACATGGTGCCGCCGTGTATTTTTACCAGGTGAGGCATTTTTTCTATAACCTTCTTATCACCACAAAGTACAGCGCCTGCTGCTGCACCCATGTATTTGTACAACGAGATATAAATGGTATCAAAATAAAAAGCATATTCTTTTACACTAACCCCCGACCAGGCAGAAGCCATGTATATCCTTGCACCATCAAGGTGCAGTTTGAAATTATTGGAGCGACAGTATTCACTGATCTTACGGATCTCTTCTATTGCAACCATCCTTCCATTTGAGCGACGTACAGGATTTTCAATACTTATGGCACCAATACCTGATTTAAATACTTCCAGTTCTCCCAAAGATTCAACAGCATGTTTCAATTCATCGGCAGTAAAACAGGTTTCCCCCATTGCCAGCGGCATTAACCTTTTTTGAAAAACAGATTGTGCTGCATCGGCTTCATCACGGTAAACATGACTGAGATCCTGCACAAACACTTTGGTATTCTCTCCACTCAATACTGCAATAGCTAATTGGTTGGCCATTGTGCCTGTGGGCATGAATATGGCTTTCTCTTTCCCGGTGATCTCTTCAAATTTTTTCTCCAGTGCTGCCACGGCTCCGCCATTTCCATAACTATCCCTGCCAATGGCTGCCGTTGCATTTACTTGTTTCAGTATCTCGAGATAAGCGCCAGGTTCAAATGTCTCGCCATCTCCTCCAAACCTTATGATAGGTTCATCTGCCGGATGAAAATGAATATTTTTTTCCGTAAATAAATTTGTTGCAGGCAACACAGCCGGAAGAACAGAAAACCCCGACAACTTTAAAAAATTTCTCCTGTTACGAATAGCCATTGCGAAATAAATTAAATGATAGAAATTATTTTAATCAACACCTCCCTTCCTCGTTGGTGAACGTTGTTCGGGCCACTTACCGGGCTCACCCGTACGTTGATTAGCAGGTAACACAATTTTATCACGCTGCGTTTTTGCCGGGTCTTCACAAGCCATGTACACCAGTATGGCTGTAAGTATGGCATTGTTTTGCACATCATCAAAAACAACTTTGTCATACGTATCCCTGTTGGTATGCCAGGTATAACTTCCGTACAACCAACTATTGGAACTTAAACTGAATGCAGGAACACCTGCTGCAACAAATGATGCATTATCTGACCCGCCCCCTGCAGGTGAGCCGGGAAACCTTGTTTCAAGTTCACGTTTATAATTTGCAGGAACCCTTGCCAGCCAACGGCCAACATAATCATACGAATGTAAAAAACCAGCGCCTCCAATGGTAACTACTCTGCCCGTTCCATTATCCTGGTTGAATAATGCCTGCATATTCTTTATGATGTCGG
>CAYTQB010000138.1:0-4578 GCA_964439615.1 uncultured Ferruginibacter sp. | reverse complement strand
CTCCCTGGCCCAGGTGTGCATTTATATGATAACTGTGTATTTTTTCTCCGATCATGGTCTGTGAAATTAGGTATCTGATGGCAGATCTGCGTCCCTTGTCATTTTAGGCAAATCTATATCTCTGGTTAGTTTTAAATCTGTTTCTTTAGGAACACCTGTTTTTTCTGCCAATACAACTGTGATATTATCGTGCCCTCCTCTTATTTTAGCCTGGCTCACCATGTATGCTGCAGCATCTTTTAATACATTTTTGTTCAGTATATCTTTCAGTTCTTTGTCACTCAGATAATCATAAAGGCCATCCGAACAAAGCAAAAGTCGGTCGCTATTTTCAAAAGTCAAATTACACTTGCCCGTATCAATCCTCAGGTCAGGTTTGGTGCCCATTGCATTGGTAAGGATATTTCTTTTAGGATGTGTGGCTGCCTCTTCTGCGGTAATATCGCCACTCTTTACCAGTTCCTGTACATAAGTATGGTCTTCGGTGATCTGCAGGATAGAATCACCCTTTTGAATATAAGCCCTGCTGTCGCCCACCTGTGCATAATAAATAGCCTGGTCAAGCACTACCAATACAGTGCATGTGGTTCCCATTCCATTATATGCTTTATTGGAACGGGACATCTCAAAAATATTTTTATTGGCAAGGGCAAATACTTTGGCCAGTTTTTTTTCCACGCCGCCGTTACCGGGTTGATTAAAATATTCCCTGCTGATAATGTCTGCCGCCATTTTACTTGCCACTTCTCCTGCCTGGTGTCCTCCCATTCCATCTGCTACAATAAGCATTTGCCCTTTTTCACGAATAATATTTTCGTCAGCAATTTTATAATACATTCCCCTGTCTTCGTTATTGGTTCTTATATTACCCAAATCGGACAATATGACCACCTGTAAACTACCTGATTCAAATGATTCATTGCTGTTTTCAGAAACAGGTGGTTTATTTTTTTTTCTAAAGAGGTTCATCCAACCCATCATTCATTCTTTTATTTTTTCAAGATTATATTCATACGATTTCCTCCGGTTGGTGATTGGTACTTCAACCTGCCGGGAGGTATATCCTTCAGCCAGAATGGTAAACTGAAAATTTTGTCCTTCGATACCGGTAATCTCATACGGAAGTTTTTTACTGCTCCCGTCCGGAAAAACAATATATGCATCGGGCGCATTGGGCGCCGCAATGATCATCTTTTGCAAGCCGGGTTTTCCCGGATCTTCCTGTTTTACCTCTTTTACTACTGTATCGTTGCCGGTACTGCTGATAATAAAGGTCAGCAAAATTACCAGTAATGCACCTCCGGCTACCAGCAGGTTTTTACGACTCAATTTCATTTTAACAGGCCATTGTTTCTCTGCGGATGGAGGTTTTATCTGATGGCCGCTGAGCAGGTTTTGTATTTCTGCGGCCGATATGCGGTTGGCAGCATTCAGTCGCAGGCTCTTTTCTATAACAGTGTTCAGTTTTTCTGAAACCTGCGGCGTCATAATTTTTGGATTGGTAAATGAGCCTTTTTCAATTTTAGCCCTTAATGTAACCGGATTGTTGGCCTCAAAGGGGAGATAACCGGTCAGCAATTCGTAAGCCAGCACCCCCAGACTCCAGATATCTGATTTTTTTTCCACCTGCTGCTGAAACTGTTCAGGAGACATATATTCCGTGGTACCAACAGCAAAACCCTGTTGTGTAAGCCTTGGTGTGTATTTTGACTTGGCAATACCAAAGTCGAGCATGGTAACTTTTCCATCGGCCTGTATCTTAAAATTTTGTGGCTTTATATCCCGGTGAATGATCTCCTTCTTATGAAGGTATGCCAGCGCCGAAGCTATCTGCCGGATGATGCTTTCTGCATCCTGGTTATCCAGTTTTCCTTTCCGGTGCATATACCTGTCCAGAGTTTCTCCTTCTACATATTCCATGATGATGCAGGGTGTATCGTTGAAAACAAGGTATTCGTACATGCATGCAATATTGGGATGACTCACCGAGGACTGGATATAGGCTTCATTGCGGAAGCGGTCGGCCATTTCTTTCTGGTGCAGGATTTTTACGGCAGCCATCCGTTGAAGACTTTTATTATAAGCTTTGTATACATCGCCCATACCACCTGACCCGATCCGTTCGGCCAGGTGATATCCGGCTATTTCTGTTATGTGTCCATATACAAAACCCATTACAAAGCTGGTTAATGAACGATGCAGTTGATCTTAGTGCTTTATTGCACTTTTTTTATTCCCATTAGTTCCATTCCATACTTGATGGGGACAGAAAAAGATATCTGCGTACCCCTTGCATCCGATTTTCCGGCATAATAAATACCAATTACATTTCCTTCATCATCAAACATGGGTCCGCCGCTATTGCCACCACCCGTTGCATTAATGGTAAGCTGATAAGAGTCCCCAAATCCACTATAGGTATTATTCTTTTCAGAACTGGCCGGAACAATCCTTCCAATATTACCCGTAGTTACGGTTGGGGTTGGAATAGTTGTTACCTGGCTTTTGGGGTTAAATGGATCATTTGATTTACGTACAACGTATTGATCGGGTGCCACCCCAGGATAGCCCATAACCGTTACAGTTTGCCCGGGTTTTACAGATTCATAATTATCCTTCATCGTTACTGGCGAAAGAGAGGTAGGCAGTTCCACTTTTATCATAGCTACATCATGCTGGTCGGAAGGAGTGGATGACTGAACAGGCCTGCGTAATGCCGTGTTGGCAAATATCACATTCATGTAGGTATTTTTCCCTTTTATCGATCCTTCATTGGCAGGGCGGCCTCCCACCATCGTGGCCGTAGCAGGAACATAAGATCCCACATCCTGTGGCTGCACCTGATAATTGGGATCAACCTGGCTTTTACCGTTAATATTCCGTATCAACAATCCCGGGAACGCAAAATCCGGAAAGCCGTAACGGGTGTTCCAGCTTGCTGCCACATGCCGGTTGGTGAGTATAAACCCATCAGCCGACACCACAAAGCCTGAACCCGATGCCCCTGCTATGCCAAGCGGCACACCCAGCTGGACATTTTTCTGCAGATCAAGAAATGGTTCGATCTCGCCCCGGTTGTTTTCAATATATAACGCACGGTATGATGTTTGGCCGGCAGCGTCTTTTACCGCCATATACTGGTGCCACAATTCCTGGCCGGAATTGGCATCAAATAATTGCCAGCCAAATTCTATCTGCACTACCTTATCAATATTTTCCCTGGCAATTACATCAGGCGTTTTTTTATTCTTGAGGGTGGAATCACCAACGTTTACGATGGTGGTGGTGTTTTTGCCGAATATTTTATCTCTGAAAACATAACCCAACACACCCAGGGCTAACACAAGTACGCCAATCACTATACCCATTGTGCCGTAAGACTTTTTTCTTTCGGCCACCAGCATTCTTTCTACTGTTTGTTTTCCAAGGCCAGCCTTAACTGCTGTCGCTTCTGTGCCGGTAACGGCAGCCTGTGTAACTTCAGAAACTGTAGTTGCCTTAATGGATGTAGGTATATCCATTACCTTGGTCTGCATCATCATGTCCTGTGGCCGTGGATATATATCGAATGAAAAGACCGGCCCATTGCTCCCTAATTGCACTTCATCGCCGGGGCTTAAAGTTGCTGAACCTTTCACCCGCATTTTATTTACAAATATTCCATTGCGGCTGTTATTATCATTAATAGAAAACTTTGGAGGGTCGGAACTGACCTTCACTATCTTTCCATGTTCCCGGCTTACGATAACCTCCTGCTCCGGATCAAACTGAATATCACTGCCTGAAGTGCGGCCAATGGATAATTCAGATTTTGAATAGTCAAATTCTTCTACCTGGTTTGCTTTTGTACCTGAAATATGCCTGATGACATACCGTTCAATAGTTGTGCTCATGATTGGGGGTTTTGGTATATAAATAAATTGTTTTTAAAAAATAAATGCCTGTTACAAACGGTATGACATAGGAAGCCGGCAAATATTTCAGAAGGTAATGCGGATTGGTAAAAAAAAATACCTATTCCTGTTGTAAGAGGTTAAGCAATTATTGGGGTAGCATTGGAGCCCCAAATTAAACATTAGCCTCTTAAAAATCAACTTTTTTTATCCGTTGTGCAAACGGCCTCTTTTTTACTAAGCTTCTGAAAACTAACGGCTCTGTTCATACATTGTATTACTTAATATTATAACAACTGAACAGGGAGTGTCGGTTTATATTCTCTATACTAACAACTGTTAGCTTTTTTATTATCTTTACGGTCTAAAATATTTTTTATGCCGGTACAGGATTTTGAAAAAATATTCCAGGATAAAATTGATAATGAAATTAAAATCGAGCCTAAGGACTGGATGCCTGATGCCTATCGCAAAACGAACCTAAGGCAGATAAGTCAGCATGCACATAGCGAAGTTGTAGGTATGCTACCTGAAGGTAATTGGATAAGCAGGGCTCCTTCATTAAAACGAAAGGCAATTCTTATCGCTAAAGTTCAGGATGAAGCAGGTCATGGTTTATATCTTTATTCCGCAGCTGAAACCTTAGGCAGTTCCCGTGATGAAATGATTGCCGACCTGCATAGTG
>CAYTQB010000137.1:0-4604 GCA_964439615.1 uncultured Ferruginibacter sp. | reverse complement strand
TTGCTCTATCGCTGATTTTAAAGCCTCGTATTCGTCCATCTTTACAATGCTGTATTCATAGCTGCCTTTCCGGTAACGGTTGCCATTTGCCTTTATATAGCCGTAACGAACCAGTTCAGCCAAATACCTTTTCATATTGCCCGGGTTCATTCTTAGTTGCTCTCTTATCATCTTTGCATTAAACGTATCGCTGCCGCTTTGCTTTGACAGTTGTTTGAGTTGTTCTAAAAATTCTCTTGTAGCTTTTGTCAGTTCATCACTCTTGCTGAACAGCACATCCTGCATGTAATAAAATCCCTGCTCTATATCTTCAATCGTTACATCAATATAAAGCTGGCCATGCTTGTCTTTCTTTACTTCCCGTTGGTACTGGTGATAAAACGCAATTGCTTTTATAAACCCTCTTAACAGTGTTATCGTTCTTCTTGGTTTAAACACTGCTTCCGGCAATGTGATAAATTTTGAGTACGGATTGTTTACCTGTATCGGTCTTAAAACTCTCTGTATATTTTTAAACAGTTCCTTGTATTGGCTTTCTCTGTCCTGGTCAATGTCTCCGCTTTCAACTGCTGCATGGTATTCCATTATTTTTTTATCCTGGTCTTTGCCCATGTCTATGTACAGCAGTATGCAGCGGTTGGCATTGTCCTCATAAATTTTTTCTTTCGTTGTACAGCCACTTATACAAACAGGGCCTTCCACTACTATCGTTATCGTTTTTAAATTTCCCTTGCTGTCTTTGAGTGTTACGGTCTTGCTGATTTTCTTTTTTGTCTGCAGTTCTCTCATAGGATAGAACACCTGTAAAGCTCCGTCTAAGTCTTCAAAAATTATCAGCTTGTGTTTTAATTCCTCCTGTTTAAAATAGTAGAGTGCATTCTCTGTTATCTGTGTTATCTCCATTTTATCTTCATCGGGTATCAGTTCGCTTATCTTTTCCTGCAGATAAGTTTTACCGCTGCCGCTTGCACCCAAAAACATTACATGCAAAGGGTTTTGCTGTTTACGCATGGTATAAATCAGGTAAGCAATCATCCTGTTTTTTTCTTCTCCTACAATGCCGGTTAATCCAATCATTTTATTATGCCGCTCCAATAACTTTTCTTTCTTCAGTTCATTGATGGCTGTTGTTCGTTGTGCTGCGGTGAGTTCGTTTTTTATTTCCTGCTTCGGTTGCAGGGCTTCTATTTTTTTAATGCGGTAGTTTTCCAGTTCATTGGTTAGTTCGCTGATAGTGGTTTCTGTTTGCTTGATGTTGGCATCAAAGTTTTCACTGATGGTTTGTATTAAATTTTCTGTTTGCTGGCGGCTGTATAAATCCAATGTGTCCCTGATAGGTAACAACTGTTTTGCTTTATGTTGAACTTTTAAAGTAACCTTCATCCTGTCTAATCCTGTTATCTTAATGCCGCCCCATACTTCTATTCGTAACTGGCAGTTGTCATAAATTAAAAGTTCCTGGTTGGATGTGTTCAGCTTGGCAAGTGGTTGTAATATTGGCGTGGTGATAGTTTCGGCAACCTCATTTTTATTTTCAATTGAAAAGAAAAATTCCTTTCGTTGTTCTACCAGGTCAATCAACAACTTTGCATCATGTCCCTGCAATAAACTGTTTACATCTTCTCCCGCAGGCAGGCTTGTATGCGTAATGCGGATGTGTGGATGTAAGGCATGTAATGTATGTGCATGTTTGCTTGTGGCCGCTTCGCCGGGTTCGTCTGCATTGAGCATAAGGATAATTTCTTCCAGCTGCGGTAACTCTGCTATTGCTTTGATGTGTTCTTCTGTTAATCCATTCGTTCCGTACAATGATAAAACGTTGTACTGCTTTGTAATTTCCTTCTGTTGAAGCAGTGAAGCTGCATCAATAATGCTTTCAGTAAGGATAAGTTTCTTTGTAGTTAATGCCGGATAGCCTGGATAAAGCCCTTCCCGATTCTGTAAGTAAAAATGCCGTTGTTCTTTGTCATTGGTTGTGCTTCTTCCGTACAGTGATATAATTTTATTATCTGCATTCTTCAATGGAAAGATGATACAATCCTTTGCCCACACTGTAAACCCTGCTGCCGCCCTTGCTTTCAGTAAACCGTACTGCTCACAACTTGCAATAAAATTTTTCTGGTTTAACTTATGATGCCAGTCGCCGGAGTTGTAACCGGTTTCATGCTGTTTGTAATCTATTGCCCTGCCTTGTAAATAATCAACCGCTTTCTTTGTTAATGGCAATGCTTTGGTAAAATATTTGAACAGCTTCGTTATTACTGCAATCTTTTCTAATGGTGCTGATTCAATAAATAATTTCGCTGTTATTGCTGGTTGCTGTGGTGCTGCTATGTTTCCATTTAGCAGCGAAGCTGCTTTTACCAGAGCTTCATGTTTGCTGCAACTTTCTTTGAGTTGTATAAACTGTATTGTATCTCCTGTGCCGGCATTACAGTTGGATGAGAAGCAGCAATAAGTATTTGTTGCAGGATAGATTTGTAAGGACGGGGTTTTATCACTGTGGAAGGGGCAAAGCAATCTGTTGTTCTTATCAGGCTTTAGGTTGTAATGCTGCAACACCTGGTTAATGGATAGCAGGGTTTTGATTTCTTTGATGTCCATGTGGATATTTTTTATGAAACATATTCGTTTGGCAATGATACATTATTGTATCAATTTTTGATGCCTATATGTTTTATATTTTATCCACAATGTTTTAAACACCCACCTTTTCAGGTACTTTTGATGTATTAGAGTAGTAATTACAAACCTAAATGTTTTAAAACATGGCTATCGGGGTACGTATCAAGGAACTAAGGGTACAAAAGAAGCTGACCCAAACGGATTTGGCGAAGCTGGTCAAACTTACCTACATACAGATAGGCCGGTATGAAGCCAACAAGTCCAACCCATCGGCTGACGTTTTACAACGCCTGGCTCATGCTCTGGATACCACTACCGATTTTTTAATGAAGGGAACTGAAGATGAAGCCGTAGCCGCTCAGCTTTCTGATAAGGAACTTTTAAAACAATATAAGCAGGTGGAACAACTCAACCAGGAAGATAAACACCTGGTCAAAACTTTTATTGATGCTTTTCTTACTAAACGACAATTACAACAACTTGCTCAATAATAACAAAGCCCTCAATCGAGGGCTTTGTTTAGTTACATTTAAATTCTGTTTGTTCATCTACTCGCAAGTAAACGCCGTATTTGCGATAATCCTTCAACCTATTAATTAATTCTGATTGGTCTGGTATTGATGGCAAGCTGTCTTTGGCATATTGAATAACGTATTCTATTTTATCGCCTTTTTCAGGACAGTTGATTGCTTTAAAAATTTTCACATGGCCATCGTTTAAAATTGCTATGTTACTATAAGAATAAGTTTTTCGCATAGGTGAAAAATGGTAAATGTGTCCTTCCCTTAATGCTATACATTCATTCAATGTAGTTTCCTTGTTCAGGGTATCGGTAATATCCCAAATAAATGCACCAATTAATTGACATTCCTCGTTTACATAAAACCCTTTCTTGTCAATCCCCCATTCAGGCACCAATAAATTCAAAGTCTTAGCAAACTCATTAAACACTTTTTTTCTGTTATACTTTCCATCAATTAACGTATCTGAACAACAATTAGATGTTTTATTATCTTCCGTTTTACTCTGGCTTTTTGTGGAAGAGCAGGACATCATAAACAATGATACCATGAGGCAGCTTATATATACACTTGCTTTCATTAGCGATTTCTTTTCTTTTTGACTTCTTCATAAACTTTGTTTTCTGCTTTGGTTTCCGCTGCTTTCTCTACATCATAGTTGTTTGTACCACCTTGTTGCCTTGTCTTAATTGCATCTATTGTTTGCTGGTCTGTATCATGAAAACCTTCATGGGTAAAGGTGGCTACCATCATTTCATTTTTTGTTAAACCCGGGTCGCCATTAGCTCTCTGCTGATATTGCAATTCTCCGTTGCTAAAATTGCCTTCATATATTGTAATTGATGCTTCCTTGTATTTATCTTTTCCATCTTTGCCCTTTATATAGTCAGGCATTTTTTCAAATGTTCCTGTTCCATCCGTACCTGCTTTCCATTTTATTGGTCCGTCTTTATCATGTGCCTGATGTAACCCTAATAAGTTATTGTTCTTAGGTTCTGTTTCTATTTTAAAATTAATCTTGGTTTCATTGTTCCCTAACTTATTAAACATTTCAACTGCCGATTTACTACCTGAACTGTTAACAAGGTTTGCCATTCGTTTTAAATCAGCCGACGCATTTTTGCCAACAATAACTTGTCCGGCTTTATTAACAGACACACTTACTTTGTTATGCTTACTGTCCTCAAAATAACGTCCATCAACTTCTTTATACCTTATAGGATTATTAGCTGCAAAATGATAAGGTGAGTATGCTACATATTTTTCGGCAAGCTTATCTATTGTATGCCATCTTCCAATCTGTGCATCATACATTCTTGCTCCATAGTCGTACATTTCTAATCCACTGCCATCACTAAATTCTTTTGCTTGTCTTTCCTTCCCTCCAAATTGATATTTATTTTCAGGCCCTCCGAATGAAAGTGCTTTACTACAGATTCCTTCTAACCTCGTTCCGAA
>CAYTQB010000136.1:0-4689 GCA_964439615.1 uncultured Ferruginibacter sp. | reverse complement strand
CTCCCTGGCCCAGGTGTGCATTTATATGATAACTGTGTATTTTTTCTCCGATCATAGTTTGTAAGATTAAATATCTGATGGCAGATCTGCGTCCCTGGTCATTTTAGGCAAATCTACATCTCTGGTTAGTTTTAAATCCTTTTCTGTTTCTTTAGGAATAGCTTTTTTCTCAGCTAGTACAACAGTAATATTATCGTGCCCTCCCCTTATTTTAGCCTGGCTCACCATGTATGCCGCCGCATCTTTTAATACATTTTTGTTCAGTATATCGTTCAGTTCTTTGTCACTCAGATAATCATAGAGACCATCCGAACAAAGCAAAAGGCGGTCGCTGTTTTCAAAAGCCAAATTACACTTGCCCGTATCAATCCTCAGATCAGGTTTGGTGCCCATTGCATTGGTAAGGATATTTCTTTTGGGGTGTGTGGCTGCTTCTTCTGCAGTAATATCGCCACTCTTTACCAGTTCCTGTACATAAGTATGATCTTCTGTGATCTGCAGGATTGAATTACCCTTATGAATATAGGCCCTGCTATCGCCAACCTGCGCATAATAAATAGTCTGATCAAGTACGACCAATACAGTACAGGTTGTTCCCATTCCATTATATGCTTTATTGGAACGGGACATCTCAAAAATATTTTTATTGGCAAGTGCAAATACTTTGGCCAGTTTTTTTTCCACGCCGCCATTACCAGGTTGATTAAAATATTCTCTGCTGATAATATCTGCAGCCATTTTACTTGCTACCTCTCCTGCCTGGTGTCCTCCCATTCCATCTGCTACAATAAGCATCTGCCCTTTTTCACGAATAATATTTTCGTCAGCAACTTTATAATACATTCCCCTGTCTTCATTATTGGTTCTGATATTACCCAGATCGGATAATATGACCACCTGCAAATTACCAGACTCATAAGACTCATTGCTGTTTTCAAAAACAGGCGGTTTGCTTTTTTTTCTAAAGATGTTCATCCAACCCATCATTCATTCTTTTATTTTTTCAAGATTATATTCATATGATCGCTGGCTGCTGGTGATCGGCACTTCTATCTCCTTTGAAACATAACCATCTGCCTGCAGACTGAATTTAAAATTCTCACCTTCTTTGCCAGAAATAGCATATGGTAGTTTCTTGCGGTCGCCATTAGGAAAAACAATATACGCTTCGGAAGCATTAGGTACATCTATTGTCAATTGAAATTTTTCCGATGGGTTTGCCGGGTCATCATTTTTTCCAGGACTTGCTACAAAGTAAATGGTAATGCCTATTAAAAAAACTGCTGCTGCAATAATGCCTGCCTTTTTAAGATTAAAATTAAAAACATTTTTCAGGTCAATTGTGGGCTTTTTCCGTTGATTAGTTTTACCGGTAAACAACGATTGTATCTCTGCTGCAGACATGCGGCTAGCGGTATTTACCTGCAGGCTTTTTTCTATAACGAAATTAAGTTTTTCGGATACCTGCGGAACCAATATCCGGGGCTTGGTAAATTCTCCTTTCTCAATTTTAGCTCTCATCGTTACCGGGTTATTTGCATCAAAGGGCATATACCCGGTCAACAGTTCGTAAGTTAAAACACCAAGGCTCCACACATCGGATTTTTTTTCAACCTGCTGCCGGAACTGTTCGGGAGCCATATACTCGGTTGTACCAACAATAAAACCCTGTTGTGTAAGTTTTGGTGTGTACTTATTTTTAGCAATACCAAAATCCAGCATGGTAACTGTTCCGTTTTGCTGTATCTTAAAGTTTTGCGGTTTAATATCCCGGTGAAGTATTTCCTTTTGGTGCAGGTATGCCAGTGCTGCCGCAATTTGTTTTACAATGTTTTCGGTCTCTTCATTCGAAAGTTTCCCTCTCTTGCGGAGATATGCATCAAGAGATTCTCCTTCTACATATTCCATGATGATACAGGCTGTTTCTCCCGAAACAAGGTACTCATACAAACATGCAATATTTGGATGGCTTACAGAAGACTGGATATAGGCTTCATTCCTGAATCTGTCCGCCATTTCCTTTTGGTGAAGGATCTTAATGGCTGCAGTTCGGTTTAATGCGGCATTATATGCTTTATATACATCTCCCATACCGCCTGACCCAATACGATCGGTCAGGCGGTAACCAGCTAACTCTGTAATATGTCCACTGTCATATCTCATTTACCGGGTTACATGCAAACCCTTTAGTATGTCTTATTTATTCACTTTTGTTATCCCCATTAATTCCAATCCATACTTAATAGGCACAGCAAATGATATTTGTGTACCTCTTTCATCAGATTTGCCTGCAAAGAATATCCCGATCACATTTCCTTTATCATCAAACATGGGACCTCCGCTGTTTCCTGCACCGGTAGCGTTGATCGTAAGCTGGTAAACATCTCCAAAACTACTGTAGGTAAGGTTTTTATCTGATGATGCCGGAATGATCCTGCCGATATTACCTGTAGTAACTGTTGGCGTGGGAACTGTTGTTACTTTATTTTTCTGGTTAAAAACATCGTTGGATTTTCTAACAACGTATTGCTCGGGAGCCACACCAGGGAAACCCATTACTGTAACTTGCTGCCCTGGTTTTACTTCGGCATAATTATCTTTCATAGAAACTTTTGAAAGTGATGGTACCGAGTTGATCTTAATGAGAGCCACGTCATGGTTTTCTGAAGGCAGCGGGTCTCCTGCAGCAGGAATACGCAATGTTGTATTTGAGAAGATCACATTCAGGTAAGTGTTACGGCCTTTTATTGAATTTGAACTTACGGGCCTTCCATTTACCATAGAAGCATTGGCAGGCACATAATCAAAAATTCTTCCGGGTGTTACCACATCATCATAATCAACCGTTTCTTTTGCACCAACCCATTTTACCATAGCTCCGGGAAATGCATAGTCAGGAAATGAGTACCTGGTATTCCAACAGGTAGCCACATGGCGGTTTGTAAGAATGAAGCCTTCCGGGGAAACAATAAATCCTGAACCGCTTGCGCCTGGAAAACCAAGTGGAACACCACTCCCCCTGCGCTTATCCAGCTCAGTTTTTGTTACTAAGTAAGGTTCAATTTCTCCTGATGCATTTTGAAAATATAATGCGACGTACCTGTATAAACCCGAGGCGTCTTTTACTTCAGCATATTCATGCCATAGTTCGGCATCTGTATTGGCATCTCTTAGCTGCCAGCCAAATTCAATAGCTACCACCCTGTCTTCATTTTCTTTAGCTATTTGTTCCGGTGATTTTATATCACTTACCGGTATCTTCTCTTTTTTACCAAAAAGATTATCTCTGAAAACATAACCCAACACACCGAGCGCTAAAACAAGGACACCAATTACTATACCCATTGTGCCGTAGGATTTTTTACGTTCAGCCACCAGCATTCTTTCTACGGTTTGCTTTCCCAGGCCTGTTTTTGCTGCCGCGGCCTCTGTACCGGTAACAGCAGCCTGTCCAATTTCCGAAACTGTGGTTGCTTTGATAGATGTAGGTATATCCATTACCTTGGTCTGCATCATCATGTCCTGTGGCCGTGGATATATGTCGAATGAAAAAACCGGTCCATTGCTTCCTAATTGCACTTCATCGCCGGGGCTTAAAGTTGCTGATCCCTTTACCCGCATTTTATTTACGAATATCCCATTGCGGCTGTTATTATCATTAATAGAAAACTTTGGAGGATCGGAACTGACCTTAACTATCTTTCCATGTTCCCGGCTTACGATAACTTCCTGCTCCGGATCAAACTGAATATCGCTGCCCGAAGTGCGGCCAATGGATAATTCAGATTTGGAATAGTCAAATTCTTCAACCTGGTTTGCTTTTGTACCTGAAATATGCCTGATGACATACCTTTCAATAGTTGTGCTCATGATTGGGGGTTTTGGTATATAAATAAATTGCTTTTAACAAATAAATGCCTGTTGCAAACGGTATGACATAGGAAGCCGGCAAATATTTCAGAAGGTAATGCGGATCGGTAAAAGAATCACCTGTTCCTGTTGCTAGAGGTTACGCAATTATGGGGTTAGCATTGAAGCCCCAAATTAAACATTAGCTTCTTAAAAATCAACTTTTTTTACACGCCGTACATACAGCCCCTTTTTTACTAAGTTTCTGAAAACTAACGGCTCTGTTCATCCGTTGTATTACGTAATAAATGACAACCGGCCAGGATAAGCGGGTTTTTGGTAGTGTCTCTATTTGAAAAAGGATCCTTCTTCAAAACGAATTGTCAGGTTGAGCTTGTCGAAACTGGTTTCATAATCGCCTTCGACAAGCTCAGGGCTGACAGAATTTTTTCAAACTGATACTCTACTGGTTCTTATTCTCATGCTAACAACTGTTAGCTTTTTTATTATCTTTATGGTCTAAATTATTTTTTATGCCTGTGCAGGATCTTGAAAAAATATTCCAGGATAAGATTGATGCTGAAATAAAGATCGAACCCAGGGACTGGATGCCCGAAGCCTACCGGAAAACAAACCTGAGGCAGATAAGTCAGCATGCCCATAGCGAAGTTGTAGGCATGTTGCCCGAAGGCAATTGGATAAGCAGGGCTCCTTCATTAAAGCGAAAAGCAATTCTTATCGCTAAGGTACAGGATGAAGCAGGTCATGGCTTATATCTTTATTCTGCAGCTGAAACCTTAGGCAGTTCCCGTGATGAAATGATTGCCGACCTGCATAGTG
>CAYTQB010000135.1:0-4726 GCA_964439615.1 uncultured Ferruginibacter sp. | reverse complement strand
CCAAATGGAGTTTACCAAAACCTCCGGGTATGGTTTACATCCCACCAGGAACATTTCACATGGGTTCCAGTGACGAAGACATGAGTTATGCACTTACTGCAAGAAACAAATCTGTTTCTATCAGTGGTTTCTGGATGGATGCAACAGAAATCACCAATAACGAATACCGTCAGTTTACAAACTGGGTTAGAGACTCGATCGGTGCCAAACTGATGGGTTTTGTAAAGCAGGGTAGTGATGGTAACGAATACATCGATTGGCAGAAAGCAAGAACCATCAAATGGGGAGATAAGGCAACTATGGAAAAAGTAGATGCTATTATCGTTACTCCGGATAACCGTCTTTTTGGAAAGAAAGAACTTGATGCCAATAAGATAGTTTATCAGTCAGAAACATTCGATTATAAGGCTGCTGCCAATAACAAAGATGCAACAGTACCTCGTTCTAAATTTATTATCAAAACTGCAATACCTGTTTATCCCGACTCTCTTTGCTGGGTTCGGGACTTTGCTTATTCGTATAATGAACCAATGTCTAAGAAATATTTCAACCATCCTGCTTTTGGAAATTTCCCGGTTGTAGGTGTAAGTTGGAAACAGGCTACTGCTTTCTGCGAATGGAGGACCCACTATCTGAATTCATATTTAACATCTAAGAAAAGAGCTGCAGAATCAGATTTCAGATTACCAACCGAAGCAGAATGGGAATATGCCGCAAGAGGCGGACGTTCTCAGGCTGACTACCCATGGGGAGGTTACTATTTAAGAAATAAGAAAGGTTGCTTGTTGGCAAACTTCAAGCCCGGGCGTGGTAACTATCCGGAAGACGGAGGTTTTTATACTGTACGTGCCGATGCTTACTGGCCAAATGATTTCGGCCTGTACAACATGGCTGGCAATGTGGCAGAATGGACATCTTCTTTATTTTATGAGGGAGCTTACAGTTTTCAGCATGATATGAACCCCGATATTCGTTATAGCGCCAAAGAAACAGATAAACCACGTGATAAGCGTAAAGTATTAAGGGGCGGAAGCTGGAAAGATGTTGGATATTTTTTAAGAACCGGTACACGTGCTTATGAGTACCAGGATACAGCCAAATCATATATCGGTTTTCGTTGTGTGATTGACTTACCGCCGGCTCAGAAAAAGGGCAAAAAATAAACCATTTTCAAAACTAAAAACTATTTGAGAGAAGGTACCTGTGGAAAATGTTCACAGGTACTTTATAACTTTTTTTGTAATCAGACTTTAAATAACCCCAGTTAAAACTTAAAAATTTCAATCATGCCTCACAACAAAAGAACCTTCTTAACCGCAATTGATGTGGCCGTTAGTGCCGGTGCTGCTGTAATTATATTTGCCGCATGGGCAAAGTTGACTCACCAGTCTTATGCCGATATGATGTTAACCATAGGAATGTGGACAGAAACGGGTATTTTCTTAATTTATGCAATTGTGGAGTGGGTTAAGCCTAAGCACCACGAGGAAGATGATGAACCAGCAGATGTAATAGAGAACCCTTCATTGCAATCAATGGATAAAATGCTGCAACAGGCAGATATCACACCAACCAATCTTAAGAAACTGGGAGACGGATTTCAAAAACTGCAAAGTACAGTGGGTAATATGCATGAGATCGGTGATGTAGTAAAATCTACAGGCGATTTGAACAATAAAACTAAAGAAGCTACTGGCGCTTTAACCAATATGACATCAGCTTTTGCAAGCAGTGCTGCTACTATGGGTAGTTTCAGCAGTGCAGCCGAAAGCGCAAAAGGTTTCCATGAGCAGGTTCAGGTTTTAACCAAAAACCTGGGTTCATTAAATACTATTTACGAACTGGAGTTAAAAGAAAGCAATAATCACCTGAAATCGCTTAATACATTCTATGGTAAGTTAGCCGAAGCCAGCACAACCATGATGGGTACTGTGGAGGACGCCAGTAAAGCTAAAGAGCAAATCGGTGTATTGGCAAATAACCTTGGTAAACTGAACTCTGTATATGGAAATATGCTGAGTGCAATGCAGGGCAGGTAATACAAATACAGCTTTGTAAACTCAAAGGAAAAATTGAAACCAATTAAAACTAAACAATCGTAAAACTAAAATACTATGGCTTTACCTAGAGAGCCCCGGCAAAAGATGATCAACATTATGTATTTGGTGTTGACAGCCATCCTTGCGCTGAACGTATCAAACGAGGTGATTGAAGCCTTTAAGACAGTGGATAAAAGTCTGATAGCTTCCAACACCAATATTAACTCTTCGAACCAGATATTATACAAGTCACTCTCTGATATGTTGAACAAGGATGAGACAAAGGTGCAGGCTGCCGTATGGCAACCACTTGCCGAGAAGGCAAAAGGCTATTCTGCTGAATTAGAGACATATATTAATGATCTTAAGATGGAATTGAAAAAAGGAGCAGGCTTGGTCATTAAATCAGACGGGAAAGAGGATTTTAAAGAAGATAATCTAGATGCATCGACCCGTATATTTGAAACAGCTGGAAAAGGAAACCAGTTAAAGGCGAAACTGGAGGATTTCAAGAAGAAAATACTCGATTTGGACCCCAAGATAAAAGCCAAGTTCGAAAATAATTTTCCTATCAGTACTGAAGGTGTTGATGGAAAGGAAGGCAAGAAGGATTTCACTACAGGCTACTTTCATATGACACCAACTGTAGCGGCACTTACTATACTTAGTAAATTCCAGAACAATGTTAAGAACGTAGAGAGCCAGGTTGTTACTTTTTGTGCTTCTCAGGTTGGGGCTGTAGAGATACATATGGATGAGGTAAACGTATTAGTCGGACAGAATTCCAATTACCTGATGCCCGGCCAGGAACTGGTAGTTACAGCAGGTGTGGGAGCTTATAGCTCTACTGTAAAGAGTAATATTGCCATCAATGGTCAACCACTTAACCTTGTGGACGGCCAGGGAGAATATAAAACCAAAGTAAGCGGTTCAGGTAAACATGTAATAAGAGTTACTGGCAGCTTTAAGAATGAGCAAGGTAAAGATGTCCCCATCAGCAAGGATATCGAATATGTGGTTGGTGTGCCCGGCGGCGCAGCCGTGATGCTTGATAAGATGAATGTATTCTATATAGGTGTTGATAACCCGATTACCATATCTTCCGGATCAGGCTGGGATAAAACTTCTGTTTCAATGACCGGTGGCACAGTTAGTGCAGGTACTACAAACAGGATGGTTAGAGTATCTGCTGTTGGGCCGGCCAGCATAACAGTAACCGCAGATGGAAAGAGCAGTAAATTTGATTTCCGTGTAAAAAGAATTCCTGATCCGATATTTAAAGTTGGTGATGGTAAAGTAAGGATGCCGTCAGTATCTTTTAAAGGCCAGCAATTTTGCAGGGCCGAATTAGAAAATTTCGACTTTGACACTAAGTATAGTGTTGTAAGTGCGACTGTTTATTTTTCTGGCGCTAATTTCCCAAATGTACAGCAGAGTATATTAAACGGAAATAACTTAGCTCCACTTGCAAGTTTTATTCAGCGTTGCGGACCCGGATCAGTAGTAACTTTTGATAATGTGAAAGTAACTGGCCCGGATGGACAAAGAGTGATTGAAGGTAAATCAATTGCATTATATTAATTATTTATAAAAAAGCACTATGAAAAAGCGGTTTGTAAAATACTTGTTTTTGGTATTGTGCCTGGGCATTTTCACCGATGTTGCAGTGGCTCAAAAGAAAACTACAACAAAACGTGCGGCAACAAAACGTACAACCACACGTAAAACGGCAAAATCAAAAACAAAGGCTAAAATTCAGCCTACAGTTGCCCAGATTGATACTGTAGCAGCACCACCGGTAGTGGTTGCACCCCCACCTCCTCTAAACGACAGTTTGCCGATTCCGGTTATAAAAAAATCGTTACGTCCTGATGAAGCAGTGGAAACTACTATGTTAAAAGACAGAACACCATTGCCGTATGAAAATTTACGTGCTGATGACGCATTGTACCGCCATAAAATATGGAGAGAGATCAATACAAGGGAAAAAATGAACCTGCCTTTCCAGTATTCAGCTAATGAGAATAACGGTAACCAACGTTTTATTTCAATACTATTAAAAGCAATTGATGATAGTGCGGTAACAGTTTTTAGTGCCATAGATGACAGGTTCACTACCCCAATGTCAAAGGCTGAGGTAGCAACTGCGATTGCTGGTGATTCTGTTCCTGTGCCGCAATTCGATTCAAATGGTGTTCAGACCAGTGTTATTTACAAGCGTAATGATGTTAACCTGGATTCTTTCTACAAATTCAGAATTAAAGAAGAAGTGATCTTTGATAAAGAAAGCTCACGTTTGTTTTGGAGAATTTTAGGAATTGCACCGGTTAAGAATGTAATTACTTCAATGGGTGTTAATCTTGGCGAGTCTGAGTTATTCTGGGTTTACTATCCTGATATGCGACCGATATTTGCCAAGTATGAAGTGTATAATGGTAAAAACTATGGTGGGCGAATGAGTTGGGAAGACCTGTTTGAAAGCAGGATGTTCTATGGTCGTATCATTAAGAGCACTATTGATAATCCCTATGACAGGCTTATCAGAAATTATCCTGGTTTAATGGATAAGGGCATACTTCAACTGCTGGAAGGAGAGAATATTAAGGAGAAGATCTTTAATTATGAGCAGGATCTATGGAGTTATTAAAAGACAGTTATTTATATAGTTTCTAAAAAGCCCCGACGAA
>CAYTQB010000134.1:0-4820 GCA_964439615.1 uncultured Ferruginibacter sp. | reverse complement strand
TGCTGAATGTAAGGATGACCGTGGAGTTTAACCGGTCGTTTTACCCGGTAGCTTCTTATAGCGGGTTCAAAGAGTTTTACAAAAAATTATTCGACAAATTAAATGAGCAGGTGGTCATTAAAAAGAAATCCACACCGTAGGCTATAGGAATACAATTTATGTTTTCGATTTGATCTATGTTGATAAATAGCTTTCGCTATATTAAAGCTAATAGAGAAATATGCCGTAACTTAACAATAATTAAACTGCCTGATCATATCGGGCACTACAACCTAAATATTATACAATGAAAAATTTTTACTTCCTGCTTAGTTTAGTTTTTAGTTTTGTTTTCAGCAGCCTGTTTGCCCAGCAGAATGGCCAGATCGCTGGGATACCAACCATTATACACCCCACAAAAACAGAAACTACTGCTGATATAATGGAAAGGGCAAAAAATGCCCCTGTTCGTTTGATTAAGCGTGAAGAAAAAAAATATCCTAACCGCAGGAACCTTCCGCAGAACCCCCTGGCAATGCCATTTGCGTCTTTCCCCGTGAATAATCTCATTCCAGATGTACCGACAAATGACCTGGCTCAAACGCCCAGTACTACCTTTAACGGGGTTACCGGGCCAACCGAGAATGGAGCATTCCCTCCCGACAATATGGGAGCGATAGGTCCAACACAGTATATTGTATTTGTAAATGGAAGGATCAGGTCATTTAATAAAACTACGGGTGTTGCAGATGGAGTTTTGAATGCTGACCCCGATGTATTTTTCTCTTCTGTAATGACACCTCCACTCGGCAGTAATTTTACATCTGATGCCCGGATACGATATGACAAGCTATCGGCCAGGTGGCTAATGGTGATCATTGACGTTCCCAGTGGTGGAACAGTTGCAAACCGTGTTTTGCTTGCAGTGAGCAATTCATCCACTATAACAGGCGGAACTACATGGACTTTTTCTCAGTTTTTAGGACAAGCAGGACTCTTCCTGGATTATGAAACATTAGGATTAGACGTTAATGCCGCATATATCGGCGGAAACATGTTTACATTGGCAGGCGCTTTCAGTAATACCAATGCATATGTAATAAACAGGGCCAACCTCATGGCAGGAGGAGCATATACTGTATATGCATTTATCGGGTTACTGGCGGCTGGTGTTGGCCCATTTACACCGCAGGGAGTTGACAATTATGATTATTCAGCCACCGAGGGGTATTTTATAGGTGTTGACAATGCTACTTTTGGCACATTAATGATGCGAAGGATAAGCACACCAGCAGGCGTTCCGACCATGTCAGGCAATATTTCGATAGCAGTCAGTACAACCCAGTTCCCCAGAACAGTGCCACATTCAGGAAATACAGGCGGTACTAATGGTAACCTTGATGGATTAGATGACCGTCTTTATGCGGCTATGGCACGGGGTGGACATTTATGGACCGCACATAATATTGGGGTTAATACAACAGGTGTTGCTACCGGCACCGCTTCTATAAAAAGAAATGGCACCCGATGGTATGACCTTACCAATTTAACGGGCACACCTACAGTAACTCAAAGCGGGACAGTTTTTGACGGCGCTGTACAGGCATCTGCAAGAGATTTTTTTATACCGAGCATAATGGTTACGGGACAGAACCATGCAGCCCTTAGCTTAACAACAGGCGGAACACCATTCTTTGTTAATGCTTATACGGCTGGCCGTTTATCAGGAGATGCAACAGGCACCATGCAAGCTCCAATCGCAACTACTGCAAGCGCTACAGCTTATAATCCTCCAGGCGACCCTGGTGGCGCTGGCGGCAGAAGATGGGGTGACTACTCTTATATTTCACTGGACCCATTAGATGATATGACCCTGTGGATGGTCAATCAATACTGCAACGCAACCAATACTTATGGTTGCAATGTTACTAAATTGCTGGCACCACCACCAGCAACCCCGGCTAGTTGCGTCCCCGCCTCCACACCTGCAGGTCAGACTTCCGTAAATGTTGTGGTAACAGGAACTGCTGTAAGTGGCAGCGGATTTTATGATCCGGGTACTGATCTTTCTGCTCCTGCATTACCTTATACACATATTTCTGCAACCGTTTCCGGAGGAGTAACAGTGAATAGTATAACATATACCGACCCTACTCATGTAACGCTCAACCTGAATACAGTTGGCGCCCCCTCCGGGGCAAAGGATATTACCATTACCAATCCCGATGGTCAGTTTTTGACAGGTACAGGTATCCTCAACATATCAGGTATTGTTCCGATAACATTGAAGGAACTGCGTGGTAAATTGAACAACAACCTTACTGTTTCACTCAACTGGATAACATCTGCAGAAATCGGCAACAAAGGTTTTTATGTTGAGCGTACCGAAACAGGTAATCCGTCGGGCTGGACAAGCATTGGGTTTGTAAATGGTGCAGGGTATAGTACTGTTGAAAAGAATTATGCTTTGATCGACAACAATATCCATCTGAATAAAATTTACAGTTACCGGTTAAGGCAGGTTGATTTTGACGGCAATTTCAGTTATTCCAATGAAGTGGTGATCAGGGTTAAAGACATTCAAAAAGACCAACTGCTGTTAGCAAATCACCCTAATCCCTTTACCGGCATACAAATCATAAAATATAACCTTCCAACAAGTGGCATGGTTACTTTAAAGATATTTGATATTACGGGAAAAGAAGTGAGAATACTGGCCAGTGGCTTTCATCAGTCGGGCCTTTATTCAAAAGAGTTTAATGCTTCAAACCTGGGCAATGGAGTTTATTTCTGTAAACTTGTTTTTGAAGGAGAAACCATCACCAACCGTGTAATGCTGATTCAATAAAATAAACCCGGTAAAACAACAATGAATAAAAGAGCGGTAACACGCTCTTTTATTTTTTTAGTATCCTGTATAAACTTCCACCCGGCTCAAATAAACGGTCAATCCTTTTTTCAGTGGCAGCATCCTTTTCTACCGGCGGCGCATGATGTGGCTTTATCCGGGCATCAAATATCAACGGGCCATAGCAGCCCCAATGTTTGTTTTCTGTAAAACTTCCGATACCATGCATATCGTGCGATGGGTTGCAACGGGTAAAGGTTACCCACAAAAAATTATTCAGGTCCTTACTTACGAAATCACTGTCATCGCATATGATCATCATTGCTACAGATGATAACTGGCTACTGCCAGGCAACTGCTCATTGAGCATTTCCATTTCTTTGCCTGCGATTGCATAATCAGTAAACCTTTTTGCTTGCAGCGCTACCACACCGGGCAAAACTATCTTTGCATTTTCAAAACCATGCAGGTTATTTAAACAACCAGGAATTTCTGTTGCCGGTATCCTCAACTTTTCACCATAAGCAGCAATAACCACTTTGCTTCCGCTGTTTAAAGATGTTCCTGAATAATCTAAAGTGTCAATAGTAGTGTTGGTATAAAAATGTATATCTCTTTTCAGGTTGATACGTTGTAAAACATAATTAAAATATGCTTCAATATCATTTATGCTTAATTTATTCTCATCATCGGCTGTAATGAATAAAAACTTGGCAAGGCTTAATTGACCTGTTCCTAAGATATGATTGGCAATGGTCAGTATCTCGGCTGGTTGTTTCGCAGGCATATAAGGAGTGTATCTTTCACTGCCGATTGCCAACAACAATGGATGAACCCCTGCAGCATCAACTGCATGTACTTCTTTTAATCCCGGAATTTCCTGTTGTAATGCTTTACCGGTTATATTATGAATAAGTTTTCCGAAACTGGTATCCTCCTGCGGAGGACGGCCAACAACAGTAAATGGCCAGATGGCATTTTTCCTGGCAAATACTTTATGTACTTTCATCACCGGAAAATCATGCTTTAAACTATAATACCCCAAATGATCGCCGAAGGGGCCCTCAGGTTTATTTTCATTTGGGTAGACCTCGCCGGTAATAACAAAATCAGCATCGGTACTGATACAGAAACCATCCTGGTATATATACCGAAACCTTCTTCCGCCCAAGACCCCGGCAAATGTCATTTCACTGATACCTTCGGGTAATGGCATTACCGCAGCCACACTATGTGATGGTGGCCCGCCTACAAAAACACTTACTTTAAGTGGCTGTCCTTTTTTATTGGCCTTGCTTTGATGAATACCAATGCCCCGGTGCAACTGGTAATGCAGCCCGACTTCTGTATTTTGCAAATAATCATTTCCTGATAATTGAATACGGTACATACCCAGGTTAGCATTCATGATGCCTGGCTTATCAATATCTTCTGTGTATACTTGCGGTAGTGTTACAAATGCACCACCGTCCAAGGGCCAGTGTTGTATTTGCGGCAGGTCAGCAATTTTTATTTCTTCAAATAATACCGGCTTTTGAACCGGGTTCTTTTTCGGTAAAGCTTTTAAAGCAGCCAGCCCGGTACCTAAATTCTTAAAAGGATTTTTAATGGCTTTAACCGGGTCATCTTTTAGTTCGATCAGTTGCTGAACGGTATGTAACGTATCCCTGAAAATAAATTCACTTCTTTCCAGTGAACCAAAAATATTTGATGCTGCCCTGAATTTGCTTCCTTTCACATTTTCGAATAATAATGCAGCCCCCCCTGCTTCATGCACACGCAGATGGATGGCCGCCATTTCCAGGTATGGATCAACTTCTTCCTTAATCCGGATAAGCTGGCCATTCTTTTCCAGGTCGAGTAAACAATCTTCGAGAGAGCGATAGCTCATGGAGGGAAATTAATAATTAATAATTATGAATTAATAATTTTAGCCCTGAATATTCTTTGAACATCCAGCAAGAACTTTCTGATTGAAGGAATTATTAATTTT
>CAYTQB010000133.1:0-4896 GCA_964439615.1 uncultured Ferruginibacter sp. | reverse complement strand
TTCCGGCTTATGTTCGTCCGCTTTTTTGCGAAGGTAAGGGCCCGTTCCGTTGGGCTGCATTAAGTGGCGACCCGGCAGACATTGCAGTTACCGATGAACTGATGATGCAACTCTTCCCCGAAAACAAGGGTATGCTTCGCTGGATGAAAATGGCAAAAGAAAAAATTGCTTTCCAGGGATTGCCGGCACGTATATGCTGGATAGGGCAGGGCGACAGGGAAAAAGCAGGACTAGCTTTTAATGAGTTGGTAAGAACAGGAAAAGTAAAAGCACCGATAGTAATTGGAAGAGATCATTTAGATACGGGTTCGGTAGCATCTCCCAACCGGGAGACCGAAGCCATGCTTGATGGCAGTGATGCCGTTGCCGACTGGCCTATATTGAATGCTCTTGTTAATACAGCAGGCGGAGCCAGTTGGGTATCCTTACACCATGGTGGTGGTGTAGGTATGGGTTATTCTATCCATGCAGGAATGGTTATTGTTGCTGATGGAACCGATGAAGCAGCAGCAAGGCTGAACCGTGTGTTGAGGAACGACCCTGGGATGGGAGTGATAAGACATGCGGATGCAGGTTATGATATTGCATTGGATACACTGAGAAAAAATAACCTGGATTTTAAAGCAAGGCTGAAATAAATCAGTGAAATTTCATTCTTAATAAAGTAGTCATTACTACCAGTTTGTAAGACGTCTTGTCAACGATATTGACAATATTTTGTAATGCCTGTCTGATATTAACGCCTTGAACATCACCCAGCTTAAGAAAAATGACTTTGAACAATTAAAAACCTCCATCAGGGAAACCATACGGGGATATGAAGAAAAAAAGGCCAAATAAAGCCTTCTGACTACTTCATCATACATCCCCCTCATTAAACGATAATACCAGGCTGCTGATATTTGCATTTACTTTTCTGCAGCTTACTCCCGCTTTATCAAGCATGAACTTGGAGGCTTTGAAAACATCAGTTCCTTCATATTTGTCCGAGAGGTAAATTACTTCCGTAATGCCCGACTGGATAATGGCTTTTGCACATTCGTTGCAGGGAAACAGGGCAGTATAAATTTTACAGCCACGCAGGTCCATACCAATATTATTTAAAATGGCATTCAGTTCGGCATGGCAGATATAGGGATATTTTGTTTGCAGGAAATCACCCTGCTTCTCCCAGGGAAAATCATCATCGTCGCAACCAATGGGCAGGCCATTATAACCTGCGCCCACTATTTTGTTCTTGTCACTCACAATGCAGGCGCCAACCTGTGTATTAGGGTCCTTGCTGCGGTGCGCCGAGAGTAGCGCCACACCCATAAAATATTCATCCCAGGAAATATAACCTTCTCTTTTCTTAGCCATAACCGGTTTTGGAGCCCGAATGTAAAGAATTTTCTTCTTTCGTTTCATCATTCAGATTTCTGCTTAAATTTAGTAAATGAGTATAATCAACTGGGGCATTATCGGTTGCGGCGATGTAACCGAAATAAAAAGCGGGCCGGCATTGAATAAAGTGCCTGGCTCGGCATTGGTAGCAGTAATGCGTCGTAATGCAGACAAAGCAGCCGACTATGCAAGGCGTCATAATATTCCCCGTTGGTATAGCGATGCAGGTAAGCTCATCAACGACCCGGAAGTAAATGCCATCTATATTGCCACGCCACCCTTATCGCATGAAGAATATACACTCGCTGTCATCAATGCCGGCAAACCGGTTTACATAGAGAAACCAATGGCGTTGAATTATGCATCTGCAAAAAGAATGGCGGAAGCAGCAACGGCAAGAAATATCAAGCTCGTTGTAGCACATTACCGCCGTGAATGGCCAATGTTCAAAAAGATAAAGCAACTTGTAAATGACAAAATCATTGGAGAAGTGCAGAACATAAAACTGGAATTTGAAAGGCCACCGCTGACAAAAGAAGACCTGCTTGATGAAAAAAAAGCCTGGCGGGTGAACCCGGCTATCTCCGGTGGTGGATTATTCCACGACCTGGCACCACACCAGTTGGATATTATGTACTGGCTATTTGGTGATGCAGAAAAAATTACCGGCAATTCCGGCAACAAGGGCGGGCATTATGCCGCTGATGATACGATTAATGGTTACATTGAATTTACAAATGGCATTCAATTTAACGGCAACTGGAACTTTAATGCTGCCGGCTCCAAAGACCTATGCAAAATAAACGGCAGCAAAGGAAAACTGGCTTTTAGTTTTTTTGAAACCCCAGTCATTGAAATAACTATCAATGACCATACTGAACGCTTAAGTTTTGAACCACTCACTCATGTACAGCAGCCGATGATTGAAAGGGTAGTACAGTATTTTTTGGGGAAAGAGACGAACCCTTCTAGCGGGAAGGAGGGGGCGGAGGTGATGAGGTGGATGGAAAGTTTTATAAATTGATCTTCGGTCGAAGTCGCACAAAAAAAATCCTGCCGTTAATTTGCAGGACTTACTAACCCAAAATTACTTTCCTCAATAAAAGAATTGTTCTTTGGTGATCTTACCATCTCTTACTTCATACACACATATCTCATCCATCTTCATGCGGCCCATGCCCTTCATTGTCAAATCAATACCCATCGCAAAAGAGATGTAGTTACCACCTACCAGTGGTTCACTGCACCAGCCGCCATGCATTTCTTCAATGGCAGCCTGGAAATCTTCTCCTTTCTTTTTAATAGCGTCTCTTCCTTTTACAGTTTGCAAACCCTGTGCATGAGGAGGTTCTATACTTTCGCAGTCGTCGGCAAAAAGTTCTTCCTGTACCTGTGTCCAGTTGTTTGTCTTGAACAATTCATTCATACGGTTGGCCACATCCTGGGTGGTCATTACCGCTTCTAAAGTTGACATGATTATAAGTTTTAAATGATTAAAAGGATGGAGAAGCTACAAAGATTCCTGCTCCCCAAAAATTATTTTTGATGAATGTTGAAATTCAGGGATGAGTGTGCACAAATTTTCCTGCTACACAATGCAGCGAAAATTATACCCGGCTCCAGGGGCTGGCCAACAAATTAGCCGGTCAGGCAGCGTACATGAAATTCCCCTGCTTATTCTTGTTATTGGAATTCATGTACTGGAATCCTTCTTCGGTAATAAAGATAGCGATCGGAGAATGCTGTAAAATGTTAACGAAGTGCTCGGAACTGAGTTCATCAAGGTGCTTTACACTCTCATCCCAGGGAAAATTCTGGCGCAGGATGATCTCGTTGGGGTGAAGCATTCTGGCTGTTGGGTGTGCATCATTCTTTACGAGTTCGTAAATGGTCTGCAGCGTAAGGTATTTGTTTTGCATGTCCTGATATTTTAACTATGAATTAGTTTTTACCAGGATACTGGAATTAGTTATCCACATAAATCGTTCCAAACTTTCTATTGTCCGGGTTTTTTAACTAAAACTTTGGTCGTTGACGGCATTTTTTTGCCAGGAATTATCACCCAAAAAATACCTGTTTAGAAGAAAAAACAAGTTGATGGTGAAAATATTATTTGGAAGGGGACACTGATTGTTAGTAACTTATCCGCATACAAAATAAATTATCATGTCCAGGTTTTATTTTTTGCCGTCAGTATATCACTTGTTGTTTTACTTGCATTCCGCATCGGTGAAACAAAAAAGGTTATTCCTTTCAATATTGCCGAATACAAAGCCAAAAGGATCATCCGGTGCAGCCCTGACTGGAGTGAATTAAAGACCTGGATTGAAGAGACCGATATTCCACCCATGCCCGGTGCAGGAAAATATAAATGGAAGATCTCCACCAGGAACGACAGCGCCCAGTTCTATTTTAACCAGGGCATCAACATGTACTACGGATTTCACATCATTGAAGCCATGGCATCCTTTAAAAAAGCAGCAAGGTTCGACCCAGGCTGTGCCATATTGTATTGGGCCCAGGCACTGGGTTATGGTCCCAATATCAACGATTTTGGTTACCGGGCATCACCCGATGCGCTGGCGGCTGTAAATAAAGCGAAGGAATTTTCATCCACAGCAAGCGCTTTTGAAAAAGAGCTTATTAACGCCATTTCCATTCGCTATACTGCCGACTCAGCGGATGTAACAAGGGCCCAGCTCAACAAGGCCTACACTGATAAGATGAAACTGCTGTACGATAAATATATTTCATTTGCCGATGCACAGGCATTGTATGCCGATGCCATGATGCAGCAACACCCCTGGGATCTCTGGCAAGCTGATGGTACACCTAAACTGTGGACTCCGCTTATCAGGACAGTACTTGAAAAACTGCTTGCTAAATTTCCCGAACACCCCGGCGCAAACCATTATTATATACATGTAATGGAGCCTTCTCCTTACGCATCGCTTGCATTACCCAGCGCCGATCGCCTTGGTAAAACCAACCCGGGACTTTCGCACCTGGTACACATGCCATCACATATCTACCTGCGCACAGGAAAATATATGGATGGAGTGGATGTTAATATTCATGCCATCCGCAGTTACAAAAACTCCATACCCCTGTTTGCACCTGTTACCGGCGCCGATTTTCTATACGAGATCCATAACCGCCATATGAAAACCAATAATGCCATGATGATGGGTAGTTCTGAACTGGCTCTTGATGCAGCAACAGAAACCATCAAAAGTATACCACCCGATTATTTATCCATTCTTGCACCCATGGGTAGTTATGTGCAGTACATCAACACGACACCCATGTTTGTACATATCCGCTTTGAAAAATGGGATGCGATATTGCAGGCAAAACAACCCGATACAGCGCAGGTGTATGCAAACCTGCTGTATCATTTTGGAAGAGGCATGGCTTTTTCTGCCAAACAAAATTTTAATGAAGCAGGCAATGAACTGGATAAACTGAGGGAACTGATGAAAGACAGTTCACTCTATATTCCATTCACGCCTT
>CAYTQB010000132.1:0-4903 GCA_964439615.1 uncultured Ferruginibacter sp. | reverse complement strand
CCCTGGTATTTATAACCATTGTCTTCATTGGCGCCATTGCCTGTTCCATTTTTGGGGCCGCTATACCCGGCGATCTTTGGTTTCTGTGGTTTGGGTGCCGGAGTAACTACCGGTGGAGTTGGTGTTTTTACTTTAACGGTTGTTTTTTCAGGCTTGGTAACAGGGGCCGATTCTTTATCCGCAACATCATCTGTTTTTGTTTCTTCAACCGAAGCTGTTTTTACTGAAGCGGCTTTTGGTTGTTCTGCACTCTCTTCCCCGGGAGATTTTTCTCCTTTTATCAATGGTTGTACTTCACCATATCCTTCGGTGTTATTACCCAGGTTAATTTCAATAAGGTCCTGTACCACGGTGGAAGGGGTATGTTGGTGTGTCCAGGATACCAGGAAAGCGATCAAAAGCAATGCACCACATATCAATACGGTGTATGCAAATGCCTTTTTATTTTTCTCTGATTCGAAGCTTGCCGACATGGTTGGAGTATAATACATCTCAAAGTTATTCAATTCCAAACAAACGATACAATATCGTGCCGCATTTTATAATGATTGTTAACGTTTTAACAAATCTGCAACTCCTTATCAACAGGTGTACAGAAATTCAACTTGACATTGGCTGATTTTCATAGTATTTTTCTTGGGGCTCTTAGAAAGCAATGGCATTTCTTCAGTAGTTACCGGTATCCTGCCTGTTTCTATAATTGTTTATTTATGGGGCTGCATAAATTATTTTTTATGAAACAAAATTACCTCTTGCTGTTTTTTTTATTTGGAGCCGGTTTATTTTCCGGATATGCACAAACCATTTCTTCGGAGAAGGGATTAACTACTGCTGTTTTTAATCTGCCTGCCGGTACTATCAAAGTCTATCTTCCGGATGATATACGGCCGGGAGAAACCATTTCGGGTACTGTAAGCGCAGAACCGTTGGGCAGGAATACAAAGCAACTGGAGAAAAACCTTACTGAACTGAAAAAACATACTGTAAGTTTTAATGGCGAAAATTTTTCAGTTAATAATACAAATACCCCCTTTCGTACGGTAATCAATGCCAGCAAACCTGCAAGTGGCCGCCTGCAGTTAATCATGGGTGTAAAAACCGTAGAAGGTGAAGTTGTGGACATCCGCATACCAAATATTAGCAGGGCAGCAGGGCCTGCTTCATGTGCAATACCAGCTCATGCGCTTTCTGCTGCTCCATTACGTATCACCGGGCCATTTGATGGCGATGCAAGTAATACAAGTTGTTCATTAAATAATAAAGCTCTGGAAATACTTGCAGAATCACCGGGGCAATGTATTGTTTCTTTCCCCGCAGATGCAAAGGGAACACAAAACCTGAATATCCGGGAAAAAAATGCCCAACCCTGCAGTAAAAATATTTCAGCTGTTAATATGGACGTAACGGCGGGTAAATTAAATTTACTAAGAGGAGAAAGAACTTATATTGATGTACAAATAACCGGCCTTCAGGGATTAACAGGATTGGCATTGCTTACAGTAGATAATACTACAACAGGAATCGTAAGTATGCATCCCGCCAACAATCTGATCATTCCTTTAAACCCTGATAGTGTAAGGACTGGTGACTTCAGCCGTCATTTTAATATTCAAAGCATAACTAACGGAGCTTTTACAGTAAATGTAAACCTCAACTTACCGGATGCAGTAAAAGGTGTTTATACCGATATTCCTAAAACAGATGCTGATAATAAAACAGATACCGTTCCCTGCAAAGATCAGGAAGAGAAAGTAAAAGCAGCCGGGGAAGCGCTTGAAAAACTTAAAGCAGAACTGGCAGGCATTGATAACCTGATCAACAGTACACGGAAAAGCCTGGATGATTGCAATAAGGTATTGGAAGGTTTATTAAAAATCTATCATGCTAAAAAGAAAGTATTTGACGACCGGGACAATAACCGGAAAAACTGGGAGAAAAGCGGTAAGCCGCTGAATAAAGAGAACCAGGAAAAATTTGACAATGCTAAAAATGAAAAGGATGCCGCCTCAAAAGACTGGTCGGGCCAGAAGAAAAAGTGTAATGCACTTGAAGCTGAACTAACGGCATTGAAAGCAAGAAAAGCTGCATTACCAGGTTTGATCAAGACAGGGGAAGGCGAATTAAAAGGGGCAACAGAAGAACTGGAAAAATGCAAGACCAGGGCAGCAGAAGATAAAAAGAAAAAAGAGGAGGAAGAAAGAAAGAAGACAGAGGCACAGCCTCAACCAGCCGATGGTAATATTAACCCGGGTACGGGTGCCGGTAAGGAAGGAAGCCCCTGTAACCCGGAAGGGCTTGAACTGGTGGAACCTTCAAAACGTGTTTACGGGTCCTGCTATGTGAAAGAAACGGAGATCACTCCATGCAATACCAACAGGATATCAAATGAAGTATTGGAAGCGGTTAAAAAAGCATTTGAAAAATTCAAAAAACTAAGCGGTCCGCTGGAAATTGCAGAGAAGGTTGCCAGCTGTGCCAGCGCTGCAAAAGCAGTCTGCGTGAATGTGCACCTGGTGCGTAATTGGGAAGACGTAGAACTTACTTATGTATGTGTGAATGGTAAGTGGGTTTTAAAAAACCGAAAAGTTACAGGCAGGGGTGAAGATGATTATGGTTGGTTTGCCGTAAAAGACAAGGAAATCGGAAACACCTGCTGTTGGATATTTGGTAAAAAGGAGGATGGTGAAAAGGTAATGGAAGCACACTTAAAAGAAGCTATACAGGAAATTTTGGACGCCTGTAAATGATCCAGGATTTTTTAATGGCTGCAACCGGGTTATTCATTTGGTATTTCTTTCTCCAAAAAGCAGGCTGCCAATGCGTACCATGGTGCTTCCTTCTTCTAGGGCAATTTTATAATCGGCACTCATGCCCATGGAGAGGGTTTGAAGTTTGAGGTTTGAGGTTTGAGGTTGGGCGTACTTATCGAAAAGGGCTTTTAAATAGTTGAATTCTCTTCTCACCAGCCCCATATCATTTGAAAAAGAGGCCATGCCCATTAAGCCGGTGATGTGCAAGTTTGTTAATTCGTTAATTGGTGTAATTCGTAATAATTCGTTTAATTCATTCTCATCTAATCCAAACTTAGTTTCTTCTTTGGCGATGTGCACCTGCAACAGGCAATCAATAATGCGGTTGTTTTTAACTCCCTGCTTATTTATTTCTTTCAGCAAATTTACACTGTCAACTCCATGAATAAGATGTACAAAGGGGGCAATGTATTTTACTTTATTGCTTTGCAGGTGGCCGATATAGTGCCAGCGGATGTCTTTGGGAAGCTGTTCGTATTTACCAACCAGTTCCTGCACATAATTCTCGCCAAAATCCCTGTGGCCAAGGTTGTAAAGTTCAAGAATATCTTCAATCGGTTTGGTTTTGGAAACGGCGACAAGGGTAGCTTTACCATCCAGCTCAGCTAAGATATCCTCGTATTTTTTTTTATTGATGCTCATAGTTTAGGCCATAGTCGATGATTATATGGTCGATAGTTTGATGCGTTCTGTTTTAACAGGGTTATTGACATTAGGATAGTTTATCTCTAAAACTGGTGATCATTTTAATTAGCACTTCATATTCACTGTAATATTTTGTAAACATATCCTGCTGTATATAATCTTTTCTTTTTGCAATAAACAAGCAACTGACTACTTCAATTCCGGAACGTATTGAATAGTTTAAGAACCTTTTGAATTCAGGATTTGTTTGGCCAGTATAGCCTTCTGCAATATTTAGCACAACTGAATCTGATGCCCTTCTAATCTGGCTACAGAGATTAAACATTTCCCATTTTGGAAAAAATTTAGCAATATTATCTATTTCCACAGAAAGATCCAGAGCCTTGTTCCAGATATTAAGTGATTCAAACTTAAATGACATAACTTAAAATTAGAGTTGACTGTGTAATAAATAAAAATAGTCCATAGCAGCATACTCTTCTATGGACTATAAAACTATCGACCATTGACTACTTTAATATCGCCCTGCTTATCACAATCCGTTGCACTTCACTGGTGCCTTCATATATCTGTGTGATCTTGGCATCTCTCATCAATCTTTCAACATGATACTCTTTTACAAAACCATAGCCGCCGTGTATCTGTACAGCCTCAGTAGCGGTCCACATAGCAGTTTCGCTGGAGAATACTTTGGCCATGCTGCTGCTTAAAGTGTAATCCAGGTGCTGGTCTTTTTCCCATGCAGCTTTTAAACAAAGTAATCTTGCTGCTTCTATTCTTGTAGCCATATCTGCCAGTTTGAACTGTATGATCTGGTGGTTCATGATTTCGGTACCAAATGCTTTACGCTGTTTACTATATGCAAGTGCAAGTTCATAAGCGCCACTGGCAATACCCAGTGCCTGCGATGCAATACCAATTCTTCCTCCGGCCAGTGTTTTCATGGCAAACGTAAATCCAAAACCATCTTTGCCGATCCTGTTTTCCTTTGGCACTTTCACATCGGTAAATAAAATACTGTGTGTATCGCTTCCCCGAATGCCTAATTTATTTTCTTTGGCGCCAACCTGCACACCTTTCCAGTTTTTTTCAACAATAAATGCATTAATTCCACGGCTCCCTTTACTTACGTCTGTTTGAGCGATCACCAGGTACACACTGGCGCTATTGCCATTGGTTATCCAGTTCTTTGTACCGTTCAGTAAATAATGATCGCCTTTATCTTCTGCAGTAGTACGTTGAGAAGTTGCATCACTCCCTGCTTCCGGTTCACTTAATAAAAAGGCGCCGATATATAATTCACCATCTTTTTTGCCTTGTGCAAGTGGGGTTAAATATTTTTTCTTCTGTTCTTCGGTTCCATATTCCTGCAGACCATAACAAACAAGGCTGTTATTCACACTTACGCAAACACTCACACTGGCATCTACCTTACTTATCTCTTCCAT
>CAYTQB010000131.1:3706-4963 GCA_964439615.1 uncultured Ferruginibacter sp. | reverse complement strand
GCAATGGTTCCGCCTTTAGTTGCCGCAGCGGGTGGATTTTCATTGATCTCTTTGATGATCTTATCCAGGATATACTTACAGGGATTAAGCGAATCGCCCAGTCGTTTTAAATAAGCATTGGATGAATGCTCACAAAGCGATTTAATTTGTTCGGTTTGCTGAAGTCCTTTGGCGATCTGTAATACCTCTCTCGGGTTTACTTTTTTCAGCGGCACTTTGCTCACCAGTCTTTCCACGTCACCTGCCTGTTTGATATGCTGTGCTGTTTTATTACGCAGATCAACTTCTTTAATGAGGTATTCAACAGCATGCAGGCGTTCATTGATCTTTACCATACTGTTGAGTGGCATCAGCATCCAGCGCTTGAGTAAACGGGCGCCCATGGCTGAAACGGTATTATCAAGCACTTTCAACAATGTATTGCTACCTTCTGCACCGCCCATCAATTCCAGGTTGCGTATAGTGAAGCGGTCCATCCATAAATGTTCATCCTTATCAATTCTTTGTATGGAAGTAATATGGCCGAGGTTGGGGTGCTCGGTATCTTTCAAATAATGCAGGACTGCACCTGCAGCGATAATGCCTGACTTCAATCCTTCAATTCCGAATCCTTTTAAACTGTGTGTACCAAAATGCTTCAACAAACTTTCGGTGGCATAGGCTTCGGCAAATATCCATTCCTCCAGTGTATAGGTAAAGAACTTACTGCCGAAGTTCTCTTTAAAATATTTTTGCCTGCTGCGCTGAAAAATAACTTCGGCGGGCTTAAGGCTTTGTAATAATTTATCGGCATACTCTTTATCACCTTCTGCAATAAAAAATTCACCTGTGCTGATGTCTAAAAAAGCAATACCGATCTTTTCTTCTTCAAAATGCAATGCGGCTAAAAAATTATTGCTGCTGTGTTCAAGTAATTTATCGCTGGTAGCCACACCGGGAGTAACCAATTCGGTAACCCCACGCTTAACAATGCCCTTTGCCAGTTTGGGGTCTTCCAACTGATCGCAGATAGCTACCCGGTAACCGGCTTTCACCAGTTTATGTAAATAAGTATCCAGTGCATGATGAGGAAACCCGGCCAGTTCGGAAGCAGCCGGGTTACCATTGTTCCGTTTGGTTAATGTTATGCCTAATACAGAAGAAGTGGTGATAGCATCCTGCCCGAAAGTTTCATAAAAATCACCCACACGGAAAAGCAGGATGGCATCAGGGTACCTGGCCTTGATGGCATTGTGTTGTTGCATTAAGGGGGTTTCT
>CAYTQB010000131.1:0-3606 GCA_964439615.1 uncultured Ferruginibacter sp. | reverse complement strand
CCATTGTTCAGGTATAAAGCAAAACTGGCCTCTTCAGTTTTTATCTTATTATCTATCTCTTTCAATGCTGCTTCGTTGCTGTCCAGTTTGGGTTGGCTCAGCTTTAATAATGACTGGTATTCTGCATCCAGTTTCTGGTATTCGTTTCGCTTGGCAATCGCAATATCTTTGATGCCTATCTTTCCCGTACCACCACTGCCATCAGATTCTGCCAAAAAATTTTCTCTTGCTTTTGAAACCGCATCGTACTTAAGCGCCAGTTCATTGTTTATATTGGTGGCTTGCTTTGTCAAAGATTCTTTCTGACTTTTGAAGAGTGTTTCCAACTCCTTTTGCTTCAGCATTTTCTTTTTTTCATTATCCAGGGATGTTTGCAGTTTTATTTCTTTATCGAACATATACAAAACAGCAGGCTGTGCCATAAATGTACCGATGGTTATTGCCAGCAAGCCCCTGAATAAAAGAGGTGCAAACTTTTTCTTGTTGAATTTGGTTATGCCTTTTATCAATGCCCGGTCAATGGTAAGGATGATGAAACCCATGAACAGCCCCAACCCAACATACACTAAGGCAGAGTCAACAACTGTACTGAAAAAATACGACCAGGTGAAAGTTGCAAAGGCCCAGGTTGCCAGGACCGTCATGCCAATGATGCGGTAGCGGTTTCGGTCAACAACAGAATCCACTAAGATCTCTTTTTCGGCCGTAGAGAGCCACCATAAGAACTCCGTGAATTGCGAAGGGGTATAGTTTTCCCGTTGGGAAACAGCAATATTTTTTTCCATGATATGAATTAATTAAATGATCCTTAAAAATGAATCAATAGTGGAGTTGAGTTGAAGAATTGCAAAATAGCTATTCTTTGGTGGAATAACGCAGTTGCCGATGGGTTATTTTCGGGCCGCTGATACATTAACAGTACATTAGATGTAGCCTTTAAACCCGGCTTGTTAAAACCCATCTATTGATTTATCTTTGCAGCCGCTTTACAAAGCGTATTATTTTATACTAAACAGGCAAAATGAAGCAAATTTTAAGTGTGGTGGTTCTGATGACGGCAATGGTTTTCACGCTTTGCGCCCAGCCTCCCAAAGGCATGGGTAGTAGCGACCCGGAAGCAAAAAAAATATTGGATGCAGTCAGCGCTAAATTCAAAAGTTTTAAGACAGTTCAGTCCAAATTCAGTTTAAAAATTGAGAACAGCAGCAACAAACTTTTAGGAAGCAAGGCAGGTACCGTATTTATGAAAGGAACAAAATACCGTATCAATGTTACCAGCCAGGATATTTTTTGCGATGGCAGCAATGTATGGACAATAGACAAAGCCGCCAAAGAAATAACCATCAGCAAGCTTGACCCCTCAAACAACACCATTACCCCGCAGAAATTATTTACCAATTTTTACGATAAGGATTTTTTGTACAAGTTAAACAGTGATGCCAAGGGGGTACAGGAAATTGAACTGACGCCGATTGACAAAACAAAACCTTTTCATAAAGTGGTGCTGTATATCAATAAAGCTTCACAAACGATAACCTCTACCAAAGTATTTGAAAAAGCCGGTAACCGGTATACTTATACAGTGAGTGGAATGAATACAAAATCGGCTATTACAGATGCCACATTTGTATTTGACGCAAAAAATTACCCGGGAATGGAAGTGGTTGATTTAAGATAAAAGCCTCACCCCAACCCCTCTCCAAAGGAGAGGGAACTTGAATAGGCAGCTTTTAAATTCAAAATCTTCTTTCGCTTAGATATCCTCCCTCTTGGGAAGTTGGAGGGGGGTGGCCCATCTGAAAGTCTTAACATCAATCCCAGCCAGGTCAAGCACCCGGTCAACAACGGTGGAAGCCAGTTCTTCAATTGTGTTTGGCTTACTGTAAAAAGATGGTGTGGCTGGGCAGATTATTCCTCCTGCCAGGGTGATGGTTTCCATATTGCGTATGTGTATGAGGTTGTACGGTGTATCTCTTACCACACAGATCAATTTTCGCCTTTCTTTTAAAACAACATCGGCTGCCCTGCTGATGAGGTCATTGGAGATACCCGTTGCAATTCGTCCAAGCGTTCCCATACTGCAGGGGATGATGATCATAGTATCATATTGCCCTGAACCTGATGCAAAGGGTGCATTAAAATCCTGCTGGCTATAAAATTTTACAGGTAACTTTTCATCCCGATAGCTATCGGGATCATTACCAAGTTCAAGTTTCCACACTTCTTTTGCATTTTCCGTCATCACAACAGATAATTCATTCCACTGGTCTTTGAGCAATATCAGTTTATTAAGTAATATCCGGGCATAAACAGATCCACTGGCACCGGTCACTGCTACTACAATTTTTTTCATTAATTTTCCGTTTAGTCGTCTAAGCTACAAAACAATTATTTATGCAAAAGGTTCTTCGTCTGGTATTAGTCTTATCATTACCCTTACTCCTCACCTCTTTTCATACACCTGAAAAGGAGAAGCTCAATTGGTTAAGCCTTACCGAACTGCAGGCAGCCTTTGCAAAACAACCCAGGCCAATAATCATTGATGTATATACAGACTGGTGTGGCTGGTGCAAGGTAATGGACAGGGAAACATACAGCAATGAAAAAGTGATAGCCTACCTGAACAAAAATTTTTATGCAGTAAAATTTGATGCAGAATCCAAAACCGAAGTTGTTTTTGCAAATAAGAAGTATGCATACAACCCGGCTTATAATGCCAACGAACTGGCTGTTTACCTGCTGGGCGGCCGCATGGGTTTCCCTACCACGGTTTTCCTTTCGGCATTAGATGCACAGCCGGCACCACTTTCAGGATACCTTAAACCTTCTGAACTGGAGCCTCCTGTAAAATTTTTTGGTGATGGTGCTTATAAAAAACAGGATTATCCAACTTTCATGAAAGGATTTACCGGAACCTGGTAGTAGTCATTGAGTAATTAAGTCATTGATGAAATTCTTTTTCCCGTAAATTCTACTTATCCGCAATTGGATTAATTCCCATTCAAAATTGTAATTTCCCTATTCAATCATTTGAATGACTGCACCAAAACTACAGCGGAGCCTGGGCCTGTTCCAGTCTACGGTACTCAACATGATAGATATGGTGGGCATTGGCCCCTTTGTAACCCTGCCCATTGTTATGGGCCTGATGGGTGGTATGTTCCTGTATGCCTGGATAGCAGGCGCTGTGCTTTCCTTAATTGATGCAATGATATGGAGCGAACTGGGAGCGGCTTATCCGCTTGCCGGCGGAAGTTATAATTTTTTAAAGGAAGCATACGGTAAAAAAGGCATGGGCAGAATGATGAGCTTCCTGTATGTATGGCAAACAATAATACAGGCGCCATTGGTTGCGGCGTCTGCGGCTATCGGGTTTGCACAATACCTTGGGTATCTTGTTCACTTAGATGCATGGCAACAAAAATTAGTTTCTGCAGCAGTAATTGTTTTTATTACTTTTTTGCTCTATCGAAAAATAGACAGCATAGGAAAGATAGGTGTATTGCTTTGGATGGGTGTGATACTTACTCTTGGCTGGATCATCGTTGGGGGAATTGCCCATGGAAATTTTTTGCAACCACTCAAAGACATCAACAGCGATTTCAG
>CAYTQB010000130.1:0-5105 GCA_964439615.1 uncultured Ferruginibacter sp. | reverse complement strand
GTTGCCATAATAATTATTTTATGAAAATTACAAATTCCGGTTCATTATCCGCTTTTTTTTACCGCTACATTGGGCAAATCCTTCAACCTGTACATAACTTCTTCCAGCCGGTTTTTGGGGATGCCAGCTTTAATGATACAGAACAATTGCATTTCATTGGAAATAATACTACAGTTGCATTGTTTCAAGACCATCATTACTTCATTCATCTTGTTATACTCAAATTCAATGATGTGAACTATCTCTACTTGTTTTTGAATGGCCGGCGTTACCTGCAATGCCAGTGCTGTGGCTGTCTTATATGCGTTGATTAGCCCCGGCACACCCAGCAGGGTTCCACCAAAGTAACGCACCACTATTACAGCCTTATTGGTTACTCCCCTGCTGTCAACCTGGCCCAGGATGGGTTTGCCTGCTGAACCGGATGGTTCACCATCATCACTGCTGCGAAAATTATTTCCATCGGTACCAATACGGTAAGCAAAGCAATAATGCACTGCTTTTGGGTGTTCTTTTTTTAAAAGCTGTAATTGCTTTTTAAAATCACCGGCTGTTTCAATGGGGAATGCATAGGCTATGAATTTACTGCCCCTGTCTTTGAATTCGGCACTGGATGGTTTTTCTATAGTAAAATAAAAATCCTCACTCATTATTATCTTTCTTTACAAAGAACGAAATGATATCGGTATCCATTTTTTCTTCCTTGATTAGTTTAGACTTTTTTAAAGCAGGTGCTACAACCCCATTCCCAATTACCAATTCCTGGTTACTTATTACACGGGCTTCATCCCAAAGGCCTGCATTGATAAATGATTGTAAAAGTTTAGCGCCGCCTTCTACTATAACACTCTGTAATCTCTCCTTGTAAAGTTCTTCCATTATTTGTGAGAGATCGCCTTTGTTTTTATCAAGCAGGTGATAGCTGAGCATGGTGTCATTGTCTTGCTCCTTATTATTGAAAACGATTGTTCTGCTCTTCTTATCAAATAACTTTAATCTATCGGGAAGTTTCAGTTCTTTGTCAATTACAATCCTTACTGGGTCTTTGCCGGGCCAAAGTCTTGTTGTAAGCGACGGATCATCATTAAGCGCTGTATTTGTTCCTACCATTATAGCAGTTTCTTCACTTCTCCATCTGTGCACAAGGCGATTGGTAAATTCATTGCTGATATGAAATCTTCCTGCAGAAGAATGCTCTGAAACCCTCCCTTTGGTGGGATTCAGGGGGGCCATCTTACCATCAGCACTCTGCGCCCATTTTAAAATGATGTAAGGGCGTTTTAAATTATGGAAAGTAAAGAATCGTCTATTCAGTTCGAGGCATTCCTTCTCCAAAACCCCGGAAACAACATTTATTCCCGCTGCTTTTAATTTCTCTATTCCCTTTCCATCCACCGCCGGGAAACTATCCCTGCACCCAATTACAACTTTGTGAATTTTATTTGAAATGATCAGGTCAGTACAAGGGGGGGTTATACCAAAATGTACACATGGTTCCAGTGAAACATATAGAACACTGTCTGGAATGTACTGTACATCTTCATCAGCTACACTACTGATACAATTCACTTCGGCATGAGGTTCTCCATATTTCATGTGGTACCCCTCGCCAATAACTCTGTCATCATAAACCAATACGGAGCCCACCATAGGATTGGGCGCTACATACCCCGCTCCCAATGCGGCCAGTTGAAGGCATCGCTGCATATATTGTTCATGTGCTGACAAGCAACAAAAATAAGCATCAAAAAATAAACTATGTTTGCCGGGATGGGCATTAAAGAACGATACAGGAATTTCATGTTGCAGTTGCAGAAGATATATAGCCTTGGCGAAGCCACTGCAATAACAAACCGGGTATTTGAAAAAGCGGTATCACTGAAGCGTTCTGATATCCTGAAAGATCCTGCAAGGGAAATTACCCCTGAAGCAGATGCATCTATTCAAAACATTTTACAACAGCTACTGCAACATAAACCTGTACAATATGTACTGGGTGAAGCCTGGTTTTACAACATGAAGTTTAAAGTAAATGAACTTGTACTGATACCCAGGCCCGAAACAGAAGAGCTGGTGGAACAACTCATCAAAGACAGAAAATCAAAACTTACAGACCCCAAAATACTGGATATTGGAACCGGTAGCGGCTGCATACCTGTTGCTATACAAAAAAATTTACCTGCTTCGCTTGTAACCGCTATTGACATCAGCGAAAATGCTATAGCACTGGCTGCAGAAAACGCCGTACTGCATAACGCACATGTCAACTTCAAACAAATGGATTTTTTAAATGAAAAAAACTGGGAAGCGTTCCCCATGTTCGATATCATTATCAGCAACCCACCCTATATCCCCATTAATGAAAAGGAGAAGCTGGGCAAGAATGTAAGTTTATATGAACCACATATTGCTTTATTCGTTCCTGCTAAATCGCCTTTGATATTTTATGAGAAGATCGCTGCATTCGGAAGTACCAACCTGCGGCCCTCTGGCAAGATATACCTGGAAACGCATGAGAACTACGCTCAAAAAGTAGCTGACTTATTCAGGAAAGATTATGAAACAGTAACGGTGAAGAAGGATATGTACGGCAAAGAGCGGATGATCTTTGTTACTATTTGATATTGGCAGCCAGTTTGGCTTTAGCCCTTTTTGCAGCTTCCATAATCCGGAATGCCTTGCCGTAATAGGCAGCAGTATCCACGTTCAGTACTACAGTGGGTGTATCAACATATTTCCTGTTCTGCTCTACCGCTTTTTTCAACAGTGAATCTATATAAAGCATGTCGATCTGTTGTGTACCTATAAAAACATCCTGGTCTTTGGTAACGGTTACAACAATATTCTGGTTTACCCTGGTGTCACTTTTTCCTTTCGGATTATTCACTTTTACCACATTGGGATTGGCCAGCGTGGATATCAGCAGGAAGAACATCAACAATATGAATAGTACATCGTTGAGCGGACCTGCATCCACTTCGCTATGATTATCTCTTAACCTGTGTCTTAAACTCATTTTTATACCACTAATTTTATCGAATTACACGAATTATGTACCAAACTTCAATTCGTGTAATTAGTGTAATTCATTCAATTCGTGTCTACCTTGTCGGTTCCTGCAGAATATCAATGAAATCAGCACTGGCCACTTCCATTTTATTCACTGTTTTATCTATCTGTGTATTTAAATAACTATATCCTAAAAATGAAATGATACCAATGATCAACCCTGTAGCTGAAGTGATCATCTTTACATACATCGCATCGGCAATATCTGTTATGGAAGGATTGGTAGCTGCAGCAAAGTCTCTTAACAGCATCACCAGTCCTATAATGGTTCCTACAAAACCAAACAAGGGTGCAATACGTGCAATAACAGATAGTACCGTTAAATTTCTTTCCATCTTATATATCTCCAGCTTACCTACGTTGTCCATGCTTTTTTCAATGGCATCAATAGGCTTCCCAATGCGCTGGATTCCTTTGTCGATCATTTTTGCTACCGGGTGGTGAGTATTCTTTGCCAGGCTTCGGGCCGCAGTAACATTCCCGCTGATGATATGGTCACGGATAATGTTCATGAAGTTATCTTCTATCTTGCTGGCCTTGCGGATGGCTATCAGTCTTTCAATAAAGAAAAAAATGGCCAGCGCCATAAATAATGCCAGGGGTATCATCAATACCCCCCCCTTCACTAATATGGAGAACAAAGATTCGCTTGCTGCTGCGTTTACTGTTGAAGAACCGAGGTGGGTGCTGTCGACCTGTAAGAAGATATTAAACATGCTGCCGGTTTTAAATTTAAGATATTTCCGCTCTATTATTGTGCCAAAACTATTTGGTTCTGCAATGAAACGAAACAAATTTACAATAGCTGCATAACAAAATGTTAATCTTGCTTATAAACGTAGATAAAATAATAAAGCCGGACATTGCCGGCTTAAATTTTTTATACGAAAAGATATTTTATCTTTTTGATTCCATCTGCTGCATTGCCATGATCTGGCGCATCGTTTTTTCCATACCATCGCTGCTTCCATCGAGGAATATCACATTACCTTTTCCATACTCTGCAAAATTTTTGATAGCTTCTGTCCACATGCTGAAAAGGATCACATTGGTATCTAAATTGGCCTGCTTCATCTCAGCTGCAGCCTGGCTCATACCTTTGGCCACTTCTTCACGGAAAAGGGCCACTCCTTGTCCACGCAGCTGGGCCGCCTGTCTTTCTGCCTCTGCAGCTATCTTAATTGAATTACCTTCTGCCTCTGCTGCTTTTGTTTTGGTTATTAATAACGCCTGCCCTTCATTCTCCGCAGCGGCTTTCAGGTTATTGGAAGCAACCACCTTGCTCATACTTTCAATGATGGCCTGGTCAAACGTGATATCATTGATCTGGAGGTCCTGTAAATGGTATCCCCACTCTTCAAGTGATACATCCACATGCTCTTTTACAAACTCCACAATATCTCTTCTTAATCCAAGTATTTCCGACTGGCGCCGGGTTGCCACAAATGCCCTGATATTACCTTCAATAGTACGTACCAGCGCCTGCATCAGGTCCTTATCACTGATGAATTTGAAGGCCACTTTTTTTATAGTTTCTTCATTTTCATTTTGCACTGAGTACAAAAGCATAGATTTAAAATAAACATTTGCCTGGTCAATGGTAACTGCCTGAAACTCCAGTTCAACAGAACGGTTTTGAATACTGATCTTTTTATAAATCTGCTCAATAAAAGGTATTTTTATCCTGAGACCCGGGCGCAGGATACGCTGGTATTTACCGAACATGGTAATAACACCAATAAAACCCTGGTTGATGGTTACAAAGCAACCCAGAAATGCGAAGGCCAGAATGATGACCCACCAATAATCTCTTAGAAATTCCATAGTAGTAAAATTTAAATTGAAGGTAGGACTTTTTGGATAGCTGACAGAAAATCTCCCTTACATCCTGTTACCTGGCATATTGGTTCCGGTTGCTTATAGTTTTCATACATTTTCATTGCGGCAGTTGTTGGCTAAGAAATAATTTTTTCAATTTTCCCCCGACAGGGTTAAACCCAGTCTTAATAACCTGGATCATCTGCACCTGGTCCATA
>CAYTQB010000129.1:0-5120 GCA_964439615.1 uncultured Ferruginibacter sp. | reverse complement strand
CCCGACAGGGTTAAACCCAGTCTTAATAACCTGGATCATCTGCACCTGGTCCATATGAACCGGTGATGGGTACATTCGGCAGCTTATCCCAACTTTGCCCGGTAATGACAGCCTTATGTCTGCAGTGTCTGGCTTTATTTCATTTTTTTTAAACTTTCTTCAATTTTCTTTCAACTCCTCTCTTCCCATATCATCGCCAGGTGAACAAGTATAGTAGTAGAGATAGATTATGTACTTTTAGATTTAACAATAACCATTGTCGGAATCTTGAAAAGCTTATACAATTATATTAAGAATACTTTTTTCTTCAGAACCAGGATATACATCATTCATGAACCGAAAGAAGCAGTTCTTCTGAGATTAAAAAAACTCTTTGAAAAAGAATATGGCTATTTTCTTGATGAAGGAACCAGTCTGTTGACAACTGAGTATTTCAAATTTCGGCCAAGAGGCATTTTTCCAAGTTCGCCTTTATTACTAGAATCAAATAATTGTTACATGAATGGTACAATCCATGAAATTGACCCGAATAAAACTAAAATAATTACCAGAACCAGACCAAACATTTATTATTTTTTTGTTTTCCAAGTATCCCTTTTATTTGGTAGCATTTACTGTATAGGTTCAATTTATTATCACGATATACAAGGATTTTTTATCGGCATATGCTTCTTATTGATCGGTATTCCCTTTTCCTTTTGGCTAACAAAGGTCTTTGCAATTACATTTGTTGAAAAATTCGAAAAATTTATGAATATCCGGGAAAAGTCAGAGTACTGGTAGAATACAACCTATCATAACCTATTCACTTAGCTTCTCTCTTCCCATATCATCGCCAGGTGAACAATGGTTTCAGCAGCCTTCGCCATATCTCTTGTACCTATCCATTCCAGCTTGCTATGTATGTTTTGCATACCGGTAAAAATATTGGGGCAGGGCATTCCTATATAACTAAAGCGGCTGCCATCGGTACCGCCACGTATGCTTTCTTTTTTTACGGTCAATCCGGCCCTTCGTATGGCTTCCTCAGCATAAGCAACTACCTGCGGATGTTTATCAAGTACTTCTTTCATGTTCCGGTATTGCTCCTGTGCAATGTATTCCATAGTTGCTCCAGGAAATTTAGCCACAGTTTCTACAGCAATTTTTTTCAGCCGTTCATGGTGTTGTTGCAAACCGGCCAGTGTAAAATCCCTTACAATAAACTGTATGCTTGCTTTTTCAGCAATGCCATTCACTGCTGTAGGGTGAACAAAACCTCCCCTTTTTCCCGTTGTCTCCGGGCTCCATTCCTGGTTTGGTAATGCATTCAGTATAGCGCCTGCTACTTTCAATGCATTTACCAGCTTATCTTTTGCATATCCCGGGTGAGTGATGACGCCATGTATAGTAATGACGGCTCCGTCAGCACTGAATGTTTCATCCTCCAGGCTTCCGGCTTCGCCTCCATCCATGGTATAACCAAACTGTGCACCCAGTTTATTCATGTCTACTTTTGCTGTACCCTGCCCTACTTCTTCATCGGGTGTAAATAATATCCTGATATCACCATGCTTAACAGCAGGGTTCTGTATAAAGAATAACGCCGCCTCCATGATGGCAGCCACACCGCTTTTATCATCGGCGCCCAGTAAAGTGGTTCCGCTGGTAGTGATAACGCCGCTGTTCAAATGATTCTTTAAATAAGGCGAATCACTCATCCGCAAAACCTGCGTGGTGTCATCGGGCAAAACAATATCCTTTCCATCATAATAACGATGAAGGATGGGCTTAACATTGGTGCCGCTGCAATCTGGCGCCGTATCTACGTGTGCACAAAAACAAATGGCCGGTATATTTTTTTTATCGCTGTTTGAAGGAATAGTTGCGTACACATACCCATACGCATCCGTTGATGCATTGGTGATGCCCATACCCAGCAATTCTCTATGCAATAGTTTACTCAGGTCTTTTTGTTTTTCAGTAGTAGGGTGTGTTGCAGCTGTTGGGTCGCTTTGTGTGTCAATACGTACATAACGCATGAACCTGTCGGCAATACTATCGGGGCTTATCTGTATCATAATAAAAAAGTGAAAAGTCAAAAACCAAAAATAAGGATAACAAAACAAAAGGCAGCCTGCTTTCACAAACTGCCTTTTTTAATTTTTACTTTTGAATTATTCCGCTATCTCTACCAGTTCAATATCAAAAACCAATTCTTTTCCGGCCAAAAAATGATTGGCATCCAATATGATCACCTCGTCTTTTACTTCAACTACAATAACAGGGACAGGTTGCCCAGCCTGGTTGCTTAAAGTTAATGGCATGCCCGGTTCAAGTTTCATCTCTGCCGGTACATTTGCTTTGGGAAATTCAATGATGGCTTCTTCGCTCCTTTGTCCATACCCATCTTCAGGTGCAATATTGATGGTTTTCTTTTCACCCAGGTTCATTCCGGGCATTGCCGCATCAAATCCACTTATCATCTGGCCGGCGCCAACTGTAAATTCCAGCGGCTCCCTGCCTATGGAAGAATCAAACTGCTCGCCATTGACCAGTTTACCTGTGTAATGTACTTTTACTACATCACCTGCTTTCACTTGCTTCATAAAAATTTTGTTTTGCCTTAAACCCCGCCGGGGCTTAAGAAAGATTATAAATAGGGCGCAAATTAATATATAAATGGCTGCCTCAATTAAAAAATATTTAAGCAACTTTACGGTATGAAAAGGATAAAGTATTGTTTACCCGTATTATTGTTCAATTGTTTGTTGGCGGCCAGCCAGCAACAAGTGATGCCGGCCGCAGAACGCATGAATATTTACCTGCCCTTGCTAAAAGGTAAGGCCGTTGCTGTTTTTGCCAACCAAACCAGCATGGTGAATAATACCCACCTGGTAGATACGCTTATAAAAAGCGGTATCAATGTGGTAAAAATATTCGGGCCCGAACATGGTTTCAGAGGGGATGCAGATGCCGGCGAACATGTAGGTGATGCTACAGATAAAAAAACAGGCTTACCGGTGGTTAGTTTGTACGGCAACCATAAAAAGCCCACCCCGGAAGATTTTAAAGGAGTTGATGTATTGATCTTTGATATACAGGATGTGGGCGTAAGGTTTTATACTTACATCGGCTCATTACAATATTACCTGGAGGCTGCGCTGGAAAATCATAAACCCCTGCTTATACTTGACCGCCCCAATCCCAATGGATTTTACGTGGATGGCCCAATACTGGACATGAATTTCAAAAGTTTTATCGGCATGCAACCCGTGCCCATTGTTTATGGCATGACCATTGGTGAATATGCCCTGATGCTGACCGGTGAAAACTGGTTATCGCCCCAGGCCAATGCCATCAATGCATATAATGTGAAGACAGAACCAACTGCCGATACCCCCTTTCATGTACAGGTGATCAAATGCAGGAATTACGATCATAAGAGTAAATATATTTTGCCGGTGATGCCATCACCCAATTTAAAAAGTATGCAGAGCATTTACCTCTACCCTTCCACTTGTTTTGTTGAAGGCACGGTAATGAGTGAAGGAAGGGGTACTGATAAACCTTTCCAGGTATTCGGTCACCCTACTTTGCCTAATACATTATATAGTTTTACCCCGGCACCCAATGCCGGCGCCAAAAGCAGTAAATGCTTTTATCAAAAATGTTATGGCTGGAATTTAAGCGGTACCAATGAAGAGATACTAGCAGACCTGAACAACCAGATGCAGCTCAAATATTTTCTTAATGCCTATAAACTATTCCCTGGAAAAGATACTTTCTTCCTGAAGAATAATTTCATAAACAAGCTGGCAGGCAACGATGTATTTCAGCAACAGGTAAAAGATGGAAAGACAGAACAGGAAATAAAAAAAAGCTGGGAGCCCGGGTTGACTGCATTTAAAGCCATACGGAAAAAGTATTTATTGTACGATGATTTTACTCCTTAAAGCAGGCGCTTCTAAACCCGGATGCTGTTGTAATGATCAGGAAGGAAAAAAACATACAGAATTTGGATTCTCCCTCAACTTTTCACTTTAGTATGCGGAAGGAATTACGGATCATATTTATGGGCACTCCCGAATTTGCTGTTGCCTCGCTGGATGCATTGGTAAAAGCCGGATGCAAAATTGTAGCTGTGGTAACAGCACCCGACAAAGCAGCAGGGCGGGGAATGCAGTTACAGCAAAGCGCCGTAAAAAAATATGCTGTTGAGAATAACCTGCCTGTACTTCAACCCGAAAAATTAAAGAGCCCTGAGTTTTTAGAACAACTGCAGTCATTGAAGGCCGACCTGCAGGTGGTGGTTGCCTTTCGTATGTTGCCGGAAGTTGTGTGGAATATGCCTCCAATGGGTTCGGTAAACTTACATGGAAGTTTATTGCCGCAATACCGTGGAGCCGCTCCTATTAACTGGGCTGTTATCAATGGTGAGAAAGAAACGGGAGTGACCACATTCAAACTGAAACATGAAATTGATACGGGAGATGTTTTATTGCAGGAAAGCTTTCCTATTGGTGAAAATGAAACAGCCGGCGAAGTGCATGATAAGATGAAAGAGATTGGGGCGCAACTCTTAGTAAAAACGGTAAAAGGCTTAGCTGAGGGCGGCATTAAAGAATCTCCTCAAAACCTCAAACTACAAACCTCAAACCTCAAGCATGCCCCCAGGATATTTACCGAAACCTGTAAGATTGACTGGAACAAATCTGCAGATGATGTATTCAATTTGATTCGTGGTTTATCGCCTTACCCGGGTGCTTTTACCTATTTACATGGCAAACAGTTGAAAATCTGTAAAGCCAATAAAGAAATTAAGGAAGTTTCTGTTGCACCCGGCCATTTTGAAACCGATCAAAAAACATTTTTGCGTTTTGCCTGCACCAACGGTTATATCTCCATCACCGAACTGCAACTGGAAGGCAAAAAGAAAATGCTGACGGAAGATTTTTTACGGGGCTACCGTTTCAAAGAATAAAAAAAGCGCTGCAAAACCTGCGGCGCTTTTTCATAGCTGTCCATTTTTTACTTTATTTTCATTTTTTCCAGCATGGCTTTACTTAACGCCGCTTTAGGTACTACCAGGCTGATGGTATTGATAGCAAAGTAACCTTCCGAAACATTGATATATCCAT
>CAYTQB010000128.1:3321-5146 GCA_964439615.1 uncultured Ferruginibacter sp. | reverse complement strand
AAAATCATCAGCGCTGTCCCGGTTGCCTTTGTGCTGGTCGCTGAAGATGATGAATTTATCTTTGGTGAGATCGATAAAAACAGAGCAAACCCGTTTATTATTTTTTTTAACGCTGTTGTAAAGTTTGCTTAATGATTTGAATACGGCTTCTTTTTCAGGCTTGGCGCTAAGGGTATTGGCCATCCAGGTAAGGGGCCGTTTAAATAAATATTGCAACAGCTTTCGCATAAAATGAAGTTAACGAAAACCAGGCAGGATTTCAGGGCTTGAAATATTTTCCAATAACCGGCAGCTTCGCCAGCTCTTTAGCCTCGATCCTGGAAACAAACCAGGTAAATAAAATGAACAATACAAAACCGGCACTTAAAGAAAACAACAGGGAAGAGGAAATAAATTTCACCAATACAAGGTGTACAAGATAAATGAGTACCACCAGCACCAGGTAGGCAAGGAGTTTCTTTACAGCATAAGGAACCGGGTAATATTTTTGCCCCAGCAAATAACTGCTCAACATCATAAACAGGTAGCAACAGAATGTTGCGATGGCAGCGCCTGTATAATGCAACCTTGGAATAAGCACGATATTCAGAATAATAGTAATTACAGCGCCTGCAATAGTGATCACTGCGCCCCAGGTATTTTTATTGGTTAACTTGTACCACACACTGAGATTGTAATAAATACCCAGGAAGATATTGCCCAACGCAAGTAAGGGGACAACCTCCAGGCCCTCGGCCCAACGTGGGTTTGCGAAGGTTATAAAGATCCACCGGAAAGCATCAAGAAACAAACCAATAAACAAAAACATGAAACAACATGCAATGACGAAAAATTTCATCACACGGGCATAGGTCTTTTGGGCATTTTCATCCTTGCTTTTATTAAAGAAAAAGGGTTCGGCAGCCATGCGGAATGCCTGTATCATAATTGTAATGAGCAATGCGATGCGGAATATATTGGCAAATATGCCCAGTTCATGATCGGCCTGTTGCTGGGGAAGATCAACCACATGGCGGTATATGAGACGGCTGAGTATGTCATTGATCATTCCGCCTAATCCAACTATGATCAAAGGAGCGCTGTAGCGCATCACGTCTTTCCAAAGCTTAGTATCGAAATGAAAACGGATCTGCCTGATCTCTTTGAATAATATAAGCAGGGTAAATAAACTACCACAAAGGTTACCCAGCAGGTAATATCCCAAACCGATATCTTTATCATAAACCAGGCGTAAAAAATGATCGGGATTTGATTCTAATATTTTGGGAATGATGCCCAGGAAAAATATAACAACCAGCACATTCACAACAATTCCTGCTACTCTTGCAAACGCATATCTTTTGGGGCGGTTCTCCTGCCGCAGTTTTGCAAAAGGCAATGTGTTTAAATTATCAACGGCAATAATGGCTGCCATCCAGACTATATAATCGGGGTGATTTTGCAGATCGGCTGCTGAAACAAGTGTGTTTTGACACAACAATAAAATAACAGTGAAAAGAATGCTGCTGTATAACAGCGAAAGCGAAAGTGTGTTGTATAGTTTTTGTTTATCGTGGGTTTGGGAAAAACGGAAATAAGCTGTTTCGAGGCCGTATGCGTAAAGTACATTCAAAAAAGGAATAATGGTATAAACCTGCACCAGGTCTGCCGTCTTGCCTGGCATGGCAACAAAGAAGGGCAAGGCCATATTCATCAGGTAACCGAGGAAGCGGCTGGCAATGGTTGGTACACCATACCACAATGTTTGTCCTGCTAATTTTTTAATACCGCTCAACTATGGTTTCTATTTAAATTCAAATTTAACTTTATAATTTCATTTTAAATT
>CAYTQB010000128.1:1317-3221 GCA_964439615.1 uncultured Ferruginibacter sp. | reverse complement strand
AAAGAAGTTTCCGTCATCACCATGCTGCTGTCAAGAGGTGAAGATAATTTTATAACACAAGGAACCGACGAAAAGATAATTGACAATGCCAAATCATTTCTTAATGGGTTTACAAACTATATTGATAATTACTACCTGGAGCAGCAAATATCCGAGATGGAGGAAACAAGAATAGCCCATGAAAAGAAAACAGCAGGTCTGGCCAGTGATGCAGAAGACCTGCAGAAGAAAAAGAAAAAAATTGAAAAAGATATAGAAGATAATATTAAGGAACAGGCTGATCATAAAGAAGCTACAGAAAAGCACTTGCAAAACCTGGAGGCACTGAAAAGCAAAAGGAAAAATTAATATCGTTTAGTTCTGACTGAACCTGGGATTGCGGGTCATAGTGGTATCGGTGAGTGTGTTCAGGAAATAAATCAGGTCATTCTTCTCCCTGTCGCTGATGGCGATCCTGTTTATCAATAAACTGTCAAGCGTTGGTTGTGTAGTAATAATATTTTTACGATAGTGGTCTATTGCCGTCCCCAGCGAATAATACCTTCCATCATGCATGTAGGGAAACGTAAGCATTACATTACGCAGGCTTGGCACTTTGAATTTCAGCGAATCATTTTTGTTACCGGTGATCTTCATTCTTCCATAATCATTTAAATAAGTATTCACAGCCATGCCGTTATTTCTAAAACTGTTATCCGTAAATAAAGGTTCCTTGTGACAGGCCGCACATTTTGCTTTAAAGAAATTGTACCCATTTTGTTCGCCCGGTGTAAAACTGGCTTCGCCCCTTTGCACTTTATCGTATTTTGAATTGGATGATACGATCGAACCCATGAATTGCGCCAATGCCTTTAACATACGCTGGCTGTTAATTTCAGCAGTACCAAAAGCAGCTTTAAAGAGCCTTGTATAGGCAGTGTCTTTTTTCAGTTTATATAATACACTGTCCAGCGTTTCGGCCATTTCATTTTTCGCAGTGATGGGAGAGAGGGGCTGCACTTCAATATGATTGATACCTCCGTCCCAGTGCAGTTTCGTCATCCATGCCAGGTTAAATAACGTCGGTGCATTACGGGTTGTGAAAGTATTGTTGTAACCATGGCTGAAGTCATGATCATAAGAAGCAAATGCAGCAAACTGCTGGTGGCAACTGGCACAGGGGAAATTACCATCCTTGCTTAATCTGCCATCATAAAATAATTTTTTACCTAATTGAAAGCCTTGCTCTGTTAATCGGTTCTTTGCAAAAATATCCGTTGGGGGCTTTGGCCAGCCGGCAGGAATTTCGAGTTGAATATAATCGGGGCTGTACAGCGAATCATTGACCCTGCCTGCACCAACAAGAAAAATGAAAAGGATAATGATTGTGCCCAGCAATATGATGACCCTTGATTTCAAGCCTAATTGTTTATAACATTTTTTATGGTGAACATCTTACTGTAATTATCAGCAAACTTCTTTGCTAACTCCCCGGGAGTGCTGCAAACAGGGTTGTCGGCAATTTTCAGATCATTTGGCCCCTGCCACCATGCATCAAAATCGGCTTCAATGATTATTTCGCTGGTCTTGCCTTCCTTCACATCCAGCATCATATCTGCAGGAAAATTCAGCTTTATTTTTTTTAAAACATTATGAGCTCCCGAAAATCCACCGATATGAAATTCCACTTTGTTATTCACCACTTTTGATTGGGGAGAGCTGCCCTCCATCTTGGCCATCACGTAACCCGTGTTCCAGGTCCAGAACATATCATTCAGCGGATCCAATGCACCTGTTTGGGCGCCGCTCACATTTTTTAGGCTGTCAACACCCAGCATGAACAAAACAGATTGATATGTATTTACATTGGTTAAAAAACTAAAACTCAGTGAAGCCGGTTTGCTTTCATCTATTAGGTGATAACT
>CAYTQB010000128.1:0-1217 GCA_964439615.1 uncultured Ferruginibacter sp. | reverse complement strand
GTTTTTCATGACATTTTATTTACCAGATATCGCGGCTTACTTTTTTTCTGAAGGATTTGAGTGTACCTACTTTCTTTTTTATCTCTATCCTTTTTTCTTTCGATTCTTTTGAAGGCTTGGTTGCCTTTCTCGCCCTGGGTACAACCAGCGCTTTGGCAACAAGCATGTTCATCTTCTTCGTCACCTGCTCCTTATTGCCCAATTGCGTTCTTTCAGCCTGGCTTTTTACCAGTAAAAACCCTTCGGAATTTATCTTGTTTACCAACTTCTGCTGTAAGATATTTTTTTGCTCAACAGTAAACAAAGCAGAGGAATCAATATGCCAATAACCCTCCACCATGGTCTCCACTTTATTCACATTCTGGCCGCCTTTTCCACCACTCCTGGCCGTTTTAAATTTTATCTCGTCAGATATGTCCGTCATCTTGTCAAAATTAGGTATAAAATGCACGAAATTGCAGCTGAAAACGTTTTATTTGAGTCTATTATTTCGGTAATAACTAATTTTTATACATTTTTGCATGAAACCAATTGAAAGGAATGATTAAAGGGATTTACCATTCATTACTAGAACGAAAACAGCAACATAAAAAATCATTTGCCGTATTGATTGACCCTGACAAGGTGAATGACAGCAATATGGAACAATTGGTTGAACTGGCAATGGAAGCCAAAGTAGATTATTTGCTGGTGGGTGGCAGCCTGGTCATTTCAAATTATTTAGATGAATGTGTGCAGCTGATAAAACGCAATTGCTCAATTCCTGTCATACTTTTTCCCGGGAGCCCCAACCAGGTAAGTAAGTATGCCGATGCTTTATTATACCTCTCCCTCATCAGTGGCCGCAATGCCGACTTGCTGATCGGGCAACATGTGATCTCAGCCCCGGTGGTTAAACAAAGCGGGCTCGAAATTCTATCTACCGGTTATATGGTTATAGATGGTGGCGCACCAACCACGGTTTCTTATATCTCCAATGCAACTCCCTTGCCTGCCGATAAAAATGAGATTGCCATGTGTACCGCTATGGCTGGTGAAATGCTGGGCATGAAACTGATTTATATGGATGCCGGCAGCGGTGCCAGGCGGGCCATTACCGAAGATATGATCGCAAAGGTTTCTTCTGTTATTGAAGTTCCATTAATTATTGGAGGTGGAATTATTGAACCCGAAAAAGCCTACCTCAATTGTAAAGCCGGCGCCGATGTTATTGTAGT
>CAYTQB010000127.1:0-5232 GCA_964439615.1 uncultured Ferruginibacter sp. | reverse complement strand
CACCACCTATCTGGAAAAATCCAACTCCTTTACCGGAAGAATTATTCCTGTACCAGTCGGCCAGCCATACCATGTATTCAATCCCACTCTTCATGGTGGTTGCTTTCATTTCATTTTTAATAATGTAGGATGCAAAAATATTTCCCATCGTACTGTCTTCCCAACCGGGAACAACAATAGGAATATTTTTTTGTGCAGCAGCCAGCATCCAGCTGTTCTTCGGGTCTATCTCATAGTATTGTTCAAGCACTCCGCTCAGCAGCATCTTATACATATACTCATGCGGAAAATATCTTTCACCCTTATCATCCGCATCTTTCCATATTTTATGAATATGTTTCTGCAACCTGCGGAAAGCTTCTTCTTCCGGTATGCAGGTATCGGTAACACGGTTATAATGATTTTCCAAAAGGTCCCATTCTTCCTGCGGGCTCAGGTCACGGTAGTTGGGCACTCTTTTATAATGGCTATGAGCCACCAGGTTCATGATATCTTCTTCCAGGTTGGCGCCGGTGCAACTGATAATGGCCACTTTATCCTGCCTGATCATCTCTGCCAGGCTGAGGCCCAGCTCGGCCGTACTCATGGCCCCTGCAAGGGTTATCATCATTTTGCCGCCCTCATCCAGGTGGGTTACATATCCTTTGGCTGCATCCATTAATGCCGCTGCATTAAAGTGGCGGTAGTGGTGTTCAATATAGGTTGAAACGGGTCCTTTGCTCATAGTCTTTTGTTTAGGGGGCGAAGGTAATTTTTTTTAGGTACTTACCTGTAGGATTTCTCTTCATTATAATATTCAAAATCCTTTCCTATATTTATAAACTGCAAAAAAACAAATCCGATTTTTAATGGGAATTTATACTGAATACTTATCAAAAAAATTTACTTTTGAGCAACTCACTCAAGAAAGGAAAAAACAATTAAAAGAAATTGCCAAACTCCGTGGCAACAGGGATATAATAGTTTATGCAAGTGATGTGAATAATAGGGCAAATGCACCAATAGCGATTGATTTTTCGGATATTTTAGTTTTCCAAGATCAATTGTCAAATTTGAAAGGGAAATCAATTGATGTTATTTTGGAAACTCCTGGTGGAGTGGCTGAATCAGTAGAAGATATGGTTCGATTACTTAGAGCCAAATATGAACATATAGGAGTAATAATTCCTGGAACTGCGAAAAGTGCTGGCACAATTTGGGCAATGGCAGGTGATGAAATATTAATGGGAACCTCATCAGCTTTGGGACCGATTGATGCTCAAATTATCTTTCCTGGCGGAAAAAGATTTTCGGCTGACGCTTTTTTAGAAGGACTGGAAAAGATAAAAACAGATGTAACTACAACCGGGAGATTAAATCCTGCTTATATACCAATTCTACAAAATATTTCACCTGGAGAAATTCAACATTGTGAAAATGCTCAAAACTTTTCTAAAAAACTTGTTACTGAGTGGTTAGCACAATATAAATTCAAATATTGGGACGCTCATAGTTCAACTGGCCAACCAGTTACTGAAGAAGATAAAAAACAAAGAGCTCAACAAATTGCCGATAAGTTATGTAAACATTCAGACTGGTTAACTCATTCGAGGTCAATAACAATTAAGGATTTAGAAGATATGAGATTACAAATCACCGATTATTCTAAAAGCGCAGCTCTTAATGAAGCTATTACTAGATATTATACTTTACTTAGAATGACGCTTGATTCAACAAATATTTATAAGATTGTAGAAACACCAGACACTCAGGTTCACAGGCATAATCAACAAGCTGGTATCCCACTTCCTCAGAACCTTCCGAATAATATGAATAGTGTAATAATTGACTTTGAGTGCCCGAGATGTAAAACAAAAACTAAAATTCAAGCTAAATTTATCAAAGATGACAAGTTACAGCCAGGTGCTGTACCTTTCCCAAAAAATGATATCTTTGTGTGTGGTCAGTGCCATGCGCAAAGTAATTTAGCAAATATAAGGTTACAAATTGAAGCTCAAACTCAAAGAAAAATAATCCTTAATTAATATGCTCGACATAAAACAAGAGCCCAGTTCTTACAATTTCAGTTTAGTATTTCAAAAATTGGATGAGGCAAAAAAAGAGCAGGATATCGATGTGATAGTTTGTTTAGAAGAAACATCTGAAACATCTGAAACTATAGCATTATTTAAAGAATATCAAGAAAGTTTAATTCAAGGATCCCATTCAAATTTTGCAACTACATAAATATGCTCTGTACCAAGTGAGATGCTTGTTTTCTTCGCTGACGCAAGTGTTCTCCAAGCAGAGTAACCCCGTTTAATCTCCAGCTCATGGCTAGGTGGTTGCAACCCAATTTAAAAACTGATCTATTGTACAGCTTGCAATCCTCCCTATAAACGAGTATCTTGTTAAATGCCCTTCCGCAAACATCATATCTTATTCCTGTTTGTTATCGTATTTTCATTTTCATTAAGAGCTCAAACAGTTTACAAGACACCTTCAGGAGTCAAATATCATCTGGCTTCCTGCAGAATGGTTAAGAATGTATCAGAAGAAATAACTATTATCAAAGCAAAGGAATTAGGTCTTGGTACTTGCAAAATTTGTACCCCTCAAAACATTTATGGCGCACAAACTCCGTCAAATAGTAAAGCCCAGGGGCAAAATACTACTGTTCAATGCAAGGGATTAACTAAAGTAGGCAATCGCTGCAAACATATGACAAGCATAGCGAATGGTTATTGTTATCAGCATCAACCTGAATAGTCACTTATAACATTAATAATTATTCTTTATATAAAACTAAAATCAATGCGACACTTTACAACGATACTGCTCTTTGCAATCCTTCTTCTTTCAAGCTGCTCATCAGCTAAAAGAATCATTAAATTCCCAAGTGTGCCAGATGAGACTTATGCTAATCCTAATTTAAGAGATTTCTTTAAATCAAATAGAAATCCCAATATCGTATTACGTGTCCCAAACAATAATGATAAAGCAACAAGCAATACGAGCATAAATAAAAACAATGACGTACTTTATAATACGATTGAAAAAGAGTTGCTTAGAGAAAATTTTAGCGTTAGAGATAGAGGGTTATTCAATGAATTACTAAGCAAATCACAAACGAGTGATTATTCAAAAATAAAAGAGTTGACAAATACTGATATTATTTTAGAGGTTGTAAATATTGATCCATCCGTTTTATACACAACAAATAAAATAACAGTTGTGGGCAAAAAAAAGGATACGGAAGAAATTGGTAGCGTTGATTATAAAAAAAATGGAGCTTCTGCAGAATTCAAAGTGATCTTAGTAAGGAATAATGAAATTGCTGGAACTTACAAATATAACTATAAGCCATGTCCAGATGGTTGTGAATTAGAAACATTCAAGTTTACTGGAAAAAAGAAAAACAGAAAGATTGAATTAAAAGAGACAGTAGAAATTAATACTATGGAAGAGTTTTTGAAACTCACTACAAAAAATTTAATCTCATCATTTCGACAATAGCCAAATGAGACGAAGAAGTCAAACCTTGCCTTTCTTATAAACAATTTCCTATTTTGTATTATCTAAACCAGCACTCATGTCAAACGAATGGCCCCTTCCCAAATTCCACTTTGAGATCATCATTGATGGCCAAAAAGCTCATTTCACAGAAGTAACCGGGCTTGATATAGAAAGCCAGGTCATTGAATACCGCAAAGGCAACAGCCCTCAGTTCTCCACCACCAAAATGCCGGGCTTACAGAAATTCAGCAACGTCACCCTTAAAAGGGGTGTATTCAAAAACGACAATAAACTCTGGGATTGGTTCAACAGCATAAAGATGAATACCATTAATAAGAAGACCATCATCATCAACTTACTCGATGAAACCAAAAAACCCGTGATGACCTGGACGCTGAACAATGCATGGCCCACCAAAATACAGGTAACCGATATGAAAGCGGATGGCAATGAAGTTGCGGTTGAAACCATTGAGATAGCTCATGAAGGGCTTACCATTGCTACTGGTTGAATATTTATTCTGCTTAAATGGCACAGGTAGGTTCACAAATCATTACCCCATACCTGCGCCAGCTCCGTAGCATCAGTTCTTATCTGCTTTTAATATCAGCGATCATCCGTCGCACCCGTGTCATCAGCGTTCCTATCCTCCGCTCAGTTCCTCATGAGAGCCTTTATTCCATTTTCTTTTTTGTATATTTAAGTAAGGGAAGTTGTAAACCCTTTTGCCATGAAATTTTTTTTATCATTATTATTTGTATTGCCTGCATTTGCATGCTATAGCCAGCAAACCAGGGTGATCAATGTAGGTAAGGAAGAGTTAAGGATATCGCCGAACCAGTTTTATACGGTAAATGGCGAACCGGTATCCAGTACCAAGTATGTGAGGGTGGTGGAAGGCAGTCCTTATTTTAACGAGGCATGGATGAAAGGAAGCCTTGACTTGAGTGATGGCCGTGGATACGAGAACCTTTGGCTTAAACTTGACCTGGCTGATAACTCTGTACTTTACCTGGATGCGGAAGGCAAAGAGATGATCGCTACTTCGGTCATAAAAAACGTCAGCCTTATAGATTCCGTTACGGGCAGGAAATATGATTTTGTTCATTCTTCATTTATCAAAGGCAGCGGCAAGATACAAACTGGCTGGTACCAGTCCATCGCATCGGGCAAGGTAACCTTGTATAAGCGCTCAGCAAAAGTGATCAACGAAACAAAACCTTATGGGTTGGCCACCTATGAACAATCCATTGTAACTACCGATAGTTATTTCCTGCTTGCCGATTCTGTTATTTCTCCTGTAAAAAAAATAAGCGCATTGCCCGGTATGCTGAGCGATAAGAAAGAGGAACTAAGCCAGTACATAACCAGCAAAAGCCTGTCGGGCAGGTCCGATACGGATTATGCCAGGCTGATCTCTTTTTATAATAGCTTTTTTGTACCGTAGGTGTATTCATTACCCACCCCGGCATTAGCTTCCGTTGATTCTTTGTATATTTAACTTCAACCCCAGCAACATGAAATATATCTTCTTCATAGCCATCCTGCTTTCTTTTCATGCTGCATTTTCACAAACCACTATTCAACGGGATGCCGAGATAGAGAAAATGGCTAAAGAAGTATCCCCGGATTCGTTAAAGTCGTACATAAAAACATTGGTCGCTTTCGGTACAAGAAATACATTGAGTACACAAACCGATCCAAAGAGAGGCATTGGTGCAGCAAGGAACTGGGTGC
>CAYTQB010000126.1:0-5343 GCA_964439615.1 uncultured Ferruginibacter sp. | reverse complement strand
AATAAAACATCCGGATGCATCAGGATCATCTTTGCCAATAGTACTCTCATCCTCCATCCACCGCTAAATTGCTTATACGGTTTTTGCAGGTCGGCATTCGCAAAACCGAGGCCCTGCAGTATCTCTTCGGTCTTATGATGAATATTATAGCCGCCCAACACTTCCATTTCGTGCAAACGGTCGGCATAATCGTGTGCCAGCGATTCATCGCCGGTCAGCTCCAGTTGCTTGCCAATGGCCTCAATTTCTTTTTCCAGCTCTTTTACTCTTTCAAAAGCACCCATAGCCACTTCCAGGATGGAATCTTCTGTATCAAAGCTCAGCAGGTCCTGGTGTAAAAACCCGATCGTTGTCTCTCTTCCTTTCTCCACAGTTCCTTTATTAGGGAGGTATTGGCCGGTGAGAACCTTTAATAAAGTAGATTTACCGGTTCCGTTATACCCGATCAGGCCGATCCTTTCATTGGGTTGAATATGCCAGGTAGCATCTTCTACAATAGTCCTGGCGCCAAATTCAAAAGTTATGTTTTGTAGTCCTAAAAGCATATAAACTATCCTTAACCGGATTTTGTAAGGCGCAAAAATAACGATTATCGAACCTTAAACTGTAATTCGTGTTATAATATCAAAAATTCTTTACGTTAACCGGTCAATTTATTTTTTGAGGGGTTAGCTTTGTAAAAAACAAGGTTTATGAAAAAAATAGTTTTGGTTGTTCTCGTTCTTATCCTGGCCATTGCAGGTTATTATTGGTACAAGTTCAGTAATGCTGGTAAAGGGGACTCGGGCCCAAAGCAAGCACCACTTGCGTTAAAAAAACATTCCGAAACATTTAACCAGGCTATTACAACAGCTATGAATGCCTATTTTGATATGAAAGCCGCATTTGTGGATGCAGATACAGCCAAAGCAAAAGAAAACTGCCGGAAGTTTGTACAATTGATGGATAGTATCCCTTTTGAAGAATTGAAAAAAGATACGACGGGTATTTATGAAATTGCCTTCAATGATCTCGCAAATATCAAGAGTAATGCAGAATCTCTGTTGGTACAGGCTGATATAACCGAAATGAGAAAGGACTTTGGGATGGTCTCAGAAAATTTATACCCCTTCTTGCGAACCATCAATTATGAGGGAGAGAAAATGTACTGGCAAAACTGTCCCATGGCTTTTGGTGATGATAAAGGGGCCAACTGGATAAGCAACACCAAAGAGATCGTTAATCCTTACCTAGGAAAAAACCACCCGGAATTTAAAGGAAGTATGCTGCATTGTGGCGAAATAAAAGATACCATAAAAGCCCAGTGAGTATTTTGATGATACCGTAAAGAGTTCCCGGATGGGGAAATCTGTTTTCAAGATTAAAGTAACCATGAAAATATACTTTTTTGTTTTTCTTTTCTTGTTGGGTTCCTTGTTTACCAATGCACAGAATAAGCATACCATCAGTGGATTCATAAAAGACTCACTTAATGGAGAAACCCTTATTGGTGCAACTATTACAGTGAAAGGGCAGGCAAAAGGTATCAGCAGCAATCAATACGGTTTTTATTCTATTACACTGGATGATGGCAACTATACACTCGTTTGCTCTTTTATTGGTTACCGTACTAAAATTTTTGAGATTGACCTTAAGGCGAATACAAAATTTAATTTTGAAGTGCTGCCAAGGATAAATCTTTCTCAGGAAGTAATTGTTACCACAAAAAAAAGAGATGCTAATGTTAAGAATGCCCAGATGGGGAGATTTACATTGCCTATTGAACAGATAAAATCCATTCCTGCATTTTTGGGCGAAGTAGACCTGTTAAAGACCATTCAATTCTTACCGGGAGTACGCAATGCAGGGGAGGGAAGTGCCGGTATTTATGTACGAGGGGGTGGCCCGGATCAGAATTTGATCTTGCTTGATGATGCGCCTGTTTATAATACCGGCCATTTATTTGGGTTCTTCTCGATATTCAATGCCGATGCTATAAAAAATGTTTCCCTGATAAAGGGAGGAATGCCTGCACAATATGGTGGCCGCCTGTCAAGTGTATTAGACGTATCTATGAAAGAAGGTAATAATCAAAAATGGCAGGTAGATGGGGGATTGGGAGTTATTGCATCACGACTTTCAATACAGGGGCCAATCAAAAAAAACAAATCATCATTCATAATCTCCGGCCGGAGAACTTACATCGATGTATTGACAAAGCCATTTATAAAAAAGACGAGCCAGTTCAATGGCAGCGGATACTTCTTTTACGACCTGAATGCAAAAGTTAATTATAAATTTTCGGAAAAAGACAGGCTGTACCTGAGCGGTTATTTTGGAAGGGATGTTTTTGATTTTGCCAATGGCAAACAAAGCCTGAAAATAAATATCCCATGGGGAAATGCTACCGGCACGTTACGCTGGAACCATGTATTCAATAACAAGTTATTCGGTAACACTACGGCTGTTTACAATGATTACAATTTTACATTCAATGCCCTGCAGAATGATTTTGAATTAAAACTTGCTTCCGGAATACGTGATTTAAGTCTCAAACAGGATTTTGATCTGTATCCTTATACAGGACATAAACTAAAATTCGGAGGTATTTATACTTACCACAAATTCACTCCTTCTATTGTAAGCGGCAAACAGGATTCTACAGTTTTCAAACCAAACAATGCCCAGATCAAATATGGACATGAAGTAGGCCTCTACTTGCAAGACGACTGGGAGATAAATGAAAAAATAAAGATACATGCTGGTTTGCGGTATAGTTGGTTCCAGCAGATAGGACCTTATAAGATATACCAGACGGATGATAACGGGAACAGGACGGACAGTACAGTTTTTGGAAAGGGTAGGACCGTTAAAACTTATGGTGGCCTGGAGCCACGTTTTACGGTCCGGTATGCCTTAAATGATGAAACATCCATTAAGACTTCGGTAACTAAAAATTTTCAATACATCCATTTAGTAAGTAATGCAGGTACTACTTTGCCTACCGATGTTTGGGTGCCCAGTACTTATAAAGTAAAACCACAGGTAAGCTGGTTGTATGCGGCAGGGCTGTTCAAAAACTTTAAGGATAATATGTACGAAACTTCTGTAGAACTGTATTATAAAACAATGCAAAACCAGATAGAGTACAAAGAAGGATACACTCCCAATTCTATAGAGGATACTGAAAATTCTTTCACATTTGGTAAAGGATGGAGTTATGGTGCCGAATTTTTTGTCAATAAAACAAAAGGTAGATTAACAGGATGGATAGGATATACTTTAAGCTGGACATGGCGCAAATTTCCGGGTTTGAATTTTGGAGAGAAATATCCAGCAAAATACGACCGCCGGAATGATATGAGTATTGTTGCTATTTATGAGCTTAGCAAAAAATGGCGCTTGTCGGGTTCTTTTGTTTTTGGTACAGGCAATGCGGCAACCTTGCCTCAGCGGTTTTATATTGTTGGAGGTATTCTTACACAGGAGTATAGCCGTATCAACGAGTATCGCTTACCTTCCTATCACAGGCTCGATCTTGCAGCTATACTTACTCCAAAGAAGAATGCAAGGCGAAAATGGAAGAGTGAATGGGTATTTAGTGTGTACAACACATACAACCGTAAAAATCCTTACTTCATTTATTTCGATCAAACGGGTAGCCCCTTCAACGGAACCCTGGAGATACAAGCGAAACAGGTTTCTTTATTTCCTGTTATTCCTGCCATTACATGGAATGTGAAATTCTAAAAACAAAAAAGCACCTGTTTTTAGCAGGTGCTTTTTTGTTTTATTAATAAGAATTTTAGCGTACAAAGGTCTGGTAACGCTCGACTTTTAACCCTGGAAATGCAGGGTCAGTTCCTGTATTAACTACCGTAAACAATTTATCTGTTAAAGTGAGCATTTTCCACCTGTAATTTTGTGGCAGAGAGTTGGAAATTACCGAATCAGCACCTACAAACTGGTATGTACCTTCATCAGGCAAACTGGAATTAAACTTATATTCAAAACTGCCGGCAGCATCAAATTTTACATAATTGGGATGGTGATTTAACGCCAAAATAGTATCCTTTATAAATATACTGCCTGAATATAATTTAAGCTGGATCCTGTTTATACTCCAGGTGCCTACTACCTGTTGTTCTTTTGGAAGATCCTGGCTATGATCAGCTTTGGCACAGGAATTCGTAATTATAGTGGCCGAAAACAGGCCGATAACCATAAGAATAGGGGTAAAAATAGTTTTCATGTTTCTACAGATATTGGTATGGCTTTATAACGTAGTATTTACCCGATTATTGCCCTTTTTTGGGCTTGTGGATAAACCTTATAACCCCGCTTTTCTGCAGGTCGGAGGATATACGGGCTTCATACCTTTTATCACCATCCTTAACCACCATAAGGGCTGTATTGGGGGGGATAGAACCCAGGTTCTCTGCGTACATGATCAACTCATTAATATCCTTATCGTCATCAACATTCAATTTTAAACTAATAGCTTTATCGCCGAGCCGTTTATGAGATAACAGCAGTTTGCTATTAAAGAATAAGGAAATACTGTCGCCGTCAATTTCTCCATTATCATACAGGTCCACTGTAAATGTTTCATTTTCTATCTCAATGGTTTTTATGAGGTCGCTGTTCCTTTTCTCAAATTTAATATCCGAGGGTTTCTTTTCTTTACCATCCTGTGCATGCAATACATCTTTATCAGGCAAATCGCTCTTGGCAATCTCGGTAGATTTTGCAGAAGGAATGTTATTGACCGGCTCTTTCTTTACAACGGGTGGTGTTGTTTGTTTAGGTTTGGTCTTTACAACAGGTTGGGGAGTTGTTTGCTTGGGCTGAACCTTAACTACAGGCGGAGCTGGTTTAGGATTAGTTTTTGTAATTGGTTCAGCAACTTTTGGTTTGGTTTCTTTTGTAACCGGGCTATTATAAAAAGCCGAATTCTTTTTAAGTATCCTGCGGGATAAAACCGTGGTTCCAAATCCACAATCGCCCTGTTGATCGGGTGCCGGAACCCAGCTACCTTCAAGGGTTTGTTCATCGCCTTGCTTAAAATATGTGAGCTTATGAATCTGGAAACAGTTGCGGATGTTTACCGGAACATTTGTTTTTGTTCTTTCCGTCTCGGTGATCTCTATATACTTGCTGGCTTTATCTAAAGTACCTTTTAATTTACAGATGGTGTAGTAACGCTTGCCCCCATCGGTGAAATAGGTGTAGGAGTAGCCGGTCACATTTTTTCCTTTGCATTCAATTTCAAGTACATAATCACAGCGGTCGCCACCCCAGCCTACAAATGAAGTGCTTTTGTCTACAAACTGGCCTTTCCACTGCCCGGTGAAATCCTGGGCA
>CAYTQB010000125.1:0-5347 GCA_964439615.1 uncultured Ferruginibacter sp. | reverse complement strand
CCTAAAGGTGATTGATAATATACAATTTCGATATTCATAGCTGGTATCGTCATTGCGGCGCAGCAAAGCAATCTTCTAATTGGCAGATTACTTCGTCGTTCCCTGCCTGCCTGCCGGCTCCTCGCAATGACGTTGTCAAATGTACATGGATTTCTTTACCATTAATAAGAGTAATTGGGTAGTATTTAGAAAAATTAAAGAGTAAGCAAGAATACACAAGGGGTTTAGCTGCGAGGGACAAGTATGCAAACCCAAAACAGTAATTGATGTACAGAAGACTCTTTAAAAGTAAAATTTGCCCCTTGTAGCTTGCAGCTAAACTTAGCTATTGCTTGAAACTCATCCCACTTTGCCTCCATTTTGAACCGGTAGCGATGGTTGTAATAAAACCACTTCCTTATTTTCATTATACACACCCAGTACTAAACACTCACTGAAAAAATTGGCGATTTGTTTTACCGGGAAGTTAACAACGGCCACCACTTGCCTGCCAATCAATTCGTCTTTTTTATACAAACTTGTTATTTGTGCTGAAGACTTTTTAATGCCCAGCCCGCCAAAATCAATACTCAATTGATAAGCTGGTTTCCTTGCACCAGGAAAATCATTTACCTCCAGGATGGTTCCCGACCTGATATCAATTTTTTCAAAATCTTCCCAACTGATCATAATTCTTCAACATTAATAACAGCATCTACATTAAGCCTGCCGTAAATATGCGGAAATTCTTCGTTCACCGAAGGTGCAAGTTCGTAAATAAATGGAGAAATGAGTTTGTTTTCGTCAATATGCAAAACCAGCAGGTCGCTTTGGCCTTTATAATACCTGTTCAAAACTCCCTGCACCTGGTGGATCTTGCTGGCATGAATAAAACCCTCGGTCGCCAGTGATTCTGCTTCGTAAAAACCCTGCTCAAGCGCTTTTTGCCAGCTTGCTTTATTAACTACATGGTAGATCATCCAGGTAATAATTAATAGTTAATAACGTGTTGTATTATTAAAAAAGAAAGTTTCTTAACAATCCGCATCCTGTCTATGTTTCGACAAGCCTGCCTGCCTCAGGCAGGCTCAATATGGCAGAAAGCTGTCAGTCTGAGCTTGTCGAAGACAGCTTCCAGAGCGGAGTCTAAAGTTCAATAGCACAACACGTTAGTTAATAGTTAATGGGTAATAGTAGAACTGCTCCTGCTATGAACTATGAACCATTAACTATCAATACATCATTCTTCTAATAAGTTAGCGAGCAAAAGCAGTTCATCCATCTTATACCGGTTGCGGTCATTATCAAAGCACTTACTTAATTCTTCCAGCAGGTACTGGATGGTGCGCCTGTTGGACAACTGCCTGAAATAAGATGCAACGGGTGGAACAGATATACGCTTAAAGTAAGCTTCCACGTCTTTGTGGCTGTACATCTGCCCGTTAAGCGGATCAATATAAAAATTTATTTTCTCAGAAGCATGGCCAACGGGGTTAAGCAAGTCGTGCTGTGGATCAAAATAACCCATGATGAATTGCCGGGGGATATTGATAGCCCTGACTGGTATATCCAGCAAGTCGCAAAGCACAATATAAATAATGCCGTTGCTTAAGGCATTTCCTTTTTTGCCTTCCAGTGTTTTATTGATGAGGTAGTCATCGGGGTTGTTGTAAGCAAACTCAACACCTTTTTGTTTATAATAATTATAAAAGATGCTGGTAACAATATTTATTTGTTCAATGGGGGTGAGGTAATTATTCAGTTCCAGCCAGGTATTGCGCCTTAGTTTTTCAATTTCCTGGTGTACCAGGGTGGTATCCATGTCGGGATAATGATAACGAGCTACCAGCAAAGCGCCCTCCAGCAGGTCGGCATCATTGGCTGCCCATTCGGTAAAGTCATTAGTAAGGTCCCTGTAGTGCAGGCGGTGTATAAGTAATTCAATGCGCTCCTGTATTTCTTCATTGCTGGTACTTTCCCAAAGGTGTTCCAGGTTGGGGATGATATCCTTGCCGAAGGAAATGATCTTATCGCTTACGGTATTATATACATCTTCATCGGGGTCATCAATGAGATGGAGTAAGGCAGATATTTCTTTATTTGCTTTCAAAGGTTGATCTATTTAGAATGAAAGTCGTAAAAGCAACGGTAACAAAGAAGTTAAAATTGTCCACAGGTGTGATAAAATAAAAAAGCCGGTTTATGCAGCGGTTATAAGATTAATTGGTAACCGGTTTCTTTATTCAATCATTCATGCAGCCGCACAGGTTCAATATAGAAAACGATGACAACGGCAATTTATTATTTGAAAAGTTTGTAGTGAATCAGTTTGAAATATTTGGAACGAAATGTCAGGCTGAGGCTGTCGAAGTCATCAGAACCGGAAACTCTAAACTGCCTTCGACAAGCTCAGGTTAACATATTTTTTTAAACTGAGTCACTACGGAAAATTGGCATCGGCCTTTACCCGGAGAGCCTGGTTGATATGCCTGGGTTAGTGCTGTATTAAAAATTGAATGGCATCTCTTAAACTGTAGGTTACAACAGATGTGATGGGGGAGGTGATTATCGTTTTATCCAGGTCAATAGTGCAGCAGTTTGAAATGTATTCCAAAAAACTGTCAAGGTTTTTGTGGTAACGTTCAATGATGCCGGTATCAATTTCGCTAGGCGAAGGCTGTATCTTTTTGGGTGCTTTCATTTTTATTTTGGCTGCTCCTGCAAACGGTCTTTCATTATGCGCCCCATAATGCCGGTGAAGGGACTATACTTCTCCCAAAATTTCATGCGGTAATTACCTGCAATGATTTTTTCAAGTTCGGGAAAATAGGAGCTGTCAGAAACAACAAGGTGGTCCAAGCACTGTGCAATGCTCCGTTTTCCCGGTACAGGTTTCCAGTTCAGTTGCTCCGGTGAGATACCCGAAAAAGCGAGCCTGACTTTTTCCTTTGCCTCTTTGCCTTTTTGCAGCATAGTATTAATAAAAACTTCGTCCGTCATTTTACAAATGTTTACCTGCAATGTTCCTTAACGGAACATTGCAGGAATAAATATGAAGAATGTCAGGGGAAAATTGTGCTCACTTTTTATTCATCATCCCCTTTACCAAACCCACTATAGCCATAAGCACCCCACCGCCAACGCCACCGCCTGCGATGCTGGTGAGAACACTGCTGATGTCCATGTTGCCGGCTGCAGTGCCGCCGTCAATACCCAACATCCCCAGTAACTGGCCACCTAAGCCGCCACCCACAATACCGGCAATGGAATTACCGATGGTACCCAGTGATGATTTGGGCATTATTTTGCCTGCCACATTACCTCCAACTGCACCGGAAGCTAACTGAATGACTAATGGTAGAATTTCCATAAAAACTGTTTTAGTATTTGAATAATGCAGAGAAGGTACAAAACTTATCCGGTAAAAGAGTAAAATAAAAATGACTCGTGAGAGCATGAAGGCAGAGAAATGGGCCGGTGATCCGTTTTAAGTATAAATTACTGCTCAGTAAAACCGTAACATCAGATCAGATTTTGTTTAGGTCTTTACATAGTTCATGTTGCCTGCAGCCCGGTGAATTAATTAGGATGCCGCTTAAAACTACAGAACAAAAAATTTTGAATAGTCTTGAACGGGGTTATGTGATCTTCAGTTATGCAACGTATTTTGTCAAATTTCTTTTTAAGCGCTGATGTCAAAGTTTTTTCACTGTACTTTTTAATTTGAAGTCCACTGCATTTGTCAGGGCCTTTATCGGAGAATGTCCCAATTGTTAAAAACCCTATTACATACTTTGAGGCGGTTTCAATATATTTTTTTATTTGCTTTGGTTTTGTTAGAAAGTGGAAAGTTGCTCTATCATGCCAAACATCAAATTTGGTATCAGGATTAAATTCTGTTACATCGCTCACAACCCATTTCACCTTTTGAGCTTTATTACCTAACCTTTTTTTAGATTTTTCAAGGGCTTCTGATGAAATGTCAAGTACAGTAATATTTTCAAACCCTTGTTCAAGAAGATAGTCAACGAGTTTACTGTCTCCTCCACCAATGTCAACAATCTTTGCTGACTTCGGCAAATTGAATTCGTGAATGAAGTCAAGAGATGTTTTTGGTATTTCCTGCGTCCAGCTAACTTCGTTTGGCTGCTTTGTTTGATAAACAGTTTCCCAATGTTTTTGCCTGTCTGTGTTCATTGTGTAAAGTTATAAAAATTAAGAAACCCTATATTTTCAGCCATGTCTCTTGCGGCAAACCTTTTGGCAGCAGTACTTCTCACTTAGGTTGTCTATAAACTATCAAATAGTAAAACTTGTTTACGTCCATAGTTATTTTATACTGCTCCTGCCATCGAGTAAATCCATCAAAATCGAATTTTACGTCATCCGATGCTATCATCACCATATTGTTTTGCTTCATTAAAAATTCAGGGAGATAGTTAGCTTTTATGACTTTGTTTATATCACTGATAAATTTTGCAATGTCATTGTCTGATGTGTAACTTTCGTCTTTGCATTCCGCAAACTCTTTAAATGCTTCAATGTGCATATTAAGATATAAATCAGGGAAACCAGAAGCTCTCTCATTTTCAGGAACATTCTTATTAGCCCATTCCAATTTTTTTAACCCACTTTTAAGAACATATTTTGCTCTCACTCTGTCTTTACCCAGTGCTGGCGCAACAATAAAATCTGATTTTAGATTTAATGGCTTTAGTTCTGTGAGCTTAGCCGGGTCATATTTATTCAGAATTTTCTCCTCTAATGCTTGGATACGGTTGCTGTCTAAATCCTTCGAAGTGATTTTTATTCTTAGAAACCATGCTCCACACTCGTATAATGCTAATAGAGCGACTTCATCTTTTATTTTTATTTTTGATACTGCTTGGAAACCATTACATATATATTTAGTGCCTACTCTACGGATTGGACCTTGGTCAAATCCTATCGTCTTGTTTGCTGCGTTTGATATTGTCTGAAGTGTCTTTAGATACTCGTTTCGTAATCTGCCTTCAGTTCCATCACCTGCTGGATAAATTTTGATTGCAAAAGAAATTTCGTCCGGGCTTTCATAAGTTACTTCAATATCATTGTCTTGTTTGGTAAATGAATAAATGCTTTTCCTAGGATAACTGTCTATTTGTTCTGGAAAAATTGTACCTGTTGCATTGTGAGTAAAATTACTTTTCGATTTAACCAACTTAGGTAAACTCCTTTCTTGTCCAACAGCAGATGCACCAAAAAATGTTAACAGGACAACAAAATAATATCTTATAAACTTACTTGTGTTAATCATGGTCTTTGCGTATTGCTGCTAACGGGAGTTTGTGAAAAAACTTCCGTTCCTTAAATATACACACAATGTTAA
>CAYTQB010000124.1:0-5496 GCA_964439615.1 uncultured Ferruginibacter sp. | reverse complement strand
GGTTGTGATTTGCTTTCAGTTCTTTGGTTAGATTTGTCTACCAACAATAGGAAACGCTAAAAAGCTCGTTGGCAGTGGTTTTCAGCTCTTTTATAGGATTAAAAATCCCGAGGTGAGAACCACTTTTTTAATCCTGTCTGGCAGTTTTTTGTGCTAAAACATCTCTAGTTGCTGGGCGGTTGCTGGTAGTTCTTTGGGGTCTTTTCCATGAAAAACCTCCATCATTCCAAACTGTTTGTCAGTAATGGTCATAATACCTACATGTCCCTTGGATGGAAGCTTCTTTTTTACCCGTTTGGCGTGTACATCTGCGTTCTCCCGGCTGGGGCAATGACGTATGTACATACTGAACTGGAACATCTGGAACCCATCGGCCAGCATGTCTTTGCGGAAACGGGCATAGGCTTTTCGCTGTGCCTTGGTTTCGGTAGGCAGGTCAAACATTACAAGTACCCACATAATGCGGTAGGCATTTATTCTGTCGTAATAATTTTGCATATCACCAGGTAAGTTCCGGATATAATAATTTTCTTGAATTCCCCTCAAAGCATTTTACCAGGCTGGCCGTGGTACGGCTTACAGCATTCATCAACGGGCTTTTTTTGCCCTCAAGCAATACATCGGCAGCAGGGAGGGCCAGCAATTGTTTTTTCATATCCGTGCTCATCTCTAAATGTTTTCCGTTGCTACGCACAATCTGAAACACTTCCATATCCACAAAAGGCCGGTAAGGTTCCATTATATCATCGGCCAGGCAATAGGCATTATACTGATTTCGGTGAAAAATGCCGAGCGTAGGTAATAGCCCCGATGATACCAACCCCCTTGCCACTAACGCCCTCAGTATGGCATACCCATAATTAAGCAGGTTATTAGGTGGTGGCCCATAGCGTTCCCGCCTGAATTCCAGAAAATCGGGGAATAGGTGTTTCCAGTAGTAATTAGCAGCTTTTGCCTCGCAGTTATCACTGTCGCCACTCTTTACCTTGGTGCACAGGTTTTCCAGGTATTTGTTTTCAATGTTCAGCAGACCGAGTAGGCGGCTTTGGTTTTCAATTTTTGAGGTAACTGTCTGCTGCCAAAGCTGTTTTTTTAGCGGTGCCGATGCTTCTATCTGCACCTGGTGTTTCTGGCTTTGCAGGGTATTGCCTTCCAGGTTCAGCATCATACCAACGGGATGGTGAGTGGAATCGCAGGTGATCAACGCTGTATTATTTTCAAGAAGTTTAGCTATCAAAGCCTGGGTTATGGTGATCTGCTGGTGATCAAGCAGTATAATACCTATATCTTCAATGGGAATTATCTTGTTTTCGGTTTCCAGTTCTGTTTTAGGAAATTCTGCCACCAATTGATCATTGCTGGTTTTAAGATATACTGGATTACCAAAATAAAGGGTTCGCTTTATCATGGATGGGATATTGGGTTACTGATAAAACGATACAAACTTGACTTTATTTTGCTATATCAAGTAGACCTATGCCATTTATAGTAACTTTTATAGGATTACGTTCCTTAAATGCGTCCAAGCTTTGAATGATAATGATTTTGTCTATCTGTTTGGCAAATAGTTCTCCGCCATTTTTCTTGTCATCCACAGATGTTTCAAGATGGTGTCTGAAAAAATAATTTTTTGTAGCTATTTTCTGAACTCTGTACAAATGAGCACTAATCGTTTTGTAGTCATTTTTATCAATGCACTTTTGTAAGTCTTCCCTTGTCATCCTGAAAACAAACAATTCATTTTGTTGCAGGCTGGTGTGATATTCCCAGTCCTGTTCAGGAAGATTTTTTAGCATCTCCTGATTGTCTATTCCCTTTTCTAAAACATAGTCCCATGTTTTGTCAGGTTCCTTTATAATAATTGGTAAGCCGATTTTTTTCCGTTCAACTGCTTCCCAAAGTGTAACCGATCTTTCTTCCAACTGGCCTTGGGGAGTTTTGTAAATAGCTATATGATGATTATTTCTTGTACTGACAAAATCAACAGGTTTACTCTGGTTTGTTTTGAACCTGGATGCTTTTGTAATACCATTTTCAGCTACATGCAATGGCACAAGTCCGTTAAGGCCAGTAAAGCAACGAACACTTTTAATAGGGATTCGTTTTTGATCATTCAGCCAGATGGGTTCATTCTCCAGGTTTTTTAAAGGGTGATCCTTTTGCCCGGCCTTTTCTATAAATCTTCTTCTTACTTTTTCCCTGATTCCATTGTCAATGATAGAATCAATATCCTTTTCCTTGAAATTCTGATCCAGTGTATATTTATAAACGAAGAACTCTTCCCAAAGAGTTACTTCGGTAAGTTGTTTTGTTTTGGCTTCATCAAGCCATATAGGATTTTTATCGAGGCCTTTAAATGCCTTTTTAACATCCCCATCAAAAGCAGTTATTCGCTCTTTAACCAACCGCCTTTCGTTTTCATTTACTATCAGATCAGTTTCTGTGAATCGACTGTTTAAAGGAGTTTTTTTCTCACTGTATCGTTTAATTTTTCCATAAACCTGTTCTTTATGAAGCTGCCCCCTTGGTGTAACTGGTCTTTGCCCATTCGCTTTGTTATTTCCTATTGTAGCTACCTTCTTACCGGGTTTTATGGAAATAAGAATATTACTAACAGCTTCTTTCACCTGATGAGTAGTAAAAGGTTGAAGTACCTGTACGTGTTGTTCAATTAAAGATTTTTTTGCCTGCCAGCCATCATTGACTTTCCCCTTTATTATATCCAGCATTTCCTCTCTTGTTTGTCCGCTATTCAATCGGTTTAACCGCTGGATAAATGATTGTTTGGTGCAGGCAACCACCAAGGCATCAATGGCATGGTGACGATGGTCATCCCTTTTACTCCAGCCTTCTATTTTGCCATTGCTGATTTTGCCTGCAGCTTCATATTTATCCCAATTCAGTTGTTGTAATACTTCGTTATATCCCCATTGGCTGCGGAGAAAATCTGTAACAGCGCCACTGGTACTATAAACATTCCGGCAAATTTCTTTTAAAAGTCTGGTGGCTTCTTTTGAAATAAACCGTGTTTCATTTAACTGCCGTGTAATAAAATCATCAGGTATTTCAGCTACTGCCATCAATAACTTTGTTTGCTTACTTCGGGTAATTTTTTCGGAATCATATAACCTGCTGACTCTTTCTGTATATTGTTGAAATGCATCCTCGGATTTTGCTTTCATATAGTCAAATGCTGTGAAATCACCTTTGCTTTCATTCTCTTTACGGTATGCCAATACTTTGTTTTGAAATGAATCGTCAAACAACCTTGACTGTGGAATGATATGGTCAACATCTATACCTTCGCCACGTAAGACTTTAGCAAGTTCCATTTGTTCGCCCGAATAAATGCAAATACCATCCTGTTGTTCATAGAGCTTGAATTTTTCAATGACCTTCCTGCTTATCTTTAAGCCTGGGTATTCCTGTTCAAGCCGTTCACGAATGGCTTTATGCTCTTTATCTGTTTTGATAATGTTACTGTAAGACCTGTTCCGTTCTTCCTGGCTTTGACGAAGTTCTCTTGCTAATTCCACCCTTATTTCATCAGGGGTTCCCAAATCTTCATCCTTGAGAATGCTATTTATAATATTTATAAGCTGGTTAAGTATTTTTTCTACAACAGGTTGCCTAAGGGAATTTTTTTTGTATAATTTCAGAACTGGCTTTAGTTCCCTCTTTTCATTTTCTTCTTTAGTAATGCTGTTGCTGTGATTATATCCTGCAAATTCCGCAGATTTTGAATAGTCGTTTCCTTTTATAAGGCCAGGTAGTATCTTTCTTATTGCTTTGGCACTTTTATTTCCAAAGCCGCTTTTTTTGAAGTCAATTTTTCCTAACTCAAAGGCTTGCTCTGATGTAAAGCCATATCTATTAACCAGTGTTTTCTCCAGGAGTATGGGGTCGTCCACTGAATAAAGAAGATGCCATAGTTGGTATAAGGGCTCTTTTTCAAAAGACGATTCAACCATTTCAAATTCACTGATCTCGCCAGTGTCCTTATCAACTCTCTGCTTTTTAGCTATAGTCAGGCTAAATTGTAGCAAATCTGTTTTATCAATTGAGAAACTCTTAAACTTCTTTAGTAATACCACTTTAGTTATGTTGCCTTGAATACCTGCTTTCTTTATTTGTTCATTCGGGTACCAACCGTCAGTTCTTTTTAAACCAAGAATTTTAAACAAATCAGTCTGGTTAAGTTTTTCGTTGTTATCCAAATGCTCAAATAATTTCTCCTTCTGGTCAAGTGTAATTGAGAAAACTTCCTTATGCTTATTGGAAAGTGTTATGTTGTTAATGCTTTCCCAGATTTTTTCAATCTGAAAAAGTGGAGAGCTTTTGGGAGCTACTTTGTGATATAATTCGAATTGACATTTGCCAACCAGCCCTTTTTGAGACTTTAATCTTCTTTGATAGTATATTATTTCATCCCTTACTTTTCGTTTGTTTTCTTCAGTCAGAATGGCTGGATAAAATTTGCTTTGAGTTCCCCAAATCCTATGAAATTCATCAATGTAGCATTCCCTTGGAAACACATTTTGTTTAACCCTAAAAAATTCGTTCTCTTTTAGCTTTCGATAAAAATATTCACCAATTGTAATATTCTCTTTTTCTATTTCTTCTTTCCGCTCTTTTAATTCTTGCAGGTAATCACTTATTTTTTTTCCACTTTCTTCTTCGGAAGAAGAATGACGGCTACTTTTGTACCCTCTTTTTTGATTTAAGTGCAACAGTATACGGCCTAATTCAAAAAGTTCAATTTTTTCTTTCGCTGCTTTTGCCCTCAGTCCAAATAACTCTAATGAACTAATATTCATAATCTGAAACTCATCAGATAAGAAATTGTTTTCTTTAATAAAATTGTTCAGACTTTCTCTTCTTTGTTTATATCTGTAAATGGTCTTTCGTGCAGTGCGTTTTAGTGTTCTGTCTTTATTTATAGAAATTGCCTGGCCTTTTGTAAATTGATCTTTCTCATCACCTGTGTATGGGATTACCCGTACCCCGAGTTTTCTGATTTCTGATTTCGCATCGGTTTCCTCAATGAAAGCCCAGCCTACTGATGAGCTTCCAAGGTCCAAGCCAAGTATCTTACTCATAAAATGAAATTTAGCTTAAGGTAGGAAAATATTAAATAAAAAAGCAGTAACTGGGAGCAATTGTTAATTCAAAAAAGATATATTTGTATTGAAGCAAATCACAATAAAGATTATTCTGTTGTGAAAACATTCAAGCCGGGGAGACTCGGCTTTTTTATTTTGACATGGTTTGATAAATTTAAAAACTTCTGTCCCCTTCACCCATCCTTTGATATGGTCAGCAATTTCTGAGGTAGTGGCACCGGGGGAAAATAATTTTCTCACTCCTAACTGTTTCAACAATGGCGGGCACAGGGCGCAGTAATCTATTTTTTATTTCTCAGCTCTTCGAGCCGGGCAATATCCCAAAGGTCTTTTTCCCTTTTGCTACGCAGTTTCATGAATTTTAAAGACTCGT
>CAYTQB010000123.1:0-5589 GCA_964439615.1 uncultured Ferruginibacter sp. | reverse complement strand
GCCCAATATTGTACAGGTAGAGAAATTTCCTTTGATCATTACACCCATGACCAAACTGAAGCTGAACAGGGTGTATAAAGATGAAGAAGAGTAATGCCCCTGCCCCCAAGGGGGAACCCCGACTATGATAATAACAGGAGTTTTATCTTTTAGCTGGAGTGATAGCATGTATGTAAAAAAGATATTAACTCATCAACTCTAAATCTCCTGTGCAGATATGCAATCCATAACAGCCATAGTACTTCAGCAAAAAATAGACAACAAAGAAGATCTTCAGCTGATAGATGTTCGTGAACCTGGTGAACACGCCGAATTCAATATCGGCGGCCAGTTGATCCCCCTGAATGAAATTGTGCAGCAGGCCGGTAAAATAGCTACCGATAAACCGGTCATCCTCTATTGCCGAAAAGGTATACGCAGCCAGGTTGCCATCCAACGCCTGCAGGAAAAATTTCCGTTAACTAATCTCTTTAATCTTATTGGCGGCACCGAAGCGTGGAAGAAGCAGTTTGAGGTTTAAGGTTACAGGTTTAAAGTTTAAGGTTTGTAGTTATGCAGAGAATACTTAACTTAACGAGATGTGATAACCTTAAACTTCAAACTTTAAACTAACTTTTGCTTCAACTCGTTCTCTATATCATCGGGGGCATTGCATTCCTTTCGCTTGCTGCTTATCTATTGCAGGAGAAATTTATTTTCAAACCCGAAAAACTAAAACAGGATTTCATTTATAAATACGATGTGCCTTTTGAAGAACTGTTCTTTGATGTGGAACCCGGCGTACGGATAAATGGTTTGCATTTTACGGTGGAGAAACCTTTAGGGTTAATACTTTATTTTCATGGCAACAGCAGGAGTATTAAAGGCTGGGCAAAATATGCCCGGGATTTTTATCGCTATGGATATGATGTGGTGCTGGTTGATTACCGGGGCTTTGGTAAAAGCACCGGCAAAAGAAATGAAAAAGCGATGTTGGGCGATATGCAGTTTGTATACGAGACACTACTTAAAAAATTTTCGGAACACCACCTGATCGTTTATGGAAGAAGCCTGGGCAGCGGCTTTGCCTGTAAGATAGCCAGCGATAATAAACCCCGTTACCTTATTCTTGATGCACCTTATTTCAGTTTTAAAAAAACCATTGAACGCTTTTTACCCATACTGCCGGTGAAATATGTGTTGCGGTATCACTTGCGTACCGATAAATGGATAAAACATGTGAATTGTCATACGTACATCCTTCATGGCACCGGCGACTGGCTGATACCCATCAGCAATAGCGAAAAACTGCAGGCGCTGAACCCCAGGAAAATAACGTTGATCCGCATTGCAGGTGGTAAACATAATAACCTGCCCACTTTCCCCGAGTACCATAATTTTATCAGGGATATTTTGCAATACTAAGGAAGGCAAAATTCAAAAGTAAAAATCGTAGTTTATCATTTATCATTTGCCATTACCCATAACTCCTAACATCTAACACCTAACTCATACGTACTTTTGTAAAATGAACCGAAAAATAATCTTACGCTGGCTTAAGATCATCATCATAGTATACAGCAGTATCGGCATTGCACTCTACTACCTGCAGGAGAAATTTTTATTTCACCCCGAAAAATTATCCAGGGCATATGTATATGATTTTGAAGTTCCGTTTCAGGAACTGGATATACCCTTCAATGAGACCGATACGATGAACATGATAAAATTCTTTCCAAAGGATTCGGTGAGAAGGGGAGTGGTCATTTATTTTCATGGCAACAGGCAGAACGTAGAGCGGTATGCAAAATTTGCCGCCAACTTCACCAAACATGGTTACGAAGTATGGATGGAAGACTATCCCGGCTTTGGAAAGAGTACCGGCGAACGTACTGAAAAAAAAATGTACCAGCAGGCTTTGCAGTTGCAGAAGATGGCTGCAAGCCGCTATGGTAAGGACAGTATCATTATTTATGGAAAATCTTTTGGTACAGGTATCGCAGCTTATGTAGCGTCCGAATCGGCCTGTAAAAGGCTGATATTAGAAACTCCGTATTATAGCATCCCTTCGCTGTTCAGTTGTTATGCGCCTATTTATCCAACTGCGGCTATGAGTAATTATAAAATACCCACCAACGAATTTTTAGCCGATACACATTGCCCTATAACCATTTTTCATGGCACCAAAGATGGAGTGATACCTTACCGCAATGCAGCAAGATTGAAAAAAATACTAAAACCCACCGATGAATTTATTACGATTGAAAAAGGAACACATCATAACCTGAATGATTTCGGTCTCTTCAAACAAAAGCTGGATAGCTTGCTGGGGTTGCAATAAATACCAGTTTCACGCAAAGACGCAAAGGAGCAAAGCCGCTAAGTTCTCTTTGCGCCTTCAAATCTTTGCCGCTTTGCGTGAAAAAAATTATTTCTCCGAAAGTTTTACACTGTTCTTTTTTACAGACAAAGTATACATACCCCCCACTTTAAGTGCATAATTCTCTTTTCCGTGGCTTACGGGGAAACCAAAACAAACGGGATAATGATAAGGAGCTGTGATCTCTTTTATCACTTCGTAAGCGGTCTTTCCGAAAGGCCTTTCGGTATCTTTCATATCAGTGAAACCGCCAACAATAAGCCCGGCAAGCCCGGCTAACTGTCCGCTTCGTTTTAACTGGTACATCATGCGGTCAACATTATAAATGTATTCGCCGATGTCTTCTATAAAAAGTATTTTGTTTTTTGTGTTGAGCGCCGAGGCGGTGCCGGTAAGATGTGCCAGTAAGGAAAGATTTCCGCCAACCAGTTCGGCCGTGGTTGTCCCGGTTTTATTGAAAGCGTGTGCAGCACATTCGTATTTTGCTTTCTTGCCGGTAATAGCATGATGAAGTGACTTGATAAACTCATTCTCTCCATCATTAAATGCAGCGGCCATGGGTGCATGTAAGGAAGCTGTTTTTATTTTTGTATTCAGGTGTGCATGCAGAACGGTAATGTCGCTGAAACCAATTATCCATTTGGGATTTTTTGTAAACCGGGTAAAATCCAGCTCATCAATGATACGCCCGAGACCATAGCCGCCACGCCCAAAAAGTATGGCCTTGATATTTTCATCATCCAGCATGGCCTGCAGTTCATCCCTCCTGCCGGCATCAGCTGCGCTGAAATAATTTTTTGACTTGCTGCCCAGCGTTTTGCCCACCATAACTTCAAAGCCCCAGCCCTGTAAGGTTTTGATGCAGGTTTGTGCCTTCTTTGCATCCATATAGCCGGCAGGGCAGGTGATACCAATGCAGTCGCCTTTTTGTAAGTAAGGAGGAATTTTTACCATGTGTAAAGTTTATCTGCAATATTAGTAAATCGGGCAGGCTTTTTGATTAAATTTACAAATCCAAAATTACACAATGAGATTAACTCTGCTACTTGCCTTTTCCTTTATTACATTTATTGTAAAAGCTCAACCCCAATGTTCTACAATTCCGGGGATGACACCCCAGACGGCTATTGCAGTTTGTGGCACTACCAGTTTTTATCAGGCGAATGTGTTCAACTGTTTAAATACGCCGGTAAATCCGGCGCCATGCCCGGAAGGACTCCTTACAGAAAGATCTTACTGGTATAAATTTCATTGTTATGCACCGGGTGCTTTGGGACTGGGTTTCCTTATTACTCCAGATATGAATACAGATGATTTTGACTGGGCATTATTTGACGTTACAGGGCATACCAACCTCAACGATATATATTCAGACCCAAGTATGCATATATCTTCAAACATAAGTGGTGACCTGGGTACAACCGGCTGCACAGCCGCAGGTTCGGGTAATGTGAATTGTTCTGCTGGACCGAGATATAATCAATTTGCCACCTTGGTTACAGGGCATGATTATATGCTGATGGTTACCAACTGGACACCACAATCTAATCCACAGGGTTATACACTTACATTCAACGGGGGAGATGCAGTGATAACAAACAACGTTGCTCCTGTCATTAATAGCGTAAACACGGTTGGTTGCAATACTTCTTTACTAAAAGTAGTTTTTTCAAAAGATATAAGATGTTCCAGCGTTACAAACTCTGGCAGTGAATTTTCCATCACTCCCGGTGCACCGGTCATCACCGGAGTAAGCTCTACCTGCTCCTCTCCACAGGGAACCATAACTGAGTTGACCATACAATTGCAGAATCCATTAGCTGCAGGTAATTATAATCTTATTGTTAACCCTGGAATAGAAGATGGGGATACATTCAAAGATGTTTGCGGAGTTGATATGGTAACCGGGTTTACCATACCATTTACTGTGGTTGCAGTACCCCCCGTTGCTGTTACCGGCGTAACCTTTACCGGCTGCGCACCCACTGTTTTAGATGTTACACTTTCCAAACCGGTTTGGTGTACTAGTATAACCCAGCCAAACTTCAGTGAATTTTCTATTTTCCCGGGCAATCCTACGATCACTTCAATACAATCTGTTTGCGGTACCGGCCCGACATATACAAGCACTGTGCAAATTGTTTTACAAAATCCATTACCGCCAGGCAATTATCAATTGGTAATTAATAACGGCGGTGATGGCAATACCCTGGTTGATACCTGTAATAATCAGATACCCGTTGGTAACAGCACACCGTTTAATATTACAGTGACCACGCCTCCACCAGTGATTCAGTCAATCGGTTTTGATGAGTGCCACCCTGATAAAGTGGTGCTGAATTTTGATAAACCAATCAGATGTGCAAGCATAAGTGCTGCAGGAGATGAATTCTACATAATCCCAGTCTGGCCTGTTGCTTCTATCAGTTATACTTGTACACCAGGCGGTTTAACTTCTCAGGTTATAATGAACTTAGGCGCATCGCTACCGGCGGGCACCCGTAATGTGGTTATTAATAATAGTATTTTTGATGGAAATACTTTGTCGGATTCGTGCTTCTCTTTTATACCTCCTGGCTATTCAAAATCATTTACCGCAACCCAGGCCCCACCACCCATTATAGACTCTGTTCAATTTAATAAATGCTCACCTTCCACACTAAAAATATTTTACAACCATCCTATTGTGTGCAGTAGTATAATACCAAGCGGTGTACAATTTTTTATTAATGGGTCTTCTACAAATATTGTTTCTGCAACAGGAGATGCCACCAGTTGTGTGCAAGGGTATTCACATTCTATATTATTGCAACTGGCAACGCCTATTACTACAGGAGGTAACTATACTGTTGGAACCTGGTTAACAAATAATCCAATATATGACACTTGCATAAAAGCTCCGGTTTTAGGGAGTAACAGTACCGTGATAAATATAGCAGGTAAGCCTTCTGCAGTTTTCACCAGTGTGGTTAACTGGGGTTGTGTAAACGATAATATTGTGCTTTCACACCCAGGCGGTAATGGAGTCAATTCATGGAACTGGTCATTCAGCGATGGTAGTACGGCAACAGGCCAGAATGTTTCGGTGAACTTCCCGGTTGCAACGCCATCCGTTACGGTGCAACTGATAGTTTCAAACGGTAGTTGTAATGATACCACAAGTCAGACCATAACACTCGGCAATGTTTTTACCGTGGGCTTTACCACTAATGTTACAGATACATTCTGTA
>CAYTQB010000122.1:0-5610 GCA_964439615.1 uncultured Ferruginibacter sp. | reverse complement strand
TTTTCACGCTGCTGGGAGTAGGGTTACTCATCTCTACCTATGCCGAAACACAAACACAGGCAACTTTTGTGAGTTTCTTCGTGATGATGCTGTTCATGCTGTTGGGCGGATTGTACACACCCATTGAAAGTATGCCCGAATGGGCGAAGTGGATCACCAAAATAAATCCCGTGGCTTACTTTATAGAAGTGATGCGGATGGTGGTATTGAAGGGCAGTAGTTTTGCCGATGTTAAAGTTCAATTCTTCTCTGTGCTTGGATTGGGTATTGTATTCAATACCTGGGCGGTGATTAATTACCGCAAACGATCATAAAATAAAAAGGGCAGCTATTATTGCTGCCCTTTGGTCTGTTTTGAGATAGTTATAATTATAATCCCATTTTCTTTTTCAAATTCGCATCAATAGCATCCAGAAACTCTTCGGTATACAAATAATGTTCACCATGATTCACTTTATTACCGTGTATACAAACAGCGAGGTCCTTGGTCATCTTACCGCTTTCAACAGTTTCAATACAAACGGCTTCCAAAGCATTACAAAAATCAATCAGCGGTTGATTGTTATCTAATTTACCACGAAAGGCCAAACCTCTTGTCCATGCAAAAATGGATGCAATTGGATTGGTAGATGTTGGTTTGCCTGCCTGGTGTTCACGGTAGTGGCGTGTTACGGTTCCGTGTGCAGCTTCTGCTTCCATGGTCTTTCCATCAGGAGTAACCAATACAGATGTCATCAAACCTAATGAACCAAATCCCTGTGCAACAGTATCGCTTTGTACATCACCGTCATAATTTTTACAGGCCCATACAAAATTGCCGTTCCATTTTAAAGCACTGGCAACCATATCATCAATGAGGCGGTGTTCATATACAATTTTCGCAGCATCAAATGCAGCCTTAAATTCTTTTTGATACACTTCTTCAAAAATATCCTTGAAGCGTCCGTCGTATTTTTTAAGGATGGTATTTTTTGTTGAAAGATACAATGGCCATTTTTTGCTGAGCGCCATATTGAAACAGCTGCGGGCAAAACCATAAATACTTTCATCGATATTGTACATGCACAAGGCAACGCCGTCTCCTTTATAATTGTACACTTCAAAACTTTGTGCTTCGCCTCCGCCTTCGGGAGTAAAGGTCATAGTTAATTTACCTTTTCCTTTTATTACGGTATCAGTAGCCCGGTACTGGTCGCCAAAAGCATGACGACCAACGATGATGGGAGCAGTCCAGTTGGTAACCAGCCTTGGTACATTCTGCATCACGATTGGTTCACGAAAAACAGTACCATCTAAAATATTACGAATGGTTCCGTTGGGAGACTTCCACATTTGTTTTAGTTTGAACTCTGTTACTCTTGCTTCATCAGGAGTGATGGTGGCACATTTGATACCTACGCCGCAGGCCTTGATGGCATTGGCCGCATCAACGGTTACCTTATCATCAGTCTGGTCACGGTATTCCATGCCCAGGTCATAATACTGAATGGGAACATCCAGGTAAGGGAGTATCAGTTTGTCTTTAATGAATTTCCAGATGATCCTTGTCATCTCATCGCCGTCTAATTCAACAACGGGGTTTGCTACTTTTATTTTTGCCATGATTCGATTTTATTTTTTTGCGAAAGTATTTAATTTTTATTTGTCATTCTGAGCGATAGCGAAGAATCTTATAATTAGAAAAGGGATGCTTCGTGCCTCAGCATGACAGTCCTATTATAAATTCCTGATGATCTCATCCCCAAACTCACTCGTCTTCAGCAGTGTTGCATGCTCCATCAGGTTATGAAAATCTATCGTCACTTTTTTACTTCGGATGGTTTTACCAACCGCATTGGTAATTAATTCTGCTGCATCTCTCCAGCCCATGTATTCCAGCATCATTACACCGCTTAAAATAACAGAGGAGGGGTTCATGGTATTGGTATTAGCAAAGCGTGGAGCCGTACCATGAGTTGCTTCAAATACTGCATGGCCTGTTAAGTAATTAATATTAGCGCCGGGTGCAATGCCGATGCCACCTACCTGGGCGGCCAGTGCATCGCTTATATAATCACCATTTAAATTGAGTGTTGCAATTACAGAATAATCCTGCGGAGCCAACAATGCCTGTTGTAAAAAATTATCGGCAATGGCATCTTTAATAATTACCTTATGCCCGATGCCGGCAACTTTCATTTCTTCATTGGCAACCGCTTCACCACTTTCTTTTTTTGTTTTTTCCCACTGGTTCCAGGTATATACTTTATCAGCAAATTCCCTTTCCGCCAGTTCGTATCCCCAGTTCTTAAAAGCGCCTTCGGTGAATTTCATAATATTACCCTTGTGTACGATCGTTACACTTGGTAAATTATGTTCAATGGCATATTGAATGGCTGAACGTATCAGTCGCTCACTTCCTTCTTTACTTACCGGTTTTACACCCAGTGAAGTGGTTTCAGGAAAACGAAAACTCTTAACACCCATTTCATTGATCAAAAAATCACGGAGCTTTTTTGCTTCGGGTGTACCTGTCATAAATTCTATACCTGCATAAATGTCTTCGGTATTTTCCCGGAAGATGATCATATTCACTTTTTCCGGGTGCCACATGGGAGAAGGAACGCCTTCGAAATATTTTACGGGGCGCAGACAAACATAAAGATCAAGTTCCTGCCGCAATGCAACATTTAAACTTCTGATACCGCCACCAACCGGTGTTGTTAACGGGCCTTTAATGGAGATAAGGTAATCTTTAAATGCCTGCATCGTTTCATCAGGCATCCAGCTGCCGGTTTTATCAAAGGCTTCCTGCCCGGCCAATACCTTCATCCACTCAATTTTCTTTTCGCCTTTGTAGGCTTTTTCAACAGCTGCATCCAAAACCCTTACTGCTGCTTTCCAGATGTCGGGGCCAATGCCATCGCCTTCAATGAATGGGATAGTAGGGTTGTTGGGTACATTCAGTTTGCCGTTGGGGGCCATTGAGATCTTTTCCGCCATGTGTTCTTTATTTGAGGGGGCAAAGGTAAGTCAAGAACCGTTTAAAAAAGGAGACGAAAAGAGAAAAATAAAAGGCCACAATTATTTCATGGAGGCCCTTATAAAATTTTCAAGGGGTTTAAAAAGTTCGTCTTACCCTGAAACTACAGGTAACATTGTAAACAGTATTTGGTGGTTGGAAATAAACAAAAGTTCCTGTAAAGTTTCCGCTAACAAATTGTCCTACTGCACCATATTCTGTAATATGAACAGAGATTGGGTTTGGGATTGTGGTATTTTGCATTTGTGTTGTTGTAAAGCTGCTTAACAGTTGCGAACTGTTTAAACCAATGCCTGGCGCAGCAAATACAAGATACGCCGGGTTCATCGTTCCTATAATATTGGCCGATACCCCAATTTCTAATGCATTGCCACCATAAGTCACACTGTCTACAGGAGCAGTATATGAATAATTTGTTCCATTGATTGTATAGGTTAGAAATTCAGCTATTGAATTATTGCAGGCCTGCAAATTTCCGATGGTATTAGCTCCAACAATTAAATTTGTGATGATAGGTGCGCTTTGCTGCATTGCCGTTAAATCTTCGGCAACAATGGTTACAGCATTAGGATTGCTGCATAGTATTGTAGAAAAACTAAATGTGCCTGTATTACTTAAAGGATACCAGGTGTAATGCCCGCTATTCAACAGGATAATATATCCGTTTGTAACAGGGTTATTATTGCAATCTGTTGCAGTACCGGATACTATAGCAGTATTGTTTGCGATTGTAATGACACCGAGTGAAATATTTGCATTCGTTGTAGCAAATGTTTGTGTGTAAATTGGTGTAGTACAATAATATACTGGATGTACTTTTAAATCCAATATTGCATTGGCAGGTACAGCTCCGCCAACATAACCTGAAGCGTCTGTGTAACCATAAGCATAATTATTTGTTCCGGAAACTGTAATCTGCACAGGGACAAAAGGAATCGGATTTCCTGCTGCATCTTTTAATGTACAATCAAATTGTACATAATTGCCAGGGACATCATAATTCCAAAAAGAAAAATGGCTCACATCACCCACATAAGTATTACCCGTTTTTACAGCACTGCCCTGTTCTTTCCATAAACCGTTGATTTCATCAAAATACCATAAAGGAATAGAAGCAGGCGCAGAGGCAGTAAGAGATGCAGGTATCGGCAGCGTAATTGTTGCCTTTTTGCCGGTTGCAATTTGCAATAGTTCTCCCGATGCGCCGGTTAACTCCACGGCAGCCATTCCGAATGTTTGCAACAGTTTTAAAGAGCCATCCTTATCTATGCCTCTCAGATCACCGGGCATTATTTTATTTAAATCAGCAGCCTCAGGATTTATCCAGAATGCTGCAACGTTAACTGTTCCTGTATAAGCCACATTGGTAGCAGCATTCACAACAGCGCCTGCAGGTAATGCAATGCTTAAACCATTGGTTAATGTAACAGATCCGCCACTTGTTCCGTTTATATTGCCAACAATTGTTTTGGGAATTAATTTTATCCTGAAGAAAGCAGATTTGCCTTCCTTAGCGATATAGGTTTTAATGCCTTTAAAATAACCTGGTTTGCTTACTGTAACAAATGCTGCATTTTTTACCACCTGCACATTCTTTGCTTCAAAATACCCGAACTTATCTGTAATAGTTGCACTTGAGCCAAATTGTACGGTGGCTCCCATTACTGCAGCATTGTTCTCATCTGTTACAAAGCCCGATACGGATGAACTGATCTTGGTTTTAAGGTCGGGAGGAAGGCTGCCAGTACCATTGTCAATACTTAATTCTTTCTGGCAGGAGAAAAATAAAACTGCTGTAAAGAGTAACAATGCATTCCTGTACAGAATTTTCTTTGTTAGGGTGAAAAACATGATCGTAAGGTTTGAGTGAAAAGAAGATACAATATAGCTCAGATACTTCCTTTAAATAGTCCGTTGCCTGTATTAAAAATAAATTTTCTAAAAATTGATGGAGCAATTCATCCAGCCGCTGTCAAAATTCACGGTTGGATATTTTTTATAAAAATTGATGGCCGGTTCATTCCAGTCAAGTACCTGCCAAACCATGCCGCTGTATTTTTTTTCTCTACATTCTTCAATCAGCCTGTCAAATAATAATTTACCGATTCCTTGCCCCCTCATTTTTTCGGTAACCAACAGGTCTTCCAGGTAAAGACGCTGCCCCTTCCAGGTGCTGTAGCGGATGTACCAGAGGGCAAAGCCAACAACCTCACCCTCCGCTCCGGTCTCCGCCTCACCCTCTCCATTTGGAGAGGGACGGGGTGAGGTTGCCACAAAAGCATGCCAAATCGGGTTGGGGCCAAAACCACTTTCCAGAAAGTGATCAAAGGTTACGGTCACTGCATCCGGCTCCTTTTCATAAACTGCCAGTTCACGTACCAGTTCCATCATTCTTTTGCAATCTTCTTTAACTGCTCTCCTTATTACAACCTCCCCCAAACCCCCTCCGAAGGAGAGGGCTTTTGAAGACTCTGATAATTTTAAATCCTTTCCTGAGTTTGTAGAGTTTGTCTCCTGCATAAATAAAAAACTATTTAAATAATTATTCTCTTTAAAGTCCTCCATTCGGGGGAGCCTGCCTGTCGGCA
>CAYTQB010000121.1:1927-5834 GCA_964439615.1 uncultured Ferruginibacter sp. | reverse complement strand
ACGGCATATTGAAGCGTATCCGCCATTACAACTGCAAACAGAAGAAAATATTTCTGTCAACCATCAATTAAACTCCGGTACCGCTTTGCAACTCTTCCGCATTTGCCAGGAAGCCATTACCAATGCCTGCAAACATGCACAGGCAACCACACTCACACTAAAAGCTGATGCTGATAAAAACAATTTCTCTATCACCATCAGCGATAATGGAAAAGGATTTGACACAGGCAACAAAGAAATTACCGGCCATTATGGTTTGATGAATATGGAGGAAAGGGCAAGGGGAAGTAATTTGTTTTTAAAGATTGAATCGCACTACGGGCAGGGAACCCATATCACTATTAAAGCAACACATGAACCGGGAAAATAAGTTAGTCCTTCCAATGAACAAATTCCAATGAGAAAGTCCGTTCATCATCCGTGATATAGGTATAAAGTTTTATGTAATTTTTTGTAAAAAACATATTGTCTCCTGTTTCATAAAAATAGTCAGTAATGGTTCTGAATTCGTCTTCATCAAGCTCACTCTGTTTCTTTGTCCATTTGGCAAAAACTTCTTTGAGAACTCCCAGTATTTTATTTTTAAAATTGCTGAAGGTGTGCACATCAGCCGAGTAATCTTCACTTTTAAAATCAAACTGCAAAGTAATTGACAGGTTTTCTTCCTTTACAGTAGCTTTCTTCCCGCACAATTCAAAATCAGAATTATAAACAGTTTCCCTGGCATTTTTACTTTTCTCCGTTTTTTTAAAAGACATCAGCTTATCCAGGGAATTTTGAACCGTAATAATTTTTTCTTTCATGTCCTTGCAATCCGGTAAAGGCTGCTGCGCCTGTGCTGAAATAATTATGAAAAAAGACAAGGAGTAAAAAAGAAACTTTTTCATATACATCTTTTTAACAAATATAATTACCTACAGCCGGCAATCTATACTCTTAAAGGAGTATTCTTTACCTTTTTTACTGTATAAAATACTCTCCCGGGAGTATTGCTTTGCCCCATTCAGTCAGATAGTTTTACAGACACTTATTTATAATGAAAAAGTTGCTTAGTATTTGTTGCTGGCTGATTTCCTGGCAGATCCTGTTTGCCCAAAAACCCACTACAACCCAAATTAAAAATGCATCATTTTGTACTGTACTTCGCCAGCTTGAAAAGAATGCGGCTACAAATTTTAAAACAATAAATGAAAATACAGAAGATAAAAAGGAACTGCATTTTTACAGCGATCATCCCATTAAAAATTACATTGAAAAATTCTATACGACCAGCCTTAAATTAGAAGGATTTGAACATTGGTATATTTCAGGCGGCGATCTGGATTACAGTCAGTCCTGGAGTGTTGTCCCCCCTGATACTTATGCTGCTGTTCTTTCTATCCGTTATCCCGCAGAGAAGGGAAACGGAGTTGCACTTAAAAAAATGGATGGAATAAAAGCAAAGATAGCAGCCTGTCTTCCTGGTTATTCAGTCAAAAAAGAGGTCACCGAATGGAATGAATATAACGCCTTTTTATTTTATTATATTAGCTATACGTTTACGAAAAAAATAAAAGATGGTTCTGGTTCTCCCGAATTTAAATTAATATTAAAACGGAGTGAAGGAGACAAAATAAATGACCATAATGTAATCGTATTTTCTGTTACAGGTACCGATACTGTAAATCAAAAAAACAGAGATACTTTTTTTAATTCCATTTTTGAAAGGGAAATAACAAAAGAGGATATTACCCAGTACCCCAGTATTAATTCAGATAAAATAACAGTAGCGGGGATAAGCCTGGGTATGAAAAAGGAAGATGTAAAAAAACTAATTGAAAAAAGAAACTGGGGTTATGAAGAAAAATATGATCCGGTTAGTTCTGAAACCCGGTTTACGGTAAATGATAAATTATCATTACTCGGCTCAGGGCCAACAGATCTGTTCAGGCTCGAATGGAACATAACGGATGATAAACTGAAGGCTATTACTTTCTATCCGGATTTTAAGGACTATGTAAAAGGAGAAACAAAAAAGCTATTTTCCAGTGAAACAGCCGATCCATTCTCCGGTTTTATAAAATTTTTTCTTGGCACCGAATATCGTATCAACACATCAACTACCGGTTTAACAGAACAAACAGAATATGATTATTATACAAATGGATTTAAAATCAGTGTTTCGCAGTACAGGAATAATGAACCGACAGTAACATTCTGCATTTATAAGCAATAGTGCTTTTGTAAATTAGAACATTAATCCCTTTCGAAATACTCTCCCGGGAGTATTGTCTCCCCCCTCCTGGAAAGATAGCTTCGTAAAGTCAAAAGTAATTTTATGAAAAAGTATCTTCTCCTTCTTATCAGTAGTATTTTACTAATGATAAATGCTTCCGCCAAGATCTGGCGGGTAAATAACACAGGTGTTCCTGCCGATTTTACGACTGCGCAGACAGCCCATAATTCGGCCAGTGTTGTTAACGGCGACACACTTCACATAGAAGCAAGCGGCGCATCGTATGGCTCACTTACAATTACCAAACAGCTTATCATCATTGGCAATGGCTATTTGCTTGGTACATTGGGTGCCAATGCAAATCCCGACCTGCAGGCCAACCCTGCAACATCTCTCTTTGCAACAGTCCTGTTTAATACCGGGAGCAATGGAAGTGTACTGGAAGGTGTTAGTTTGACCAGTACATTAACGGTAACAAACGGTGTCTCTAATATCATTATCCGGCGAAACAGGCTAGCCAATGTAACATTGGGCCTCTGCAGTAATGTACAGGTATCGCAAAATTATATTGATAACACCACAAACGCATCTATTGGCGGAGATGGAAACCCGGCCACTAATCTCCAGATCAATAACAATGTTATTTCAAATGCCATAAGCCTTGGAGCTACCAGTAATGGGGATTTCATGAATAATATCATGTCATCTGCTTCTTCATTCGGCGCAAGCAATTTAACAGGGTTCAGGGTATGGAATAATATCTGTGTGAATACCCATACGGTAAATATGACCAGTTGCGACAGCCGGAGCAATATCGGCAATAGCACCCAGTTCGGAACGTTGAATGGCAACCAGTCAAGCGTGACCATGAGTACGGTATTTGAAGACCATCTCAATACCAATCCTGCTTTCAGTGAAGACAGCCGCTGGCAATTGAAAGCAGGCAGTACTGCAATTGGAGCAGCATGGAACGGTACTACCACCAGCGGAGACTGTGGCGTATTCGGCAATTCAGCTACCGGTATTTCTTATGTATTGTCGGGCATTTCAAATGTGCCGAGTATTTATAAGCTGGCTGCACCGGCTACCACTACATCCAATACACTTAATATCACCATCAGTACAAGAACAAATAATTGATTGCTGAATCATGAAGGCTGTTAAATATATTGTTATTCTCCTGATTCTGTCAATGCATTCATTTGCACAGATCATTAATAAGGTTGAATATTTCGTGGATACCGATCCCGGATTTGGCAATGCAACTGATGTTTCGATAACCGCGGCGGCAAATATCAGCAACCTGCTTGTGGCTGTTGACATTTCTGCTTTATCCAAAGGATTTCATAATGTTTACCTGCGCTCAAGAGATGATGCAGGCAACTGGTCGCTCACCAGGCGCTGGATGTTTGTAAAAGATATTGCAGCAGCCAATGTAAACAAGCTTGAATATTTTGTGGACACTGATCCCGGATTTGGCAGTGCAACCGATGTTCCTATCACTGCAGGAAGCAATATCACTAATGTCGCTATCCCTGTTGACATCTCTGCACTGTCAAAAGGATTTCATACTATTTACCTGCGTTCAAAAGACGATGCAGGCTCCTGGAGCCTTACCAACCGCTGGGTGTTTGTAAAGGATATTGCAGCTGTGAATGCAAACAAGTTTGAATATTTTATTGATACCGATCC
>CAYTQB010000121.1:0-1827 GCA_964439615.1 uncultured Ferruginibacter sp. | reverse complement strand
TGCAAACATCGCTAACGTGGCCATACCTATTGACATCAGTTCACTAAGCATGGGGGTACATAATATTTACCTGAGAACAAAGGACATTAACGGAACCTGGGGACTCACCAACCGCTGGTTATTCTTTAAAGACATTGTACAGGATAATTTTTCGGGAGGAGAATATTTCTTTGATACGGATCCCGGTTTCGGCAACGGAACAGCTATTCCATTCGGCGGCGGACTGGGGACAAATATTTCTGATTTTTCATTTGGCGCAAGCTTAGCCGGGCTACCTAATGGGCTTCATTATCTTTTTATACGCACCAAAGAACTGAATGGGAAATGGTCGCTCACCAATGTGATACAATTCGACAAGCAAGTGCCACTGCCGGTAAAACTTCTTTACTTCAATGTAAAGGCCGAAGGCAGCAAAGCCCACCTCAGCTGGCGTACCGCCACAGAACAAAACAGCGACCGCTTTGATATTGAAAGAAGTATTGATGGCCTGAACTTTGAAAAAATAGGCTGGGTGAAGGCTGCAGGTAACAGCACATCACACATTGATTACAACTACTTTGACCTCAGCCCAAAAAAAGGAATCAATTATTACAGGCTGAAAGAAGTGGATATTGATAACAGCTCCCAGTTATCGGAAATAAAAACGGCTCAGTTTGGTAATGTTGTGCTATTTGCATTATATAATAACCCCACAAACGGATCAGACCTGAAGCTAACGATAAATATTCTTCCTTCTATTTTATCTGTATTTGATGCAAGTGGAAGAAAAGTAAAAGAGATGAACATTACAACCAGCAGCAATTCTCTTTCTGTATCAGGGCTTGCCAGCGGTACCTACCTGGCAGTATTGAATAAAGATGGCAAGGTTATCGGGGTGGAGAAATTTGTGGTGAACAGGTAATGCAGGGGTTATTTTTCAACCAACTTTTCATCAATTAAATAAGCCTCAATTTCACATATACCCGTTGTACCCTTCTGTTCTATGATGGTTAACTCAATTGTATTTACAAAAACTGCCGGAAATGTAATGATCCTTTTATTACCAATCGTTGTACCATAGATCTCTTTAACCATTTCATCCTTTTCATCACCAATGTTAAACAGCGATAATTTAAATTTACTGCAATGCTGTCCTTTTGTAATATCCTCATGCAAAACAATGCTGTTTATCTTTGCGTTCTGTTTCAATGTCAATTCAACACCAACCGGTTCCTTACCTGGTTCCAGTATGGTAACCGCTGTTTTATAATTGTGATCATTTAATTCAGGAGCACTTTTAATATTACCTTGAACGAGATGATAGGTGGCTGCATAATAAAAGCGATTATCCGAAAAATTCCGGGAAAGCAGTTTATTAAACCCGATCAATGCCACCGAATCATTTTCATGGATCAATCCTCTCCCATCCGGCGGTACATTCAATAATAAATTGGCACCGCGGCCAACACTTTTTAAATACAAATCAAACAATCGTTCCGGAGTTTTTACTTTGTTGTCTTCTGCTTTGTGGTAAAACCATCCGGGTCTGATGCTTACATCACATTCTGCCGGTATCCAGTGCTGCCCATTCACATTGCCGCTGTTCAATGTATCCTGCGGAGGTCCGCCTGCACCTCTTGTAAAGCCAGCAGTATCCAATGTATTCCAATTCGTTTTTCCGGCAATGCCGCTCTCATTGCCCACCCAGCGGATATCAGGGCCAATATCACTGAAAACAACCGTGTTTGGTGATAGGTCACGAACCGTTTTTTCAAACCTTTTCCAATCATACACCTGTCGCTTTCCGTTCGGCCCTTCACCATTGGCGCCATCCCACCACAGTTCCCA
>CAYTQB010000120.1:3366-6364 GCA_964439615.1 uncultured Ferruginibacter sp. | reverse complement strand
GGTAAAAATTTGTAAGAAACAAGGCTTAATACATTTACCGGCTGGTTCATTGTTGTTTTTTAATGGCCACTATATTTACGAAGGGGGCAAACCAATAGCCTTTTTTACCAGATAGTTTTATTATCCGGTTCAAAAAACCCGTGAGTAAATTTACAACGGTATATTTATAATGTGTATCCCAAAATCCGGCTGTATATTCCAGCGTAAAGCCGGCTTTTCCTGTTATGTCGATATAATTTTTCCGGGTAATCAGGTGTTCTGCCCACACACCTGTATCACAATCACAGGTATTGGTTCCTAAAAATTCAACCGGGGGAATTGTTCTTTTTGCAAAATACAGGTCTATGGCTTCTGTAAGGTCTTCAAATGCTTTTCCCCGGGTATATTTTACGAGCTGCAACAGGTCACCTGAACTGATGTTCGGCACCCGTTGTTTTATATGATCCTCTCTTTGTTTTTTATAAAAAGCCTTTTCTGTTTTGTTATGATACCAATAATGCTTCAGCCGCATGGCTATATTATGATAGTTAGCAGTAGTGGTAGAATAGCATACCGTAGTAAGGCCTGACTGATGAAGTTTTGAATAAAAGTTCCGGAGGTTATAAATATGCTCAACAACATTACGGGAAGCTACAATATCGAAATAAACATTATTCCTTTTGCCATGATCAATTACGGCATCAATATCGCCGGATATGAAACCGGTGATAGAGATACCAAGCTTATCGCAGATGACCTTTGCGTAACCGGCCCATTGAGGAAAGTAATCATTAAAATAAACCTGCTTAAAGCCAACCGAACCGGCCAGTAAAAAAAGAGTACCCAGCCCGGCGCCATAATCAATAAATGAAAGGGCAGAAACTTCTTTGCCTGTTTTCTTTACAGACCTGTAAATGATATCAACACTGCTTTGCAATGAGAAGAACAAACGCCTGCCTGTGTGGTGGCTCGAGAAATAATGTTTACCAAAATCATCAATTTCAGTATCGCTGATATCCAGTACCGATAATTTTTGATACAATTGATTGGCCTTATCATTTATCCGCTTTGCCAGGCCATCATAAGGTTCAATAAATTTATATTGGTTGCCAGTATGCAATGGATTATTCGGCTTTTGAATTAATGGCTGTTTTATTCCTGTTCTTCCAAACCATGAATAAACAAAAAAGCACAAACACTATCGAGATCAGGTGAGAATACCTGGTGATATCTTCTCCAACGCTTACCGACTTAGGATCAAAAACAAAGTCAATGGTATGCTTGCCCTGTGGTATGGCAAGCCCACGCAATGCATAATTGGTTTTGCAGTAAGGAACTTCTTTACCATCAATGAGGGCTTTCCATCCATGTGGATAATAAATTTCGCTAAACACAGCAAACTGGTTCGTAGCTGCATTGAACTCATATTTTATCTCGTCGTTTTTGTTTTCGATGAGTTTAATATAAGCTGCGGAATCATAAACGGGTGAGAAGGGAACCGTTGCTTTGAATCTTTCGTCAACAAAAGCTACTTGTTTCGGGTCAAAGGAATTCAGTGAATTCATTTCCTCATCAGCATTCTTCACAAATTTTACTTCTTTCACCAGCCAGCAGTTTCCTAAAGCAAAAGGATTCAATACCGCCTGTGTCTGTCTTTGATCTCTTTGATCGGGCAGTATGGCATATTTCATGTTCAGCATGTTCAACACGGGGAAACTGTCTTTTGCCATCGGATTTGTTCCCCAGGCCTGGATATTAGGGAATATCTGTTTTTCTATCAGGTCCTGGTATAAACCAAGCTTGGCAGGGCTGTAGCCTCCAATATTATTATGTTTATAAGATGCAATGGCATCATTGAAAGAATTACCAAGGTCAACCGAATAGCCATTTTGACCGGGGAATGCCAAATTGATGATCCTGTAATAACCGGTATCGGCTTTCAACTGGATATCGGCACGGGTATCGGCATAACCAGCTTCCAGGTCGGCAGGTTCAACAAAATTCTCTTCTTTTAAATATCTCCGGCTCACACCAAACAGGTCGATGCTGCAAAAAATAATGAGTGCTGCATATACAATCGCTGGCTTTATCATTTTTCCTGCGTACAGGAACATTACCGCAATGGTAGCAAGCATAAACCCAAGTGTTCTCCACATATCACTCAGGTAAAATGCCTGGCGGTCGGCTTTAAGGGCGCTGAAATAACTTCTGGTAAAATCGCCTCCTTTGCCCTGTAACCCTTCATTGATACTTTTGCGCAGCTCACCGGTGGCATCATTTGAAAAATTTGAAAAGAAATAAAAGAGAACCAGCACAGCTGCAGTGCCTCCAGTGATGTATAAACACTTTTTAAAAAGCTGTTGCAATTTTTCTTTATCAGTAATTGAAATGAATTCATTTAAGAATATGGCTGCCAGTAAAGACATAGAAAGCTGAGGTATGACCAACGACATGGAGGGTGCCCTGAACTTTTTATAGAAAGGCATGTTATCGAAAAGAAAATAATTAACCGCCTCAAAATTTTTGCCCCAGGCCAATACAATACCAAAGAGGGTTATAGCAATGAGCCACCATTTATGTTCACTTTTTGAAAGGAAAGCCCCGAACAGGAACAACAAACAAATGATAGCACCCATATATACGGTGCCTTGTGTACTGGGTAATTCGCCCCAATACATCCCGGTGGATTGTGCTATCTGTTGCGCAAAGCCCTGGGGCAAGGTGCCGGCATTTTCCTGTAACACCTGCATGGCTTTAGAATCTTCGCCAAGCCCTTCGGAAGAACTTGCGCCAAATGCATTGGGTACAAGCATGGTCATTGTTTCGGCCTTTCCATAACTCCAGTTAAAGGCATAATCTTTATCAAGGCCGCCTTTTGTGGCATTCTTTTTATCCTTTTGTGTTAACTCACTTCTGCCGCCACGCATCGTTTCTTTACTGAATTCATAAGTTGGCCAGTATATCATAGCCACCGTGCCAACAATAAGTGCACCCATCGCCATACTAAGCAATGCAGAAA
>CAYTQB010000120.1:0-3266 GCA_964439615.1 uncultured Ferruginibacter sp. | reverse complement strand
TCAAGCGCTATTTGAAAAGTGGGCATCCCACTCATCATGCTGTTGGTCCATTTAGGGAAATGGCCGTATTTTTCTTTAAACTCAAAAGATTGCTGTGCCATCGCTTTCCACTGTATCACATCACTCTGTTGTACTGCCTTTCCTTCAAGCGCCGGCTTGTTTAAAAAGACTGACAGTAATACAAAAATTATTACAGCCACTACATGGGGGAGAACCTGTTTAAAATTAATATTCTTCATATGGAGATTTTGCTACGGCAAAATAATGCTAAAAAAGCCAAATAACTTCCGATAAGCCGTATAACATTTAAGGGCAGGCATAAAAAAGCCACTTGTAAAAAGTGGCTTTTATATTGATAAAATGATTTTTTTAATTTCCCATTCCCTGCTGGGCGTTTTGCATATTTTCCATTTCACTTTTCATACTTTTCTTTTTAAACAGCGATACATCCATTTTACCGAATCGATAATTAAAGCTCAGGCGCAGTACCTGTGGGTCTCTACGGCGACTGTTGTCCTGTACAAAAAACTGCGATTCGGAGTGTGTTGCAAATAATTTAGTTCTGAAAATATCATTCATTGAAAGAGTTATCGATGCGGCTTTGTTTTTCATAAAATCTTTTCTTATAGCAATGTCCACACCGTAGTTGGGTTTTATGTAACCCTGTGCGCCGATTTGCGAACCTCCAAACATCATCATCATACCACCACCACCGCCGCCGCGGCTGGGTGGCAAAATGGTTTTGGCCTGGTAATCGCCCGATAATTGAATAGAAAAGTTCTTAGGTAATGTAAATGAGTTGTTGATTTTACCAAACATACTGAACTGGTCATTGTCAATCCCTCCGGTTATGGCCCCCGCTTTTAAAGCGGAGTTAAACAGGTTAACATTTACAGTAAAATCCCACCACTTCGTTAATTTGGTTTTGGTAGTTAATTCCAAACCTATGGTGTAACTAGTATTGGCATTGGCATAGGATGTTATCAATACGGTATCCGGATTGGCATTGGGGTTGGGGTTTTTATCCTGGTACTGGTAATTTGTAATCAGTCCATTAGTATTTTTAAAATACAGGGTTGAGAGGAAACTGGTTTTTTTACTTAACTGGTTCTGGTAAGAAACTTCCGCCAGGTTGGTGAACTCAGGTATCAAGTTGGGATTTCCAATTGATAAATTCAACGGATCGGAGATATCATAATTCGGTATCAGTTGGAAGAAACTGGGCCTGTTGATCTTGCGTGAATAATTAACCTGAAAGTCTGATTTATCATTCAGTTTATAGGTTAGAAATAAACTGGGGAACAGGCTGAAAGGATATTCATTTTTAAATTTCTGACTGGTGCTGAGCAGTTTCCCGGTATAGCTTGAACTTTCTGCACGTAAACCAAGCTGGTAGGTAAAGTTTTTAATTTTTTGGCTGAAGGTTACATAAGCAGCATACACCTGGTCGTTAAATTCATAGTTATTGCTGAAACCCGGGATCAATACATATTTACCGGTTCCGTCCTGCACAAAGTTGGATAAATTACTTTTGTAATTTCGTATAGCTGTTCTAATGCCCATTTCCATTTTAACATTGTCAGAGATGGGATTTACAAAATCTGACTGGGCAGTAAAAAATTTGGTTGCTCCGCTGCCACCGGTACGTTCAACAAAGGCTGCCGTTTTGGGATTGTAGCCTGGGTAAAAATACTGTGTCCTGTAATCGCCTGAGTTCTCATTCCTGCTGTTGTTGTAGTTTGCATCGATCGTCCACTCTTTATTTGGTTTTACAAAATTATGTTTGTAACTGATGCTGGCTCCTACATTGCGAAACTGAAACGCAGTACGGGTGTCCCTGTTGCCGTAATCAGTAAGCAACGGGTTGTTCTTATATAAAGTATCCCTTTGTATATTGATAAAGTCTGTATTGTTAAACTGTCCGTTGACATACATGCCACCAACCGTTATGGTATTCCTGTTATCAATAAAATAATCAAATCCGCCTCTTAAAAAAGCAAAATAGCCCCTGCTGATGGGTTTGTTGTTTTGAATAAAAAGGGAAGTGGTATCGTTGTTTAAATAATTAATCCGGTCGCTGTTGTTTGTGCTGATGGATTTACGGTAATTTAAACGCCCCCTTGCAAAAAAGTTGATCTTATTCTGTTTTACATTAATATCGCCGCCAAACGCCGGGCGTAGGCGGGAATCAATACTGGCATTGATATTGCCATTATACCCCGCTTTCTTATTCTTCTTCATTACAATATTAAGTATTCCTGCACCGCCACCACTGGCATCAAATTTTGCCGAAGGATTGGTGATGATCTCCACACTGGCAATTTCATCGGCCGGAATCTGGTCTAAAGTAAGAGTGGTTGGTCTTCCATCAACAAAAATTTGTGGTGCGGCATTGCGTAAGGATACGTTACCATCAATATCAACATTCAAAGAAGGTACATTCTTCATTACATCTACTGCAGTTCCACCAATACTGGTCAGGTTTTTTTCCACATTAAAAACTTTACGGTCAATTTTCATTTCAAGGATCGACTTGCTGGCGCTTACTGTCACATTTTCCAATTGCTTGATGTCTGCTTCCAGTTTTATATTACCCAGGTCTTTATCCACTCCGCTAAGCATACTGGTGAAATCGCCATTCTTTGCAGCGCCCATATTCAGCTCGAAATTAACTTTCTGCTCAATAGACTTAAAACCAATCGCCGTGATCTTTAACTTGTAACTGGCCATTATGTTCAGGTTCTCTAAACTGAATTCTCCTTTTTTAGTGGTAAGCATTCCGCTCACTATTACATCTTTTCTTTTTTTGCTTACAGAGTCAAACTTATTTTGGATAAGTTGTATAGATGCAGCTTCAACAGGCTTGCCACTGGTTGTTTCCACTATCTTGCCGTAAAAGTGACCAAGATTCATATTTTGTCCGCCCATTCTCCCACCTGCACCGCCGGGGAATTGAGCAAATGTAAAAGAGAGGCTTAGGGTAAAAGCCAGAAATAAAGAGTATTTGGTAAAGTTGATCATCATCAATTATTTTTTTCTAAATTTTAAACTGGGTGCAAAGTTGTCCTTAAAAGCCCGTATTTTATATTATTAAGAGGATGAGTGGTATAATAAAATGGGGAACAGCCTGCTTTCTTAACAAATTGTTAGCTATATACTTGCATATTGATAAGAACATGTAATAAACCGGTCAGTAAACCAATAATAACTCCAGTCATTTGAAAACAGATAAACATCTTTTTCGCCGATTTGTTCAGCATTTCTTC
>CAYTQB010000119.1:0-6464 GCA_964439615.1 uncultured Ferruginibacter sp. | reverse complement strand
ATTATATAGAAATAGGCGAGCATTTTAAAGGCAAAATGACACCTTCTTTGATGGGGGCTAGCCGCAGCAGCCTATTCGCATTACTTGGCAGCCCTAAATTAAAAGATACCAACTGGGATGCCTTTCAAATGGGATATGGAACCCTTGTACTTTACTACAATAAAGCCGGAAAAATAAATAAGCTGCAGATAAGCAGTAAAGCTACCGAGGCATTGAAGCTTTGTAATTGATAAAAAAGCTGCTGGCAAATAACTTTCGGGTTGGGCAGGTTGTTTAACCCCCGACCCTCAATGCTTCTCTCACCTTAGGTGCTATCTTTGTTCCGAATATCTCGATAGATCTCATCAATGATCCATGCGAAGGCCCGCCCACATCCATATGTGCACTAAAACGGGTGAGGGCGAACATCTCATGCATCTTTAGAATTTTATCAATGGCTTCATTGGCATCGCCGATAATGAGATGTCCATTGCTGCTCCTGCCCATATCATATTGATGCCGTTGATACGGAGGCCAGCCACGGGTACTGCCAACCTGGTTCATTTGTGCGGAATACAAAGGGTAATATTCATCTGCGATCTGTTTGCTGTTATCTCCAAAAAAACTATGCATGTGCACGCCTACCTGTAATTTTTTCATATCATGGCCATAATGCTCGTACACTTCTTTGTAATAATTGAACAGCGGTACAAACTGTGCCGGGTTGCCGCCGATGATGGCAAAGATCACGGGTAACCCATGCCGGCCTGCCCGTACTACTGATTCAGGTGTACCGCCAATGGCTACCCATATGTTGAGATGATCGTTTACTGCACGGGGAAATATTTCCTGGTTCTTCAATGCCGGGCGGAACCTTCCCTTCCATGTAACAGGATTCTCTTTATTTATTTTCAGCAGCAGCTCCAGTTTTTCTTCAAACAGTTCATCATAATCATTGAGGTTGTAACCATAAAGCGGAAAGGATTCTGTAAAACTTCCCCGTCCTGCCATTAACTCAGCCCTGCCATTACTGATAAGATCAATGCCCGCAAAACTTTGGTAAAGCCTCACCGGGTCGGCTGAACTTAATACAGAAACAGCACTGCCAAGTTTGATATTTTTAGTAACGGATGCAGCGGCAGCTAAAATGATTTCCGGCGTGCTTACAGCATAGTCGGGCCGGTGATGTTCGCCGATGCCATAAAAATCGAGGCCCAGTTCGTCCATCAGTTTTATTTCTTCTAAAAGTTCTTTCAGCCTTTGCCCGGCAGGTTGAATAACGCCATTCTCAATATGCAGGTCGCCAAACATGCCGATGCCTAATTCCATTGATTTGTTTTTAAGGACAAAGATAAGGGCTGAATGAAGGAAAAAGGGACGTAACGTTTCTTAGCAATGTTTCCTGCAAGGGACCTTGCGTATTTTATAACGCAACGTCCTCAGTCAGCACACTTAGGCTTGTGGAGAGACGTTGCTGGGAAAAGAATCGGCATCAAGTGATCCCAAAATCTTTACGTTTATAATTTTAGTGATTGGGAAGGGAACACTTGCGCCAGTGGGAGCCAGTGGGTGAAATTTTTGGACTCCTCTACGCCGTTGGTCAAAGCCCAGACGGCGGCAATGGTTACCTACAGCGGCAGAAGGAATAAGGATATGAAAGCGGCTTAAGCAGAATAAGCAGTTCCCTAACCAGGTGAGCCTCGAACCAATGCTAAGGAGTTTATAAAAGGAAATATCTTTTCCTGGCTGACACAACGCCCTCGGTTAACACACAGGCTGGGGGAGAGGCGTTGCTGGGAAAAAGAATAAAATTAGCTTGTCAGTTACGAACCATGGAAAGTTACCCCCCAAAGGGGGCGGAACTTGAATCAGTAGGATCTGGGTTTAAAGCAATTTCTTTTAAGCGAAGTAAGTCTGGTAATCTAAATACAAAATACGAAGCTTCATTATAAAGATCATAGATTTCATGTATTGTTTTAGGAACTGTATATGTCCCATAATTCAAATGAACAAGCCTATTTCTTTCATCTCCCAAACTCATGAATGCATTAACAGAATCTGTAAGTTTTTTATTTTTTTTCATATTCTCATTCATATATCCTTTAAATGAATCACCAAGTAATCCAAAAAACTTTTTATACCCATTTTTTTCCTCCCAGTCAAACAAAGTATGATATTGCCTTTTTAAAGCTTTATTCTTTACAAATGATAAGAGTAAACTATTAGAACTACTGATTTCATCTGTAAAATTAATTAAAGCTTCAATAATTAATGTTTCAAAATAGCTAGCAGCCGATAATAGCAGTCCTTTTTTTAAATGATTTTCCATCGAAACTTGGAATGATACTTCTCCTTGGGCTACAAAATGATCATTAAATGATTCATATTCTTCATATAGTACATCAACTATCGTTTTCATGTTATCCGTTGATGATAGTAGAAGACCTTGCAAGACGTTTTTGAACGCTATCTTTATTAGTAGTTCCCTTAATCGAATAAGTTTGAAATTCAGCATCCTCTGCAAGTTTATTTATCAAATCAGCATTTAATTTTACTGGTGCCGTTTTCTTTAAAAAATGCAATTTTCCTTCAGCATACATCAACCCTTCAAATAGGAATGTATTAAATCTTCCCGTTTTTTTATTAATGAAGGTATCATCAGGAAATTCAGCAATAGCTTTAAATAAATGTTCAGAAAACGCTGAAAAATAAATCAATTCTTCGTCTGTAAATTTTTTTGCTTCATTTGCAAAACTATTTAAAAAAGTAGCTAAGGAAGATTTGTATTCGTCACCTTTTATTGCCATTGCAAAACCACGCAATAAGAGTTCTACATCTTTTAAATGTAAGTCAGGATCTTTCGACTTTAAAAATTTACGCCAGGTTGGGTGAAGATTTAATCTAACTAAAAAATCAATAAACCCGCTATGATACAAACTACATCTTATTTCCTGTGGCATCAAATTAATACCACCTGAATTAAGTCGATTAAATATTTCAAAAACGGATGAGTTATCATTTTTTGGAACATTTTGTTTTACAACAACACATCGAATTGGTCGCAAATCAAATTGCATTTGATATGTTTCTAGCGTTTTGTAATTCAAATCACCGAAAGGGTTTTTTTTATTTTCAGCTCTATTGGGAAGGCTCAGTTTAAAACTAGAAAAATATTCATCATTATATAATACCTTTTCAGGAAAAATATCGGATTGGTTAAATAAATTCCGAATTTCAGAACGCTTTTCTTTTTTTGGAAACCTTCCTTTTACGAAGAAGTAAATTGTCATAAGCCTCTGTTGCCCATCAATAATTAGAAATTGATTGCGTTTTTCTTCATACAAAAAGATTGGGGGAATTGGCAAACCAAGTATTATCGATTCGATTAATTTAGATGCTCTCTTAATATCCCAAACATAGTTCCTCTGAAATCCGGGAATTTTTATTGAGCCTGTATCAATAAAACTATTGATTGTAAGAACATTAAAATCATTGGGACTTGATATGATATCATACTCATCTATATCAAGGTTTTCATTTTCTAAGTTTACATCTTCTTCACCATCGTACATGAAATTTTTATCTTCTGCCATAATATATCATTTAATTTCTTTAAGAGTTAATTTTATACTTTTTCAATTTACTTACTTTTAACGAAAATGTAATATTGATTTCGCTAAAGTATAAGTATACTACCATTAATTGAAATGTCCCCTGCTGGCGCAGATATGCAGCCTTGGTTTTGTGTGTAAGGGTATCTGTGCCGGTATAAAAAAGTTTTTATTTAAAGGACTCAGAGACCTTAATTTCTAAAAAAATGACTTTGCACAGATACGCTTGGCTGCATTTTCTTTGCCGCATATCTCCGCTAGTAGGGGTTAATCTTTTACCAACCTAATCCTTAACACAACGTACTGAGAATCCAAATCCCTTAGAATCATAAGCGGGAAAAGAATAAATTTGACTGGCATAGGCACTATGATCCCAGGCCGTTTGTGCAGGATTATTATTCTCAGTTGCTGACCACCAATAACCAAACGCACCCAAGCCTGTATATTTTACGGTACTGTTGAACAGTTTACCATCATCACGGCCTCCTCCTGGAAGTCCAGTAAATCCGCTGCTGTTTGTAGCACCATTATTTGGAGGCCCCCACAAAGGACTAACAGCTTTCAATTTTCCTCCTGCTACACTTGTTCCTCCAAGATAATTTATCAATATATCCCATTCAGCATCGGTCGGAACATGCCAGCCAACCGGGGCAATTTTACGGGAATCATTTACTGCATACCAGTTATACAACTTACCGTATGTATTATTATTTGCAGAGTTATTATTATAAACTGAAAATGCACCTGAGGTAGTTGAACCCCATTGAGCGTCACTCAATCCTGTTAATATAGAGTTCCCATTGCGATAACGAGAAACTTTCAAATTTTCTTTCATCCATACTTGAGTCCCAATAGTTACAGTATTATAGACATTTCCATCGATATCAGTAACCGTGTTTGAACTACCTGATTGTGTAGTATTAAAATTCATTTGATTACCATAGCTTGTTCCACCCGAATTGGTTGCATAAGCTCTGACATAATATAATGTACTTGCAGTTAAACCAGTAATAGAACTTGTAAAGCTTCCTGTACCTATTCCATCAGATGTTTTTGAGTTTGCAATTGTGGGTTCAGGTGTTATGCTCCAACATACACCACGTGCAATCACAGGAGAACCACCTTGATTGGTAATATTCCCTCCACAGACTGCCGAGGTTTGGCTTATTGAACTAACATTATTTGTTGTCAAACCAGGCGTTCCGATTAAAATAACTCTAAGAACATGATAATCGTTATGAGGAAAGAGTTGACCTATCCATGCCTGAGGGTCAGATCTTTTAACCGGGCCTCTCCCAAGTTCTGAATTTTGTTCACAAGTGTAGCCACTGCTACCCTGGGAATTTAAGATTCCTAATGTACTACCAGTGCTGTAAACCATCCCAATATGAGCTTCTGATTTAACAATAATATCACCTGCCTGAAATTGAGATGCTGGTAAATAGGATAAATCTTTCATTTCAAGGCCCTGAAAATCTGAAGAAGTATTAAATGCAGTATTCCAAACACTAGGCTTAATATAATCTATTGTTCCACTCGGAATTAGAAGTAAACCACTTTTTATTGCCATTTGATATATCATTCCAGAACAATCCAGGCCGAAAAAAGGCAGTCTACATTTTGCATCAGGATGTAGTGGGTTTAGTGTGGATTTAATACGCTTTGACCCATAGACGTATGCCAAGCCATTAGGTTGATTAGGATAACACGAACACTGTGGATCATCTGTTAAATCACACCCGGCTTCACTCATTTTTTTTATAAATAGATCTTTTTTATCCGGGGCAGAATTAATTATGCTAAAAACACCTGCAACACCAGTATCATTTACATATCCCCATTCAGAAATATTTCTGCCATCAGGAAATACCAGATCAGTGTATTTCGTAGTAATATCAAGTGGTGCAGCCTCCAAAATTAGAAGCTGTTCTTTAGAAAGTTGATCTTCTAATTTTTGTGAAGAAGTAGAAGAATCTTTTTTGCAACTATTGCAGATAACTGTGATTAATAATAATGCGGATAATAGCTTATTCATATTAAATACTTTTTTAAAATTAATGATAGCTATGGTTCGCAGATCGGTGCAATTAGTACTTATCACAAGAAACATTAAATATTTTACATTTAATAATATATTTAATAGTTTCAAAGAAAGTTGCTCAATAGTATGCCGTACAAGTGAGTGACACAACGATGATGACCATGGGTGTAAAAGCAGGTAACAAAATATCGCTCCGTAGCTTGAGATTACTTCGTCGTGCCCTGCCTACCGGCCAGGCAGGCTCCTCGTAATGACGTTGCTGAAAATCCACCATTTTAAACTACTTTTGCCCCCTTAAAAAGAGGAACAGACGTACATGAAGAACATCAGAAATTTTTGCATCATTGCCCATATTGACCACGGAAAAAGCACCCTTGCCGACCGGCTTTTGGAATTTACCCATACCATTGGTGAACGTGATATGCAGGCACAGGTGCTGGATGATATGGACCTGGAAAGGGAAAAGGGTATCACCATCAAGAGCCACGCCATACAGATAAACTATAACTGGAAGGGCACCGAATATGTGCTCAACCTGATAGATACCCCCGGCCACGTGGACTTTAGTTATGAAGTGAGCCGTGCCCTTGCCGCCTGCGAGGGAGCATTGCTTTTAGTGGATGCAAGCCAGGGTATTCAGGCACAGACCATCAGCAACTTATACCTCGCTATTGACAATAATTTAGAGATAATCCCTGTCATTAATAAGATTGATATGGACGGGGCCATGATACCCGAAGTGACCGATCAGATAGTGGAACTCATCGGTTGCAAGCCCGAAGACATTCTGTTGGCCAGCGGCAAAAGCGGTATCGGCATTGAAGAGATATTGA
>CAYTQB010000118.1:2413-6576 GCA_964439615.1 uncultured Ferruginibacter sp. | reverse complement strand
ATGGCATTGCGTTGGGATTATATGGCAAAGAATACCACCAAAACGCAATTGTCTTTTGGTGGTACATTGGTGAGGTTGAGTGAAAGGCCCTTCTTCAGCAAAGTAAGTTACGATAACAGTAATGCAGGCGGAACCAACGAGCCCATACGAAATACCATGTATGGACTGGATGTAAATTATAAGAAAGATGTACCACGCCTTACCAAACTTTTAGATAAACTTCCTTTTTATCAGACCACTGCGCCATCTACAATTAACGTATTTGCCGAAGGTGCATACCTCAAGCCTGGCCATGCGCCGCAAATAGGCAGGGGATCAAAAGGGATCATTAATATTGATGATTTTGATGGAACACAATCAGGCCTTGACCTCAGATTTCCGCCAATCAGTTGGGCACTTGCATCTGTACCATTCAAAGCAACAGACAGGTTTGGAGTAAAAATATTCCCGGAAGCCGAATTAACTGACGGGTCAATTAACTCAGGTATAAACAGGGCGGTCATCAACTGGTACCAGATTGAACCAACCCTGCAGCAATACCGTGGATCTAATAACCCACTTGGTTCCGATCGTGTTGAATTGAGCGACCCAAGAGTAAGACAGGTTTATCAAAGAGAAATTTTCCCTCAAAAAACAACAGGGTTTGGCGAAAGCCAGTTAGTTACTTTCGACCTGGCTTATTATCCCGAAACCCGTGGGCCTTATAATTATGATGCCGGCGCAGGAAATGTTGCTGCAAATGGGAAACTGCTGAAGCCAAGGACACGTTGGGGTGGTTTGATGCGTAGCATTGACCAACCGGATTTTGAAACGGCCAATATTGAATTTATTGAATTTTGGGCACAGGATCCTTTTATCAATTCACCTAAGAATCCCAACATAGAAAATTCTGCCGGTGGTAAATTGTATTTTAACCTCGGCAATATTTCGGAAGATGTTTTAAAAGATGGCCAGCGTTCTTATGAGAATGGATTACCAACCCCAAATGCCCCTGCGCCTGTTGTGAGTTCAAACTGGGGAAGGGTGCCCAGCAATCCGCAACAGGTTACTAATGCATTCAGTAACGATCCAAATGACAGGAAATACCAGGATATTGGCTTTGATGGTTTAGACGATACAGCCGAAGCATCAAAACGCAGTGCTTACCTGGCCCAATTGGCGGCCACTGTCGGACTTGGTTCACCTGCATACCAACAAGCATTGAATGATCCTTCCAGTGATAATTATCATTATTACCGTGGTGATGATTATGATAACCAGGGCCTGGGTATCTTAGGCAGGTATAAAAGATTCAACAATCCCGAAGGTAATTCACCGGTAGCTACAACCGGATCAACTTATTCATCTGCTGCTACTTTATATCCCGATGCAGAAGATATAAACCGGGATAATACATTAAACCAGACTGAAGAATATTTTCAATACATCGTTGACCTGAAACCAAAGAATGCACCGGAAATGTCGATCGGCAACAATTTTATTGTTGACAAAAAACCTGTGACCGTAAACCTGGTAGATGGTACTCAGCGCATAGAAACATGGTACCAGTTCCGTATTCCTATCAGTGCCTACGATCATAAGATTGGTAATATTCCCGATTTTAAATCCATCCGCTTTATCAGGATGTTCCTGACCGATTTCACCGATAGCGTTGTGTTGCGTTTTGGAGAACTTCAGTTGACCCGTAATGTGTGGAGAAAATTCAATTATAAAATTGATCCAACAGGTATCTATTCTCAATCTTCATCGGGGCCAACATTTAACCAGGGAGCTGTAAACATTGAAGAAAATGACAAGCGTGTGCCATTGCCGTATCGTACACCTACAGAAATTGAAAGAGTACAGACATTGAGCAATAATGGTGTTAATCTGTTACAAAATGAGCAAGCCATGAGCCTGCAGTTATGTAACCTGCCTAAAGGCGATGCAAAAGGGGTACAACAAACATTTGCCAACAGGGATCTGCGCCAGTTCCGCAAGCTTCAGATGTATATACATGCAGAAGAAGTAACCAAGTCGGGCCTTTCTGTACTGAAAAGTAAAGATCTTACTGCAGTGATACGTATGGGCACCGATTTTGTAAACAATTATTACGAAATAAGGATACCATTGAATTTAACTCCATTGAATGCAGCTTCTGCACTTGATCCAAATTCCAACCAGTACAATGATTCATTATGGAATCCGGGCAATTCGCTGGATGTGGATCTGCAGACACTGGTTCAATTAAAACAAAAACGAAATCTTGATGTGAATGCATCACCTACAGTTATTTACCCGCAACTGCAAGGTAATGGCCATGTGTTTTCAGTAATGGGAAATCCTAATTTGGCTGAGATAAGGGGCATTTTAATTGGCGTTGAAAATACCAATGCAACAGGTGGAGCCTGCGCCGAAGTATGGGTTAATGAATTACGGCTTTCCTCTATTGACGAATCAGGAGGTTGGGCTGCTCTTGGAAGATTAGATATTAACCTCGCCGACCTGGGTACTCTCTCTCTTTCAGGAAATATGCATACCAAAGGTTTTGGGACATTAGAACAAAGGGCCAATGACCGGTTCAGGGATAATTTTTACCAGTTTGATGTTTCGGCTAATCTTGAACTGGGTAAATTATTGCCAAAACGTGCGGCTTTATCAATCCCTGTCTTTGCAAGTTATTCCCAGAATGTAAGTACACCCGAATACGATCCATATGACATGGATATAAAACTGAAGGATAAATTAAAATCTGCTTCAGGAGATAAAAAAGATTCTATCAGGAATAATGCTATTGAATTCAATTCAACTACTACGATAAACTTTACCAATGTTCGGAAAAACCGGACCAGTACAAAAGCTCCGAAGATTTATGATATATCCAATTTTGACGTAAGCTACTCTTACCTCAAGATCAAGAGCCATACTCCTTTAATTGAGAATAATGAAGTAACCAAGCACCGCTATGGACTGGGCTATAATTTTACACCCAAACCAAGATATATTGAACCTTTCAAGAGGTTTTTCAAAAAGACAAAAACGCATTGGTTCGACCTGGTAAAAGATTTCAATTTCAATTTAATTCCGTCTCAACTTACTTTCCGGGCAGATGTTAACCGCCAGTTCGGCGCAATCAGGCCAAGGAGTATCGGTGCTTCAAAGTATTCTATACCCGAAACCTACGATAAGTATTATACTTTCCAGAGAGATTATATTTTGCGCTGGAATCTTACCCGTTCAATAAACTTTGATTTTAATGCAACCAATAATTCAAGGATTGATGAACCCGAAGGACGTATTGATACAAAAGAAAAGAAAGATACCGTTTGGAGAAACCTGTTGAAAGGCGGAAGAAATACATTGTATAATCATACTGCCAACTTTACTTATACTGTACCTACGGGTAAATTACCATTGATCGACTGGACTACTTTAAACTTAAGGTACCAGGCTTCTTATAGCTGGATAGGGGCATCACGACTTGCTGTTGAACTGGGTAATATAATTGAAAACGGCCAGCAACAAGAAGCTACGCTCCAGCTTGACTTTAATCGTCTCTACCAAAAATCAAAATGGCTGAAACAGATGGACCAGCCATCTAATAAAGATGACAGGGAAAAATGGAGGGCAAGAATAACCCGCTTTAAAGACACTATAATAAAGAAGAACGGGCAGAAAGTGGTTAAGAAAAGAAAAATAGTAGATAAGTCTGCGGTGCCTTATGTAAGCTCCGGCACAAAAATATTTGGTAAGCTATTGACCAGTGTTAAACAGGTAAATATTTCTCTATCGGAAAATTCTCATACCCGTTTGCCTGGCTATGCCGACAGTACAAAATATGTTGGACAAAACTGGAAGAGTATGGCCCCGGGCATTGATTTTATTTTAGGGCGACAACCGGATACCGGATGGCTTAACCGGGCTGCAACAAAAGGGCTGATCACCAAAGACACGACCTTTAATTCAATATTCATGCAGTCGTTTGATCAAAGGTTAACGCTGTCTGCACAACTTGAGCCTGTCAGGGACCTGAATATTACCCTGAACATGAGCAAGACATTTAATAAAAATTATACCGAAACCTTCCGGTTCATTGATACCAGCGGAGGAATAAATCACAAGTACAATCACCTGAATCCATACACAGGTGGTGGATTTGATATTTCGTACGTTGCATTTAAAAC
>CAYTQB010000118.1:0-2313 GCA_964439615.1 uncultured Ferruginibacter sp. | reverse complement strand
AAACTGAACTGGAAAGTAGATTATAACGGATTGAGCAGGATAAAAGGACTGGATAAGATATTTACCAACTTCACCCTGTCGCATGGGTATACGGGTAACCTGAGTATGAACGGGTTTACTTCGGCATTGCTCTACCAGGATGTGTCCAGGTATGGTTATCCATCATTCTATGATACTTTGTCAAACAATTTTGTTCCTTACTTCCTTGTCCCTAATATCAGTATTGGGGAACAATTTTCTCCATTGATTGGAGTTGATGTGATGCTGACCAACCAGGTACAGGCTAAGTTTGAATATGCAAAGACAAGGCAACTCAGTTTAAGCCTTATTGATTTTCAGTTGAGCGAAGTACGCAGCACTGAATTTACTATTGGCGCCGGCTGGCGTAAACGTGGGCTGAAGAATCCGCTTAGTTTCATCAACGTGAAATGGCCTAAATTCTTAACACCCAAAGGTAGTAGTGGTAACAAGCTCGAAAACGAGATCAACTTCCGTTTGGATTTCAAGATCAGGGATAATATTACCGCCAACAGTAAACTGGATCAGAACAATAATTTTGCAACAGGTGGCAGTAAGGATATTACCATCTCGCCATCTATAGATTATTTCCTGAATAACCGGGTTAATATAAAACTGTATTTCGATCAGCGAAGGGTTAATCCTTATATTTCATCCAGTGCACCGGTTGTAAATACAAGGGCAGGTTTACAGGTAAGAATATCGCTGACACAATAATGAATTTAGCTTTCCGGGAATTCACTTAACGGACTAATAAAAAAAAATCCTCCAGCCTTAAGCGGGAGGATTTTTATTCCTGATATATTTTTTATTCTGTCTTTTTCAGCAGCATCACATAACCGCACAATTCTTTTTTCTTATTATTAACCTGAACAGGTTTTATCATGTGATATTCTGAGAACTGGGGTATATAAGAGTAGCTGATAACATTACCATCCACATCCCCCCAATACTTTTTCTGGTACACTACCTGTTTTTCATTCCAGTCAAACATTCTTACTTCATATAATTTCGAACTCATATCACCAATAAAAACAAACTGGTACCAGCTGCCTTCGGTTAAAGGAACAATAACCGGCATTTCGTATTCACTTTCCATTTGCATGGAAGCTTCCTTAACAACCGAGAAACCCTGTTTTGCAAGGAATTTTTTAATGCTGTCGGCCTGGTGAAGAATAGTAGCTGAAGAGCAGGGATTTTGGTAGATAACATTTTGAGCTGCAGCCCTGAAACCAAACAGGCTTAATGCCGAAATGCTTGTGATGAGGATAAGATTTTTCATTTTCTATCAGTTCTTGGATAATGGATAACAGGGCAATTTTACAACTTTTAAGCTTCAAATTCAAATCAAGCTGGCAAAATAACCGCCTGACTACCATTTATAACGGGAATGAACATCCAATTATTGCCCACGTAAAATTTCTGTAAACACTTTATTTTCAGGGGATAAGGCCAGACTATGGGATTTTGTGAAAATAATAGGTACCGGCTTGCTGCACACAGGTTATAACCAGGTCGTTAATACAAACATGGGCGGGTAGGGTAGCACAGTAAAATACGGTATCGGCTATATCCTCAGCTGTAAGTGGGGTAAAGCCCGTATAGGCCGATTGTGCGGTTTTTCCGTCGCCCTTGAAACGTACCAGGGAGAATTCTGTTTCTACAGCGCCGGGATGAATACCCGTGACTTTTATATTGTTTTTCAGCAGGTCAATACGCATCGCCTTAGTGATGGCATCTACAGCATATTTACTGGCACAATACACATTTCCTTTCTCATACACTTCTTTTCCGGCTACCGAGCCCATATTGATGATATGCCCTTTCTTTTGTTCGAGCATAAAAGGCAAAACAGCCTTGCTTACATAGAGTAAGCCATGCACATTGGTATTAAGCATGGTTTCCCAGTCATTCATATCGGCATCTTCAAAGCTATCCCTGCCTAAGGCGAGCCCGGCATTATTTATAAGAATTTCAATTTTCTTCCATTGCCGGGGAAGGTTGGTAAAAGCGGCAGTTACAGCTTCTTTATCCTGCACATCAAAACATAAGGCTAAAACAGAAATGTTATATTCTTTTTCGAGACTTGTCTTTAATTCAATAAGCCTGTCATTTCTCCGGCCGGTGATAATGATATCATACCCGGCTGATGCAAATTTTACGGCGCAGGCTTTTCCTATTCCGGCTGTAGCACCTGTTATTAAAACGATCGTATTCATAAGGTGCAAAATAATAGAAGGGAGGGAAATTATGACACAAAGATTCACAGAGGTTTTACACAAAGAGGCACAAAGT
>CAYTQB010000117.1:0-6585 GCA_964439615.1 uncultured Ferruginibacter sp. | reverse complement strand
GGATAATAATGAATTTGCCTAAAACCCTTTACCTGATTAAAACTCAAAGAACTGGTCTACCCTATAAATTTAGCCAAAAACGCCAAATACTGCATTATCGGGGAGGCTGTTTTTATTGTTTTCAGTCAGTAATTTTTCATAGGCATTTTTAACCTCGTGGTTTAAATACTCCTGGGCTATAGAGACATACTTATAGAATTCCTTGCTTGAAGGAGCATGACCTGAGATTTTTCTTACTATATTTTCAGGTACCCCCATCATTAACAGGGTAGTAATCGCAGTACGGCGCATGGTATGAGCCGTAATATGCTGATAGAAATGCCAGGTATTTCCTGTTTTGGATCTTATCTCTGTCATTTTTCCCCTGTAACTGATGTGTTTAGGCAATGGGTGATTCCACCCTGCATGCTTTATCAATTTTTTTATTTGCAGGTTCATATTGGAAGAAGCCAGCCGTGGCAAAATATATTTACCGGTTTTTCTTTTATTTCGGTAAATGATCTCCAATACATAATCAGGCAAAGGAATCCTTATTTCGGCTCCTGTCTTTTGTGTAAACAGTACAAGACTGGTTTCTTTACCCGTTTGCACCAGGTTTGTTTTTTTCAGGTTCATCAGGTCTGAAAAACGTAAGGCAACTGTGCAACCCACAATAAAAATATCCTTAGCCCTTTTAAGACTCGTATTTAATGAACCTTCAAATTCTTTGTTACAGATGAGAAACTGTAATTGCCAGGGCTGCAATACTACAGGGGTTGCCTGCTGCAATGGTATACGAAATGATTTATGATAATTACCAACCACATACCCTTTTTCTATTTGCAGGTAATTAAAAAATGTCTTGAGTACTTTAAAAACACTGGAAGTATAATGATCGTAATAACCCTTATCGTTGTACAAAAAGGCGGAGAACTGGTGAAAGAACCTTGCCCAATAATTCTTTTCCCGCTGCAGGGTACGCATTGATGCTTTGTGCAATAACTGAATACGGAGTTGCAGATCATATTTTTCTTCGTATTCAAGCAGGAGTCTTTTTACAAAGCAGTAGTTTGTAATAGTGCCTTTGGAAATCCTTTTACCGGAGGCTGTCAGCCTGCGGCCGCTGGCAGCGGCTTTAATAAACTGACTAAACCGCTCAGTGAGGATGAGCTGTGGTGTTTTTTTTCATGTTTTTTAATTTAATTGTTCGTGAAAGATTTGTATTTGAGTAATAAATTAACCCTGAGAATCAAAGGAACTGACTATCCGGGAAAAACTCTCCCAATGAAACATTCCGACAAACCCAATCGCCAAACCAAAAGAGCAATTGCGATACAATTTGTATAACGCTTTGAAGGCATCGCAATACATATTTTGCTCTCCGGGTTCCAGGAAAAAATACTTTCACAACTCCGGGTGGTTTGCTGATCCTTTTCTTTGCTGCTATGAGGCCTGACAAAAACAAAACGGCAGTACAAGCAGGATTGTCTGCTGAAGAGATCGATTCATTATAGCATTAATTCAACAGAAGGGTCCCAAAACCTTTTTTCAAAATCAACCACAGTATCATTTTTTACCTTCACGCCGTCTTTCTTTAATAATTCTTCCATGGCTGTTGGTGTTGAAAAATGATGTTTACCCGAAAGTATCCCGTTCCTGTTCACCACTCTTTGGGCTGGCACTTTTGGCCTGGCGCTTCCTGCTGCATTCATAGCCCAGCCCACCATACGGGCACTGAGCTTAGTGCCCAGGTAAGCAGCAATAGCACCATAAGAGGTTACTCTTCCTTTAGGAACCTGTCTCGCTACTTCAAATACATCTTCGAAAAAACTATACTCTTTTACCGTTCTGCGTGGCTTTTCATCAGCAGGTTTTTTACGATTTGCTTTAGTTGCATGCTTACGCTTCTTTTTTATCATGACTGGTTAAAGATAACAATTTGGTGCGTTTGGGTTCCGGAACATGCACATAATTATACGGGCAATGCCTGCATCCGTTGCCACAACAATGCCCCCTGGTCAAATGATATTTGGCGGTAAGTACTATATACCCCTGGCCGTTATAGTAAAAGTCTTCTCCCTCAACCCAACTGTCCTTCATGTCGCAATACTTTCTGTAATTGTGCATCAATATTTTTTATTTCACTGGGTAATGTAAATTTCAGGTAATGTATCTTTTTACTTTGTGCAATATCAAGGCTTTCATAATGTGTTTTAATGCTTAATTCCGGAATTATCTCACCACCGGCATACACATCTGCTGAATCATCAACAATAGTTAAATCATACAGATTGGCTACCCGTTTTGTAAAGAGATAAAGGTTGGGCGAATCTGTTTTAAGATGAATGAACCCGCCGGGTTTTAAAATATGTTGATACAACCGCAGGAACCGGGGATGCGTTAACCGTTTTTTGGCTTTTGAAATGCGTAACTGGGGGTCAGGAAAGGGGATCCATATTTCCGCTATTTCTCCGGGATTAAAATAATCTGCAAGCTTTTCAACCTGGGTGCGTAAAAAAGCGGCATTGCTTATGTTTTCCGAGAGGCATTTCTTTGCACCAATATACATCCGGTTGCCTTTAATGTCAATGCCAATGAAATTTGATTTTGGAAAAAGTTTAGCAAGGCCAACTGTATATTCCCCCCTTCCGCAGGCAAGCTCTAACACTACGGGGTTGTTATTTTTAAAAAAGACATGCCATTGGCCTTTCATTGCCACGGGGTACTCAAGCACATTGGAAAATGTTTTTATATCGGCAAAACGCTGTAACTTTTTTTGAGCCATGGGGGCAAAGATAAATTAATAGGGCTTGTAAAAAACCTTAATAAAAAGGACAGCAGAAGCCCAAAAGAATATATAAATAAGCTATGTTTGTAACCCATTTAGCCAAAAACTATTTATATGAATACAGTGATTGTACCAGTTGATTTTTCAGAAACTTCATTACACGCCGCCCGGTATGCCGCCCAATTACTAACCGGCCATTATGGAGTAACGATGATATTATACCATAGCTATTCAAAATCATCAGAAGCTGCCCAGGCAACTGAAAGCCTTGAACAATTGAAGGCTGTGTTAATGAAAGATAATGTTGTAAAAATGGAAACACTGGCTCACGAGGAAAGCGATTTTGTAGATGGACTGGAAAAGGCAGCACGCCACCGCCGTGCCGACCTGGTGATCATGGGAATAACCGGTAAATCAGCTATTGCCCAGGTGTTTTTTGGAAGCAATACACTTAAGATGGCTGAAAGGAAAGTTTGCCCGGTATTAATTGTTCCAGAAAAAGCGGTTTTTAGCCCGATAAAAAATGTGATGCTAACTTCTGATTTTAAAAATACATTGAACACCACACCATCAGCTCCCATCAAAGACTTTTTAGATGTCTTTAACCCGCAATTACATGTGGTGAACGTAGATAAGGACCATTATATATCCCTTACCGAAGATTATGAAAATGAAAAACAGGAACTGAAAAAACTGTTTGCTGATTACAAACCTGAATTCTATTTTATGAGGTTGTATGATGTGGACGAAGCCATCAATTTATTTGCCGAGAGCAGGAACATAGACATGATCATTGCTATTCAAAAAAACCATTCCTTCATTGGTAAACTGTTAAGCGGCAGCCGGACAAAAACTTTATCTTACCATAGCAAGATGCCGATACTGGTGATGCATGAGTAATAAAATACTGATTCCCGCTGAGGCGGGGATTTTTTTGTTTATTTTTCAATCTCTTCCAGGTTGTGAATTACCCTGCAATCACCGAGGTTAAAAAATCTAATAACCTCGCCATACAAACTGTCACGAACAGTAATAAGGAGATTGTCCGAAGCTTCCTTATCCTTATAAACAGCCACAGCTTTTTGTATTGCATTATAAAAGCCTTTTTGCTCAAGTTCCAGTTTTCCGGCCTCATCAATCAACAGCCAGGCCGGGTTTTTACCCAATGCATCAAGTATGATTGAATTGGCCCTATCGAATGCCTCGCTGTAAAAATGGAACCTGCCAATAAGAGTTAGTGGCTTGCTGCTGTTTTCCGGCTCGGGGCACTCAATATCAAAAACTTCTTTTGTATGTAGGTCGAGTATTTTCCGGTAGCCATTTATATCGGGCATTAAAATGCCGTAGATGTTTTTTTTATGACTGCACCATTGCAACAATTCTTTTGTTTTCCCGCTGTGTATGGGCCTTGAAAAAATGATAATACTCATTCTTGTTTTATTGGGTCTGAACAGGTAAGTGACCAATGAACCATCGCAGAGAAGAAAAAATGCCATCGGTTGAAGCCACTATACAGCCGGCTTTTTTGCCAGGCCAGCCCGGTAAGCTGGCGAAGCATGGGCAAAAAAGAAAGTGTACGTAATATCTCTTCACTATACCTGCTTTGTTTCTTCTGCAGTAATCTTTGTATGAGTTTGGTGAGTAATGGGCTGATCAACATGAACCAGACCAGGATGGCAGATAATGTCCAGCTGACCGTTTTTGCAACGGCAAGCCAGCCCTGTTTTTCATCTGCTGCAAAAAAGAACAACACTACGGATAAAACAACCAGCATAAATATCAGTGCCCATAATTTAGTATAACCTTTCTTTCTTTTTTCAATGCTGCCTGTATAAATTTCGTTGTTAATTTTTTCAATGCTATCCAGCACCAGGGTATTTCTTTGTATGAACAAATCCCTGATGATTGTATGAGCTATCCATGCAATGATTACCCCGCCAACAAGGTAAATAACCAAATAGGACCCAACTATCCATTGACTTCCATTGCTGTAAGAAATGCCAAACTGCTTTATTATGAATGCCAGCATTTCGTCCATCGCTTTCCAGAACGAACTGCCAAAAAGTAAAGTTATAACAAGTAGTTTTTGGAAAGCCGATTCCATCATGGCAAGACTGCTCAGGAATAAGATGCTGAAAAAACTGACCGGGAAAAAACTGAACAATGCATATCCAAGCAGTGCCTGGAAGGATACGGCAATATATGCAGTGACCGGGGTATAAGGGCTTACCATTGCTTTTACAATAAGAACAATCATGGTGGCTTTTAATAGCTGATTCAGGTTGTTTTTTGATATGCTGGCAATTATACTTATTATGATTACAGCCATCCCTCCAACAACCAGGCCGGTAAATGGAATTTGTAATGCATGCATGATACCCCCCAGGCCCGATTCGGTAAAAGCCCATAAGGCAGTGAGCCGATGAACGGCAGTATGGCGTTGTTCTTCTGTAAGGTCTTTATACCCGGTGTTCATACAAATGAAATATAAGTGCTGTTGTACAAATATAAGAAACCGCCTGAAGCCTGGTTTATAGTAAGGTAGTGTATCAGTTTGAAATGTTGTCAGCCTGAACCTGCCGAAAGTGGAGCAAACTAAAGCTATATCGGTTTCGACAAGCTCAACCTGACATTCTTTGATATAATGAATTTTCAAACTGATGCACTACTTATAGTAAGCTTATTTGTCTGCTTAGGGGCAATTTGTTATTTTTATTGTTGTTGCACTTTGCTGTTTGCTTGCTGTTCTTTATGCTGAAGCGGGCAACCGCCTGTGCGGCACTTAAATCACAAACCAATGGATAAAGAAGCTAAAAAATTCATGCGGAAAGCTATCCGTATTGCTGTTAATAATGTAGCAAAACAAAAAGGCGGTCCATTTGGCGCTATTGTGGTAAAAGACGGAAAGGTAATTGCCCGGGGAGCCAACCAGGTCACCAGCAGCAATGACCCAACTGCTCATGCCGAAGTGGTTGCTATACGTAAAGCATGCAAGGCCCTCAAAACTTTCCAGCTTACAGGTTGCGAAATTTACACCAGTTGCGAACCCTGCCCTATGTGCCTTGGCGCTATTTACTGGGCAAGGCCCGATAAACTCTATTATGCCAACAGTAAGGAAGATGCAGCAGAGATCAATTTTGATGATAAATTCATTTATGAAGAAATAGCAAGACCCCTTGAGCAAAGAAAACTTTTTACAAAACAGGTATTACGTGAAAAAGCGCTGGAGGCATTTGAAAAATGGAAGACAAGCCCCAATAAAACCGAGTACTGATGATCCGGTTCATTTTAAACGAAAAACTGATTGACACAGAACTGCCCTCCGGAAGTACGGTGCTTGATTTCGTGCGCTATCATAAAAGACTGACGGGAACAAAGATCGGTTGCAGGGAAGGGGATTGCGGAGCCTGTACCATATTGGTTGGCAGCTTTGAAAATGAGAAGCTGGTTTATCGTTCCATGACGAGTTGCCTGATGCCGCTGGGAAATGCACATGGCAAGCATATTGTTTCTGTGGAAGGCGTCAATATGAAAGAGTTATCTCCTGTGCAAAACGCTATGGTAGATACCAATGGAACACAATGCGGATTCTGCACTATAGGATTTGTAATGTCGTTTACCGGGTTTGTTCTGAATAATGGGGCTAAACAATATGATGAAGCCATTGCTGCTATTGATGGGAATATCTGTCGTTGCACGGGATATAAATCCATTGAAAGAGCAGCAGCTATCCTTGCAGAAAAAATGGACAAGAAGCCGGAAGTGAACAGCATTGAATGGCTTGTAAAAAATGGATTCATTCCTGAATATTTTACAGG
>CAYTQB010000116.1:4625-6704 GCA_964439615.1 uncultured Ferruginibacter sp. | reverse complement strand
AATTGCCTGTGCAGTTTAATATACGCATTGAAAACAGGAAGGGTAAAAAGTTTATCGGTTTGTATGCCCGCTACTAAAACATTCCCATCATCCCCGAATTTTTGCTGAAAAGATCTGTATTCTTTGTATTTGGGATTATCCACAGGGATAGCTCTTGCAAATTCATAACCCAGTTTTACTTTACTGGCGTAAAAACCCATCACGCCGGTTGCTGCAAATAAAATAAGTAAAAGAACCAGCCGGTTTTTGATAACAAAATTTCCTAAACGTTGCCACATAGACATTGAATAATTAAATATAATCTGCAAAGAAAGCTATTTTATGTGGCTTAGCCATAAAGCGGCCTGCGAGGGTTTGTTTACTTTTGTTTTAAGCAAAGTATCATTTACCGGCATGACGCATAAGACCAAAGGAATAGTATTACGCAGCATCAAATATGGTGAGACGAGTTTGGTGGTTACTATATTTACCGAAATGTTTGGGGTACAAACCTATATGGTAAATGGTGTGCGGACTTCAAAAAAATCTTCATCAAAAGCCAATCACTTTCAGCCAACTGCCATTTTAGACCTGGTTGTTTACCACAGTGAGAACAAGTCTATGCAGCGAATTAAGGAATTTTCATGGGCTGTATTGTACACAAACCTGCTGAGTGATGTTATTAAGAACAGCATTGCTTCTTATATGGCCGAACTTATTCAAAAATGTTTAAAGCAACCCGAAGCAAATGCTGATCTTTTTAATTTTTGTGAAGAATCTTTTCTGCAACTGGATAAGGCCACTACAATTGTTACCGCAAATTTTGCTTTGTTTTTTACGCTGCACCTCCCCCATTTTTTTGGATTCAGGATGACGGATAATTTTAGTTCCGAAAACACCTTTCTCGATCTGCAGGAAGGGAGCTTTACTGGTCACCAGCCAACACACCCACATTTTATTGACGGGAAATATGCTGAACTCACAGCACAACTATTAAAAGTGATGCAGCCTTTTGAGCTGGAAGAATTTAAACTGAACCAGGAGATAAGGAGAAATTTGTTATTGAAGTATCTGCAATATTATGCCTTGCATATTCCTGATTTCGGGCAAATGAAAACATTGGTGGTGTTACATGAAGTTTTGTAATGAGCCGTCGGGACCATAAACGAATACTTATAGCACCCGTTTTATTTTTGAATTTGTATTTGTCTGCAAATGCTCAACATTTTCAATCAAAATCACTCCGGGTTTTTTGCCCTTTTCAAAACTGCCGAGGGTCTTTTCCATTTGCAGGGCTTTGGCTCCATTAGCAGTAGCCCATTGTAACAGATCAGGTAATTTAAATTCCGGAAAATTTTTCTGCAGTGTTTTTATTTCCTCTAAAATGCTTAGATGATCATTGGAAGAAAGGCTATCGGTACCCAAAACAATATTGCAGCCATTCCGCACAAACATTTGTACATCGGGTAAACTGTTGCTGATATATAAATTGGCATTGGGGCAAAGGCAGAAAAAGGTTTGAGGTTTGCGGTTTGAGGTTTGAGGTTTGGTGAACTCAATGTCGTTTTCTGAAGTAGCAACGTTATGTACGGAGATGATGGATTGTTCTTTTTTAAAATGCGGTAGCCAGGTTTGCAGACTTGATTTACCTGATGGTTTGAAAAAAGAAATATCAATACCCATTTTTTCATACATGCGTAACATATCACCAGTTCTGCTTTCAAATAATTCATTTTCTGCTTTGGTTTCCTGGTTGTGGATGGTAAGCAGGTTATTGTTGGGGAATTCATTGATCATGGCAAACATCTCCGGTGAAACGGAATATGGAGCATGCGGCACAATTGAATTGGCAGGCAATGATGCAGTGAAGGAGTCATAAAGACCAACAGCTCTTTGAAACCGTGACTCCAAAACCGCTGGCGGGAAACCGCTGGACTCAACAAAGTTATGATATAGCAGCCTGCTTTTGCTCTTTTGCGGAATAGTAAAAGTATTGTTACAGATATCACCCACCGCAACAATTCCGTTTTGCAGCATTTCGTTTTCTGCATTCTCAATTGCAGCCAGTATTTCTTCCTCTTTAAAATGCCTTTCATTAAC
>CAYTQB010000116.1:1293-4525 GCA_964439615.1 uncultured Ferruginibacter sp. | reverse complement strand
AGCCTGGAAAAAATCGTAAATGCAAGGGATGAATATGTGAGACTCCTGGATGATATCGAATTCAACAAAGAAGTACTCAACGGCGATGATGATGAAATGAGGGCGCTTGCCAAACAGGAATTACCCTTCCTGGAAGAAAAAAAAGAAGCATTGGAAAAGAATCTCCGCAATATGCTTATTCCTAAAGACCCCTATGATGAGAAGAATGCCATCCTGGAAATTCGTGCAGGCACCGGTGGCAATGAAGCTTCTCTTTTTGCCGGCGACCTGTTGAGGATGTATTTAAAGTATTGTGAAAGGAAGGGCTGGAAAACAGCGCTGCTGAGCGAAAGCGAGGGTACGGTGGGTGGTTACAAAGAAGTACAGGTGGAAGTTGTTGGGGATGATGTATATGGAACATTGAAATTTGAAAGCGGTGTACACCGGGTGCAACGTGTGCCTGATACCGAAGCCAGCGGCCGTGTTCATACAAGTGCTGCAACGGTGGCTGTTATGCCCGAAGCAGAAGAGATAGATTTTGAACTGAAGGAAAGCGATGTGAAAATGGAAACAGCCCGTAGTGGTGGTGCAGGTGGCCAAAATGTAAATAAGGTGGAAACCAAAGTATTCCTGACCCATAAGCCAACAGGAATTACTGTTGTTTGCCAAACCGAACGAAGCCAGTTAGGCAACCGGGAAAAAGCCATGGATATGCTAAGAACCAAACTTTATGATGAGGAAGTAAGAAAAGCCGAAGAAGCCATATCCCATAAAAGAAAAAGCCTGGTAAGCACAGGCGACAGGAGCGCTAAAATAAGAACCTACAATTTTCCGCAGGGCCGTGTTACCGATCACCGCATCGGGTTAACGGTATTTAATTTAGATGCTATTTTAAATGGTGATATCCAGGAATTTTTAGACGCGTTACAGTTTGCCGAAAATGCGGAAAAGATGACCATGCAGAATTAATGTTCTTATTTTTAAAATAATTTCCCGGACTTAAATATTAAGTACATTTATCTACAGCAGTCTTATTTTATCATTTAAAAAAACAAAAATTATGTTAGAAGAATTATTTAACCTGGTAAAAGGAGTTTCCGGTGACTCGGTAGTCAATAACCCCGATATACCCAATGAACACAATAATGACGTGGTGGCCGAAGCTACCAATACTGTTGCGTCGGGGTTACGTAATATGGTTGCCGGTGGTGGCCTGGAAAATATCTTGTCTTTATTTGGCAATAAAGATCAGCAAGCTGGTGGCAAGGGTTTACTAAGTAACCCCATTGTAAATATGATGATTGGACATTTTGCCGGGAAATTAATGAGCAAATTTAATCTTGGTGGCAACCAGGCAAATAATGTTGCCAGCAGCCTTATCCCTAATGTGATCAGTAACCTGATCAATAAAACAAACGATCCCAATAACAGTACCTTTTCTATAGAAAGCCTGCTGAATTCAATAACGGGTGGGCAAACTGCACAGGTTGTACAGGAACAACAAAACAGCGGCAACAGCGGATTCAATTTCCAGGACCTGATTGGCAAGTTTACCGGTGGAGGTCAGCAAAATGGCGGTGGTAACGGACTGATGGATATTGTATCCCGGCTGGCAGGTGGAGCCCAGGCGCAACAACAAAAAAATGGCGGCGGTGGGTTAATGGACCTCATCAAAGGTTTCATGAAATAATAAACAATACATCTTTTATAGACAAGCCCCGGAAAATTCCCCGGGGCTTCATTTTTATTTAAACCTTGGGCATATCCTATCGTCAAACCACGTGTTTTTTAGCGTACAAATACTCAAAATAATAAATTGTCTTTTCCGTTTAGTATGTATTAAACATGTTGGGTATTAAGTAATACTTAACATCTTTTGTAAAACTTCTGGCATTGGTTTTGCGTATTTATAAACAGAAATCGATAATTCAAATTTTCTCATAAGCAGTTAGTTTTGGTAACGGCCCCTGTTTCTACAGGGGCTTCTCTTTTTTTTTGACCTTATCTTATCCGGTATCGGGTTTGCAACGGTTGCTTTACCTTTGCCATCCAAATTATAACATTGGCTACATCATCATCCGATAGAAAGAATTTTTTTAAGCGTATCCGCAACAAGGATGCTGCAGAGCCCGAAGAAATGTCCTTCATGGGACACCTGGAAGCTTTGCGCTGGCACCTGATGCGTTCTGTTATTGTATGGCTGGCAGCTGCCATTATTATCTTTGTTTTTATTGATTGGGTTTACGATGAGATCATACTGGCCCCGGCCAGTGAGCACTTTATCAGCTATGGTGTGCTGTGCAGGTTTGGACATTGGTTACATATCGGTGATAGCCTGTGTATGCCCCCTGTTAAAATTGATTTCCAGGTAACCGCAGTGAACGGCACGTTTACCTCAGCCATTTCCATTGCACTTATTGGCGCTGTGATGGTTGCCTTTCCTTATCTTTTTTGGGAATTCTGGCGCTTTGTTAAACCGGCGCTTTCGCCCAAAGAAAAAAAATATGCCCGGGGAAGTATCTTCTGGGTATCTCTTTGTTTTTTCACCGGTGCAGCATTTGGTTATTACCTGCTGGCCCCTTTCACCTTTAATTTCCTGGCCAGCTTCACCCTTGGAAAATCGGGCATGATCATTTACAGGCCTTCCATCAATGATTATATCGACAGCCTTACAAACCTCATACTGGGTTGCGGTATTGCATTTGAATTGCCTATACTGGCCTATGTGTTGGCAAAGATCGGCCTCATTACTGCCGGGTTTCTAAGAAGGTACTCGAAGTATGCTTTTGTGATCATCCTTTTCATTGCGGCTGTAATTACGCCATCGCCCGATATAACCAGCCAGATCATTGTAGCGCTTCCCCTGTTATTGCTTTACTGGATCAGCATTATACTGGTAGCCCGTGTTGACCGTAAAAAAGCGAAGGAAGAAAAAGAATGGAGTTAAAACTGTTTGAAGTTTGAGGTTTAAGGTTTCAATGGTTTACCTAACTTTGAAGTACTGATCCAGCTTCAAACATCAAACGTAAAACCTTTAAACGATTTTTTGCATGTCTCCTTTCAATTTAAACTTGCCCATTGCCATCGGATGTGATCATGCCGGATTTGATTGCAAAGAAGACCTCATTTCTTTTTTAGAAGGAGAAGCTGTGGCTTTTAAAGATTTTGGAACTTACTCAAAAGATTCTGTTGACTATCCCGACTTTGCACATCCTGTTGCATCTGCTGTAGAAAAAGGCGAAGCTGCTTTTGG
>CAYTQB010000116.1:0-1193 GCA_964439615.1 uncultured Ferruginibacter sp. | reverse complement strand
CCTGCTGCAAAATATGCAGGCAGCATCACTGGCGATAATCTCAAAAAACACCTGACCATCATCGCCGGACCAGAAATGGAAGGACGTGAAACAGGTACCGAAGGCCAGCGTAAAGCAGCTGCCTATATCGAATCACAATTTAAAGCCATGGGACTCAAATCGGCCCCGGCCCTGAATGGCTACCAGCAGTTATATCCCTTGTACCAGGACAGCCTGATCACAAGCAAGCTCAGTGGCGGTGGCAGCGATGCTGTGTTCGGAACTGATTTCATCACACCACTCAATGCAAACGAGAATGGTTCATTCAAAGGAAAGAAACTGATCTTCATCGGTTATGGTATCGACGACAAAGCCTACAGCGATTATACCAATGCAAATGTGAAAGGTAAAGTGGTTGTGTTCATTTTGGGAGAACCAAAGAAAGACGGTAAGTTCGTGATCAGCGGTACCAATCGTATTAGCGAATGGACCTTTCCTGGCACTGCTAAAAAACTGGCTACTGCAGCAGCAAAAGGTGCAATCGGCGCCCTGGTGATCAACCCACAGCAGGAAACATTCAATCAACGCACAGTAGACAACAGTAAGAAAACCGGGGTTTACTTTCCCCGTGCAACAGAAGGCAAGACGATCAACTACGCACAGATCTCTCATGCATACGCCCGGGCTCTCTTCGGAAATGAATTTGCAATTGACACCATCATCGCAAGGGCAAGGCGCAGTGAAGTTCCCCAGATCAACGGCGTTGAAAAAAAGTATAAGACAAATTTCAGCTTTAATAAATACCGCAATACCATCAATGCAAGCAACGTGGTAGGTGTGGTGGAAGGGACCGATAAGAAAGACGAATATGTTTTTGTGACCGGCCACTACGATCACCTGGGTATGCGTGACGGCAAGATATATTACGGAGCCGATGACGATGGAAGCGGAACCGTAGGCGTTATGCTGATGGCCGAAGCTTTTGCCAAAGCCGCCGCCGAAGGCAAAGGCCCGAGAAGAACAATGGTGTTCATGACAGTTAGTGGTGAAGAAAAAGGATTGTGGGGAAGTGAATACTACAGCGATCATCCGTTCTACCCATTGGAAAAAACCACGGTTGACCTGAACATTGACATGGTGGGAAGAGTAGATACCGAACGCAAGACTGCCGATTCACTGAACTATGTGTATGTGATAGGCCACGATAAACTGAG
>CAYTQB010000115.1:0-6712 GCA_964439615.1 uncultured Ferruginibacter sp. | reverse complement strand
GGGACGATCAGTACATACCTGTTCCGTTTAAGCGGTATTCTTCAGCCAGCATAGCAAAAAACCCCATCCTATGTTTACATTTCAATAGATTTACGAAGCCGGAAGAAAATCCATTCAGAAAGAACAAAGGGGGAATAAGACCGTAAAACCCAATAGGCTTTTAGCCTTTCTAACATGTTAGCCGCATACATTTTTCTACCATTGCTTACCGTCGTAAATTTTTTTATTGTCAAAGTCCCAATCCATAAAAAACCCAGCCTTCAAATTTTTGTGTTTTCTCCTGATTAGTTCCCTTGTTATTTTAGGAATATTTACTGTAATGTCGAACCGTTCTAAACTTGTCATTTTTAAGATGCTTTCATATGAATTGTCAATTACAGAGGCAGAAGACAAGTCTAAATGTTTTAATTTTTTTAAGGTCTCCAGCGGTTTTAAACTATTAAGTCTCAAATTTTTTGGAGCAAATGTGTCGCCGCAAAGCTCCAGCCCGATTAGCTGTGTCATTTCACCTAATACATCGTAGTTTTCAACTTTAAAGCAATTGTCAATCGATAAAATTGTCAAGCGTTTTAATGATAGTAAAGGAGAAATATCTTTAAGCCTGCTGAAAGACCACAGCTTTAAATTCTTAAGTTTTGTCAGTTTTTTAATATTGGAAATGTCTTCGACTGTCGAAGTCCAAAACATAAGTCGTTCAAGATTTTTCATTTCGCAGATTGCGTCAAAGAAATCTTGTTTAACCCTATGTCTAACTGAAAGAACTTTCACGTTGTCAAGTGTTGGTAACACTGCTATCCACTTTGCTTCAATTTCTTGTCGTTGTTTAAATGTCTTACCAGGTAAATCCATTGCCAAAGTAACAACCTGTAATTCCTTCACTTTATATACTTCATCAGTAAAATCCTGAACGTTTAAATAATTTGGTTCAGTCCCTTTACCTTGATAAAATTGATGAAGTTTGTAACGGTCGGTTGTCATAACATTGCTTGCAACGGCCACAGTTTTGCGTTCGGCAGAGCTCCCGATAATAATCGGGATGGAAAAGTCCAGGTTGGTACCGAAACTTAGGGATGCAGCCGATGTAAGTTACAAAAGTTGAAAATATATTCCCTGCCCGTACCAAACGGTACGTTCGGGCAGGTGTTGTTCATGTGTATTCGGTCAGCCGGTCCCGAACCTTCGGGATGTAGCTGATAGTAGCACTAAGATGAGGATATGTACGTCGTCCCCTTATAACGTAAAACTGTCTTTTAACAGCAGCTCAATTCTGGAATGTTTGTCGTAGTAATAATCAAAGCTCCCATGCTCAGAACCCATACTACAATTCTTACTCTTTTTTTCCACTCGGTCTTTATCCTCTTTAGGAACTATTTCAGCAATGAATTGTTGCCTGATAAAGTTTCCGTCAATGTCTGAAATATTAATATGGCTGATGTCGTTTAATCTGACTTTAAGAAAATCTATAGGGTAAGTTTGTGTCCTATGAATGTAATAAGTAAATAATGTATCAGTGTATAGTGAGTCAATGTACTCATTGCCATTTTCTATAGATAGTTCTCTGGCTAACTCAGAGAAGTTCCGGCTTTTTATTTGGTCTAACGATAGGGTGGTTAATTGTTTATATCTGCTAATAGTTTGCTTCTTGGGGCTTTGTCAAAATGAATTTGCCGTTGTTATTGCGAAAACAAGGAAAGCTGTCAGTTCTAATTGAAGAAAATTGCACATAGTTTGTGAGTTTCTGCTAACGGACAGAGCTTACTGCTGTGCTGGTATTTTATAATGTCCAGCCCGGAGCCGCTGCTGATTGAAAAACTGATGATGAAGATAACAACAAAAGCTGATAGAATTCCGTCGGCTGGATATGGGCTGATAGCGATATGAAGTTGAGAATATATTCGTCTGCCAGCATAGCAGCAAACTCCCTGTTGGCAGCTGTATTACTTTCTCCTTATTCGCATTAAACCATAAAACGTCGATACATATAAATTGCCTTTTGAGTCTTGCGAAATACTGAAAATATAGGAACTTGGAACTTTCGAATTATGGTTGTGATAGTTTTCCCACTTGTCCTTAAGGTCAAACCTGACAAGGCCGGCTTCATTTGTTCCAATCCATAATACATTTTCAAATTTGTCAAACAATAAGTTATTTACATGGTTAGCGGGCATACCCGAGTTAGTGTCATTGTAATGTATCCATTTCCCATCTTTGGTAAAAACTGCAATCCCTTCTTCGACTCTATTCCTTTCATTGCTTTTTTTATATGCATAAAGTGAAAAATAAATATTACCATCATTATCTTCAGTCGCACCAGTGATACAAATATTATTAAGGGGTGTGTTAGTTTTATTAAACTCCGTGACCTTATTGCCTGCATCAATCATAATACTTCCTTTAAATGTACCAATCCAAACTCTGTTTTTCTTGTCTCTATAAGCGAAGTCAATACTATTTGATGGAAGTTCTTTTATGGTAGTTTTATTTATAAACTGTCGCTTATTATTTTTTAAAATCATCAACCCTTTGTCAGAGCAAAAGAAAACTTCTCCATTGTCATGCCCTATAATATTGTTTGCGTCTTTTACGCCAATTTCAACTGAATCAAGTTTATGCCATTTGTTGTTATCAAATTTGAAGATTGATTTACTTGTATAAACCCATTTATTATTTCGACTATCAACGCCTATGGCCTGTAAAGATTCATCTTTTTTAAATGGGGAGTTGCTTTCATTTAGTCTCGTAAACTGATTGCCATCAAACTTTGCAAAGCCATTATAGGTAGCAACCCACACAATATCGTCTTTGTCCACAACAGAAAGTCTGCCCATATCATTGGGAAGTCTTGAGTTTCCCTTCTGCCAAACCGTTATTTCATACTTGTCCAGTGAAACGTTTTCATATTTATAGTGTTTATTATAAATTTCTGGAGTTCCGGGGTTCTTCATGTTTTCTGTAATCTCGTCAATGTTTATTCTCTGAACTCCTCCTTCTAGTTTATCATTTTTAATTTCGAAAAAGACATTAATTGATGATACCACAGGCTTATTTTGTTCTTTTGCTGGCACCCACTGACATCTGTTTAAAAGTGAAATAATATCCTTAGTTAATTTATTGGATGTAGCATCTGTATGACTAAGTACACACCCTTTACCTTCAGTGTCGACAAGTACTTGAAAACTTGATTTTCCTTTTCCTCCCTTAAAATTATATTTTGAATTTAAGCTGTCAGATAATGCCTTGAAAGCATCGGTGTCAAAAGTGGCTTTAGGTTCACCACAATCCAAACAAAATTGGCTAGTATTACACCCATCTATTTTTTGAGGAAAAAAATTTTGTCCTTGCACAAAGAATGATGTCAACGATAAGAATGAAATTGTAGCAAAAAGTCTCTTCATAAATTAGGATTAAATATAGCTGCCAACGGCCACAGTTTTGCGTTCGGCAGGGCATTTAAAAAGCGTCCAGCCCAGTCCCGAAACTTAGGGTGTAGCCGTCCGAAGTTACAAAAGATGAGAATATGTTCTAAAGCCGGGATTTGCACGGTCAGCCTGGACTGCAACCAATCAGCGGGCGGGAAGATGAGGGTATGTTCGGAAAGTAAGCATAGCAGAAAACACTATGTTAGTTGTTGTTTTTGTTAACTATAATTTGAGCAGTTTCGGCAACAATTTTAAGTGCTTTACCTGTGACAAATACAATCAACATGGCAGGCAATTCATCAGTTGAAATGTTAGAAGTAACGCCATCCATAATTTCGTCTGAGCCATACGAGTAACCTATCATGTCAATACATCCTCGATCACTCTCTAAGTATTCAGTTGGATAATCTTTATCATCTGGTTTGGAAAAAATATCTGAAACTTTGTCGAATTGTATTGTCAATACATCTATTGATGTTTTTCGCAGCGAAAGTTCGTTACATTTAGTAAAGGTGCATTCAGCTTTTCTCCCAATTTCTTCATGGTTGAAGCTACTAAAATTGTATTCATTGTGCAGGTCAATATTCTCGCCCTCGTAGTTAATGCTTATAAAATCATCATCAATTGAGAAGTTAAGTGTCTTCATAAAATTACAGCTAACGTCCAAGGCTTGGCGAAGAGCTGATATTAGCATTCCGTCCAGCCCGAACCGCAGTTAAATTTACAAATTGTTGAAACAGGTATTTGCATTGGCAAAAAACAACAGTTTGTATCAACCTAATAACTGTTCAGCTAAACCATAAAAAAATTGGCTTTTTGCGTGGTTTTTTTCACAGTACATGTTAGCTAGCATTAACTTACATTTAGAAATAAAGTGGAAATGAGAAGATAGCACCAGAACAAAAATGGGATACCGCTAATACTTATCAATAAGAGACTCATTTTCCAATTTTGTTTAAACTCTCGAAAAATTGCTACTAAATTAATAATTGATAGTACTAAAGCAGAGGCGCTAAGTAAGTAGCAAGAGGCCCAGCCTAAGTGATAAAGCCAACGATAATTTGAATATCGAAAGGCAGATAAGAGTGACGCAAAATACCATAAAAAGCAAATTATAACTATTGCAATTGTGATTTTCTGTGTTGCTTTAAGCTTCATATTTTGTGCCATTGATGGTGCGAAATTCTGCACAACAGTAATTTCCTGCAATTCGAACACTAATATCGGCGGAAGCGTCAAACCCCATGTTAGCTGCAGGTTTTCATTTCTTGATGATAAATTCTTTTAGACTGTCGATCCATCCTTCTTGAATGTTATAAACTGTATAACTATTCTCGGTCTTATCATAAGTATACTCCCCAACATATTTAGGCAAGTCATCTGGTAGATACAAGTTATCGTGTCCAAACGCCTTCGTTTCGTATGTGTATTTCCCGTCGATCATACGAACTAAGGCGATTCCATGTTGTTCGGCATATTCAATGCAACCAGATTGAAATTTAGATGTGGAAAAAATAATTCCTTTTTGGGCACCGAGAGATTGTAATCTGTCTCTAAGAACTTGAACTGTCTCTCTTTTTATTGGAGATCGATGGTTCTTACACTCGATTAGCACTTTGATTGTAGTGCCTAAAGCTTCAAATATCGCCTTAATATCAATTTGGTAAGTTCCATCAGCTGCGACTTCTTTGACATTGTGCTGTATTTCGAATCCGTCGAGTTCAGATCCAATTTCTTTTAAGTAGGAAAGGGTTAACAGTTCGAATTCTTCAGGGGAAATGTCAATGTAATCCGGAGGTGTCATAGGCTTTCAGTTAACTCATAAATATACGACACTATTTCATGCACATTCCATGATTTTCATGACCAGTCATCTGTTTTTCAATTCAATCCTGTTGATAAGATCATTGAATTGTACGATAAGTTATTAAAAGAAAAAGATGAGAAAATCGCTTTGCTGGAGAAAATGGCAGGAAAGTGAGTATAGGGAAAGGTGAACAGTCATTTTATTTCAACTTCCTCAACGCCTCCCTCAGCTTGCCAATCATTTCACCGATCTCCTCTTTTTTACAGGTGCCGACACTAAGTCGGTACCAGGGAGATGTACGGTCGGCGCCAAAAGCATAAAAAGGCACCACCGCCAGGCCCGCTGCATTGAGAAGGTAAGCCGTTACATCACCCTGGCTGGTAAGTTTATTTCCATCCGCAGTTGTTTTGCCGGCAAGGTCAACCTTGATAGTAAGATAAATAGCGGCTTCAGGAGCAATGGCATCTACGGATAATCCTTCGCTTTTCAATTGCATCAAGCCATCATAAATACGACGTAATCTTTCTTCCACCTCTGATTTAAAGCCCGCCAAATATTTATGGATACCGTTCCTGTGGCCCAGGTAATGGGCCACCGCTTTCTGCTCTGCCATCGGCGCCCATGCACCAATATGCGTGAGAATAGCTTTCATTTTATTGATGACGGTGGAAGGGCCCATACTCCAGCCCACCCGAACACCGGTGGCCGCAAATACCTTGCTGATGGCATCAATAAAGATGGTGTAGGCCCTCATCTCCGGCCGTAAAGAAACCGGGTTATAATGCTTGATGTCGCCATAAGTAAGATGCCAGTACATCTGGTCGTACATCACATACAATTTCTTCTCCCCGTCACCCCTTCTTTTATTTTCTTCCAGTACCAAATCACAAATGGCTTCCAGCTCTTCCTTGCGGAAAGTGGTACCCGTGGGGTTTTGTGGTGAGCAAACAGAAATAAGCGTGGCCTCTTTTATATGCGGGCGCAGGTCAGCAGCCGTGGGCATGAAATTGTTTTCGGCCTTTGCTTCAACAACGATATGCTGGCCGCCTACAAAATGCGTATAATGATTATTATTCCAGCTGGGCACAGCATAGATCACTTTATCATTCGCATCACATACGGCACGGAATACCGCATAGATCAGCGGACGCCCACCCGAAGCCACCAGTATTTCATTGGTGCCATAATCCAGTCCCTCTTCATCCTTAATAAAAGAATGAATGGCTTCCCGCAGATCGAGGTTTCCTTCGGCAGCAGGGTAGTTGGTAAAATGTTTCCGGTAAGCCTCCACAATGGCATCTTCCAGCTCTTTGGGAATAGGAAAGATGGAGGGGTCAAAATCGCCCACAGTAAAATTATAAATGCGTTCGCCCTGGCGGATCTTTTCCCTTATTTCGCCACCTAACTTAACGATTTCAGACCCGATGAGTGTTTCTGCTAAATGCGACAGCTTCATAGCGGCAAAAGTAAATGGAATGATGGAGAT
>CAYTQB010000114.1:0-6717 GCA_964439615.1 uncultured Ferruginibacter sp. | reverse complement strand
CTTTCATTATAATGGTAATCTTTACGGGAATTGGGGCCGCCAACCACCATTACAATAAAATTTTCGGCATCTTTATAAACACATTGATTGCCCACTGGTGGTTTTAGCAAACTCCTGTTCTCATCTATCCATTTCTTTAAATTAAAAGGTGCTGTTACTGCCATAAACTGAATTTTAGAATGGTTAAATTACAGCAATTTTTCGGGAATGAGAATTACCAGTTTGAATTTTAATTTGAATTACCTTTAAGCATGAATCTGACTGTTCCATACCACCTCGAAAATTTCATCGGGGGGAATTTTATAGGCCCACTCAGCGGAAATTTTATAGATAATGTTAACCCTGCAACCGGAGCCGTGTATGGACAAATTCCAGACAGTAATACAAAAGACATTGATGCGGCAGTGAAGTCGGCCAAAAAAGCATTCCCGCCGTGGAGTGTTATGCCTGTTGAGACGAGATTTTCAATACTTAATAAAATAGCCGAGCTTATTGATGCAAACCTGGAAGAACTGGCAAAGGCCGAAACTACTGATAATGGAAAACCTTTATGGCTTAGTAAAGCGGTTGACATTCCAAGGGCTTCATCCAATTTCCGGTTTTTTGCAACCGGCATCATGCATTTTGCCAATGAGAGCCATTCCATGGAAGACAAGGCAATTAATTACACACTACGCCAGCCCATCGGCATTGTGGGTTGCATCTCCCCCTGGAACCTGCCTTTGTATTTATTTACCTGGAAAATTGCCCCTGCATTAGCGGCAGGAAATTGTGTGATAGCGAAACCTTCTGAAGTAACCCCTGTTACTGCTTTCCTCTTAGGTAAGATATGTAAGGAAGCCGGTTTACCCGATGGCGTTTTAAATATCGTACATGGTCTGGGCCAGCATTGCGGCGAAGCTATTGTAAAGCATCCCGACATAAAAGCCATTTCTTTTACAGGAAGTACAAGGGCCGGGGAACGTATTGCATCAGTTGCTGCGCCTATGTTTAAAAAATTATCCTTGGAACTGGGTGGTAAGAACCCGGCAATTATTTTTGCCGACTGCGATTGGGACAAGATGATGAAAACAACCATCCGTTCTTCCTTCAGCAACCAAGGACAGATCTGTTTATGCGGAAGCAGGATATTGATAGAAGAAAGTATTTATGAGAAATTTAAAACAGAATTTGTAAAGAAAGTAAAACAGCTGACGATTGGAGATCCGATGGATGAGACCAATAAACAGGGAGCCATTGTGAGCAAAGTACATTTTGATAAAGTGATGAATTGTATCATCCTGGCAAAAGTAGAAGGCGGTAAAATATTATGCGGAGGAACTGCCCTGAGGCCTGAAGGAAGATGTGCAGAAGGATATTTTATTCACCCGACGGTGATAGAGGGCCTGGGCCCGGATTGCAAAACAAATATGGAAGAGATATTTGGACCAGTGGTTACATTACAACCATTTAAAACAGAAGAAGAGGCTCTACAATTAGCAAACAGCAGTACTTATGGCCTGGCTGCTACCATCTGGACACAGGACATTAGTAAAGCAAACCGTGTGGCTGCCAAAGTACAGAGTGGTATCATTTGGGTAAATTGCTGGTTGGTTAGAGACTTGCGTACTCCCTTCGGTGGAATGAAGAACAGCGGTGTGGGAAGAGAAGGCGGTTGGGAAGCATTGCGCTTCTTTACGGAACCGAAGAATGTTTGTATATTATTTTGAATGATGAATGATGAATTTTAAATTAATTCAACATTTAAAATTCAAAATTCAAAATAAAACTCAATGTCAGAAATTATTAATACTGGCAGCGCTGCCAAACCTTTAGGTGCTTACCCCCATGCAAGACGTGTGGGTAATCTCTTATTTCTTTCCGGCATTGGAAGCAGGAGCGCAAAAGACAATTCTATTCCGGGACTGGAACAGGATTCAGCAGGTAACATCATAAAATATGATATTGAGGCGGAATGTCGTCAGTGTTTTGCTAATGTAAAAGCCGTACTGGAAGCCAGCGGCAGCAGTTGGGATAAAATTGTGGATGTAACCGTCTTCCTAACGAATATGAAAAAAGATTTTCCGGTTTATAATAAAGTATATGCAGAATATTTTACTTCGGTACAGGCATGCAGAACAACGGTAGAAGTAAAAAGCCTGCCTACACCTATTGCTATTGAATTAAAAGTGATCGCAACAATAGAATGAGTTGCTTCGGGCTAAAGCCCTGAGATTTAATAATGCATTGCCCGGCCCTTAAGGGCCGGGCAATTGAAAAACAAAGCAGGGGCTTTAGCCCACCAGACATTTATGAGATTTGAGAACACATTAAATTTTGCCAGGAAACTTGATGAGCAGGATCCGTTAAAACATTTCAGAGATAAATTTTATTTCCCTGTCATCAATGGAAAAGAATGCGTCTACTTCACCGGCAATTCCCTTGGCCTGCAGCCAAAGACCACCCAGGATTATGTGCTCAATGAACTGGAAGACTGGGCCAGCTTTGGTGTGGAAGGCCACTTTCATGCAAGGCAGCCCTGGCTTAGCTATCATGAGATGTTTCCCAACCTGCTCACCAAAATTGTTGGCGGACTTCCTGAAGAAATTGTGGTAATGAACCAGCTTACGGTAAACCTGCATTTGCTGATGGCAACATTCTATCAACCCACAAAAGAAAGATTTAAAATCATCTGCGAAGCAAAAGCATTTCCTTCTGATCAATACGCTTTTGAATCGCAGGCAAGGTTTCATGGACTGAACCCGGATGAAACAATAATTGAAGTCGAGCCAGGAGCAGGTGAACATGTGATCAGGACAGAAGATATTCTTAGTACAATAAAACAACATGGCAGTCAAACAGCACTGGTGATCTTTAGCGGAGTTAATTATTATAATGGCCAGGTATTCGACATGAAAAACATTTGCAAAGCCGCACATGATGCCGGTGCTTATTGCGGTTTCGATCTTGCTCATGCTGCCGGCAATGTTGAGTTGCATATGCATGACTGGGATGTTGATTTCGCCTGTTGGTGCAGTTATAAGTACCTGAATAGCGGACCTGGAGGCGTAGCTGGGGCTTTCATTCATCAAAAACATATTGCCAATAAAAATTTACCACGCCTTGCCGGGTGGTGGGGACATGAAAAAGCAGTACGGTTCCAAATGGAGAAAGGTTTTAAACCTATTGCAACTGCAGAAGGCTGGCAACTAAGTAATGCGCCTGTACTGAGTATGGCTGCACATAAAGCATCTCTCGATATTTTTGAAGATGCAGGAACGGAGAATTTATTTACTAAAGGGCAACTGCTCAGTGATTATTTATTCTTCATTATTGGAGATATCAATAAGAATGCAAAGGAGATTGTTATTGAAATAATTACTCCAAAAGATGCAAAAGGCTGCCAGGTATCTATGCTGATGTTGAAAAAAGGGAAAGAGATATTTGAAGCATTGAAGCAGAATGGTGTTATAGCCGACTGGAGAGAACCGAATGTGATCAGGATAGCTCCCGTTCCGCTGTATAATTCCTTTGAGGACATCTGGAATTTTGGCGAGATTGTAAGTTTAATTTTAAAAATGAATTGATGCAGAATAAAGAAACGGTTATTATCGGTGCCGGCCTTGTGGGTTCATTGCTTTCCATTTATTTATCCAGGCGTGGATACCAGGTGAAAGTTTATGAACGCAGGGGCGATATGCGTAAAGAAGATATGATTGCCGGGCGTTCTATTAACCTGGCACTAAGTGATCGTGGCATTAAAGCACTGGAAGAAGTGGGATTGATGGACGAGATAAGAAAGATATGCATACCCATGCACGGCAGGTTTTTGCATAATATGGATGGCAGCACAGCTTATCAGCCCTATGGAAATGAAGGCCAGTTCATCAACTCCGTTTCAAGAGGAGAATTGAATAAGAAACTGATGGATCTTGCCGAGCAACACGGCGCAGAGATCATCTTCAATGAAATGTGTACAAGCATCAACTGGCAAAAAGATGAGATTTGTTTCGAGAATATGCTCAACCATAAACATCAAACCTCAAACTTCAAACTTGCCTTTGGTAGTGATGGCGCTTTTTCTGCAGCCCGGCTCACTCATCATTTACAATACGACCGTTTTCAATACCAGCAATACTATATTGATTTTGGTTACAAAGAATTGAATATTCCCCCGGGGGAGAATGGAAGTTTTCAACTGGAGAAAAATGCCCTGCACATATGGCCACGTGGCAATTATATGCTTATTGCCCTGCCCAATATGGATGGAAGCTTCACCTGCACTTTGTTCTTCCCCTTTGAGGGTGAACCTTCTTTTGCAAGCCTTGACACAAAAGAAAAACTAAGATCATTCTTTAAAAAGACATTTACCGACGCTGAACAACTGATGCCTACATTGGAGGAAGATTTTTTTAAGAACCCCACTTCCGCTTTGGTAACCGTAAAATGTTTTCCCTGGGTTAGAGAAGGTAAGTTTGCACTAATTGGCGATGCAGCTCACGCTATTGTTCCCTTCTTTGGACAGGGAATGAACTGTGGTTTCGAAGATTGCTCTGTATTGGATGGTTTGATAGGTAAGCACAAAGAGAATTGGGCAAACATTTTATCGGAATATCAGCAGTTACGTAAACCAGATGCTGATGCTATTGCAGACCTGGCACTTAATAATTTTGTAGAGATGAGAGATAAGGTTGCAGATCCGAAATTCTTATTGCAGAAAAAGATTGAAGCCAGTTTCAGCAAAAAGCACCCGGATAAATGGATACCGGCTTATTCACAGGTAACATTCAGTCCGCAGATAAGATACAGCACAGCATTAAAGAACAGTATCCGTCAGGAAGGCATCATGCAACAGGTAATGGCAACAACGGGCATTGAAGTGAAGTGGCAATCAGAAGAAATTGAAAAAATGATTTTGGAGAAATTACACGAATTAAACTAATTATTCTAAGCGGATAACAATTAACTGACAACCATTAACAGATTCAATTCGTGTAATTCGTTTAATTTGTGACATTAATAACAACTATGTATAAATTTGACTACTACACCGAAAAAGACCACGAGAAAGTAATTGCTTTCATGGAAGAAAATTCCTTTGCCCTTATTACCGGGATGGGAAATGAATACCCTGCTGCCACCCAGGTACCCCTGGGAATAGAGATAAAGGACGGTAAGATATTCCTGCGTGGACATATCATGCGTAAGACCGATCATCACCTTGCTTTTGAAAAGAATAACAATGTAATGGTGATCTTCACAGGCCCACATTGCTTTGTAAGCGCCAGTTGGTACACCGACCCAAACATGGGTTCTACCTGGAATTATATGACCGTACAGGCAAAGGGAAAGATCAGCTTCCTGGATGAAGAAGGAACGTATCATGCAGTGAAACAGGTTTCGGATAAATACCAGGGCACAAACAAACCAGGTGCCTTCGATAATCTTCCCAAAGAATATATCAGTGGTATGATCAAGGGTATTGTTGGCTTTACTATTGAAGTGGAAAGCATGGAAAATACTTTCAAGCTCAGCCAGAACAGGGATGAAGCATCTCAGCGGAATATTATTGAGGAGTTGATGAAACGGGGGGATGAGGGTTCAAGAAAGATCGCTAAAGAAATGATAAAGCGGCTGGATTGACAACGGCCACGTAATTTTGCCACATGACAAGAAAACAACTGGTTGAGCAGATACAGCAAAAGAAGTCTTACTTATGTGTTGGGTTGGATACCGATATCAGCAAGATACCCGAATACCTGCAATCTCATCCCGATGCCATATTCGAATTCAATAAGCAGATCATTGATGCAACTAAAGATCTTTGTGTGGCTTATAAAATAAATACCGCCTTTTATGAAGTCATGGGGTTAAAAGGCTGGGAGGCAATGGAAAAAACAGTGAACTATATTCCCAAAGAACATTTTACTATAGCCGATGCTAAACGTGGAGATATCGGCAATACTTCAACTCAATATGCAAGGGCATTCTTTGAAACAATGAGTTTCGATGCGATCACCATTGCGCCTTATATGGGTGAAGACAGTGTGAAGCCTTTTTTAGAATTTGAAAATAAGTGGGCCATCGTTTTAGGATTGACCAGCAATCCGGGAAGTAAAGATTTTGAACAGATGAGAGTGGTTGGTCGGGAGACCAACCAAGGCGGAGAGTTTCTTTATGAAACCGTCTTAAAAAAAGTAAGTAATTGGGGAAATACAAGTAACCTGATGTTTGTAATAGGTGCAACAAAGGCCATTGACCTGGAAGAGATACGCAAAATAATTCCCGATCATTTTTTACTGGTGCCCGGTGTAGGTTTCCAGGGAGGGAGCTTGGCTGAAGTGAGTAAATATGGAATGATAAACGACACTTCGACTACCGCTCAGTGTGGTCTCCTTGTAAATGCCAGCCGGGCCATCATTTACGCCGGCGAAAAAGAGGATTTTGCAATGGAAGCCCGTGCCATTGCAAAGCAGTACCAGGCTGAGATGGCAACTTATCTTACATAGTTAAAACCAATTTTATGCAACGCAGAAAATTCCTACAAAACATTTCACTTGCTTCTGCCGCAGCTGTGCTGCCCATATCCGGCAGTGCCGAACCTCCTAAAAAAAAGAGGTCTTTTACAGTAGCCTTCATCAGCGACATACATGTAAAACCAGTAGATGTAGCTGAAGCCGGAATGAAAAAGGCACTGCAGAACATTAACCAGTTAAAACAACGACCCGACTTTATTAT
>CAYTQB010000113.1:0-6855 GCA_964439615.1 uncultured Ferruginibacter sp. | reverse complement strand
TGTCGGCAATTTCTTTATAGGTGAGTTCAGTGCAGGTATATTTCAGAAAATCGGTCTCCCTGTCGTTCAGCGGCACCAGGCTTTTTAGCCCGCCGCCATCGTCTTCCATCTTATTGATGGCATGCATCAGCTTGCCACTTACCAGGTCGCTGTAATAAAAACCCTTGTCCATTAAGGCGTGAATGGCCGCTTTCAGTTCGGCCGGTTCACTGTCTTTTAAAATATAACCTCTTGCACCGCATTTTAACATGCGAATGATAGAGGTTTCATTATCATACATGCTGAGGGCAAGTACTTTTATATCGGGGTGGTTCGTCTTTATCCATTGTGCCGTTTCATAACCATCCATTTCGGGCATATTGATGTCGAGCAAAACAATTTCAGGTAATTGTTTTGCATCCAGCTTTGAAACAAAATCCTTTCCGTTCCCTGCTTCAAATAAAACGGTGTGGCCCAGGCTTTTTACCAGTTCGGCCAGCCCGTTGCGGAGTAAAACATGATCATCTACCAAAACAATTGTTGCCATTTTATTTGTTTGAGGTTTGAGGTTCAAAGTTTGATGTTGGAATTTCAACCGATATGGAAGCGCCGCCGTTTTCCGTGGAGGAAATAGAAAATTTTCCACCAATAAGAATAGCCCGGTTCTTCATGCTCCTGAGTCCGATACCTGTTTGAGCAGATGTCAAAGTTTCGGAGTTGAACCCCTTCCCATTATCACGAACCGTTAAGGTAAAAACTTTGGGCGAATAATTCAGTTGTACCTCCAGTGCATTGGCCCTGGCATGTTTTACACTGTTGTGCAGCGCTTCCTGCACAATACGGAAGAGTACCATTTCTTTTTGCGGCTCCAGTTTATACGCAACACCATCGGTTTTCAACTGTGTTTCATATTGACCGGTATTCTGCAATATCTTCAGTTCATTGGCAATGGCTTCCTGCAATCCTATTTCTGCCATCTTATCGCCATGCAGGCTGCGGCTCAGGTCACGCAGGTCGTTAATTGCTTTGCTCACCAGGTCTTTGGTAGCCTGTAGTTTTTTTTCAGGATTGTTTTCAAAAGTGTTCAGGTTAAGTTTGGCCAGGCTGAGTACTTGTCCCACGTTATCATGTATCTCTTCGCTGATGTTCTTCAGGGTTTGTTCCTGGATTTCGAGCTGGGTTTGGAGGAGTTCCTGTTCAAATTGTGCCTTCATCAGTTGCTTTTCTTGTAGTAGTTTATTTTTTCGGGTAGTGAAGAGATATGCCAGTAGTACTACAAATACAACAAATGCAAGCGCCACTACCGTACCAAACGATAACAAAGTGGTCAGGTTCTCTTCTCCGGTTGTTTCGTGCATAAAATGGCTATTGAAATACAGGAGTACAGTACGTAAATTAGTTTATTATTAATAGCGGAGAACACTTTTGCCGCCTTATCCCAATGCTTCTCCAATAAAATATCAAAAACAAAGTTGTATAAAAATTCTCCGGTATTAAAAAATAATACTCCTGCACAGATCCAGAAAAGAGGGGTAAGCAACAACGATCTGTTCTCATCATTTCTGAAAAGATCAATAAGACCTATCCCGCTGAAAATTATCATCAGGCTGCTCCCCGCCTTAAGAGTGTATGTATTAAGATTTGTGAACCCCTGGATAAAAAGCAGGTTGATTATTGCCCATCCCCCCAGTAAAATGGTAGAATAAAAGATGAATTTTTTAAATGATCTGTTTACACATAAGTTGCCAATCATAGACCCATAAAACAGATATTCTGCAGGAATGGTGATATTGTACAGCCACACATTCGGTTCATGCAATACCCTCCTTATATATCGTCCCGATAATTCAGCAGATACCATCAATAAAAGAAAAGGAATAAACCAGCGTAGCGGCCTGCTATCAAATTTATATAAGCATATTACACTGATCAATAAAGCGCCAATCTCGAAATAGTAAAATGGTGGAAGAGGGAACATAATTAATTACATATTTGAGGGCAAAGTTCACCGTGGTTAAAAGTTTTTATTTCCACTGTTCCATTCGGAGATACCCTGCTTTCATTTCTCTTCATGGTTTTTTTTAACCGGCGAAGAAAATTTTTTTCATCATCAACATAAAATACCACGTCTTTATTTCCTTCTTTTCGTGTAAATTCAAATTGTAAGATCAGCCGATATTTATATTCTGCATTTATAGAACCATCTCCTTTTTCTGTAAATTGAGAAAAATCTACCTGTATGCCGGACACAGAGTAAAATTTCCTGTTTTGATAGTCCCTTTCTCTGGTCAAAAACTCTTTGAAATTCTCATACGGATAAACTATGCTCTTTGTGTCTGTTAATTTCCCGTCCTTACCTATATTCTCCGGGGCGTTTAAAATTGTTGAAATAAGGCCATCGGCACCATCAACAACCTTCTTAAAATAATTTGCCGACCATTCCTCCATGCAGAATTTTTCAATTTCAATACAGGTATTATCCGGAGCCATTATAAAATACCTTCCTATATCTAAAACACTATTATTTATCCTGTTTGCAGGTGCAAAAACTAAAAGGATTTGATTATCGTTAATCGCCGGAAGTACTGTTTTACAATTCACAGATTTGGTAAACAGCGTTATATAAACATTAATTGAATTATAGGGCACGACTATTTCGCCAAGCTTTCCAATCAATTTATCAACTACCTCGATTGGGTAAAATAAATGGGGATAGTCAGCTGTCTGAATTTTGTCCTGAAAAATTTTGTCTTTGCTTTTTGAACCAGGTTTTAAATTGGCTAAATGAAACCAGGTCTTCCTTTCAATGCCATCAGCCTTAGCTGTCCAGCTTTTTGGCAATTGTCTCGTAAATAATTGCGCAGAGGACTGTAAGGATAGTGTAATAAAAGTTATGACAAGAAGATACGCAAATCTTGAACTGTTCTTTTTCATAATTATCAAAATTTTAGTTTAGGAAGTTTAATCATTTTGGAATTATTTTTTGTTAGTCACACACTTGTGGACAAAGCTCACCATGATTTAATCCTCCGGGCGGTGCCCAGCCCAACGCTTTTGCATATTTAAACAAGCAATCAGTAATATCCCAATAATCTTTTCTGTCACTTCCAACCATATGAGTAGGGACTAAAATCACAGTTGATACTACATCCCTGGCACCCCTTCCGGGAACAGGAATTGTAGGTTTGATTGTTGCATCATATGACGCCATGTTAATATTAATACCGTCTATATGTGCATTAGGCAGATTTATCAGTTTTTCAAGAGTATAAACTATGCATGCATCAATCCAAATTGAAGAGGAAAGCGAATCCTTTAATATTGCTGTGCCTTCTTTTCGGTAAATTTTCTTGAATTCCGTTTGTTGCGGATCAGCGATTGTATAATCCTGCAGGTAAAAAGAAGAACAAGTCCCGGTAAGAAAAATCTTATATTGTATAGTTTTGTGATTTGAAGTACGGGAACCTGTCGGAGCTTCGTTTATAGTAGGAAATATATAAACTGAGGTACGGCGCTTGTAGGGGTCTGCCCCATAAGAACCATTGTCATTTAATTCGCAAGCCATATAAATGCGAATACCATCAAATTTTTTACCACCGGGGCCTGTTTGGGTCCTTAAGAAATCTGCTATTCCTTTTACAGCACATTTGTCGAGCCAATAAACCGGCTCAAAGGACCTTATAGGAGCGCCGCCTTCTTTTCCGAATATATTTACAAAATTGGTCATCATCTTTTGAGCTTGGGTAGATTCAATAACAATATTGGCAATTCCCCCTGCATCTTTACAAAGATCAATCTTATCAATTCCCTCACAGGGATTGGGTGGGGCAGCAGTGTTTTGTGTATTGCTGGAATTCTTATTTCCATTATCACCGCAGCCATTACATGCAATAAGGCAAATATTCAATATCGCCACAGACAAGATTAAAAAATACTTTTTCATGTGAAGTAGTTTAACTGTTAAGATTTTATTAGTCCACTAAAATCTATAATCTCCCCCACTTATGCAATAGTCTTTTCACTTTTCTTTTACCGTTATTTCACCCTCTTATTTTTAGTTATAACACGGTTGAGCCGGAAGTTTAGTTTTTGGAAGATTTGTATAAATATTTTAATCACCAAAAACTACAATATGAAAAAGATAATCGTTTCGACTCTTGCAATAGTATTTTGTTTTAAAGCAATGAGCCAGCAATTTATTCCTTTGCAAAAGACAGTGTCAACAAAAACAATAGTATCCGGGGAAAAAGAAAGAACGATTAAGATCCCCATCCCCAAAGGGAAAGACGGCAAACAGCTATTTAGTATTACAGATGATGATGGTAAAAAAGTGGATTCGTTCGAAACAAAAATAGCCGGAACTAAAGAAACTGTGATCACAAGTAAAAAAGTATTTGGAGTTTTTGGAGCAGGTAACCTGAACAAAGAGCAACTCGAAAAGTTCAATGCTTCCGGAAAATTCTCATGCTATATCAAACCCATGATCAAAGACAAATCTGAATTAACCTTCTATTTGTCGTTTAATAAAAACGCTACAAATAACGACAGCCTCCTGGCTTCAACCCTGATCTTTCCGGAAGTCGGGAATAACTCTTTCCTGGGTACGGCTGAGTATGCCCGCAGGCTAAAACAGGATATTACCGGACAAACGGTTAAAGAACATTACATTGTTCCCTTTCTTGAGTTTTCCAATAAAAGTATTCAGTCATCTCAGGATACAGGAAACACAAAGCTGGCTTCGTATCACTTTTCCACTTTGAATTATACACTTGGGTGCAAATATCTTTTCAGGTATAGTAAAACAGTTGATTCTACAACCCACGACGTTTATTTTTCAATGGCAGGATACCTGTCTTATCTGAATATTCCAAATCAGGATACGGCAGATTACCGGGTTCTGCTAAAGAGCAAAACGATCAGCGATAATTTATGGGCAGCCGGGATAAAAATCGGGGTACAGTATAATAACTTTTCAATCTTTGCCGATTTCAGGCATGTGTTGGGTTCAGATAAACGAATACCTGTAAGAGAGCTCAGAGGTTTTAATTCGAATATCGGGGTTATATTTAATGCAGAAATATTCGGCTTGTAAATAACTTTTTATAAAACGGTTGTCAACCTTTGAACATTTGATAACCGTTTATTTTTTCTTCCGCCCCTTCTTCTCCTTTACAAACAAACCGGCGGTGTAGGTATCGTACAACTCAAATAAGAATTCAATACGTTTGGTTTCGTTGAGGAAGGGTTGCGGACGGATATGCAGTAGTTTTGTTTTACCAACAAAATAATTAAATATTGGCACACTGCAAGAGCCGGAAAGGGTAGTAGAAAATATTTTGCGACTATTGGATATTTTTTTAGGTTGCCGGCTGAACTAATTTAGTAATAATGTTGCCAGGGTTGACAACCTTTAAAAGGTTGTCAACCCTTCTTTCACCGCTTCCTCCCATTCTTCTCCTTCTCAAACAGCCCCGCTGCATTTGAGTGAAGAAGTTTAATATGGAGAATGCCGGTTTTCAAAAACTACCATTTCCTTGCTTTTTTGATTGCCTTCCTCAACGCTTCCGTTTTTTCATCCCAATGCTTATTATCAAAATCTTCAAAGGCATCCCGGCCATGCCGCTCGTATTCTTCCAGCACTTCCCGTGCAAATAAAACTTTATCAACTATCAGTGATTCAAAAACCGGTACAGGCAGGGGAGGCTCTTCGTCGTAATCAGACTTATCGGCATACTCATCCCAGTCAACCTGGTCGTACACGGTTAATTTTATATAGCTGTTGCGTACACCCGGGGCAAACTGCTGGTACACAAACTGGTTAAATACCAGCAGCATTTCTCCATCGGTTTCCCGTTCGAGGGTGACTGTGGCCGATACATCATCTGCCGATAACAATATTACCATTGCATCAAGCAGATCGTTGAACGTACTGTGGCGTACATAAGAGGCATTAGCTTCAAAGAGCTGCTCCCGCCACTGCAGTTCAATAACTGCCCAGCTGGTTATTTTTTTTATGATGAATCTGGTTGCCATTTGTTTTGAAAAGGGTTGACAACCTTTAAAAGGTTGTCAACCCTCAATATCACTATAATAATACTCGCCCATACTTTTATGAATGGCAATTAAGTTTTTTAAACCACCAAACCATTCTAAAACTTCTTTTCTTTTGATATTTGTTGGCGCATCAGAAATAATTGAATGCCACGACGACCATTTATGATCGGCAAAATCCCTGCAAAGCTTATGATGCTGTGCATTGGCATGAATGTAAACAATAGTTTGGGTAAAATGCGACTCCTTATTTATTTCTACTCTTTTAAAAGGCCGGGTAAAAAGGTTCCCTTCCCTGTTCTGCTGTTTGTTAAAAGCAAGAGCATAGGATTGAAAAAACCTTTTAAATGCCTGTTCAATTAACTGACTGAGCGATATTTTGCTTTGTATAAACTTTTTCTCTGTTTTTGTAAGGGATGTTAACCCTTGCCTGCCTGCCAGGTAACCCATGATTTCAGCCTGCGGTTTTACCTGGATTAAAAAATGGAAGTGATTGGGCAACAGGTTCCAGCAAAAGGTATCTGCAAATGGGGATATGAACTCATTATAGCGCTTTAAAAAATAGCGCCGGTTATCATCAGTAATAAATAGTTTTTCTTTGTTGTTGGTACGGTTATATACATGGTAGTAACCACCTTCATTAAAGTCTGCCAGGTATTTTTCCGGAATGGGCATTATGTAAAATAATGAAATTTCTCAGGGTTCTCAGGGTTGACAACCTTTGAAAGGTTGTCAACCCTGCGTAAGGTTTCACTTTTTCTTCCGCCCCTTCTTCTCCTTCACAAACAACCCTGCCGTATAGGTATCGTACAACTCAAACAAAAA
>CAYTQB010000112.1:0-6887 GCA_964439615.1 uncultured Ferruginibacter sp. | reverse complement strand
TCAATTAATGCTGATGACCACTCATGCCATCACTTCCCTTTTTAAATACAAACTCACTTTGTAACAGGTAAGCGCCACTCATTACCACCACATCACCATTTTGTAAGCCTGATTTTATTTCCAGCCTGTCGCCGCTTTCCAAACCAGTTTGTACCATTTTCATTTTATAGCTGTTTTTACCCGACTGCACCCATACAATATTCATTTTGCCGTCACGCAGCACTGCATCTGAAGGAAGGGTCAACGTATTCAATTCCTTACTTTTAATGCTGACATAAGCCGGCATACCGGGTTTCAGCAATCCTCCGGGATTAGGTATGGAAACACGGACCAGGTTCAGTCTGCTGTCTGAAACAATTTCCGGATTGGCAAATTCTATTTTTCCTTTCCATTCTTTGCCGGGTATATCGGGAAACTGAACAATGGCTGTTCCTTTCATGTCTATCGCCGATAGTTGTGATGTATATACCTGTGCTTCTGCCCACAATGAAGAAAGGTCGGCTAACTTAACTACGGTGCTTCCTTCCGATACATACTGCCCTTCCATCACCGGCAGTTCAGTAATATAACCTGATTCGATGCTGTAGAAAGATGTGAGTGGAGACGACTTTTTTAATTTTGTCAATTCATTCACCTGTGCTTCACTCATACCCCACAAGAATAATTTTGTTTTTGCACTTTGTACGAGCCTGTTGAAGTCTATGATGGAATTATCAAGTGATTGTTGTTTTTCAATTGCCACAATATATTCCTGCTTTGCATTATTCAATTCTTCACTGTACAAGTCATACAGGTGTGCCCCTTTTGAAACATAATCACCCATGTTTTTAAAATACAACCTGTCTATGCGCCCCATGATACGGGCATTGATGCTGTTTACTTTTGTTTCATCTGTATTCAGTGTTGCTGTAAGAATCATTTTATCTCCAATCATCCCATTACGGATCGTGTCTGTTTGAATATTGCCCAAACGGATTTGTTCATCATTGAGCAATATTTCATCTGCAGCGGTATTCGTTTTTTTCACTACAATCAGATCCATGTGGCAGATGGGGCATGTGCCCGGTTTATCCTGCATGATCTGCGGGTGCATACTACAGGTGTAATATTCATCCTTATTGACCGTTGTAGTTTTCTTGCTTTTACAGGAAGCCAAGACAAATAAAACTGAAGCGATAATTATCAAATATTTTTTCATAGTGATTTAATTTGTTTTAATGAAACTTTCACTGTCTACCAGGTATTGTGCATTGGCGGCAACTGCTTCTGTTTTTTCCAAACCACCTAACACCTGTACCAGATGTTTATTGGTAATGCCTGTTTCTATTTTTCTTGCTAAAAATGCTTCTCCTGTTCTTACAAAAACAACTTTGTCCAAACCCAGTGATAAAACCGCTTCTTCCGGCAACCAGTTGGCTGAACGGTCGCCAGCAAAAATGGTCGCTTTCACCTGGCTGCCTATGGGAATCCTGTAGGTTGAATTATCGAAATAGACTCTTGCAGTAACCGTTTTACTGCCCTCTCTGTAAACCGGTTCTATGTAGCTGATTGAGGCCCTGAAATCATCAGCCGGATTTGTTTCGGGAGTGATGCGTACCTTATTACCAACTTTCACCATTGCAGCCTGCCCGGTAAAAATGTTCAGCAATGCCCATGCCCTGTTTGGATTATACACGGCAAAAATGTTTTGCCCTTTCTGTACATACATGCCCTCTTTAACTGATAATTCTTCGGTAGTAACCGGCAACTGCTGCATGGCTTCGGGTTGATTGTTGCCCATGCCGGTACTGTTGCTTTCGTGAATATGACCACTGTAATTGCTGAATACAGAAACTTTGTAAGATGGTTTACCGGTCTTTATCACATTGCTTACTTGCTGGTTGCCCATGCCCAGCAAGTACAATTTTTGTTTAGATGCATTGATGAGCATCATGTTTTCGGGGTCATTTTTCAAAAGAAACAGGAGATTTTCCTGTGCAGTCAATAATTCAGGACTATAGATGTCCATGATTCGTTGTCCTTTGCTGACCTTTTGATACCGGTATTTCACATACAGTTTTTCTATCCTGCCGGAAAAATTGGAGGAAATAACTCCTGTCTGCCTGGTGTCATATGTGATAAAGCCGTATGATTCCATTTCTATATCTTCTTCCCTTGCCATCATGTGTACCATCGGTACATTGGCAATCACCTGCTGGTTGGAAGGCTTTAGTAAAGTATTCAGCGAAACGGCTTTGGGTTCATTGGGTGATTTTACTTTTTCCAGTTGCATACCACATACCGGACAAGTACCAGCGGTATCGCTTTGCACTTTCGGATGCATGGGACAGGTATAGCCTTTTGTCATAGGCATACTGCTGTCGGACATCTCATTGCCGGAATGCATCGAATGGCTTTCCATCAGCACCAGGTCCATACCGCATTTGGGACACTTACCTGGCTTGTCGCTGAAAACAGAATCCTGCGGCATGGGACAAGTGTACATTACTGCAGCTTTATCGTTACCATTATTACAGGCAATAAAGAAAACAGCCAATGCAATAACTGCAACCCATTTTATTTTATAAATCAATTTCATTCGGTTTGTTTTATTTTATTTCCAAAATTTTCATTAATTCTGCCTGCATCTGTAAACCCTTCTGCAACTGGTCAAAGTATTCCATCTGCGTCATGTTCAATGCTTCCCAGGCATCGAACAACTCAAATAATTCTTCGGTATTCTGTTCATAGCCTAATTGCATGGTTTGAAAATTCCGTCGCAATGCCGGGATGATCTGTTCTTCATATAATTTCATCTGCTTCTTTTTCAGTTCAAGTTCGGTGAAACTGTTATCTGCCATGCCGCTTGCTTCATTAATGATCATCTGTTGCTGGTTACGCAATGCTTCATTTTGCCAAACAAGGCTTTCAGCTTTTGCCTTATTCATTTTGGAGGACCATTTTGCAAGAGGGATTTTCACCATCCCCATTACTGTAAACATCAGGGGCTGCCTGGCCCAGCCAGTCATGTGATTGTACTGGATTCCAAACTCAGGTTTCAGCTTTGCCAATTCTGCTGTGCGTTCTAGTTTATTTACTTCAATACTTCTGTCAATTACTTTAATATCGCTACGCTGTTTCATCAGGGATACAGAATCAAACATGGCTCTGTTAAAGTTGTTCCATACATAATTCGTATCAACTGCAAAGGCTGTTTCCGTACTCCTGTTCATCACTGTGTTAATGGCAATACGTTTCTGGTTAATTTCATTACGCAACATCAACTGCATATTTTCTACGTTGGCCAAAGCCGCTTTCGCTTTATAATAAGCACTGATTTTACCCAGTCCGTTTTTATACCGTATCTCTGCACTTTGCATCATGAATTTTAGCAGCTTATCATTTTCGTCCAGCACTTTCAGTTTCTTTTCCAGCACAATCCAGTCATAATAGTTTTTTCTTGCTGTAAACAACAGTTCATTTACTATCACATCTTTTTTTTGTAATTCTACTGATGACTGTGCATTCATGTAAGCATACTCGGCATTCTGCCTTTTTTTATTGGGAAACATCTGCTGTGCTGAAATCATAAAAGCACCCATGCCCGGCTGGCCGTTCATTGACTTCCACCTGCCGGGATCATAAGGTGTCTGAAAAAAGCCAGCGCCTACTTCCGGCGGCATCCAGCTATAAGCCCCTTTGGCTCCTTCGTTCATAGAACGGGCTTCGGCATCCAGCATTTTTAAGGCAGGATGGTTGGTTTGAATGGCCGACTGAATTTCCTGCATGGTCAACACCTGCTGCGATATGGCAACTGATGTTATCAGTGTTAAACCAATCAATATTTGAAAACGTTTCATATTCTTTACTTTTTTGTATGCTTAGTGTTTTGTTTCCAGCACTTCAATTTTTCCATGCTTTCTTAATTCATATTCCTTTGCCATTAAGAATATCAATGGAGTCACCAATAAGATATGTGTAGCAGAGGTTAATACACCGCCCACCATCGGCAAAACAATGGGTTTCATCACATCACTGCCCACACCGTGGCTCCAAAGAATCGGAATCAATGCAAACAGCGAAACACTCACTGTCATTAATTTGGGACGAAGCCTTTTCGCTGCACCTGCAATTACATATTCCCGTAAATCTGCTTTGGTAATGGTATCTTTTGAATTACCCTTTTTATCAACCAATTGCTGCATGGCATCGTTGAGGTAAATCACCATAACAATTCCGGTTTCTACTGCCAAACCGAACAAGGCAATGAAACCAACTGCCACTGCTACGGATAAATTAACACCCCAGAAATAGATCATCACTGCCCCGCCAATGAGAGCAAATGGGATAGAAATCAAACTCAGGAATGCCTCTCTTGCATTGCGGAATGCGAAATACATTGACAGGAAAATAATGAGCAGCACCACCGGTAAAATCATTTTCAATGTTTTTTCACTGCGTATCAGGTTTTCATACTGGCCGCTCCATTCCAAAAAATACCCCTTGGGTAATTTGGTAATCATTTTATCCAGTTTTTCTTTAGCCTCATTAACAGTACCGCCCAAATCCCTTTCCCGTACATTAAATAAAACCGTTCCCCGCAGCATTGCATTTTCAGAATTGATCATCGGTGGGCCTTCTGTAATTTTTACATCAGCCACTGCTTCCAATGGCACAGGGCCGTACTTCATGGTTTGCACCTGTAAACGTTTAAGCGATTCAAGATTATTTCTGAAATCCTGCCCAAATCTTGCATTAACGGAAAAACGCTGCCTTCCCTCAACAGTTGTAGTAAGCCGCATACCGCCCAATGCTATTTCCACCACACTGTTTACATCATCCACCGTTAAGCCATAGCGGCTTATTTCGTCCCGCTTTACCGTAATATCAATGTATTTGCCGCCCGTGATGGGTTCTACGTACAAATCTTTCACGCCGTCAATACCTTCCAGTTCTTTCTTCACTTTTTCAGCAAATGCATAGATGGTATCCAGGTTTTGTCCATATACTTTTACACCCACATCGGTACGGATACCTGTGGACAGCATATTGATTCGGTTGATAATGGGCTGTGTCCATCCGTTGGTAACACCGGGGATCTGTAACTTGGCATTGAGTTCGTTGATAATATCATTTTTACTCAGGCCCTTTCTCCATTGCGATTGAGGTTTTAAAAGGATAATGGTTTCAATCATGCTGATGGGAGAATTGTCCGTTGCCGTGTTGGCTCGACCTGCTTTTCCCAGCACATTCTTTACTTCCGGTACAGATTTAATTAGTTTATCCTGCACCTGTAAAATCCGTTTGGCTTCACTGTTGGACACATCGGGTAGCGTAACGGGCATGAACAAAATAGAGCCTTCATCCAGCGGCGGCATAAATTCCTTACCCAGGCTAAGCAGCATAGGAATACTGATTGCCAAAGCAATGATGTTTACAGCCAATGTAGTTTTTCGCCATTTGATACAGGTACGGATAACCGGCTCGTATATTTTTTCCAGAATACGATTTACCGGATTTTTGGTTTCGGGCCTGAATCGCCCTTTCATAAAAAAGGAAATTAAAACAGGGGCTAAGGTTATCACCAATATTGCATCCACAATCATAATGAATGTTTTGGTGAATGCCAATGGGTGAAAGAGTTTTCCTTCCTGGCCGGTTAGTAAAAACACCGGCAGAAAAGAAGTGATGATGATGATGGTAGAAAAGAATACACCCCTTGACACCTGAATGCTGGCTTTTTCAATCAACCGCATCCTTTCCAACTCCGGAATACGGTAGTAGGTTTGTTTACGTTTTAGTTTATTGAACAATTTTTTCATTGTTTAGGATTTAGGGCTGTGTTGATTTTGATAGTCTGATAAATGCCGGTAGGCATTCTCACTCATAATAATTCCGTTATCTACAATGACGCCGATTGCCAGGGCAATACCTGTTAGTGACATGATGTTGGAGGAAATGCCAAACATATTCAGCAGGATAAAACTGATAGCAATGGTAATGGGAATCTGAATGATGATGCTAAATGCACTGCGCCAGTGGAACAAAAAAATGATAACGATCAGCGCCACTACTGCCATTTCTTCAACCAGCTTTACTTTGATGTTGCCGATGGCCGCCTCAATCAGTTCGCTGCGGTCGTATGCGGTTTTAAAAGTTACGCCTTCAGGTAACCCCTTTTGCACATCTTTCATTTTCTCTTTTACGGCATTGATCACTTTGTCTGCATTTTCGCCATAACGCATCACTACAATGCCACCCACAACTTCACCTTCTCCGTTTTCATCAAATATGCCCAATCGTAAATCGCCACCCATCTGTACCGTACCAATATCTTTCACCCGGACAGGGATACCGTCGTAGTTGCCCACTGCAATAGCTTCGATGTCGTCTTTATTTTTGATATAACCCAATCCCCGGATGATATAGGCCATATCGCTCATTTCAAATTTCCGGCCACCTACATCATTGTTACTGGCTTTTACTTTGTTCATCACATCCATAAGGCTGATATTATAGAACTGTAATTTTACCGGGTCAACCACTAACTGGTATTGTTTTTCAAAACCGCCAAAGGATGCCACTTCGGCAACACCGGGCACCGTTTGCAAAGCCAGTTTTACATACCAGTCCTGCAAAGCTCTTTGTTCGCCAAGGTCAAGGTTTTTTGTGTCCAGTGTGTACCAGAAAACATGACCAACCCCTGTACCATCGGGCCCAAGTGTGGGTGTTACGCCTGTGGGCAATAAGCGCTGTGCATAATTCAGCCGTTCCAACACTCTTGTTCTTGCCCAATAAACATCTACATCATCTTCAAAAATCACATACACAAAACTCATCCCGAACATAGAAGTGCCCCTGATGTTTTTCACTTTTGGAATGCCTTGCAAATTGCTTACCAGCGGATA
>CAYTQB010000111.1:0-7128 GCA_964439615.1 uncultured Ferruginibacter sp. | reverse complement strand
GCTGTGGGTATATTGTAATTCTTCTTGAGTGTTTTTAAAACCTGCAGCAGGCTGTTGATCTGTGCTTCGCTGAACGGCTCAAAACCATTATTATCAAGTTCAATACCTACTGAAGATGAATTTATATCAGTAAGGTTGCCCCATTTCCCTGCGCCTGCATGCCATGCCCTCAGGTAATCATTGAGCATGTGATGTACCGTACCATCTTTACAAATTACATAGTGAGCACTTACCTGAGTACGGGTAAGTGTAAAAGTGGTTAGGGTTTGTTCGCAGCTGTTTTGAGCCGTATGATGAATGATGACGAAATTGGGTTTACGCATACCAAAGTTGGTTGTACCCACCCATGCAGAAGGAGTAATTGTACTGTCGGTATTCCCGGGCCGGGCCCTTAACTCTTTGGCAAATGCCTTAGCCTGTTTTTTATAGCTCTTATTGGTTGCGCTGTATTTATTACTGCAACTGTTGGTGATTGCAATAAGTAAAAGAAAAGGGATAATCTTTTTGTACATCATTGGTCAGTATTAAAAGCGGAAGTTACGTAACTAAATCAATAAGAAATTTTCCAACAGCCGCTGTATTCTTGCTAACTTACAGTCTCAAAATGTCATCATGAAAAAGTGTTTTACCATTGTAGCTATCTTATTTTTCCAGGGTGTATTGTTTGCACAACAAAAGCCTGCCTATGTGCTGTATAATGCCAAAGGCAAAAAGGTTTCCTATAAAAAGATGATAAAACAACTGGCTAAAAAAGACATTGTGTTGTTTGGCGAGTTTCACAACAACGCCATTTCGCACTGGCTGGAACTATCGGTAGCAAAAGACCTTTCCGAAAAAAGAAATTTGACCTTTGGCGCCGAAATGTTTGAAGCAGATAACCAGCAGGCATTGAATGATTACCTGTCGGGAAAGATCAGTGCAAAAGGCCTTGATTCTTCAGCCAGGTTATGGCCGAATTATAAAACTGATTATGCCCCTATCGTAAATTTTGCCAAAGAGAAGAATGCCACATTCATTGCCACCAATATCCCACGCAGGTATGCTTCCCTGGTCTCAAAAAAAGGCTTTGGGTCGCTTGACACACTATCAGCACCCGAAAAAACATGGATGGCCCCCTTACCCATGGATTATGATTCCCTGCTTCCGGGTTATGTAAAAATGATGACTATGATGGGTGGGCACGGCAGCCCCAATATGCCTAAAGCACAGGCATCCAAAGATGCCACCATGGCTTATTTCATTCTGCAGAATTTCAAGCCGGGTTCATTGTTCATTCATTACAACGGCGCTTTTCATTCAGACAATTATGATGGCATCAACTGGTATTTAAAAAGAAAGCGCCCCGACCTTGGCTATGGAACCATTACTACGGTATCGCAAAAAAATATTAAAGAACTGCTGGCCGAAAACAAAGGGAAGGCCGATTTTATCATTTGCGTGGATGAGGATATGACGAATACTTACTAACTCCAAAAGGGCATTTAAAAAATATCTTTCTCCCTTAAAACATTTTTACCCGTCGCCCGTCTTCATCTGTACAGAAAGATGATGCAATGACGATAGCACTGGACATGACTTCCGAAAGGAATAAAAATATTACCAATACGATCAAATCGGTAAGCAGCCGGCTGCTTGGTTTTATCAGGCAACGGGTTGCCAATACGGAAGATGCAGAAGATATCCTGCAGGATGTTTTTTACCAGTTCGCCGGTAATACTGAACCCATAGAACAAACCACCAGTTGGTTGTACAAGGTTGCACGCAATAAAATAATTGACAATTACCGTAAGCATAAACTTCCACTGGCAGATGATGTACTGAGCGGTTCAGAAACCGATGAGGACAGTTTTGACTGGAGAGAAATGATGTTACCTGCCGATTCAACACCCGAAACCGAATACCTGCGGAATATTTTTTGGGAAGAACTGCAGCAGGCACTGGATGAATTGCCTCGGGCACAAAGAGATGTCTTCGTTCAAAATGAGATTGACGGCATTCCATTTAAAGATATTGCGGAACGAACGGGAGAAAGTGTGGCCACACTCATCAGTAGGAAACGCTATGCTGTACTGCATTTGAGAGACCGATTACAGGTACTGAAGGATGAATTATTAAATTATTAAACACTAATTAAACTAATTACACGGATTACACGAATTCTTATACTTGATATACTTAAAGAATAAATTATTAAACACTAATTAAACTAATTACACGGATTACACGAATTCTTATACGTGTCATTCGTGACTAAAAACAAATACGATGAAAAAGTTCTGGATCAAAAAAGGGATACTGATATTAATATTCGGCACCGCTGCAGTATTATTATTCGGTTATATAGTGATGCTTTTATGGAATGGTATTTTGCCTGCTGTTGTAACCGGCGTAAAGACAATCAGTTTTTTACAGGCGCTGGGTATTTTGGTATTGAGTAAGATATTATTTGGCGGTTTCGGCGGCAGGGGCCGCTGGAGGGGTAGCCCGGCATGGAAAGAGAAAATGAAACGCCGCTTCGATAAAATGACGCCTGAAGAAAAAGAAAAATTCAAAACCAAATGCAGGCATTGGGGTGAAGGATGGGGGAATTTTGAAGAAAAAAAGGCTGAGGATATCACAGCACAATAAAAAGATATCGTATTCACTAAAACTAACCGGGATAGAAATTCTTGTATTTAAAACTAATCTTTCCGACAGCAAGCGCATAGGAGATGTAGGATCTTACCTGGATATCCATCCCGGCATTCATCAATGGAATGTTGACCTGCATGATTGTGATAATGTTTTACGGATCGTTAACCTGAATATAGACCCTGCTGAAGTGGAAGTAATACTGAAAAATGCAGGTTATTATTGTAAAGAACTCCTGTAGTTGTTATATGCAAATGGAGGTGACTGGTATTCATCAACATGTTTTCTTATCAGTCACCCACATGAGAAAACTCAGTTAATTTCATCCCCGGGCATTTTACCTTGCTGCTGTTAAACCGGCAATCATGCAAACTGAATCGGCACAACAAATTGATCAGCTGATCTTATTTAAGCGGGATTTTTCTGCCCCCTCAACAATCCGTAAGTTGACGTTGTTAAAACAACTCAATGGCAAAATGATCACAGATGCAGCACAACTGAAGAAATATCATGAAACGCTGCTCTTCATTCTTGCTTATCCTGACAACAAGGAATTATATACGCTGGCACTTCAACAAATACAGCAGTTGAAGATATCAACCGAAGATATATTCCGTAATTACTCACCACGGAAACAAAGTCAACTGAATGGTTCCGGCATCTGCTCCAGTGAACTGGTATATGCATTCAGTTACGAGATCACAAGTTGGCTATGCGCTACATTCGGCAGCAGTATAAGTTTACACAGCTGTAATGCCCAACCTGAGCTGGTAAGCAGGGTACTTTCCCTATTCCTGCCGGCCGTGGAGTACCAGGAAATTACACAGCGAAATTATAGCCTGCCAAAGCGTATTGAAAGACTTACCGGTAAAAAGAACAGCAGTTTTGCTCTCCACTGGCTGCTGCAAACATTTCACAATAGCGAAATACCGCCAATGGTATGCAGTAGTTTGTATGAGCAACTGCAGGTGTATGTAAACTGGAAACTGGATCATCCTTTTTTTAACAGTACCTTTTTGCGTTCATTGCCTTTGAAAAAGGTATGTTTTCATGATTCAATGCCGGTACTAAAAGATCATCACCGTTATATCAGAAAAAAAATAAATGCTACAGAAAAAATTTCTGCAGAGGAAAAAACAAAACTGCTTGATATTGCACGTGCAGCACTGGCCCTGTATGGCCGTGAAACAGATCCTTTGACGTATGGTGATAGCAATAATGTAGAATACTTTGACATGGGGTATGGGATTTCCATAGCGCTGTACACGATGCTGCCGCAAAACCGTTTTAGCATCGAATCTTACATTGGCTATATGGCTTTTGTTAACTCCGTGCCTGCGGCATATGGAGGCGGGTGGCTCCTGGGACATCGATGCAAGATCGGCATCAGCATTTTTCCGGCGTTAAGGGGAGGAAATTCAACATTACTTTTTGCAGCCATCCTCAGGTTGTATCATTGTCATTTTAATGCTAACCGTTTTGTAGTAAAGCCTTACCAATTCGGGAAGAATAACCCCGACGGCCTGCACAGCGGTGCTTTTTGGTTTTATTACAAAATGGGGTTCCGGCCGGCAGATACTGTCTTGCTGAAGCTGGCCGAAGAAGAAAATAAAAGGAGATCAGCCCGGAAAAATTACAGAACGGATACATCTGTACTTAGAGAATTCACGGCTGCACCGCTGGAGCTATTAATGAGTAATAACGCATGGCCAGGCTATGATGCAGCACACATCAGCAAAGCGGTTACCCTTAATATCGCTCAATATCACCAAAGCGATCGCAAACAAGCGCTAGGCTATTACTCGGGGCAGATGAAGAGATTGGTCACGGGGTTGGGAAGAAAGATAACTCCATTGCAGCACCGGATATTGGCCAGGCAGGCTTTATGGATGTGTATACTTTTTCCGAATAATAAAAATATGAGTGGGTGGACAAAAGCAGATAAACAACAACTCTTTCAACTGCTATTGTCCAAATTTGGACCGGATGAACGGGATTATATTGTACGGTTTCAGAAGTATAAAAAATTGTGGGAGATCATAGATAGTAGTATTCAAATTTAAAAACACTCCACACTCCATGTTCTAGTAAATGTATCGCCGGGCGCCAGTAAATTAATTCCTTCCTTATCGGCCAGCAGTTGATTATGATTCACATGGTCACCAATGCCACACCAGGGTTCCAGGCAAACAAAAGGTGCATCTTTTGAAGCCCAGATACCAAAAAAACCAAAACCGTTGAAATAAAAGTTAAGTCCATGATCATGTTTATTACAACCCAGGCTTATGCAGTTACTCTGTAATCCTTTTAATACAATCGCATCTTCATAAAACAAGTCGTGCTGTAACATAAGTTTTCCGTTCTCCGTTGGTAATGCTTCTGTAACTGTGTCTATCAATCCGTTTTTTATTTTCCATCGCAGCAACGGTTCAGCTTTATTGAATTCGAGAAAATGATCTTGGTATGCAGTACCTGTAGTTAATGGCACAGCAAAAGCAGGGTGTGCACCAACAGAAAATAAAAGCACATCATTGCCCGGGTTGTATACTTCATAAGTACAGGCCAGCCAGTTGCTGTTAAGTTGATAGCGTAGTTTTAAAGTAAATGGAAATGGATAAACTGCCAGGGTTTGTTCATCGTGACCAAGAGTAAACGTGGCTTCGGTTGAGTTAAGCTGCACGGCTGTAAATTCTTTATCACGTGCAAAACCATGACGGGGCAAGGTATACATTCTGTCCCTATAATAATATGTATCATCTTTCAATCCGCCAACAACAGGAAATAACACAGGGCTGTACTTGCCCCAATACTTTGCATCGCCACTCCACATATAATTCATGCCGGTACGGTTGTTTACCAGCTTTTGCAACTCGGCTCCTTTGTTTGCAGTAACAGCAGTAAGCTTTTCATTTTGCAGTGTGATCATGCAATAAATGTACGGCTAAATTAAAAAAATGCCCCGCAGCAATCTGCGGGGCCAGTTAAAAACAATAAACACCTATTTTTTCGCCGGGAAGTGTTGTATTTTTTGATCCAATTCAACAATTTTCCCGTTCACTATCCTGCAATCATCTATTACAGCCAATGAATCCGTTTTTCCTTTTTTATCAGTCGTAACCTGTTTATACCACATGGTAACCCATTCGGTTTTGCCGTCTTTTGATATTACTGATTCCCAATCGCCCATCGTTATCTTTATATTGCTGTACATGGCCCTGTCTGCAGTAAAGAATTTGGTCAGGCTGTCTTTACTGAATTTTTGATGGAAATAGTCGAAGTGTACTTCAATACTATCGCCAAAGCCGGTCATACAGGCATTCATATCTCCATTTTCAAAAGCTTTCAGCGAGGACATAGCAGTAACTGCATGTTTCTGGTCGCCCATCTGCCAGTTCTGATATGGTTTTTCTAACTGGTAGGGATAATTCAGTTCTTCCGTTGTTGAAGCCGTTGATTTATTAGTAGAATCAGCTGTACCTGCCGGAGCATCCGATTTGTTGTTGCAGCTAACCGCAAAAAGTGCCACTACGGAAAAAAGAAGTGTTTTTTTCATTTTTACATTTTTAAGATAGTTAAAAAAAGTGGTAGAAGAAGCAGTTGGAATAGTAAGAAGGATAAAAGGTAGTGAGAAAGTTTTTAAAATGCAAGAGAATGAAGCGATATCTTGCCTGCGGCAACTGACTGCACCAGGAATATTCCATATCGCTTTTATATGAACGGTCGCTCAACTCCCCGCTGCTTTCTTAATTTCAAAAAAAATTAACATGCCATGAAAAAGTTTTTACTGCTGCTTTTTATTGCTGCCTGCAGCTATCCAGCAACTGCCCAGTTACTTAGCCTTCCCAACAGCGATGTGAATTATAAATGCAGGGCCGGCCGCAAGCTGGGCATAACCGATATTGATATAACCTGGAACGCTCCCGGTGTAAAGGGCCGTGAGGGAAAGATATGGGGCACTTCGGTAGCAAATTACGGTTTTGAAGTGCTGGGCTTTGGTTCCAATGTGGCTTCGCCCTGGCGTGCCGGAGCCGATGAGAATACCACCATCTCTTTTTCAACTGATGTGACGATCAATGGAAAAAAACTGAATGCCGGCAAATATGGTTTCTTCATTGCCCTCTATGCCGATTCATGCACACTTATATTCAGCAGCAATACTGCCGGATGGGGAAGTTATTTTTATAACAGCAGTTGGGATGTACTGAGGGTTGGTACAAAACAGCAAAAGGATATGAAGGAAAGCAAAGAAAGGCTGGAATATAATTTTTCAAAACAAACCAATCGTACAGTGGAGCTGGCACAGGAGTGGGAGCGCTGGCGTATTCCTTTTACTGTAGAAGTTGATCTGATAGCTACTACATTGCACAGCATACGTACACAACTAAGCGGGGCCATGGGTTTTGATCCTCCTAGCCTGGAAGCTGCTGCCAACTGGTGCCTGCAAAACAAAGTGAATTACGAAGAAGCCCTGGGTTGGATCAATACAGCTGTTGACCC
>CAYTQB010000110.1:0-7170 GCA_964439615.1 uncultured Ferruginibacter sp. | reverse complement strand
AGCCTGTATGGTGTAAATTACTGGACACCGCAATTGTCTTACATTGAAGCCCTCCACTATGTTAAGAACAGGAATGACAGTTCAGCCATTAAAGTATTACAATCTATCATTGATAAGGACCCTACATCGCCACTTAAAGAAAAAGCTGCAACTATGATTGATGTTTTGAAGAGAAGGGCAGAAATAGAATCTTACCTGACCAGTTTAGAAGTTACAAGAGCCGATGAAGATAAACCGGTAAAGGTTGATGACAAAGCTGTTGTGGTAAAACCTCCGACAACGCCAATCGTAAGAATTGACAGTGTGCAAAAAACAATACCCCTCCCACCTCTCTCCAGCGGCCCGTTTGTAATGTCTCTTACTTCACCACATTTTGTGCTGATGGTGCTGGATAAAGTTGACCAGGTTTATGTTACCGAAGCCAGGAATGCTTTCATTCGCTATAACCGGGAAAATTATTATGGCCAAACCATCAATATAAATAAAGATGCGCTGGATTCCGACCGTAACCTGCTGGTGATCTCATCTTTCCCCGATGCTGCAACGGCATTGTTGTATTACGATAAGATAAAACGAAGCGCTGCATCTGAGGTATCCTGGTTGCCGGCCAATAAGTATTCGTTCCTGATCATTACAGAAGAGAACCTGCAAAAGCTGAAAATAAATAAAGACATTCCGGGTTACAAAGCGTTGTTAAATACCCAGTTCCCTAACAGGTTTTAACAAACGGCCTTTTAATAGTACTAACTTCTTTTATAGTTTTATGAAATGTTTCGATCTCATTACCGGTGCATTCGTAATTCATAACTTATAATTCATCATTTCTATGAAGCGTTCAGTAAGGATATTATGGCGGGTATTTTTGGGTGGCTTTTTATTAATGCTGCTGATGTTCCTCTGTGCCAACTTCGGTTTGTTTGGTAAAATGCCCTCTGTAGAACAGCTGCAAAACCCTGAAGCCGACCTGGCCAGCGAAATATATTCAAGCGATGGAGAGCTTATGGGAAAATATTATTTCCAAAACCGTACCGAAGTAAAATACAATGAGATCTCACCCAATGTCATTAATGCCTTAATTGCTACGGAAGACGAACGTTTTTATGACCACTCGGGAATTGATGCACAGGCAGTGGCTCGTGCAGTATTCACATTCGGGAGGCAGGGCGGCGGCAGCACCATTACTCAACAGGTTGCCAAATTAATGATGAACCAGGGAAAGGGAAATATCATCAGACGGGGCCTTGATAAAATGAAAGAATGGATCGTAGCTGTTAAACTGGAAAGGAATTTTACCAAAGAAGAGATCATTGCACTTTACCTGAACAGGGCTGCATGGGGCAATGTGTTTGGCATTAGAAATGCATCCCGTACTTATTTTCAGAAAGAACCCAAAGACCTGAAGATTGAAGAAGCCGCTGTGCTGGTAGGTATGCTGAAAGGATGGATATTTAACCCGATAGGTTATCCCAAAGCTTCCATTGACAGGAGGAATACTGTTATCAATCAAATGGTGGTTTGCAAACAACATTTTTTAACAGAGGCTGAGGCAGCTAAACTAAAAGCAAAGCCGCTCATCACCAATTACAAAAAAATTGACGAAGACAAAGGTATTGCCCCTTATTTCAGGGTTGCTCTTGCCGACAAATTAAAAGAGTGGTGTAAAACACATGAAAATCCGAAAACCGGTGAACCCTATAATCTTTACCGGGATGGGTTGAAAATTTACACTACTATAAATTCACGTATGCAGCAGTATGCCGAAGAAGCAGTGGTACAGCACATGCCTGTTATACAAAAGAAACTGGACTGGATCATGAAGAATAATGGCGCCAGGATATGGAAAGGGAATGAGAATATTGTAGAAGCAGCTTTTAAATATACCGACCGCTGGAAAAGCATGAAAGAGGATAAGATAAAAGAAGAAGACATTATCAAGTCCTTTCATGTTCCTGTAAAAATGAAAGTGTTTGCATGGAATGCCAAAAGGGAAAAAGATACTGTGATGACCCCTTTTGATTCTATTAAATATCATAAACAAATTTTGCAGACTTCTTTTGTTGCTATGGATCCCCGGAGTGGAGAAGTAAAATGCTGGGTTGGCGGCATTGATTTCAAGTGGTTCAAGTTTGACCATGTTACACAAATGAGACAGGTAGGCTCTACCTTCAAACCGTTTATATATACTTTAGCCATTGATGAAGCAGGCTATACACCTGAAACAGTTATACCCGGAGGTGCACTCACCCTTGGAGGCAAAACCATTTCAAGTGGCGGTGGTACGGTTGCTTATTGCCTTGCCTGGTCAAAGAATATTGCTGCCTGGCGGTTGATCGGGCAGATTGGTGTAAAAAGAACCATTGAATTCATACAAAACTGCGGCATTAAAACAAAAGTGCCTCCTTATTATTCCATAGGCCTCGGCTCTGCTGAAATACCTATGATGGAGATGCTGCAGGGTTATAGCATGTTTCCAAACAAAGGTCTGAGCACTGAACCTATTATCATGACAAGGATCGAAGATAAAAGCGGCAATGTGCTGCAGGAATTTAATTCCACTTCAAAACAAGTGATCAGCGAATCGGACGCATATACTATGGCCAAACTGATGGAGGGGGTGATACAGTTCGGTACTGCCCGTATTTTAAACAGCTATTCCATCCCGGTTGAGAAAGCCGGTAAAACAGGTACTACAAATAATAATGCTGACGGTTGGTTCATTGGATACACTCCCGAATTACTGGCTGGCACATGGGTGGGATGCGATGACCCCTTCATCAGGATATATGCAAACAATGCCGGTGGTGCTGAAATGTCGGCGCCTAAGTGGGGTATTTTTATGAACAAGGTATATGCCGATAAAAAACTGGAATATGGCCAGGTAAAAACCTTTGAGAAGCCCATTGAATTAAGCAACAACCCTATTTACGCAGATAATTTTGATAAGTACTTCATGGAAGGCGACAGCACAACCCTGGATGAGGGAAATGGCAATGCTGATGATTTCTTTAATGCCCCACCGCAGGTATCGGATAATAAGCCAGTTGAAAAAATTGATATTGAAAGCCAGATACCAAAAGCCGACACCGGTAAATCAAAAAAGCCTGATGATAAAAAGGGAGCAACACCTCCTATACTTAACCCTGCTGATGATAAAAATAAAAAGACAACAAAGCCAAAACCGGGCAATGATTAGTTCTAAGAGAAATATTACTCAATGATCTTTTCAAAATGAACCATCTTCCCTTCTTCATTAATACCTTCTAAAATAATCCGGATCCTTTTTGTAAGATCGTTATTGTAAAAAGTGATAGGTATTTTACGGTTAGTAGCGTCAGTTATAATATAAGGTTGCCACAATAATGTGGTACGGGCATCGGTACCCAGGCCTGTATTGTTTTGTGAATAATCCGGAGAATAAAATTCTTTGATGGGTGAATAGCCCATAATTTTTACCTGTTGGAGGTCGGTATCTTTTGGCCGGCGGTCAATCAGGTCATCACCTTTTTTTAAATAAACAGATATAGCCGGTCCATAATCTCCGGCGTCATCTCTTTGGCCAAAATATCTTCTCACATATTTTACATAAGCAATATTACTTATCGATAAATTTTCAACGTCAGCCCTGTCTGCAATATGCTCATCAATGAAATATAAACCTGCCCACCCTACCATCCTGTACTTTAGATAAATAAGTATATTACTTGAACCCTCTGCCATTTCATCGTGCATGACATCCCATGCAAGCGAAGTTGCTCCTCCCCTAAATAATCCGCTAGTATACTTTTCGTCCATTTTATACAAGGGATCATTTTTCCAGTTATGCCTGCCGCCGCTTTTTACAACTACTGCCTCAAGTGTTTTCTCTTTGTTGAAAGGCTGGTTATCCTTATTGGTATTGTAATAACTGAACAAAGATGATGTTGGTTTGAATTTCATATACCCGGCAGTATCCTGTATAAAATAATCCCGGTAATTGTTTACAGTCTGTGGTTGTTTATAGGTATAGTTCGATGTACTGAATGCCATCTGGGTATTCCATATCTTATTTTTATTGAAGGAGAACAAAACCTTTGCTGTATCATAAAAGATCAGGCCTTCCTGCTTTAATAAACCACTATTGTCTGGCCGGATAGCATAAAAATTATTGGTACTGTCTTTTGTTTTAATTATCAGGTTTACATTTTCATCTGCCGGTATTTTATCCATTATCTCTTTTGTTATCTGGCCATGGGCAGAGAGGAAATTATCAGCCGGGAAGTTGATCCCTGGCGTTTTCATCACCAGCATATCATCCCAATTGTACCTGCGCCAGCCATGAGTAAGCATGACAAGATCAAGATGTTCCTTTAACTTAACATCGGTATTATTGCTGAAATAATAAGCCGGGTTATGAACATATCCTTTCACATCTCCTCCAAGCAAAAAACTCGTCACTATAGTTGAATTGCTCACTTCACTGTTCAGATCGGCATCGGTAACACTCAGCGACATATTTGCCGTTATAGTATCAGTCACTTCTATTTCAATTACATTTTTTCCTCTTTTTTGAATACTTGATTCTTTATTCACAACAGTAGAGCCCAGCATATAATTATCGTTGTTGATAAACGCTACCCTTTCAGCCATCGGCTGCCAGTTGGCATTAAAAACAGTCAGTTGCATTACACCTGTAGGCAAACTACCTATAGGTACTGTACCTGTATAAGGCAATGCGGACGATATGGCAAGGTCGGTTCTGTAAAAAACTTTCTGGTACATGTGCATCAGTACATGCAGGCTATCGCCGGGTAGTTTATTTACAATATTGTACAGCAGTTTATCTTTTTGTATCACTGCTTTCAATGACAACCCCTCAGATTTTGCTTTTGGCAAATGAGTTTGCTGAACTGTCCCATTATTGTCTGTCCACTCAGCATAGAATTTTTCACCGGGTTGTATTTCTATATCAAATCTTCCCATACCATCGTGTACACTTTTCAAAGGCACTACTATTTCCCCGGTCTCCTGCTTTCTTATTACCCCATCTATTTCGAAAGGAATACCATTATTGTAATTCGCTTTAAAGGCAACGGTATTTCTTGTACCTTCTATCATGTCGCCTCCTTCCGGAAAGAATCGGAGGCTAACTGTTCTTATCGTTTTCTCTTCCCCGGCGTTTTTGTTGATCAGTCTGATTGCTTTACTAAAGAAGAGTGTAGTATCAAAATTCATCATCCAGCTGGTATAGGCCCGGCAGATCAATTGTTTACTTTGCAAACTGTCGGGTATTTTAAAATGCCCGTCGGAGGTTGAACCAAAGACAGGCGAAAGATGTTCCTGTATCAGCTTGCCGCTTTCATCATACAATGCTGCATAAAAATTTGTACTTCTTTCTCCGGGTAAATTTTCTTCAAGTACATATGCCTTAAACCAGATGGTTTCGCCGGGCAGGTAAACCTCTTTGTCAAAATGAACATGTATTTTTTCCTGCGGGAAATTGGTACCGTATAAGTTAATGCCGTTTTCGATAGATTGAGCCCTGGTAGTGGAAGAACAGATAGCGACGATCAAAATGGTACAGTATAATCGGATGTAAACTCTTCCTTGCATAGGGACTTAGTTTTGACAATTAAAATTATGCAAATAATCTGTTTTGGTGTGGCAAGAGATTTTAATAACAAAATTTTATCTGATCTTCCTGGTTGTATCAGCAAATAGAAAAACCCTTCGCATTGCGAAGGGTTTATTTAAGATCTTGTAATTATGATCAATAATTTCTAACAGACATTTCCACTCTCCTGTTCTTTGCACGGCCTGCTGCAGTTTTATTATCCGCAATCGGTTTATCCTGGCCATAGCCCATTGATGTCAGGCGGCTTTCATCAACCCCTTTACTAACAAGGTATGCTTTCACTGAAGCAGCCCTTGCATTAGACAGGGTTTGGTTCTTATCAGCCTTACCGGTATTATCAGTATGACCATCAATATTCACTTTGTACGTTGAATTCTCTTTCAAAATAGTAACCACATCATTCAGTTTAGGGAATGATTTTGCCAATAGTTTAGAACTTCCGGTTGCAAAGAATACATTTTGTGCAGCCCTGTTGATCCGTGCAACTATTTTTTCATCAATTACCGGGCAACCAAAATTAGAAGCTGGTCCTTTTTCATTGATACATTTATCTTCTTCGTCATTTACACCGTCGCCATCAGTATCAGGAATAGGGCAACCCTGGTAGCGGGCAACACCCGGAACAGATAGGCATTTGTCAACCTCATCATTGATACCATCTTTATCAGTATCAGGAATCGGACATCCCTGGTAACGGGCTAAACCGGCAACATCTGGACATTTATCATCACCATCAGCAATACCATCACCATCCCTGTCTGGGCATCCTTTTAAAGAAGCAAGTCCTTTTAGATCCGGGCATTTATCATCCACATCCAATACACCATCTCCATCCCTGTCTTTTGGAGGTTCAACCACTGGTGGTGGCGGAGGAGGAGCAGGAGCCGGTTCTTTCTTTTTAGTAAGAGGAGTAGCTATCCCGAAGCTATGAAAAAAGTGATAGGCTACGTTTTCTGTTACAGGAATACGATATTGAGAATTTACCAAAATCATGGTCTCGTCAAACATATTTATCTGAAACCCGATACCTGCAGGTATGAACGCTCCGTAATAACCCTTATATTTTGATGCGCCGGCACCTATTGTAAGGTAAGGGCTAACCCAGTAATTATCCGGAATCAGTTTTAAATTAACAGTAGCTGCCCCTTCAAGCAATAACTCATTATCGTTAGCTACAACTTTACCCGGTACCGGATACCTGGTAAAGGTACCCGATAAGGTTCCGGCAAAATCAAGGTAATCATTCAATCCCTGGAGATAGCTGATGCCTATTCCGGCAGTCATATTTTTTGATTTGTGCCACTCCTTTGATTTGAGGATGGTTGGTAAGCCTCCTGTACGCAGGTTTTCGGCTGTTTTGAAATCATTTAAGATAAAGTGGATTCCAAAGGTTGGACGCTTCTTATTTTCACTCTGTGCAAATGATGCTACAAAGGTTCCAAAGCTTATAATTACCAATAAGATTTTCTTCATAAGTGTTAATTTTCTAAATCGCAACAAAAATAGTCGCTTAGTTTCAAAACATAAAATATTTTACCAACATAATTCTAACTATTATT
>CAYTQB010000109.1:4008-7178 GCA_964439615.1 uncultured Ferruginibacter sp. | reverse complement strand
TTGGCGGAACCCTTTTTGAAGCATTCCTGATAAGAAACCAGTTTGAAGACTATATTAATGTGTGTAAGGAATTTGGTGTTAGTTATATGGAGGTCAGTGACGGGTCTATCAATATTCCTCACACGGAGAAATGCGGGTACATAGAGAAATTAGCTAAGATTGGTGTGGTTTTGAGCGAAGTGGGAAGTAAGGATGCAGCGCATATTATTCCCCCATACAAGTGGATTGAACTGATGAAGGCAGAACTGGAAGCAGGTTCCAGCTATGTGATTGCTGAAGCGAGGGAAGCCGGTAATGTAGGTATATACAGGGGTACCGGTGAAGTGAGGGAAGGGCTGGTGCAGGAAATTCTTACCCAGATACCGGAAGAAAAGATCATTTGGGAAGCACCGCAAAAAGCACAACAACTTTACTTTCTGGAACTGATAGGCTGCAATGTTAATCTTGGTAATATCTCGCCTAATGAAGTGATTCCACTGGAAGCTATGCGTATTGGTTTGCGTGGAGATACATTCAATTTGTATTTGAATAAAGAAACGGCATAATGAAAATGTATGGCCTTATAGGTTTTCCATTAACACACTCTTTTTCTAAAAAATACTTTACTGAAAAATTTGAAAAGGAAGGTATTGCCGATATAGCTTTTCATAATTTTCCCCTTACTTCAATCAGTGAATTCCCCCAATTACTAAAGTCGAACCCAACATTGCAAGGACTAAATGTTACTATTCCGTATAAGGAACAGGTTTTACAGTACATTGATCATTTATCTGAAGAAGTAAAAGAAACCCGTGCTGCAAACTGCATAAAAATAGGGAAGGATGGACTGGTTGCTTACAATACTGACATCATTGGCTTCAGGGATTCTTTTGTGGGGAAATTAAAACCCGGCAATAAGAAGGCGCTGGTATTGGGCTCAGGAGGCTCATCTAAAGCTGTACAATATGTGCTGGATAAACTGGGCATTGATTTTCTGGTTGTATCCAGAACAATGGGAAATAAACCAGGCTTTATTGGCTACAACCAGCTTTCTAATGAGATGATGAATGATTTTACAGTTATCATAAATTGTACACCCCTGGGCATGTATCCTGATGAATCTTCCTTTCCTGATATTCCATATTCATACCTGACCACCAATCACTATTTATTTGACCTGGTTTATAATCCTGCAAAAACCCAGTTTTTAAAAAAGGGAGAAGAGCAGGGCGTTCTAATAGAAAATGGTTATGAAATGTTGAAATTGCAGGCAGAAGCCAGTTGGAAAATATGGAATGAAGAAAAATATTGATCAGTTGCTCAAAATTAATTTCAATTGTTCGGGGATGGTTACGACTTTTTTCTCCGTATAATCATAACAGATCATTCCCGTTTTTGCATTGGCGAGTAAAACCGTTTCGTCGTTTCTTTTTGCGGATAGTTGATAATATAGTTCAAAATTAACCCTTGAAATTTCACCGGCGCTTATTTTAACTTCCACCTGATCGCCATAAAATGATTCGGTCTTAAATTCAACAGTTAGGTCACTCATTATCAGGCCGGCACCTTCAATATTCAATTCGGTATATCCATGTTGCTGCAGCCATTGTACCCTTGCTTCATGAATAATGCTTACAAAAGCATTGTTACCTACATGGTTGCCGTAATTGATATCAGTGATCCGTACCGGGATATGATATGTTCCCAGGAATTGTTGTGGTACTTCAATCTTAACTCTGGCCATTTTATTATTGTTTATTCAGGAAGTCAATCAATTGTTGTACTGCTTTTTTGCGATGACTGAACTTATTTTTTTCTTCCATTTCCATTTCTGCAAAGGTTTTATTACTCCCATCCGGAATAAATATTGGGTCATATCCGAAACCATTTGTTCCTCTTTTTGCAGCTATGATTTTTCCAGGACAAATACCTTCAAAGAAATATTCTGTTCCATTTAATATAAGTGATATCACTGTCCTGAAACGGGCGGCTCTATTAGATTTGAGTTTGAGGTTATTTAATAGTTTCTCAATATTAGCCTCAAAGCTCCTGTTTTCGCCTGCATAACGGGCACTTTTTACTCCCGGTTCACCATTCAGCGCTTCTACTTCCAGGCCGGTATCTTCACTAAAACAATCTTTGTGAGTCATGCTAAAAATAGTCTTCGTTTTTTCCGATGCATTGGCTTCCAGTGTATCATGCGGTTCAGGAATATCGATATTGATGCCAGCTTCTTTCAAGGTAATAATATCAAAATGTATCCCCGGCACAGCCCGTATCTCATCTACCTTGTTTTGATTATTGGTTGCCAGTATGAGCGTATTCATTCTTTCGAAAACATTTTAGTATTTACCTATTGAAAAGATTTTTTTTAAACAGTTCCATAATTTCATTTTCTCTGCTTTGTCATCCTGCAATTCGGATAGTGAAGCTGATGAAAGATATACCTGGTTATTGAATTGCTGAACCTGGTAACGGGGGTATTGCAGTGGTAATTTCAATGTATCTGGTCCTGTACCAAACAAGAATATTTTTTCGGCATTAAGTTGTTCGGTCAAATCTTTATATAAAAGTGTAGGATGATTTGAGGCATTTACTAATGCAATATCCTCCATATTCAATTTGCAAGCTGATAAAATGCCCAGTAAAAACTTAAGATCTTCATCAGGTAAATAAATAGCATCGGGCGACATAACTATGATCACAACCTTCTGGCGGTTATTTCCTAAATAAGAAATTGACCCTGTTTCGGGTGAAACTATATCCTGACCTTCTGTCTTCAAATCAAATAGTGTTTTACTATATAGATTCTGCAGGACCATTGCCGGAAATTGAATATTGTCTAAACTCATTAAAGCTTTATTTATACTCCCGTTTTTTCGTTTCTTTGTCGTAAAATTAACGATTATGATTGCAGCTGAGGATATTATTATTACAAAGACCAAACGAAGTAAACTAAAGAAAACCAACCTGGAGAATATTCCGTTTGGAAAATTCTTTACTGATCATATGCTGGAAGTGGATTTTGAAGATGGAGAATGGAAAAATGCAGAGATCAAACCCTATAAGTCTTTGTCACTGGATCCCTCAGTTGCTGCACTGCATTATGGACAAGCCATTTTTGAGGGAATAAAGGCATACAAGAATGCCGAAGGTGAGGTTTTCATTTTCCGTCCGTTTGACAATTTTAA
>CAYTQB010000109.1:1834-3908 GCA_964439615.1 uncultured Ferruginibacter sp. | reverse complement strand
AAGGCTGCCGGTAATTATGGTGCAGCCATGTATGCCACGGCTCAGGCAAAAAAGATTGGTTACGACCAGGTTTTATGGACCGATGCTTATGAACATAAATATGTGCAGGAATGTGGTACTATGAATGTGTTTTTCATCATCGGGGATATGGCTATTACTCCTGAACTTGAAGCGGGCACTATATTGGCGGGGGTTACAAGAGATAGCGCCATAACCTTACTAAAGGAAATGGGCTTTAATGTACAGGAAAGGCCTTTAAGCATTGATGATATCATAGATGCCCACAAAGCAGGCATTTTATACGAAGTATTTGGCACCGGAACTGCAGCTACCATATCGCTCATAAAAGAATTAAGATATAAGGGCTACACCATGGAATTTGATGTTGATAAGTGGAAAACGGCCCCTGAATTAAAAAGACAGCTGAATGCCATCCGTTACGGCCAGGCACCTGATACCCACGGCTGGATGTACAAGGTTTAACCCTTCCTTTTAAGGCCTTATTATTCCAAAACCACCCCTATTGGCGGTTTTATGATTAATGTGAATAAAAAATCATTTTTTTAGGCATTAATTTTCCAATTTCAAACGAGAAACCCTACCTTTGCCGTCCTAAAAATAAAAGGTTCATAATGCCTACAATACAACAATTAGTAAGAAAAGGAAGAGAAGTAATCAAAGCAAAGAGCAAATCAAGGGCTTTGGATAGCTGTCCGCAGCGCCGGGGTGTTTGCACCAGGGTGTACACAACTACCCCTAAAAAGCCTAACTCGGCCCTACGTAAAGTGGCCAAAGTAAGGTTAACCAATAAAATTGAGGTGATCGCCTATATACCGGGTGAGGGCCACAATTTACAGGAGCACTCCATTGTATTGATACGTGGTGGCAGGGTTAAGGATTTGCCAGGTGTTCGTTACCACATCGTTCGTGGTAGTTTGGATACCGCTGGGGTTAAAGACCGCAAACAAAGCCGCAGTAAATACGGAACTAAAAAAGAAAAAGCTAAGAAATAACTCTTCGACAGGCTCAGAGTGACATACTCAGAGAAAGTCTGATAAAATAAATAACAATGAGGAAAACACAACCTAAAAAAATACCTTTAGCGGCTGATCCAAAATTTAACGATAAGCTGGTTACCCGTTTTGTAAACAATCTGATGTGGGCTGGTAAAAAAAGTGGTGCGTATATTATTTTTTATGATGCTTTGGAGAAAGTGGCTAAGCAGACCGGTGAAGATGGATACGAGGTTTGGAAAAAAGCATTGGCTAACATTACTCCGGGGGTAGAAGTTCGCAGCCGCCGTATTGGTGGTGCCACTTTCCAGATCCCTGCTGAGGTTCGTGCTGACAGAAAAGTATCCCTGAGCATTAAGTGGATGATAAAATACAGCCGTGAAAGAAACGGCCGCAGTATGGCTGATAAACTGGCCAATGAGATCGTAGCTGCCAGCAAAGGTGAAGGTGCTGCTTTTAAAAAGAAAGAAGATACCCACCGTATGGCAGAAGCTAATAAGGCATTTGCTCACTTCAGGATCTAATACTCCAACTAACTATATTTTAAAGCCGTCCGCTAGCTAGCGGACGGCTTTTTTATTCCCAACTAGTTTGTAATTACAAAAATATGGGTGTATATTTGCGGCGCTAAAAGCTTCGGTAATTGTTTGGATGGCGCTGAACTATTTAGCATACAATGAGAGCATAATAATCATATCAGACCCCGGACAGCAAATAGGCCTGTTCATCTGCGGGGAAGGTTTGCTCAATAAAGAATCAGAAGTACAAGAGAGTGACACAACGATGTCGGGGAATGATTCAAAAGTTCAGAAAAATATTAAATCAAAAATCTTAAATATTAAATAGAAAATAATGGCAGATTTACGTTACCAACGAAATTTTGGAATTGCCGCTCACATTGATGCCGGTAAAACCACTACCACCGAACGTATATTATATTATACAGGTGTGAATCATAAAATAGGTGAAGTGCATGAAGGTGCTGCCACCATGGACTGGATGGCACAGGAGCAGGAGAGAGGTATTACTATTACTTCGGCTGCTACCACCTGCTTTTGGAA
>CAYTQB010000109.1:0-1734 GCA_964439615.1 uncultured Ferruginibacter sp. | reverse complement strand
GGCATGACCTACCAGGAAGTTCCCATTCCGGCAGAAATGATGGATGAAGTGAATGAATGGAGGCAACACCTTGTTGAAGCTGTTGCAGAATATGATGATCACCTGTTAGAAAAATTCTTCGACGATCCAAATACGATCACTGAAAATGAAATGCATGAAGCCATCCGCAAGGCGGTTATCGATATCTCTATCATTCCGATGATGTGTGGTTCTTCTTTCAAAAATAAAGGTGTACAAACTGCATTGGATGCTATCTGCCGTTACCTGCCCGGTCCTTTGGATATTGAATCTATTAAAGGAACAGATCCTGATACAGGAGCAGAATTAGAACGTCATGCTGATCCGAAAGAACCATTCGCTGCACTGGCATTCAAGATCATGACCGATCCTTTCGTAGGTCGTCTTGCATTCTTCCGTGCTTACAGCGGTCATTTGGATGCAGGTTCATACGTATTGAATACCAGGACAGGCAAGAAAGAACGTATCAGCCGTATCATGCAAATGCATGCTAACAAACAAAACCCGATCGATTTCATTGAAGCTGGTGATATTGGTGCAGGTGTAGGTTTCAAGGATATCAAAACTGGTGATACTTTGTGTAACGAAGATCATCCTATCGTTCTGGAAGCAATGACTTTCCCGGAGCCGGTTATCTCTATTGCTGTTGAACCTAAAACACAGGCAGACGTTGATAAGATGGGTATGGCAATCGCCAAACTCGTTGAAGAAGATCCTACGTTAAGGGTTAAGACCGACGAAGAAACCGGCCAGACCATCTTAAGTGGTATGGGTGAATTACACCTGGAGATCATTGTAGACAGGATGAAGCGTGAGTTTAAAGTTGAGATCAACCAGGGCGCTCCACAGGTTGCTTATAAAGAAGCTTTCCAGAATACAATTGAGCACAGGGAGATACTGAAGAAACAAACCGGTGGTCGTGGTAAATTTGCCGATATCATTTTTGAGATCGGACCTGCTGACGAAGAATTTATGAAAGAAGATAAAGGTCATTACCAGTTCGTGAACAGTTTGTTTGGCGGTAGCATTCCAAAAGAATTTGTACCGGCCATTCAAAAGGGTTTTGAATCTGCAATGACAACAGGTGTATTGGCTGGCTACCCGATGGAAAATATGAAGATCAATGTAAAAGACGGATCTTTCCACCAGGTTGACTCTGATGCGATGAGTTTTGAACTTTGTGCCAAGCAGGGTTATCGTGAAGCAGGCCGTAAAGCAAAACCTGTTTTACTGGAGCCGATCATGAAAGTGGAAGTGTTAACACCCGATCAGTACATGGGTGATGTTACCGGTGACCTGAACCGTCGTCGTGGCATGCTGGAAGGTATGGACAGCAAACATGGAGTACAGGTTATTAAAGCCAAAGTGCCATTGAGCGAAATGTTTGGATATGTTACGCAATTGCGTTCATTATCTTCAGGCCGTGCCACTTCTACCATGGAATTCAGCCATTACAATCCTGCACCAAATAATATTGCAGAAGAAGTAATAGCAAAAGCGAAAGGTAAAGTGAAGATAGGAGATGAATAAAAAGAATGATCATTAATAGATAACCCCATCCGCCAGCTGGCGAATGGGGTTTTTGTTTGTGCAGGCTTTGTTTTTTGGGCAGAAGCGTTGCATTTTTAAAAATGAGGTTGTATTTTGTTATATACAACCTTGCACTATGCAAAACATCCGGTTAGAAAATCTTCTTTTAATTGATATTGAAACCGT
>CAYTQB010000108.1:3348-7574 GCA_964439615.1 uncultured Ferruginibacter sp. | reverse complement strand
CAAAAAATCATCCCGACTTGTCGGGATTTTTTTTCTATACCAGCGATACTCGGGTTGTGGATCCCGAAACAAGTTCGGGGCAGGCTGGTAGACACGTCCCGATATTAAATCGGGATTTACAGCAATGCAAGTGTGGGTTCAACTCCCGTCCCGAGTATAAAAGGTTGATTGCGTTCTTTTTTATAAAAGTTTCACTCGGGTTGTGGATCCCGAAACAAGTTCGGGGCAGGCTGGTAGACACGTCCCGATATTAAATCGGGATTTACAGCAATGCAAGTGTGGGTTCAACTCCCGTCCCGAGTATAAAAGGTTGATTGCGTTCTTTTTTATAAAAGTTTCACTCGGGTGGTGGAACTGGTAGACACGCAGGACTTAAAATCCTGTTTGCAGCAATGCAAGTGTGGGTTCAACTCCCATCCCGAGTACTAATTCAATCCCGTCTATGGCGGGATTTTTTATGTACCATATCTATATTTTACTATTCCAAAAAATTCGACCGGTATTATACAGGCCAGTGCGAAGATCTGGATGCCCGATTGAAAAGACATAATAATGGTGCTGTGCCCTCAACAAAATCATTTATTCCCTGGGAATTGGTTTATACAGAAGTATTTGATACAAGGGCCCAGGCAGTGACAAGAGAAAAAGAGATCAAAGACAAGAAGAGCCGAAAGTATATTGAAAAATTAATTTCAATCAAATAGGAACTGGTAGACACGTCCCGATATTAAATCGGGATTTGCAGCAATGCAAGTGTCCCGGCGTCAGCCGGGATCCCGAGTACAAAGTCGTTCTGCTGAACGGCTTTTTTGTTTGGTGAATATTAATGTGAATTAAGATCAGATCATTGTTTGTACTTATACTCCACCGAACCCATTATCCGGCCTTCTTTTGAGTAACATCTTTCGCTCATGCGCAGGCCGTCTTCGTAGTTATATCGCCAGGTAAAATAATAGGCCCCTTCTTTTTCGGAACTAACCATTTTGGCAAGTTGCCCCATATCATCATATTCAAATGAAGATTCTGTAAAGAGTTGTTTTTGGTAACTGTACTTATGTACTATATCGGTGAGCCTGTTCTTTTCATCGTAGTAGTAATAATACACTTCGGCTGTTTTCTTATTCTTCTCAATGATCACATTGCCGGTTTCATCAGCTTCAAAAATAAAAGCGGTAGTATCCCGGTTATTTTTAACGAGCAGCATCTGCTGCAATATGCCGGCGCCATTGTAATTATAAATGTGCTTCTCGGTTACCAGGCCAGCATCATCATCAGTGGCAAAGCGCTTGGAAGAATTTACCGCTATCGTTTTACCCGAGGCATCATATAAATAATCCACTGTGGTTGTGCCGGCCTCAGATGAATCAACTGTTCTTTGCAACTGGCCAGCTTTATTGAAATATGATATAAATGTGTTGGGATAGGATTCATTCGTTTCAGTATAAATTTCCACCTCGGTGTAATCTCCTTTTATTTTTTTCTGGCAAATAAAACCCTCTGTTTCTTCACCTGTTGATTCCAGCGATGTTATCTTGATTCCTTTTATTTTTTTCTCCTTCAAAACGGCCAGTTCGGCCACAGCCTGTTTGTTATTAAGGATATCGGTATAGTAATACTGGGCGGTAGCTGCATAACCCGTTAGGATAAGCAAGCCCAAAAATGTTTTCTTCATTATAACCATTTTCTTTTTTCAAAAGTAATGCATGTTTGGCAACCGAAATTGTGCCTGCTGCTGAATAAACAGCCAAACTTTATTATTTTTAACAAAATTAAAGCGCATGAGCCGTCACAAGGAAAGGAAAGAAAAGAACTGCCTGAATTGCAAGACCGAGGTGCAGGGCAGGTATTGCCATGTGTGTGGACAGGAAAATATTGAAACGAAAGAATCTGTGTGGGACCTTGTTTCGCATTTTTTCAGGGATATTACCCATTTTGACGGAAATTTTTTCAGCACCGTAAAATACCTGGTCATCAAACCGGGTTTTTTGTCAAAGGAATATATGATAGGTCGCAGGGCAAGCTATGTTAACCCGGTACGGATGTACATTTTTACTTCGGCTTTTTTCTTTTTGCTCTTCTTCACTTTTTTTAAAACGGATAAAGTGGATGTGAGCAATGGGATAACTATCAATAAAAAAACGGTGGCCGAGATAAATAAGATGGACTCGGCTACATTTGCTCAATTCACAAGTAACGTCAACTTAGAAGACGGTAAAACCGGAAAACCCATGACCCGGGAAGAATTCACAAGTTATCTCGACAGCTATATGCTTGCCAGCGATTCTCAATTTATAAACATTAAATACAAGACAAGAAAGCAATATGACTCTGCTTTAAAAGCCGGCAAAGCCCATAACTGGTTTGAACGTAAAATAATGTATAAACTGATTGACCTGAACAATAAATACAAAGGAAGGAAACTGGATGTCTTTAAAGACTTTAAAGAGCTTATGCTGCACAGCCTTCCGCAATTACTCTTCATCTCCCTGCCCTTGCTTGCCCTGCTGCTGAAATTACTTTATATACGAAGAAAGGAATTTTATTACGTGAACCACGGTATCTTCAGCCTGCACCTCTATATATTTATTTTTCTGGCGCTGCTCCTCATCTTCAGTTTAAATAAACTGAATACGGGGTTGGACTGGGGGATCATCACATGGCTTAATGTGATCCTGTATCTCGGTTTGTTTTTTTATGAATACAAGGCCATGCGTAATTTTTATAAACAACGTCGTGGCAAGACCATGTTAAAATTCTTCCTGCTTAACATCATGTTCCTGGTGGTGCTTTGCCTGCTGTTCACTGCATTTATTTTCTTTTCGTTTTTTAAATTATAACTATGCCCCTTTCAAGCGCTGATGAATTTAACCGGCTTATCCAGATTATGGACGACCTGCGTGAAAAATGCCCCTGGGATAAAAAACAAACTATTCAAACCCTTCGCCAGCTTACCATAGAAGAAACCTATGAACTGGCGGATGCTATTACCGATACCAACTGGAAGGATATAAAAGAAGAACTGGGCGACCTGTTACTGCATATTGTATTTTATGCGAAGATAGGAGCGGAGCAAAACCAATTTAACCTGGCAGAAGCCATAAACGGGGTTTGCGAAAAACTCATTTCCCGGCACCCACATATATATGGAGACATCAAAGTAAATAGTGAAGAAGATGTGAAAAAGAACTGGGAAAAATTAAAGTTAAAGGAGGGTAAGTCCTCGGTTTTAAGTGGTGTACCTAAGTCTCTACCCTCTATGGTAAAGGCCATGCGCCTGCAGGAAAAAGCCAAACAGGTAGGTTTTGAATGGGATACCCGGGAGCAGGTTTGGGAAAAGGTGGAAGAGGAGCAAAAGGAGCTGTTTGAAGCCATCAGGTTGGGGGATGAGGGTAAAATGGAAGAGGAACTGGGCGATGTTTTCTTCTCCCTGGTAAACTTTGCAAGGTTTTTGCAGGTAGACGCTGAAAATGCACTGGAGCGTACCAATAAGAAATTCATTAAACGGTTCACCGAAATGGAAAATGAGGCGTTAAAAACCGGCAAACACCTGCAGGAAATGAGTTTGGAGGAAATGGACGGCATCTGGAACAGTATTAAGAAAAAGCAAATCCCTTAATTTACCGATTGCAGAACGATTACCCTTTTAGACGTTTTATCATCAAAAACAGTTATCTGTTGATAATTGCGGCCTGGTTTATCACCATATCTTTCATCATTGACAATTATTTATCGGGTAATTCTTCTGTTGCTGCTGTTCGCAATAATATCGAGAATTATATTCAAAAGCAGGAAAAGGATTTTGAAAAATTGATGCAGGATACGGTATTGATAAAAAAAATAAACGACAATAGATTTGATGAAGACCAGTTAAAACAACTCACCGGGAAAAAATATTTCTTTTACCGTTATTTCGTAAATGATATAGGCCTTCACCAGCTTATCTTCTGGAGTACACAAACAGTTTTGCCTTCATCCGAGCTGCTGTCTTCGTTCAACAATTCAGGATTCATTGAACTGGAGAATGGTTTTTATGCCTGGAGAAAAGTGAGTTCGCCGGGTAGTATCTCTGTCGCTCTCATTCCTGTTAAATGGAATTATTTTGTAACCAATACTTACCTGCGCAATTCATTTGCTATAGGCAAAGACCTGGAAAATAATTACGACATTTCTACGCAGCCCAACAACCCCTCAGTACAATCAATCGACGGCAATAGATTGTTTTACCT
>CAYTQB010000108.1:0-3248 GCA_964439615.1 uncultured Ferruginibacter sp. | reverse complement strand
CGCAGCCCAACAACCCCTCAGTACAATCAATCGACGGCAATAGATTGTTTTACCTTTCTGAAAAACCCAATAGCGTTATTCAAAAGAATAACCAGGCTGCGGTTTGGTTTCGTATACTGGCGGTGATATGTATCTTGCTTTTTATTCATTTAATGGCCACTTTTATTGCCTCCAAATACAGGTTACTAGCCGCCATTCTTTTTTTAGTACCGGTAATTTTTGGACTGCGGCTGGCCAGTTATTTTTTCCCGTTCCCTTTAAATTTCCGGCAGTTTGAATTGTTTGACCCTTCCATTTATGGTTCAAACATTGTGCTCCGTTCACTTGGTGACCTGCTGATCAATTCTGTTTTATTTACCTGGATCGTATTGTTTGCTCATTACCACCTGCAGGAAAAAAATGTGGTACTCAAAAACAAGTCTCCCTGGTTCAAATGGCTTGTTTTATTGCTGGTAAGTATTGCCCTGCTGGCTGCCACGTTTACGTCGGGCCAGGTAATACGCAGTATGGTGGCCGATTCGAAGATATCTTTTGATGTGATCAATTTCTTCACATTGAATATGTATAGTGTTACCGGCTTTATAGTGTTGTGTTGTGTTGCTATCAGTTATTTTTTGCTGACCAAGATATTGATGTATTTTCTTCAGCCCCTGTTCCCTAAAAATTTTGCAGGGCTTTACCTGGCAATAGCGATCGGTGGGTTGATATACCTCACCTTCCAACTTAGTATTGCCAATGCCGGTTTTGAATTATTCATATTGGCATGGCTTTTACTTTACATGCTGCTGTTGAACAGGGAAGGCCTTAGCCTGTCGGCAAGCAAAATTGTTTCATCCCGCCTCATTTTTTGGCTGTTCTTCTTTTCGGTAACCATAACATCGGTGATTGTTCTTGAAAACAATAAGAAAGAACTCAGGAGCAGGGAGCATTATGCCGAAACTCTGGCCACCAAGGCCGACCCTTCGAGTGAAACCCTCCTGAATACCCTGCTTACAGATTTTCAGAACGATTTTTTGGCAGCCAATTTTTACCGCCTGAGTACAGATTCATCAAACCGGTTTTTTAAAGACAGTTTAGTGAATGGAAACTTTTCGGGTTATACCAATAAATATGAAACCCGTATCTATACTTTTGATTCGTTGGAAAGGCCTTTGTACAACCAGGATGCGGCAGGATTCAATGAACTGAATACGGTTTTAAAAACGCAGGCCAAGCCTACCAACATCCCCGAGCTTTTTTATTATGATGAATCTTACGACCGGTTTAGTTATATAAGCCGCAAAAATGTAATTGATACCAGCGGTGACACGTTGGGATATGTATTCGTACTGGCCAATCCCAAAAAATATAAAACAGATGCATTGAACCTGGAGCTTTTTTCAAAAGGGAAAAATAATGCAATAGAGAACTCTACGGTATATGCATTTGCAGTGTATAATAACCTGCAATTAGTAAACAGCCATAATGATTATAGTTTTGCCACATCGCTTACAGCCCAACAGGTTCCTAAGGATGAATTTGTGACCTTTAAAAAGAATGATTATGATGAACTATGGTATAAGGCCGGGCCTCAAAAAGTTGTCATCATTGCCAAGGAGAATAACTTTTTTATAGAATCAATAACGCTGTTCTCCTATTTGTTTTGTGCTTTCCTGCTGGTAACAGGTTTTTTCTGGCTGCTTAATGCCAGTATCCGGGCAAGATTTAATAAGCTCCGGTTCAGGTCCTACTGGCAGCTCAATATCCGCAACCAGATACATGGCACAGTAATTTTTATCAGCGTACTTTCTTTTTTGATCATTGGTGTGGCCACCATCCTGTTCTTTATTAGCAGGTATGAGAACAGCAACCGGGAAAAACTAAGCCGTGTTATTCATGTCATGGAAAATGAAGTGCGTATTTCTTTGGCGGAGCTGTCGGTGTTTGATGATGTGGTAAAAGTGTACGACGAAGCATACCGGCTGCAACTGGAAAAGACAATAGATAAGATATCTGAAATACATGCGGTTGATGTTAACTTATACGATCTCGATGGTAATTTAAGAGTATCATCGCTGCCATTGCCCTATACCAAGGGGATCATCAGTACCAAGATGGATCCAATGGCTTTTTATCATTTGAACAGAAAAAAAGAGGTACAGTATTTCAAAGAAGAGAAGATAGGTAACCTGAATTTTGTAAGTAACTATGTTCCGGTTATTGATGCAGCAGGAAGGGAGTATGCCTATCTTAATATTCCTTACTTCACCTCCGAAAGTAAATTGCAGGAAGAGATTGCCAACTTTTTGGTGACTATCATCAACCTAAATGCGTTTATATTTTTAATTGCCGGTATTGTAGCCCTGTTCATTACCAACCGTATCACCCGTTCATTCTCTTTTATCAGTGATAAGATGAAAGCGGTTAACCTGGGGCAAAGAAATGAGGCGATAGACTGGAAACGGGATGATGAGATCGGTGAATTGGTGAAAGAGTATAATAAAATGGTGGGTAAACTTGATGAAAGCGCCGTGGCCCTTGCAAAAAGCGAAAGGGAAGGGGCATGGCGTGAAATGGCCAGGCAGGTAGCGCATGAAATTAAAAATCCGCTTACACCAATGAAGCTTAGCCTGCAGTACCTGCAAAAATCCATTCACAATAATTCGGACAATGTAAAAGAACTTACAGCTAACGTAGCGCAAACCTTAGTGGAACAGATAGATCACCTTACACATATTGCAGGTCAATTCAGTCAGTTTGCAAACATAGGCAACCCCAACAGCGAGATATTTGAACTGAATGAAGTAATCAAAATGGTTACACAGTTACATGCAGTAGATGACAGGGTACAATTATATTGGAACCCGGTAAAACAACCGGTGATGGTACATGCCGACAGGACGCATATCAACCGCTTATTTACCAATCTTATTCAAAATGCCATACAAGCTGTGCCCGAGGGGAGGATCGTTCAGATACATATTGACGAAGAATTGTACGATGGTAAGATACTGATCAAGGTGAGAGATAACGGTACAGGCATTAAAGAAGAATTGCAGGCAAAAATATTCACACCCAACTTCACCACAAAAACCTCTGGTACCGGGTTGGGGCTGGCCATGAGTAAAGGAATAGTTGAACAGGCCAAGGGGAATATATGGTTCGAAACAAAAACAGGAGAGGGCACTGTTTTCTTTGTTGAATTACCCACCATAAGTTAAACCTCATCGTTGCATCAGTTTCCTGATACAAACCAAATGCGCCAGTAA
>CAYTQB010000107.1:0-7650 GCA_964439615.1 uncultured Ferruginibacter sp. | reverse complement strand
TGCCGGCCGTGGGCGCCATCATTCCGCAAATTGTTCCCGCCGAACATTTAACAAGGGTAAACGGTATCCAGGGCAGCATCCAATCGCTCTGCACCCTTGCGGCCCCCATGGTAAGCGGTGTGCTCATGAGTTTTGCCTCCCTTGAAATCTTGTTTTTCCTGGATGTGGTGACCGCCATCATCGGGATCAGCATACTGGTTTTCTTGGTGAAAGTTCCCGACCTGGAAAAGACAGCCGAAGAAAAGAAAGGCACAGGATATTTTCATGATCTCGTAGAAGGGCTGCGCTATATCAGGGGACATACATTTGTTTTCAGGTTGATACTTTTCTGCGCCCTGTTTTTAATTTTTGTATCTCCCACGGCATTGCTTACACCCTTACAGGTGGTACGAAATTTTGGCAATGAGGTTTGGCGGCTCGGCGCCATAGAAGTTGCTTTTTCTGTGGGAATGATTGTTGGGGGAATTTTAATAGCGGCATGGGGAGGATTGAAAAAACCGGCATACACCATGGCGCTTTCCTGTTTTGTTTTTGGCCTGGCAGCCGCCGCGCTGGGCATCTCCCCCAATTTCTGGCTCTACCTGGGCATTATGGTCTTTGCCGGCCTTGTGCTGCCGCTGTTTAATACGCCTGCAGCGGTATTGTTGCAAACTACTGTTGACCCTAAATTCATGGGACGTGTTTTCTCGGTGTTTACCATGGTAACAAGTTCTATGATGCCGCTAGCGATGCTGGTATTTGGCCCGGCTGCCGACAGGATCAATATCAATACTATTTTGCTGGGTACCGGGATTGCTATTGCTTTATTGAGTATTCTGCTGGTAACGAGTAAAACGTTGAGGGAGGCGGGGGGTGTGGGTTAGTTGTCTTTAGTTGGAAGTCCTTAGCCTTGAGCTGTGAGCCTTTTCCCTTCTACTTCATACACTTTACCGCCTCCTTACACCTTCTACCGCTACCGCTTTTAGCTAACTAATTGAAAAGACATTAAAAAATACCATAAAAATGGGATGGGGATAGCACAATCTACTATCTTATATTTAGCTACTAAACTTTTTGTAAACGTTTACACACAGATAATGAGTGTTTATTTACGAAAGTAACTGAGAGATTAGTTATTTTACCAATTGTTCGAATTTTAAATTTTTCTACTAAAAACAAAGGTTATCCCTAGGGAACCTTTCGTATGTTTTTGAGTTGTGTGAAATGCTCAACTAAAATTGATTCAAAAAAGTATCAGAAAAAAAGCCATATTTAAATAAATTATTGATAGTTGTATCTTGCAAATTAATACAATAGAGACTACATGAACCAAGAGCTATTAACCAGACTTTTTAAATCAATACAAGGAGATCCTACCTCTTCATTAATAAAAATAGCATATAGTATAATTGAAGAAGAGAAAAAGAAAGGGCATATAAATCTTGCCTCCAAACTTGATAATATTTTACAAAAGAATATTTCAGATAAGAATGAATTCAGACCTCATTTGAAAGTTACAAGGGAGGGTAGTTTTAAGGTACCTGTTGACAGGAGATATAGACTACCCCTTGCAACTCATATAGAGCATGAAGATCTCCGACACGAAATGATTCTTTCTTCTGAAGTAGAGAAAAAAATACTTAGGATAGAAAAGGAATATCTCGGAAGAGAACGTTTAGCTCATCATGGCCTTAAACCACGAAAAAAGGTTTTATTTTATGGCTGTTCTGGTTGTGGCAAAAGCATGGCTGCTGAAAAAATAGCATGGGATTTAGGATTACCTTTTTATAAAGTTCGTTTTGATACAATCATTTCATCATATCTAGGCGAATCAGCTTCAAATCTTCAAAATTTATTTGAAAGTCTTAATGATTATCCGTGTGTCTTACTTTTAGATGAATTCGATATAATTGGCAAACAAAGAAACATCAAATCCAATGATGTTGGAGAAATTCACAGAATTGTAAATATTTTATTAGGGCTATTAGAAGAATATGAAGGAGAAGGAATTTTAATTGCAACTACAAATTTAGAAGATATTATAGACAAAGCTCTATTCCGCAGATTTGATGACTTTATAGAACTTCCTAAGCCAACTGAAAAGGAGATAACAAATCTTTTAAAAACTGCGTTTTCTGCTCTTAAGCTAAGTAGTGAAATAAATCTTAACGAATATTCAAAAAAAATGACTGGGATGTCATATGCCATTGTTGTAAAAATTGCAAACGATGCTGCAAAAAAATCAGTCATAAATTTAGAGAAGGAAATATCTTTAATCGACTTAGAAAATTCGTTTCAAGAAAACATAGCCATAAACAAATAATAAATGGCCCAATTCCCTCACCTCAATTTTGTACAAAAAGTAACTGGGAAACCACGCTTTTTTGGTGGAGGCGAGCCCAATCCTGTTACTCTAGAAATTAAACAAAATCGAAAAGGGCATAGCGACAATTTAGCAAAAACAACTAATAAGTTAAAAGAAGAATGGACAAACTCAATTAATGAAAGAAAAGAAAATGGCCTTTCACCACTTAGTCCTGACACAATTCCTGTCTTTTTACAAATAAACCCCGATATACTTAATAGCGAGTTTAATTTACAAAATATTGGAATTGAAATTATATCTGAAGAGGAGGATGGATTTATTGTTGGAGCATCTTTTGATGCATTGCAGTCATTAAATGAAAAAATTGAGGGCTTTATTTCTGAAAAATATGGGACAGGAATTATTGGAGAATTATGGAAAATAATTGATGGGAATCGAGAATCATGGAGACCTGAACATATACTTTCTTCTGAACTTTTAGAAAGATGGAAGGATATCAGGGATGATGATAATTTAGAACTAGAGGTTAGTATTGCATTTGATAAACCTCTTGGAAAAGAGCCTGATCCCAAAAAAAAGGGTGGTGAAAAGAGATTAGAGAGATATAAACAAATGCAAGTAGACAGAGATGATAGACTAATTGAGCGAGAAAATCATTTTGACGAATTTCTAACCAATTACGGCACTAGACTTAGTGATTTTATTCACCTTGAAGACAGTTTTTCATGTGAAGTTAAAATTACAGGTAAAGGATTTAAGGATTTAGTTACAAACTATCCCTTCGTTTTTGAAGTCAATGAAAGTGATGATATCATGGGTATTACAGGCACTGACTTAGAAGGTTTAGAGGTTGAACTTGAAATAATTCCACCCACAGATGATTCTCCAGAAATTGGTGTAATTGATAGTGGCATTATGGAAAATCATAAGTTTATCGAACCTGCAATTAAACCAGCTAATTCAAAAATTTATATCCATGACGAAGCATCTTCTGCTGATAAAGTTACATCTGGGGGTCATGGAACCAGGGTTGCAGGCGCAATTCTTTATCCAAACGGAATTAGCAATTTACCTACTCCCTACCAGCTACCATGTTTTGTTAGAAATTTAAAAGTACTAGATGCGGGAAATAATCTTGTTACCAAATTTCCAGCACCATTAATGGAATTTATTGTTGATGATAATGAAGATTGCCAAATTTTCAATTTATCAATATCTTCAATAAAACCTTATAGGATTAAGCATATGTCCACATGGGCTGCAGCCATTGACTCTATAACACATGGGAAAAATGTTCTTTTCATAATTTCTGCTGGCAATTTATTTTTCGATTCCATAAAAGCATATTTAAACAATAATGACACTTACCCTGCTTATCTTCAAAATCCATATTGCAGAATTGCAAATCCAGGGCAAAGTTCGTTTTCTTTAACTGTTGGTTCTTTAAATCACGCTTCTTTTGAAGACGCTGATTGGAAATCGTTAGGAATAGAGAATGAAATTTCCCCTTACTCCAGAATTGGTTCAGGAATTTGGGGAAATATAAAACCAGATGTTGTAGAATTTGGTGGGGGATTAATAGTATCAAAGAATGGCAACAATTTAATTCGTGAACATGCTCAAACATCAACCGAACTAGTTCGCTCAACATTTCACGGGGGAGGAGCATATAGCCGTGACCGGGTTGGAACATCATTTTCAGCTCCCAAAGTAACCCATATTGTAGGCCAATTGAAAAAGCTATATCCAGGTGAAAATATTAACCTTTTTAGAGCTTTAGTGATTCAGGGTGCAAGATTGCCGGGCAATTTTTTTCAACAGCCCACTAAAGCAAGTATTCAACATTTTGGCTATGGTTTACCGGTTATCGAACGTGTTACAAATAATTCTGATTTTAGAATTTCATTTTATAACACTGGAGAAATAAAAACAGAGGAAGGACACATTTATTCTTTAAAAATTCCAGATAATTTACGAGATCAAGGAAATGAATATGATATTTTGATTGAAGTAACCCTTTGCTATACTGCAAAAGTTCGGAGAACCAGGCAAAAAACTAGATCATATTTATCAAGTTGGCTAGATTGGACTTCATCAAAAATCGATGAGAGCTACGATAGTTTTAAAGAATTCGTTTTGAAAGAAATTGAGAATAATGCAACGAATTACGACAAAGATGCAAGAAACAAATTAGACAGTATTCCATGGAAGATTGGGGACAGGACTGACAGAGGTATTGTCGAAAATTATAATAGAAATGATAGTACTGCTCAAAAAGACTGGGCCGTAATAAAATCGTTTCAACTTCCTAAAGAACTAAGTTTTGCTGTCCGTGCACATCAAGGTTGGGATAAAAACAATGAAGAAATCCCTTATGCTATTACAGTTTCGTTAGAAATATTAGGGGCAAATATTCCAATCTATGAAGAGATTCGGCTCGAAAATGAAATTGAGCTGCCTGTTTAATTCGAAGCTCTAAAATTTATTTGCATCGCACACAACAAAAGCATTGGAAAAATGCCGGCGGACAATTAAACTCTCAGCAGTATTTCCTTAATCTTGCTCAATACCTGGTTAACCGATAACTTCTCCAGCCGCTACAATATGCTACGCTTTTAGTGCAGCGGATTGGCTTGGTAATTTAAGTAAAAATTCTGTTCTTTAACTTGGTTCGTACACCGGCAGACACAGCAACAAATTCCAGAACTTCGCCAATGCCCGAACGTTAAACGCAACCAATTCTCCTTTTTATCAATAAAAAATCAGAAAGAAAAAATCTTTGCAATCGACACTTCCAGCGCCTTGGAAATTTCGTATAAAGAGTAAAGTGACGGGGCCACTTTGCCATTTTCAATTCGCTCTATTGACTGGCGGTCTTTATTACAGGCCCGGGCCAGATCCGCCTGGCTCCACCCTTTTTGGGTTCGCAGCTCTATAATTCGCTGCCCTACCTTTCTTTGGAGCTCTGTTTTTTTCACCCTTCGAAAGTGAGGTTTTTACCCTGAAATATTGTCATCATTAGTGATGACAATATCTGAACTTCTCTTTATATTTGTCAACACAATGATTGACGAATGGAAAAGCTAAGAAAGAAAAAGGTTTATAGAAAATTCCGCAACAGAACAAGCGACATTATTCCTATACCCGAAATACGACTGGAAGGCAAATGGCTGGCCAAACTGGGTTTTAAAGAAGGCTCAGAAATAGTCATTCAACAGGAACAAAACAAACTAACAATAATGCTGGTACAATAACCTACTCAGCCGGGTGTTTGACTGCCCTGGTCAATCACTTATCATTCGCCACCCTTCATTCTAAATCTTGCTACCTTTATTATACCTCAAAACCCCCTCGCATGCCAAACCCCTTAACCCGCCGCGAACTATTGAAGCTGATGGGCGCAGCAGGCAGCTTTCTCCCTTTCTCTTCCTGGGCAACGGATGATAATGGCGCACCCATTTTATTGCCTGATTATACGGAACTGTACCAACCACCCCGGCCCGTTACTGCTATTACCTGTGGTGCCGGCAACCGCGGCAATGTGTATGGCAATTTTGCTGTTCAATACCCCGAACAACTGGATATTGTGGGGGTGGCAGAACCCATTCCCCTGCGCAATGAACGCTATGCCCGCAAACATGCCATTGCCCCCGAATACCGTTTTACCACCTGGGAAGATGTGTTTAAAAAACCAAAGTTTGCCGATGCCATCATTATCACCACTCCCGATAACCTGCACTACGGGCCCTGTATGCAAGCCTTAAAAATGGGTTATGATGTGCTGCTGGAAAAACCCATCTCACCCAGCGAAAAAGAATGCCGCGATATTCTGGCACTTGCTAAAAAAACCGGGCGAATAGTGGCCGTATGCCATGTGCTGCGCTATGCCCCCTATTTCATTAAGCTGAAAGAACTGATGAATAGCGGCGCCATCGGAGATATCATCAGCATACAGCACCTGGAGCCTATCAGTTATGAACACATGGCCCACTCCTATGTACGCGGTAACTGGCACAATAGTAAAGCCACCACCCCCATCATCCTCGCCAAATCTTGTCATGATCTCGATATCCTGAAATGGATGCTGAACAGGTCATCACTTAAAATACATGCCTTTGGCGATCTGAAATGGTTCCGCAAAGAAAATGCACCCAAAGGAAGCACAGCCCGCTGCACCGATGGCTGCGCCGTGGAAAAAACCTGCCCGTATTCCGCTATTCACCAATACCTGGAAACAAAAAGAAGGACCTATGTGTTTGACCTGCCGGAGAAAAAAGAAGAACGGGATGCATTTATACTGCAACAACTAAAGACCACCAATTACGGACGCTGCGTGTACCAGATGGATAATGACCAGCCCGATCACTATATCACCAACATTTTATTTGAAGATAATATCACCGCCAGTTTTTCCATGGAGGCCTTTACTTCTTACGAAGGCCGCAGAACGAGGGTGATGGGGAGCCTGGGTGATATTACAGGCGATATGTATTCTTTTACCATGACCGATTTCAGAACAGGCAACAAACAGGAATGGAAAAATAGCACTGATATGCATGGCGGAGGCGACTGGAAGCTGGCGGCCAACTGGGTGGAGGCCGTATCAAAACAGGATGCTTCTTTACTCACTTCCACCATCGATGCTTCGATAGAAAGCCATATCATGGGCTTTGCAGCAGAAAAAAGCCGGAAGAATGGTGAAGTGGTGGAAATAAAATTGTGATCGTTCTGTTCTTCTGTTCTCACGTTCCATGTCGGCTTCGACAAGCTCAGCCTGACAAAAGAAGCTCTTCCTTCCTTCAACTGTTCACCTGTTCTTCTGTTCCTCTGTTCATCTGTTCAATTGTTCTCCTGTTCCCCTGTTCTATTGATCCCTCCGTTCCGTGTCGGCTTCGACAAGCTCAGCCTGACAAAAGAAGCTCTTCCTTCCTTCAACTGTTCACCTGTTCTTCTGTTCCTCTGTTCATCTGTTCAATTGTTCTTCTGTTCCCCTGTTCTATTGTTCCCCCCGTTCCGTGTCGGCTTCGACAAGCTCCCACGATTTACATCGGGGCAAGCAGCCTGACAAAAGAAGCTCTTCCTTCCTTCAACTGTTCATCTGTTCTATTGTTCCTCTGTTCCTCTGCTCTATTGTTCTCCTGTTCCCCTGTTCTATTGATCCCTGCGTTCCATGTCGGCTTCGACAAACTCAGCCTGACAAAAAACAGCCTGACAACAGGCAGCCAGACAACAGGCAGCTCTTTCTTCCCTCTGCGGTCTTCATGGGCCTGTACTTAAACTCAAAATTTTACTTAATAGTTGTGATCTGAAACAGTTTCATTTCCTCCCTATTTCCTATCTTTCTT
>CAYTQB010000106.1:0-7743 GCA_964439615.1 uncultured Ferruginibacter sp. | reverse complement strand
TGTTGTTGTTTGAGGGCTGGCTAACGGTGTTGCTGAAGTTGGATTACTTAATCCCGATGAAGGCGACCATTGATAACTGTTTGCTCCCTGGGCAAATAATCTTACCGAACTTCCAACGCAGATCGTATCATCCAGTTTATTGGTCATTACAAAAGGCTGAACTACGGTAATATTAATAGAATCCATATTGCTGCAACCGTGAATGGAAGTACCGGTCACCCAATATTTTGATGTGGAATCGGGGGAAGCTAATGGGTTGGCACAATTGGTGCAATTTAACCCAATGCCTGGGCTCCACACATAAGTTGAACCACCGGTAACATTTAATTGTGCAGGTGTTCCCCTGCATATCCGCAGGTCGGGGATTGCGTCAATAACAGGAATGGGATACACTTCAAAATTTTTGTCTACAGTATCCTTACAGCCCGTACTATTAGCAGCAATCAATTGTACATTATAAACTTGTGGCGTTGTATACACCTGGCCTGGAGGGTTTTGCAGGGTTGAGGTGTTGCCATTTCCAAAATCCCAGTTCCAGGTAATTATTGAAGTGTCGGGCACATTCAATGTAGCGCTGAATGTTGCTGAAACAGGAGTACAATTACTGATCGCATTTATAAAATCGGCCTGTGGTGATGCCACGATCCTTACCGGCAACGGAAGGGTAGCGGTATCTACACATCCACTGCTTGTTGTTACTATCAGTTGAGGAAAGTATTGACCAGGTGTTGCATAAAAGTGAGACGGATTTTGTAAAGCAGAAATACCACCGTCTCCAAAGTTCCATGCATAAGTTGCACTGATATCATCTATTATTGACGAATCTGTAAATTGGATAATACCCATATTGCAGAGGGGTTGTCCATCATAGCCAAAAACAGCCTGCACACCTTTTACTTTAATGGTGTCTGTTCCAAAGATCGGCACCTGGCAGCCATTCTGGTCAACTAAAATAATTTTAGGAACATATGAACCCAGTAGGGTATAAGTGTAAGATATTATTGAATCAGTCGTACTAAGCGTTGCCCCGTCATTAAAATCCCAGATGAAAGACTGGTTGTTTATCGTACTTGCCGAAAAATTAACCGTATGTGGTTTACATCCGATCAGGGGATTATATGTGAATGTTCCTGAAGGGCCCTGTATACTTATTATCTTGAATGCAGTATCAAAACAGTTATTACCCGGCCCTATGGTGAATAATCTTGCTATATAAGTTCCGGGGTTATTGTAAATATGTATTGGGTTTGGCGCTGTTGATGTGCTGCCATCACCAAAATCCCAACTGTAACTATTAGCATTTACAGAAGTATTGGTAAAATTTGCGATCAGTGGGGGACAGGTATTCACTGAATCAGAAACAATAAAGCTGGCATGCGGTGATGCAATCTGTATGTTTTTATTGATTGAATCAACACAACCATACTGATCGGTTATTTTCAAAACCACTGTATACATTGCTTCTGTTGCATATGCATGTGTAGGATTTATCGCATTACTGGTTATACCATCTCCAAAGTCCCAGAGATAAGTAGGATTTGGCCCGGTGGATGTATTGATAAAACTGATGATGTGGTTTGGACAGGCAACTGTATCAGAACGGGTGAAACCTGCAGTGGGGTTACTGATCACAATAGTTTGTGTATTTACTGTGCTGTCGGTGCAACCAACTGCATCTGTTATTTTCAGCGTAACTATATAACTACCCGAAGCATTGTACAAATGTGTAAATGGCGGGGCAGAAAAAGTTTGCACATTACCATCTCCAAAATCCCATGTCCAGTTTACTATCGGGTGAGTGCCGTCACTGGTTGATGCGTCAATAAAATTAACAAGACTGTTTAAACAGTTTCCTCCATTGGGAATAGTAAAAGCTGCAGTGGGGCCATCAACCCTAACGTATTGTAATTTAATGAGTGTGTCCTTGCAACCATTTACATCGGTAATGATCAATCTTACCGTATACAGGCCTGCATTTACATAAGTATGAGCAATGCTGGAGCCGGTACCTGTTTGACCATCACCAAAATCCCAGTCGTAATTCGTGATGGTACCGGGTGTGTTGCCAATGGCATTAAATATGGTTGAGCTGTTACGGCATATCGTAGTATCAATTGCATTAAAATCAGCCAGCTGTTCAATGATCCTGATTGTACGGTAGGTTGTGTCGGAACAGCCCGTGGTATGATTGACCACGACCAGGCGTATAACATAGGTGCCACTATCGGGAAAAGTATGCACGTTGTTTTGCGAAGTGGAAGTAGTACCGTCTCCAAAATCCCAGTGCCATTCATCGGCGCCAATCGAATTATCAGTAAAAGTTATGGTACGGCGGCTTGCACAGGCAAAACTTTGGCTAAAAGCAGCAATTGGAGGGTTTATGTGGATGTAGTCGATTAGAGTGATCGTATCAGGACAATTATTATTCCATACGATCAACCGTACAGTAAAGTAACCTGTATCGTCGTAATGATGTGAAGGGTTTTGACTGGTAGATGTTCCGCCATCGCCAAATTCCCATAGCCAGCGTGTTACATTCCCGGTCGACATGTCTGTGAAGAAAACATCCACATGTGCACACACATCTCTTGGCGCTGCAGATAAATTGGCGGTTGGTTTTGCATCTGCAATGATGCCGGCACGATACAGAACCGTATCAGTACAACCACCGGCAGTAGTTACAATTAATGTGATATCGTAAGAGCCTGCATTGAAAGTATGTGTTGGATTGGGCAAAGTAGAAGTAGTACCATCACCCAGGTCCCAAAAATAACTCACCACCGGGTCGGGTGAAACAACACTTGATGAAAAGGTCCATGTGAGAGGTGCACAATTACTTTGCGGTAAATTATTTATTGAAGCATCGGGAGCTATTACCTGTACATAATTGTTAAGTACTAATGAATCACTACAGCCTGCAAAATTTGTTACTACCAGTTTTACATGAAATGAACCATAATTCGTATAAGTATGAGAAGGATTTTGTAATGTGGATGTTCCGCCATCGCCAAAATCCCAGTTATACATTGCGCCGGGTGTACTTGCGTTTGTAAAATTTACTGTAAGCGGCGGAGCACATGCTGTTCTGTTGAAGGCAGAGAATGCCACTGTTGGTTTGGGCAAAACAGTAATGGTACGTGTTGTAGAATCGGCACAGGCGCCCAGGTAGGTAACTAATTTTATAAGATAAAAACCTGGTGTTGTATAAGTTTTAGTTGGATTAAATATTGTTGAATTTGTACCATCGCCAAAATCCCAAAAGACCGATGTGGGAGCAGGCGTTGAAGTATTGACGAAGTTTACAGGATCACCCTGGCACACATTGGCAGGATCATTAAAAGATGCCTGTATAAAATTTATGACAACAGCGTTCGGTTTTACTATGGTATTACTGCAACCCGTACTACTTGTTACAACTAAGGTAACAGTAAAACTTCCCGTGTTCACATAAGTATGCGAAGGATTGGAGAAAGTAGAAGTTCCGCCATCACCAAAATCCCAAAAATAACTTAGTGTTCCTGACCCCGTTGATGTATTGGTGAAATTTATGGTTACCGGCAGGCTGCATCCTGTGGGTAAAGTATTTGTAAAATTAGCCGTAACACCGGCACTTGCCTGTATAAAATTATTCTTGGTTAAGGTTTTGGAACAGCCTGCTGTGTTTGTAACCTGCAGGGTAACATTAAAATTCCCTGCCGAGGCATAAGTGTGCACCGGGTTTTGTGTGATGCCGGTGTTGCCATCACCAAAATCCCAAAGCCAGTTTATTATGGCCGAGTTGCCGGGGTCACTCAGGTCATTGAACTGAACAGGCAGGGGTATGCAACCCGATGTTGGTGTTGCCAAAAAATTTACCACCGGGATAGCATAGATGGTGATGTAATTTGTTTTTGTTATAGAATCTGCAGTACCGGCAATATTTTGAATGACCAGTTTTATGGTGTATTGCCCCGGGGTAAAATAAGTGCTGGAAGGGTTTTGTAAAAAAGAAATGGTTCCATTGCCCAGGTCCCACCTCCATTGGGTTGGGTTGCCTGTTGACAGGTCGGTGAAGTTTACGATCTGGGGCGAACATCCCGAAGTAGGTGTGGCAGAAAAATCAGCTGCAAGCTGGCTATGGCTGTTAAAATGAACAACAACTATTGTAATAAATAGCAGAAAGAATTTCCTGAGTTTAGTTTTAGTAAACATAGTTTAACCTGATATGGCTCCGGGGAGTACTGAAAGCCGTATTTTAACCTCGTACTTATTCTGGGTAATTAACAGTTTTAAGGGCTAAAAATTGTGTTTTTTTTATATTTATTTTAAACGGCTTATCATGGCAGGTGAGGAGGTAGGGCGGGGTACCTGGAAACAAGGTGATAAAACCCTTGCCGGTATTGATTTTTATGCAATCAACAGCTTTTCAAAACACACGCTGTTTTCCACGTTTTTATATTGCCCGAAGTTGGGGATCACCCGGTAATTATTCTTTGTATAAAGTGCGATGGCTTCGGGTTGCTTTTTACCAGTTTCCAGCAGGCACCGGGTATAGTTCATTTCCCGGCACCAGTTTTCCAGTTCAGTTAAAATTATGGAAGCAATGCCTTGCCCACGCCTGGCCGGAGGAACATACATCCGTTTAACCTCCATCGTGTCGGCCGAATATTCCTTGACAGCTCCACAACCAACAGGTTCGTCACCATCGTAGGCAATTATTGCATGCCTGATCATATCGATCTTGTTGAACTGGTCATAAAAAGAATGTTCTTCACCATCACGAATGCTCAGGTCAATATCCAATGCTTTCACCAGCTCCTGGAAATCTTTGTCAGCGGAATCGGTTCTCTTTGTAATGATCATGTTTGTTATTTTGTTTCTTAGCAACGTTAGGGACCTTGCGTTTTACGAAGTTGCAAGGTACTCGGCTATGTTGCAGGGCAAATGGCGAGAAGTTACCTGGGTCTGTTTTACTAGAAAGCCGGCATGTTCCTATAAATTACCTCGTCAATATCTTTTATCTTTTGCCATTGAAGCTTAGTTTTTCGGAGTAATGAATCTAACCGGGCACTTTTATAGAAATCCATACAATGACTAAACACTCTACGCCCTGCGGCTCCTTCATGCATTGTTTTATAAGATTTTTTTTCCTTAGCATTGATCTGGGCAACTTCATTTCTTATTACAGGCAATAAAGTCGTATCAAAAATTGAAATGGCTATTGGATCATAATATGATTTATCAAGTGTGAGTATAGATTTTCGAATAACTGAATCTTGATAACCTTCAATAAGGCAAAGACAAAACGCCCTGTCCTTAAACATTTGTGGCCACTTTTCAAATTCCCATTTTTTTCGTTGATTTAATAATTGGGCCTGGGAATAAATTACATTTACGGATAAAAAGAACAATAATATAATGTGCCGTTTCATAAAAGGATTTTCGTTAAAGGGGGTTTAGCTAACGGACAAGGCTTTATGCAGGTTTAGAATTAGTATTCCGTTTAACTCAACCCTAAGTTCTATTAAAGAAACGAAATTATTTTTGATGTTTTGCTAAGTTCTTTTTATTGCTTTTCCCCAAAAGGAACTTAACAAAGGAGCCCCAAATCCGATTAAATCCCGGATTCGGGATGGGCCCTTGATTAGGTTTTTGTACTACTGTAGCTTCAAGAGCCGAACATGTTTTTAGTTCGCCTGTATCAGCAGACTTGCTACTCCATCATTTTACCACCCAAAAATATTTCTTACGCTTTATTCGTTTTACTTCTACATTTGTACATTGTTTCAGTTCCGGGAGAACATTTAAATATTTTGTGTGTCAAAACATGTTAATAAGGTAACGGCAGCAGGCCTGCTGGTTGCCTTGGGAATTATTTACGGCGATATTGGTACTTCACCGCTTTACGTTTTTAACTCTATCATCAAAGGCAGGGTAGTTGACGAAACACTGATACTGGGCACACTCTCCCTCATCATCTGGACAATAACCCTGCTCACCACCATTAAGTATGTAATACTTGTGCTCCGGGCCGATAACCGGGGTGAGGGAGGCATCTTTGCACTGTTTGCCCTCGTGAGGCGGCGCAGGAAATGGCTGGTCATTCCCGCCATGATCGGCGGCGCTGCGCTTTTATCAGATGGCATCATCACCCCACCCATCTCCATCACATCGGCTATTGAAGGTCTAAAAGAGCTCCCTAAGTTTCACGACCTTAACCAGGACACCATCGTTTACATTGTACTGGGTATTATTGCTGTGTTCTTTTTTATGCAGCAGTTTGGTACGTCAAACATCGGTAAACTGTTTGGCCCCTTCATGTCGGTGTGGTTTGGTATGCTGGCTGTTTTGGGGCTCATACATATCAGCGACGACTTTACTATTTTCAGGGCGCTCAACCCATATTATGCTATCCGGTTTCTGTTTACGTATCCCGAAGGGTTCTGGTTACTGGGCGCTGTATTTTTATGTACCACCGGTGCTGAAGCCCTCTACAGCGACCTTGGCCATTGCGGCAGAGGCAATATCCGTATCTCCTGGATATTTGTGAAGGCTTGCTTGCTTATCAATTATTTTGGACAGGGTGCCAGCATATTAAAACACCATAATTTAAAATTACTTGATAAGGCAACCATTAATGCCGAAGGTATCAATGCATTTTACGACCTTATGCCCAACTGGTTCATTGTGCCCGGTGTTATTATTGCTACCAGTGCGGCGATCATTGCCAGCCAGGCTATGGTTAGTGGTTCTTTTACATTGATAAACGAAGCCATCCGCCTTAACCTGTGGCCTAAATTCAAGATAAATTATCCTACCGAGGCCAAAGGCCAGATTTTTATTCCTGCAATAAACACCCTGCTGTTTATCGGATGTGTTGGCGTGGTCTTGTTTTTCAGAGAGTCAACTAAAATGGAAGCGGCTTATGGTTTGGCTATCATCGCCACCATGATCATGACCACCATACTCTTTGCCAACTATATGGTTCTGCACCGGGTAAAGCCGGGGTTTATTTATATTTTCCTTGTGGCTTATTTAATTGTGGAGCTTTCTTTCATTACGGCCTTAATGGATAAATTCATACACGGAGGTTATATCACTTTAATGATCGGGTTCTGTATGTTCACCGTGATGTATGTGTGGTTCCGCAGCCGTAAAATTAAAAACCGCTATGTTGAATTTGTGCGCCTCGAAGAGTATGTACCCAAGCTGGAAGAGTTAAGCAATGATACGTCGGTGCCCAAGTATGCCACTCACCTGGTGTATTTGACCAGCGCCAATAACCCCAAGGAGATTGAACATAAGATCATTTACTCCATATTGAGTGGTAAACCCAAACGGGCAGATATTTACTGGTTTGTTCACGTAGATACCATGGATGACCCCTATACCTGCGAATATACTGTAGAGCATATCATACCCAACGATATCATACGTGTTGAATTCCGCCTGGGTTTCCGCATGGCGCCACGTATCAATATTATGTTCAAGAAAGTAGTGGAAGACCTGGTGGCCAACCGGGAAGTGAATGTTACCAGCCGCTACGAAAGCCAGCAACGCAATAACGTAGTGGGCGATTTTCAGTTTGTAGTGATGGAAAAATTCCTGAGCCAGGATAATGAACTGCCTTTCTTCGAAAAGATCATCATGAAACTGTATTTCTGGCTGAAAGAAATTTCGCTCAGCGAAGAAAAAGGTTTCGGGCTCTCGCCCAATATTGTACAGGTAGAGAAATTTCCTTTGATCATTACACCCATGACCAAA
>CAYTQB010000105.1:0-7808 GCA_964439615.1 uncultured Ferruginibacter sp. | reverse complement strand
GCCCAATATTGTACAGGTAGAGAAATTTCCTTTGATCATTACACCCATGACCAAATTAAAACTGAACAGGGTTTATACCGATGAAGAAGAGTAGGTACTGAATTCCCGGGTTAATTTTGGGAGAACAAATACGCAGGTATGAAATCTATAACCGTTTCGGCACTTAAAGAAAAAATAGAAAACAAAGAAGATTTTCAGCTGATTGATGTTCGTGAACCAGATGAATCCGCCGAATTCAATATCGGCGGCCAGCTGATCCCTTTAAGTGATATTACACAACAGCTTGATAAAATAGATACCGTTAAACCGGTGATCCTTTATTGTCGCAAGGGCATACGCAGCCAGGTAGCCATCCAGCGGCTGCAGGAAAAATTTCCATTTACAAACCTCCTCAATCTTATTGGCGGTACCGAAGCGTGGAAGAAACAGTTTGGGGTTTGAAGTTTCAGGTCTCAGGTTTGAGGTTTGTAGTTAGGGAGAGAATGGTTAATTTAACGGAATGCAATCAACATCAAACCTCAAACCTCAAACCTCAAACTAACCTTTGCTTCAACTCGTTCTCTATATCATCGGGGGCATTGCATTCCTTTCGCTTGCTGCTTATCTATTGCAGGAGAAATTTATTTTCAAACCCGAAAAACTAAAACAGGATTTCATTTATAAATACGATGTGCCTTTTGAAGAACTGTTCTTTGATGTGGAACCCGGCGTACGGATAAATGGTTTGCATTTTACGGTGGAGAAACCTTTAGGGTTAATACTTTATTTTCATGGCAACAGCAGGAGTATTAAAGGCTGGGCAAAATATGCCCGGGATTTTTATCGCTATGGATATGATGTGGTGCTGGTTGATTACCGGGGCTTTGGTAAAAGCACCGGCAAAAGAAATGAAAAAGCGATGTTGGGCGATATGCAGTTTGTATACGAGACACTACTTAAAAAATTTTCGGAACACCACCTGATCGTTTATGGAAGAAGCCTGGGCAGCGGCTTTGCCTGTAAGATAGCCAGCGATAATAAACCCCGTTACCTTATTCTTGATGCACCTTATTTCAGTTTTAAAAAAACCATTGAACGCTTTTTACCCATACTGCCGGTGAAATATGTGTTGCGGTATCACTTGCGTACCGATAAATGGATAAAACATGTGAATTGTCATACGTACATCCTTCATGGCACCGGCGACTGGCTGATACCCATCAGCAATAGCGAAAAACTGCAGGCGCTGAACCCCAGGAAAATAACGTTGATCCGCATTGCAGGTGGTAAACATAATAACCTGCCCACTTTCCCCGAGTACCATAATTTTATCAGGGATATTTTGCAATACTAAGGAAGGCAAAATTCAAAAGTAAAAAGTCAAAAATCGTAGTTTATCATTTACTATTTACCATTATCCCTAACTCCTAACATCTAACACCTAACTCATACGTACCTTTGCAACATGAACCGAAAAAGAATTTACCGCTGGCTTAAGATCATCATCATAGTATATAGCAGTATCGGCATTGCACTCTACTACCTGCAGGAGAAATTTTTATTTCACCCGGAAAAGCTTCCTGCTGATTATAAATTTGGATTCTACTACTTATACTCCCATGATATTCCATTTGAAGAAGTTAAAATACCGATGAATGAAACGGATACGATCAGCATGGTGAAATTTTTTCCTGAAGATTCAGTAAGAAGAGGGGTGGTCATTTATTTTCATGGCAACAGGCAGAACATAGAGCGGTATGCAAAATTTGCCGCCAACTTCACCAAACATGGTTACGAAGTATGGATGGAAGACTATCCCGGCTTTGGAAAGAGTACCGGCGAACGTACTGAAAAAAAAATGTACCAGCAGGCTTTGCAGTTGCAGAAGATGGCTGCAAGCCGCTATGGTAAGGACAGTATCATTATTTATGGAAAATCTTTTGGTACAGGTATCGCAGCTTATGTAGCGTCCGAATCGGCCTGTAAAAGGCTGATATTAGAAACTCCGTATTATAGCATCCCTTCGCTGTTCAGTTGTTATGCGCCTATTTATCCAACTGCGGCTATGAGTAATTATAAAATACCCACCAACGAATTTTTAGCCGATACACATTGCCCTATAACCATTTTTCATGGCACCAAAGATGGAGTGATACCTTACCGCAATGCAGCAAGATTGAAAAAAATACTAAAACCCACCGATGAATTTATTACGATTGAAAAAGGAACACATCATAACCTGAATGATTTCGGTCTCTTCAAACAAAAGCTGGATAGCTTGCTGGGGTTGCAATAAATACCAGTTTCACGCAAAGACGCAAAGGAGCAAAGCCGCTAAGTTCTCTTTGCGCCTTCAAATCTTTGCCGCTTTGCGTGAAAAAATTTTAGGTTTCCCAAAATACAAATAGAAGAGGTTTCACGCAAAGACGCAAAGGAGCAAAGCCGCTAAGTTCTCTTTGCGCCTTCAAATCTTTGCCGCTTTGCGTGAAAAAATTTACTTCTCCGAAAGTTTTACACTGTTCTTTTTTACAGACAAGGTATACGCACCTCCTACTTTAAGTGCATAATTCTCTTTTCCGTGGCTTACGGCAAAACCAAAGCAAAGGGGATAATGGTAAGGAGCCGTAATCTCTTTTATCACTTCATAGGCGGTTTTTCCAAAGGGCCTTTCGGTATCTTTCATATCGGTGAAACCGCCAACAATAAGCCCGGCAAGCCCGGCTAACTGGCCGCTTCGATTTAACTGGTACATCATGCGGTCGATATTATAAACGTATTCGCCGATGTCTTCTATAAAAAGTATTTTGTTTTTTGTGTTGAGGGCCGAGGCTGTGCCGGTAAGATGTGCCAGCAAAGAAAGGTTGCCACCAACCAGTTCGGCCGTGGCTGTTCCGGCTTGGTTGAAACCGTGTGCAGCACATTCATATTTTGCTTTCCTGCCGGTAATAGCATGATGAAGTGATCTGATAAACTCATTCTCTCCATCATTAAAAGCAGCGGCCATGGGTGCATGTAAGGAAGCCACTTTTATTTTTGTATTCAGGTGGGCATGCAAAACGGTAATGTCGCTGAATCCAACGACCCACTTGGGGTTCTTTTTAAACCGGGTGAAGTCCAGTTCATCAATAATGCGTCCCAGGCCGTAGCCACCACGCCCAAAAAGAATGGCTTTTATATCTGCATCATCCAGCATGGCCTGCAGTTCATCCCTCCTGCCGGCATCGGCAGCGCTGAAATAGTTTTTTGAGCGGCTGCCCAGGGTCTTGCCAACCATCACTTCAAATCCCCAGCCCTGTAAGGTTTTTATGCAGGTTTGTGCCTTTTGTGCATCCATATAACCGGCCGGGCAGGTAATGCCAATGCAGTCGCCCTTTTTTAAGTAAGGAGGATTTTTTACCATATTATAAAGGTAGAAGAAACTGATAGAAAGATCTTGAAGAAAAAGTATTTCACTTTTTTATTATTATATTTATATAAACTCTATATTATGAAAATACGTTTAATCTTCACTTTATCTATTCTTCTGACCTTTGGTTGTAAAAAAGAAACAGACCTCACAGCAGTAATTTCTGGGGCTGAACAATCAGCCAACTCTTTAAGAGGAGGCGGAGGGCCAACTAATAATTTTGGGTATGACATTATGGTGTCTACTGTTGCTGGTACTTCTTCCGATGTTAATCAGGATGATGATTATTCTAAGCATGCGGAAATCTGGATACCTATGGGGCTTGTAACGGATGTAAATAATAATATCATTTTTGCAGACTATTACAACCATTGCATCCGAAGACTTAGTACATCTGGAGTTCTCTCAACGCTTGCAGGCAATGGCATGTGGGGTTATAATGATGGTACTGGGGAGGGAATACGATTTTGCAATCCTTCAGGTATTACTTTAAACGGATCAGGAGATGTTCTAATTGCTGATGAGGGTAACAATCGCATACGAAAATTAACTTCAGCGGGTGTTGTTTCTACATATGCCGGGAGTATTGCAGGATTCCAAAACGGAACTTTGGCTACCGCTCAATTCCGGGGTCCAAGTGATGTAGCAATTGATCCAACAACGGGAGATCTTATTGTTTGCGATATGGGTAATTGTGCGATAAGAAGGATTACTCCAGGGGGAACTGTTACTACTGTGGCGGGTGATGGGAGGCCCGGTTATGTTGATGGCGCTGGCTCAACAGCAAGGTTTGCCAAACCAACTGATATTGCTGTTGATGTTAGCGGAAATATATATGTTACTGATGCTTACAATCATGCAATAAGAAAAATAAACACAAGCCAGGTCGTTTCTACGCTTACAGGAGGAACACCAGGATATACAAACGGAACGCTTGCCGCAGCTCAATTTGCTGGACCATACGGAATAACAATAGATGCCTCGAAAAATTTAATTGTTGGAGACATTGGAAATTATGCCATCCGTAAAATTGATATTGGCAACAATAGTGTGACAACTATCGGTGGGGGTAATGGAAACGGATTTTTAGATGGAAGTGCCGCCAGTTCACAATTCTCTGGCCCTTCTAATTTTGCATTTGATAACTCAGGAGATCTTTTGATTTCTGATATTGGGAATTCAAGAATTAGAAAACTGGCTTCGGGCATGGTAAGTACGCTGACAGGAAACGGCAAATTAGGTTTTCAAGACGGAACAGCCTCAGGCTCGCTTGGAAGCCTTTATTATCCTGAAGATGTATTTAGCGACATTAATAATAATCTTATCGTAGCCGACTTGAATATGCGACACAATTCATACAGTGGAATACTATCAACTTTACCACAATTATCAAGTTTTAATTTTAATTGTGGTGTTACAAGTGGATCTGGGGGTGACATAATTGTATCAAAGCAAACCTGTGTCTATAAGATATCATCTGCTGGTACGGTAACCTTAATTGCTGGAGACGCTACAGCTATTGGCTATATAGATGCCAACGGAGCGTCTGCAAGATTCATGGATATTAGGGGAGTAATAGTTGATGGAAGCGGTAATATTTTTGTAGCGGATTTTGGAAACAATACAATCAGGAAGATTGATCCTTCAAACAATGTCACCACTTTTGCGGGTGTGGCTGGCGCTGCTGGCACTACTGATGGTGTTGGGGCTAATGCTAGATTCGCCTTTCCATGGGGTCTTGATATAGATGCCAGCGGAGACCTTTACCTTGCTGATGACTCTCGAATCAGGAAAATAACGCCTGGAGGATCAGTTTCTACCATATATATATCACCCAGTGCTACACCGATTCTAGATGTTGTATACGATGCACTGGGTGGCTTTGTTGTGTTTACGACATGGGTATATGGAGCAGGTTCTTATGTAAAAAAATTAAATATAGCAAGTAGTATAGTTACCACGATTGCAGGATCAGGAACGGCTGGTTTTCTTGACGGTCCTGGCACCTCAGCGCAATTCCAAAATCTTTATGGCATTATTATCGACAAACGTGACAATATAATTGTAGCAGACGCATCTAATGGGGCAATAAGAAAAATCAGTGGCCACTGGAGGATTTACCCATAAAGTAAAAAAAAGTAGTCACTTTTTATGCAGAGAAAGCCTAGCGTAAGTGAATTTAATGATTGCGAGTACACTTTTTGATTAAATTTACAAATCCAAAATTGACCAATGCGTACATTATTTCTTGCCGTTTTATTAATATCAATTATATGCCCTTTAAGTGCACAACCTCCATGCAGTGGTCCTGGTCGTATACCAGCTTCAGCCCAGGCAGTTTGTGGAAACATTACATTCAGGGAAACTGACGTTTCAAACTGTACTGGCCCTGATCTACCAAATCCGACATCAGGCTGCCAACAGGTAACTACTAATAATTCCCGCTGGTACAAGTTTCATTGTTACGTAGCCGGTACGCTTGGATTTTTAATTACACCAACCAGCCCGGCAGATGACTATGACTGGGAAGTAATGGATATAACAGGCCACCCCCCGAATGATGTTTTTTTATTCGAGCTTAGGGTATCATTAAACTTAAGTGGACAACCTGGAATTACAGGTTGTACAGTTGCAGGAGTTTCTGATATTAATTGCGGAGGAGGAGCGCCCGGCACCCAGTTCAACAGGCTGATAAATTTGATAGCTGGCCATGATTACTTGATGATGGTTAATAACTGGTCAAGTTCCCAATCACCTTATGATATTGACTTTTCAGGAACCGCAATATTAACCGATAATCAGCCGCCAACTATTACCAGTATAGGAATCGTTGGTTGCGATGCCACTAAACTAAAAATTACTTTTTCTGAAGATATAAAATGCACCTCAATAACTTCTTCGGGCAGTGAATGTACTATTACTGGCGGCCCTAATGTTATCACTGGAGTTGTATCGGACTGCAGCCTTTCTGGTGCACAAGGAGTTCCTTATCTTATCATCAATTTACAATCGGCGCTACCCTCGGGAAATTACCAGTTAAATATAAATGACGGCGCTGATGGAGATACTTATAGAAATGTTTGCCTGTTAGCGATGCTTCCTGCTTCGTTACCTTTTACTGTTCCTGCCATACCTCCAGTTTCTATTACCAACATAGGTTTTACCGGTTGTGCACCCACTGTTTTAGACGTAACACTTTCCAAACCGGTTTGGTGTACAAGTATAACTCAACCAAACTTCAGTGAATTTTCTATTTTGCCGGGCAATCCTGCTATCACTTCAATACAATCTGTTTGTGGTACCGGCCCGGCATATACAAGTACTTTGCAGATTGTTTTACAAAATCCATTGCCCGCAGGTAATTATCAATTGGTAATTAACAACGGAGGAGATGGCAATACCCTGATTGATACCTGTAATAATCAGATACCCATCGGTAACAGTACGCCGTTTAATATTAGTGTAGCCACGCCTCCACCGGTGATTCAGTCAATCGGCTTTGATGAGTGCCACCCGGATAAAGTGGTGGTAAATTTTGATAAACCGATCAGATGTGCCAGCATAAGCGCTGCAGGAGATGAATTCTACATACTCCCGGCCTGGCCTGTTACTTCTATCAGTTATACCTGTTCACCAGGCGGTTTAACCTCTCAGGTAATATTGAACTTAGGCACAGCACTACCGGCGGGCATCCGTAATGTGGTTATTAATAATAGTGTTTTTGATGGAAATACTTTGTCAGATTCGTGTTTCTCTTTTATACCTCCCGGCTATTCAAAATCATTTACCGCAACCCAGGCCCCACCACCTGTTATAGATTCTGTTCAGTTTGATAAATGTTCACCTACTAGCTTAAAAGTTTTTTATAACCATCCTATTGTGTGCAGCAGTATAATACCGAGCGGCATACAATTCTTCATCAATGGGTCTTCTGCAAATATTGTTTCTGCAACCGGCGATGTTACTACCTGTGCACAAGGGTATTCTCATTCCATATTGCTGCAACTCGCCACGCCTATTACTGTAGGCGGTAATTATACTGTTGGAACCTGGGTAACAAATAATCCAATATATGACACTTGCGGAAAAATTCCGGTTTTAGGGAGCAATAGTACCGTGATAAACATATCAGGTAAGCCTTCTGCAGTTTTCACCAGTGTAGTTAACTGGGGTTGTGTAACTGATAATATTGTGCTTTCGCATCCGGGTGGTAATGGTGTCAATTCATGGAACTGGTCATTCAGCGATGGAAGCACAGCAACAGGCCAGAATGTTTCAGTGAACTTCCCGGTTGCAACACCTTCGATCACTGTACAACTGATCGTTTCAAACGGTGTCTGTAATGATACCACAAGTCAGACCATCACTCTCGGCAATGTTTTTACCGTGGGCTTTACCACTAATGTTACAGATACATTCTGTA
>CAYTQB010000104.1:0-7840 GCA_964439615.1 uncultured Ferruginibacter sp. | reverse complement strand
AAGCGGACCGGACGGGACTCGAACCCGCGACCTCTGCCGTGACAGGGCAGCATTCTAACCAACTGAACTACCGATCCAAAATTTTATTACCCATCCCGATATCGCTTTGCTCATCGGGACCTTGAAAATCAGTTACTCCTTCGTCGTATCGATTTTCTACGGCTAAACTACCGATCCAACTACCCGGGACCTGAGTTCAAAACCAGGAACTGATTTTGGCTCTTTTTTCGGGACGGCAAAGATAGGTTTCTTAATTTTCCGCTCCAAAACTTTTATAAAAAAATTGTAAGCGCTAATTTTACAAACTATCTTACACTTTCCTTCAAAACAGGTATCATTAAATTGTAAACCTTAACTGTAAACTGACTACATGATTGAGTTTAAAAAACGCCAGTTTCTTGACTTTGAAAAACCCATCAAAGAGCTATACGACCAGATAGAACAGCTAAAGATCACTTCCGAAAAATCGAAAACAAATATGAGCGGCGCCATTGCCATGCTTGAGGACAGGATAGTGGAAACAAAAAAACACATCACTACCAATGTTACTCCCTGGCAAAAAGTGCAACTGAGCCGCCACCCCGACAGGCCATATACCCTCAAGTATATTGAGAACATGTGTACCGATTTCATTGAATTGCACGGCGACAGGAATGTGAAGGACGATAAAGCAATGGTAGGTGGTTTTGCACAGCTGGATGGCGAGACCATCATGATCATTGGCCAGCAAAAAGGTTCCAATACCAAGACAAGGCAGTTACGCAATTTTGGTATGGCTAATCCTGAGGGTTACCGCAAGGCTTTGCGGCTGATGAAACTGGCTGAAAAATTCAATAAACCCATCATTACCCTGATAGATACACCCGGCGCTTTCCCGGGACTTGAAGCCGAGGAAAGAGGACAAGGCGAGGCCATTGCCCGTAATATTTATGAAATGATCCGGTTAAAAGTGCCGGTGATCTGTGCCATCATTGGTGAAGGGGCAAGTGGTGGCGCCCTGGGAATAGGTGTGGGTGACAGGGTTTTTATGATGGAGAATACCTGGTACACGGTGATATCCCCGGAAAGCTGCAGCAGTATTCTTTGGCGTAGTTGGGATAAAAAAGAAGTGGCTGCGGAACAATTAAAACTCACCGGTGATGATATGCTGAAATTTGGATTGGTGGATGGCGTGATACCGGAACCATTGGGTGGAACTCACTGGGATTATAAAGAAGCAGCAGATATCTTAAAAAAATACCTGTTACCGGTTATTAAAGAGCTGAAAGCCATTTCACCTGAAAAAAGAATAGAGCAACGAATTGAAAAATTCGGGAAGATGGGTTTCTGGGAAGAAGCATAGAACCAAATAAAAAGTCAAAAATCAAAAGTAAAAAATGTGGGTACCCATTTTTGAATTTTTACTTTTGATTTTTGACTTTCACTTATAAATCACAGCAAGTAAAAATATGCTCAAAATAGGAGTTATAGGGGCTGGCCACTTAGGAAAATTTCATTTAAATAACTGGGCTGTTATTGAAGGTATTCAATTAACGGGTTTCTGTGATACTGACGATGCGAATGCAAAATTAGTTGCCGAAAAATATAAAATACCCCGCTTTACCAATGTAGAAGAACTGATAGACGCCTCGGATGCGCTGGATATTGTAGCGCCTACTTCTTTTCATTTTGAGCTTTGCGAACTGGCTATTAAAAAAGGCAAACATGTTTTTGTGGAAAAGCCTTTAGCCAATACCATGGACGAAGCAAAAGCCATTGTAAAACTTGCCAAAGAAGCCAATATAAAATTCCAGGTAGGCCATGTAGAGCGGTTCAACCCCGCCTTTCTTGCATTAAAAGACCAGGTACTGCAACCGATGTTCATTGAAGTACATCGCCTGGCACAGTTCAATCCCCGTGGTACAGATGTAAGTGTTATACTCGACCTGATGATACATGATATAGATATCATCTTAAGCCTGGTAAAAAGCAATGTAAATTATATCAGCGCCAATGGTGTTGCCGTAATGAGCGATACACCGGATATTGCCAACGTTCGCATTGAATTTGATAACGGTTGTGTGGCTAACCTCACCAGCAGCCGTATCTCAATGAAAAAAATGCGGAAGATGCGCCTGTTTCAGAAAGATGCTTACATCGGTATTGACTTTTTGGAAAAGAAGACCGAGATCATCCGGTTGAATACACCGGGAGATAAAAATGTTTTTACATTCGACATTGAAACAAATAACGGAAAAAAAACCATTGCCATTGCCAATCCCGATGTGAAAGATGTGAACGCCATCAAAATGGAACTGGAACAGTTCAGGGATGCTGTTATTGATAATACTGAAACACCCGTGAGTGTGGTAGATGGTTTCCGAGCGATGGAAGTGGCGCACCAGATCCTTGAAAAGATCGGCAATGTAACAAGCCACTAAACCCCGATAATTATTTTAACAGAACTTCCCCATTGAAACAACCCCGGATACATATTGGCTGGTATGCTTCAGGCGATATGATTGCCGCAGCACTTTCCTGGGTGAGTTTTTATTTCGTAAGAAAATATATCATACAGGAAAGTTTCATCGTTGGCCAGAAGTTTTACACCGGGCTCATCCTGTTCCCTTTGGTATGGCTTGTTGTATATTACCTGGCTGGAAGTTATACTGTTCTTTACCAGAAATCGAGGCTTACAGAATTTTTAAACACCTTAATTTATACTTTCTTCGGAAGCCTATGCATTCTTTTCCTTTTCCTGATCTACGATGCAACCGGTGATTATAATATCTATTACAAGGAATTCATTTCGCTTTGGGGAATACAAACATTCTATACCTATCTTATCCGCCTGTTTTTCTTAAGCCGTGCAAAATCACAATTGAATAAAGGCATTGTTTTTTTTAATACCCTCATCATCGGCTCCAGTAACAATGCGGCGTCACTTTATGAATCCATTATTAATAACAAGGAGAAAACAGGATACCGCATCCTGGGTTTTGCCAATGCCAATGGTGTCCAGGAATCTTCCCTCCCGGAAGCCATTAAAAATTTGGGTAAAGCTGATGGCGTGGCCACAATAATAGCGGATAATAATATTGAAGAGGTGATCATCGCCGTAGAAAAAAAAGAAAGGGGGCAACTGGAACAGGTATTACAAAGACTTAGCGATAAGGATGTAAACATAAAAATAACTGCAGACACAGTTGACATCATCAGCGGGGCTGTAAAGACAAATAATATTCTCGGCATCCCGTTGATCGATCTTCACTCCGGCCTGCTGCCCCTGTGGCAACAAAATTTAAAACGCATAATTGACATAACCGTGTCGCTTTTTACCCTTATCATTTTTTTACCGCTTTTTATGTATATCGTCATCAGGGTAAAATTATCTTCACCCGGAAATTTATTTTACCTGCAGGAAAGGATCGGGTATAAAGGCGTTCCATTCATGATGATCAAATTCAGGAGTATGGTACCCGATGCAGAACCGGGCGGACCCGAACTAAGCAGCGACAATGACCCCCGGATAACTGAATGGGGAAAAGTGATGCGTAAATGGCGGCTGGATGAACTGCCACAACTCTGGAATATTTTAAAAGGCGAAATGAGCCTGGTGGGCCCAAGGCCCGAAAGGAAATTTTATACCGACCAGATCGTACAGTTACATCCTGAATATAATTATCTGTTTAAAGTGAAACCTGGGCTAAGCAGCTGGGGCATGGTAAAATTTGGATATGCCTCATCTGTAGAAGAAATGATGGAGCGAATGCCATACGACCTGATGTATATCGAAAATATCTCACTGGCCCTTGATTTTAAGATCATGTTGCATACTATCAGAATCATACTATCTGCCAAAGGGAAATAAGGAATGGGGAATTAGAAATTAGGAATTAGTAGTAATTCGATGTTTTGTTTATTTTTGATGAAACCATCTGTTTTGAAAAGAGCTATCTGCGTATTCATACTCCTTTATTATCAACTATCCACAGCCAATGGCCAAATTCCATATTGGCAGCAACAGGTCAATTATAAGATTGATGTTACGCTTAATGATGCGGAGAATACTTTAGATGGGTTTGTAAAGATGGAATATTATAATAACTCCCCGGATACGCTTCGCTTCATCTGGATACATCTTTGGCCCAATGCCTATAAAAATGACAAAACAGCTTTCACCGACCAGGTGTTGGAAAACGGAAGTACACAATTCTACTTCAGCAATGCCGACAAGCGGGGTTATATAAACCGCCTTGATTTTAAAGTGAACGGGAACACAGCCAAAACAGAAGACCATCCGCAGCACCAGGATATCATCAAACTTATTTTACCCGAACCCTTGCCGCCAAATACAAATACAAAGATCGAAACTCCGTTTCATGTAAAACTGCCTTATGTTTTTTCAAGAGGTGGTTATGTTGGCCAGGCTTATCAAATAACACAATGGTACCCCAAGCCGGCGGTTTATGACAGGAAAGGCTGGCACCCCATGCCCTATGTAGACCAGGGTGAATTCTATGCAGAGTTTGGCAATTATGAAGTGCAGATAACTTTACCCGGCAATTATGTTGTGGCAGCAACGGGTGAACTGCAGACCGATAATGAAAAACAGTGGCTGAAAACTAAAAAGCCATTACCGGTTGAACCAAAACCCAAAAAGCAGACCCTGGCAAAAAAAAATAAAGAAAAAACAGTCAGCACTCCTTCTGCAAAAAATAAAACGATACGATTTACACAAAACAATGTGCATGACTTTGCCTGGTTTGCCGATAAACACTTCATCATAAAAGCCGATACACTCAAATTATCCTCCGGCAGGATCATACATGCCGCAGCATATTATTATGAAAAGAACGCCGAAACCTGGGGCAATAGTTTGGCTATGATCAAAAGAGCGATACGTACTAAAAGTAAATGGCTTGGTGAATATCCATACGATGTAGTAAGTGTTGTAGATGGCGGAAATGGTGGTGGCATGGAGTATCCAACGATAACTATACTTGAAGCGGGTGGTACAGAAAAATCGCTTGACTTTGTTATCAATCATGAAGTTGGCCATAACTGGTTTGAAGCCATACTGGCTACCAACGAACGTACACATCCCTGGATGGATGAAGGCATGAATACATATTATGACAACCGCTATTCAATGCAGCAATATGGAAATACCAACCTGGATATTATTCCTATGAGATCAGGTTTTATCAGGAACAGGATGCCCGATGATATTCAGCATACCATATTACAAACAATAACCGGTATTAAAAAAGACCAACCCATTGAAACACCTTCCGAAAAATTCAACATCCTCAATTACAATATGGTTGCCTATACAAAGACCGGCGACTGGATGAAACTTTTAGAAGATGAGCTGGGTAAACCTTTATTCGACAGTTGCATGCATGAATATTACCGCCGCTGGCAGTTTAAGCACCCTTACCCCGAAGATTTTAAAAAGGTAATTGAAGAAGTGAGTGGTAGAAAACCGGATACAACGTTTTCCTTGCTGAATAAAAAAGGATACCTGGCAAAAACAGTATCCAAAAAAGATATCCGCTTTACTGCATTCTTTAGTTTGAAAGAAACTGATAAACACAATTATATTTTTGCATCGCCTGCCATTGGTTATAATTTTTATGATAAGATCATGCTGGGTGTAGTACTGCACAATTATACACTTCCCCTCAGCAAATTTCAATTTATAATAGCCCCGCTATTTGCCACCAAAAGCAAAAAATTAAACGGCCTGGGAAGAGTCAGTTACAGTTTGTACCCGGGTGATAAGGGTCAAAAATTTGAATTTGCGCTTGCAGCCGCATCCTTCTCCAGTGATAATTTTACAGATTCCACCAATACCACACATAGCCAGCGTTTTTCTAAAATTGTTCCTTCAGTCAAATTTGTTTTTGCCAATAAAAACCCAAGGAGCACCATAACCAGGTTTATACAATGGAAGACATTTTTAATCAACGAACAGGGTTTATTGTTTACAAGAGATACCATAAACCAGGTAGATGTGATCACTTATCCGACTGCTTTCCGTTACATCAACCAATTACAATTCGTAATAGAAAACAACCGGGTATTGTATCCCTATAAAGGGGCTTTGCAGATAGAGCAGGGCGATGGTTTTGCCAGGGCCGCTTTTACATGCAACTATCATTTTAATTACGCCAGATCGGGTGGTATGGACGTGAGGTTATTTGCAGGTAAATTCATTTACCTGGGAGAGAAAACATTTTTAAAACAATTTCAAACGGACGCTTACCAGTTAAATATGACCGGGCCGAAAGGCTATGAAGATTATACCTATAGCAATTATTTTGTGGGCCGGAGTGAATATGATAAATTTTCGTCGCAACAGATCATGATACGAGACGGAGGTTTTAAGGTGCGTACAGACCTGCTCAGTGATAAAACAGGTAAGACCGATGACTGGCTGGCCGCAGCAAATTTTACAACAACCATCCCCAATGCAATAAACCCATTATCTGTATTACCGGTAAAACTACCCATCAAAGCGTTTTTTGATATAGGCACTTATGCCGGCGCCTGGAAAAAGAATGCGGCAACCGGCAGGTTTATTTATGATGCCGGCCTGCAGCTTTCCCTGTTCCGCAATACGGTAAATATATATTTCCCTTTATTGTACAGTAAGGTTTACAGAGATTATATCAAATCAACCATCTATGAAAAGAAATTCTGGAAAAATATTTCATTTAGTGTTGACCTGCAAAATATCAACCTGAAAAAAATAGTCCCTCAAATACCGTTTTAATGTGGCCATCAGCTACCTCACATACCAGCATATCAATAAAACAAAATGGGATACCTGCATTGACAACGCCTCCAATGGTTTGATATATGGATATTCGTTTTATTTAGACTGCATGGCAAAAAACTGGGATGCATTAGTGCTTAACGACTACGAAGCAGTTATGCCGCTCACCTGGAATAAAAAATACGGCATCCACTATTTATACCAGCCACCCTTCACAGCCTGCCTGGGAGTATTTGGTAACGAACTTAGTGCAGAAACGGTCAATGAATTTTTGAATTCGGTTCCTGCCAAATTCAGCTATTGGGATATTTATTTTAACCACGGTAATTATTTCAAGCTAAGCGATTTCAATTTATACGAAAGGAAGAATTATGTATTGCCACTGAATGAAAGCTATGAGCATTTGTACAGCAACTACCGGGAGAATATACAACGCAATATTAAAAAAGCCGGGCAGTTTGGTCTTACCATCAACAAAAATATCCCCGTTTCTGAAGTGGTGGCATTGGCAAAGGAACAAACCAGGGAATTTGCTTCCCTGCCTGCCGAAGTTTTTACAAATTTTGAGCGCCTTTATGCATTGCTTTGTCAAAAAGAAAAAGCAACAACTTATGGGGTATATAACAAAGAAGGCGGGTTAATAGCTTCTGCCGCTTTCTTTTTTTCGCACCATAGGGCTTACTATATTATGGTGGGAAATCATCCCGATGGAAAGACATTGAGCGCTTCCCATGCGCTTATTGATGCATTTATTAAAGATCATGCCGGGCAGAATATAATTTTGGACTTTGAAGGAAGTGATATATCCAGCCTTGCATTTTTTTACAGCAGCTTTGGAGCAAAGGAAGAAAAGTACAGTGCTGTAAAGCTGAACAGGCTGCCATTGTGGATGAAATGGGCAAAAAAATAGAATATTCTTTCTCAGGCAATAAAAAACAAAGCAGTAGCTTCTGATTGACGGCGAGTCCTGAGCTTACTCTAATAGCTCGGTCAGAGACTCGCCTGAAAAAAGAGTAGTTGTATCTTTCTCAGGCGAGTCTCTGCACGGATTTGTGAGTTGGTTTGCAGGACTCGCCG
>CAYTQB010000103.1:0-7904 GCA_964439615.1 uncultured Ferruginibacter sp. | reverse complement strand
CAAATTTCTCCTTACATTTAAACTCTAAAACTTATTTCTATGCCTATACGTATGGAAGATGATCAGCAGGATCAACAGGACTTTGATGACAGTAAAACTTCAGGTGGCGGTGGCGGTGGTGGCCGTGGCGGCGGAGGTGGTGGTGGATTAATGGCCTTGTTACCATTATTGCTCAGCCTCTTCAAAGGTGGGGGCGGTGGTAAAAAAATATTGCTGTTGCTGGTAGCCGGTGCTGCCGCTTATTTCTTCTTCTTCAGGCAAGGCTCAGGTTGTTCGGGAATAGGTGGAGGCGGAGCAACAGATATAGTGAAAAATCTTTTTTCTCAAAGCGGGTATAATTTTAATGCCGACACATTTAAAAAAGCAAGTGTGTATGAAGGGCTTGCTGATGACGATACCAAAAACCCTTTACCTGAAAGTGTTTCTTTATTAAAGTTTGCACCCGACAGGCAAAACCAGGGAAGACAGGGAAGTTGTGTTGCCTGGAGCAGCGCTTATGCAGCAAGGACAATTGTGGAAGCAGCATCTACCAACCAGGCCGGTAACAATACGGCATACAGCCCGGCATTTGTTTATAACCAGATCGGTCTGGAAGGCTGCCAGGGTGCATACATTCAAAACGCCATGGAGTTCATGACTAACAAAGGCGTGGTTGCGTACAATGATTTTCCTTACACCGACCAGGATTGCAGCAGGCGGCCTACTAATGCGCTCATGAATGAAGCCTCTCAAAACCGCATGCATGGTTTTACAAGGCTTACCGACGGAGAAGGCACACAAGGCATCAACATACGTGCCATCAAAGAACACCTCGCAAAAGATGCACCGGTTGTTATTGGCATGATGGTGGGTGGCAGTTTCATGCAATCAATGATGGGGAAAGAATTATGGACACCTACCGACGAAGACCGCAGCCAGATGGGGTTTGGCGGACATGCCATGTGTGTTATCGGGTATGACGACAGGAAAGTAGCCAAATATGCAAATGGAGAATCCTATACCGGTGCATTCCAGATCATGAACAGTTGGGGACCAGAGTGGGGTGAGAATGGTGTGGCCTGGGTAGGTTATGCCGACTTTAAAGAATTTGTTCGTGAAGCCTACGGTGTTGATCCTATGCCCAAGCGTGGCGCTGCCGTAAATATTTCTTTTGAAGCAGCCATTGGTTTGGTTAAGAATGATGATAAGCAATACATACCCCTGCGTTTAAAATCAGGAAATGTTTTTGAAACGGTCAATACTGTTGCGCCGGGTACTAAATTCAAAATGGAAATAAAGAATTCAGTTGAATGCTATACTTATATCTTCGGACAGGAGACTGATGGAAGCAGTTATACATTATTCCCTTATCCAACTAAGGAAGATCCAACCAAAACTTCTTTCTCGCCTTACTGCGGCATTACCGGTTACCGTTTATTTCCAAGAGGAAAAAGCCTTGTACCTGATAATATCGGTAACAAAGATGTGTTTGCCATCGTAGTAACAAAACAGGCCATTGACTGGTATGCAATAAACAATGCTATTTCAAAAAGTCCGCAACCCGATTATGCCGGTAAAGTGGCAGCCGCCTTGCAGCAAAATGCAGTAGCCAATGTTCGTTTTGCAGCTGGTTCAGGAGGCACTATTAATTTCAGGGCCGATAATCCGCAACAACAGGCAGTGATTTGTTTGGTAGAAGTAAATAAATAAATATAGTCGCCATGAAAAAATTGTTTGTCATTGTTTTCTGTTTGCTTGCCTGTATAGCTAAAGCACAAACAGAAAAACCCCATTTATATCATCCCGAAGCAGATGCTGAAAAGGATATTGCCACTGCCATAAAAAAAGCAAAAGCTGAAAATAAGTATGTATTACTGCTCGGCGGAGGTAACTGGTGTGGCTGGTGTATTGAGTTTGAAAAATTCTGTAAAGCTGATGCGAAGATCGATTCCGTCATCAATGCTTCTTTTGTTTCTTATCATCTTAACTGGAGCAATGAGAATGAGAACAAAAAAACATTTGCAAAATATGGTTATGCCCAGCGCTTCGGCTTTCCTGTCTTTATCATCCTGAATGAAAAAGGAGAACGCATCCATACACAGAACAGCGAATACCTCGAAGATGGAAAGAAAAGTTACGACCGGAACAAAGTGCAGGCCTTCTTCGAAATGTGGAGCCCGAATGCACTGAATCCTAAAATGTACGGAGACTGATTATTTATTGTAGATGTAAGATTGAATATTTAATATTTTGAAGGTCCCTGGTTTTTAATGAAATATTAAATATGCAACCTTCAATATTAAATCTCTTATGAACAACGCTACACAATTCCTTAAACTCATTCATAGCCCCATTAAGTTCCGGCTGTTCCTTCTTTCAAAATTGCCTGCTGCTTTTTTTTGCGGGGTAAGAGTGAGGTATGCTGATGAAAAGAAATGTGTAACCAGCGTTCCTTATAAATGGCTTAGCCAAAACCCTTTCAGAAGTACCTATTTTGCCTGCCTGAGCATGGCTGCAGAAATGAGCACCGGTGTGCTTGCCATGGCACATATATATAAGCGGGAGCCATCGGTAAGCATGCTGGTATCAAAGGTGGAAGGGACTTTTCTGAAAAAAGCCATTGGCAGAACTCTTTTTACCTGTGAAGACGGGCAGGTAATAAAACAAACTATTGAAGACGCTATAATCAGCAATGAAGGAAAAATTGTTACTGCAAAGTCGTATGGCAGGGATGCGGAAGGAGAAATTGTGGCAGAATTTGCCATAACCTGGAGTTTTAAAGTAAAATCTAATGTGTCCTGATAAAAATATACTGTGATTGTATTTATGTAAATTGCATCCCCGGCAAGATCAATGATTGTGGAATCAGTAATTAAACTAAAAAACCATCCCAGGTTTCCCCTTTAGGGGATAGGGATTAGATAACTATGTCAAAAGACCTACGCAAACTACAGGCACTAGAATATCATTCCAAAGGAAGGCCTGGTAAAATAGAAGTGGTTCCAACCAAAGAAACCAAAACACAACGTGATCTCTCTTTAGCATACTCCCCCGGTGTTGCAGAACCCTGCCTGGAAATTGCTGCCAACCCCGAAGATGTATATAAGTATACCAGCAAAGGAAACCTGGTGGGTGTGATCAGCAATGGTACAGCTGTGCTTGGCTTAGGTAATATTGGGCCTGAAGCAGGCAAACCTGTAATGGAAGGAAAGGGCGTGCTGTTTAAAATCTTCGCCGACATTGATGTATTTGATATCGAAATAAACGAAACAAACCCGGAAAAATTTGTACAGATCGTCCAGGCATTGGAGCCAACATTCGGTGGCATCAATTTAGAAGATATCAAAGCACCTGAATGTTTTTATATAGAACAGGAATTAAAGAAGCGCTGTAAGATACCCATTATGCATGATGACCAGCACGGTACTGCCATCATCAGTGCAGCTGCATTACTGAATGCATTGGAGATACAAAAAAAGAAAATTGAAAAGGCAAAATTCGTAGTAAGTGGTGCCGGGGCTGCCGCTATGGCCTGTATACAGTTATATGAATCGCTGGGTGCCAGGCACAACAACTTTATGGTATTTGACAGGAAAGGAATTTTATATAAAGGCCGTGAAGGAATAGATGAATTGAAAGAAAAGTTTTGCGTAGATGCCAAATACAAAGATTACGACCTGGCCAGAGCTTTTAAAGATGCAGATGTATTCATAGGATTAAGTGCGGCCAATACGGTTAACCCCGAAATGGTGAAAAGCATGGCAAAGAATCCAATTGTTTTTGCCATGGCTAATCCGGATTCTGAAATCAATTACGACGTTGCTGTTGCTGCAAGAAAAGATATCATAATGGCTACTGGCCGCAGTGATTATCCCAACCAGGTCAATAATGTATTGGGCTTCCCTTATATTTTCCGTGGTGCATTGGATGTGAGGGCAACACAAATCAATGAAGCCATGAAACTGGCTGCAGTAAAAGCATTGGCCGAACTTGCCAAAGCGCCTGTACCCGATATGGTGAACCTGGCCTATAATGAAAAGAATATTTCCTTTGGCCCAACTTATATCATTCCAAAACCACTTGACCCCCGTTTATTATCAACTGTAGCTCCTGCTGTTGCAAAAGCAGCTATGGAAAGTGGCGTGGCCAAATATCCCATCACCGATTGGAATAAATATGAGCAGGAGTTGAATAGCCGCCTGGGACTGGATAATCAATTGAGCCGTGTAATTGGTACTAAGGCCAGGAAAGATCCCAAACGGGTGGTGTTTGCCGATGCAGAAAATATAAAGATCCTGAAAGTGGCGCAACTGGTGCTCGAAGAAAATGTTGCTTATCCTATTCTACTGGGTAAAGAAGAAAGGATACAACAGATGGCTGCTGAAAATGGTATTGATATTGAAGGTATGCCCATCATCAATCCAAAAGATGATAAACATGAAGACCAGAGAAAGCAGTTCGGTGAATTGTTTTTCAACAAACGCCACCGCAAGGGTGTAAACAGGTATGAAGCGGTTAAAGCCATGAAGGACCGCAACCATTTTGGCTGTATGCTCATCGAATCAGGTGAAGCAGACTGTATGATCAGTGGATTGAGCAGGAATTATCCTGATACCATCCGCCCTGCCATACAGATCATAGGCACAGAAGACGGGGTTAAAAAGATTGCAGGCATGTACATCATGTTCACCAAACGTGGGCCTTTGTTCTTAGCTGATACCACCGTTAACTTCAACCCTACTGCAGAAGAACTCGCAGAAATAACTTTATTGGTAACCAAAGAAGTAAAACAGTTTAATATCAAACCAAGAGTTGCCATGCTCTCCTACTCTAACTTTGGCAGCAGCGATTCACCTGAGTCAAACCTGGTGCGTAAAGCAAGAGAAATTGTAAAACAAAAAGATCCTTCGCTCAGTTGCGATGGCGAAGTACAGGGTATACTTGCTTTCAACAAAGAAATTTTAAAAGAAAATTATCCATTCACCGAATTATTGAACGGAGAAGTGAATACTCTCATCTTCCCCAATTTAGCTGCCGGTAATATTGCCTATAATTTATTGCAGGAAGTGGCCGGAACTGATTCTATTGGCCCCATCTTACTGGGGTTGAAGAAGCCGGTGCATGTGCTGCAACTGGGTAGTTCAATCCGTTCTATTTTCAATATGGTGCTTATCGCTGTGGTGGATGCACAAACCAAATGCAAAACCAATACACAGGAAGTAGTGAAGAAAAGCAAATGGTGGAAGCGGAAAAAAAGCGTAACACACGATACGTAAATTATTTACCATTTACGGTTTATCATTAGTTACATACCAAACCAGCAGGTATCTTACACATATAGTAAATGGTAAATAGTAAATGATAAAAAGTAAATTGTAACTAAAAATGAGTTTTTTCACCCATTTCGGCCGCTACCTTCTCATGCTCAAGGGCATGATCACCAGACCGGAGAACATGCGTATGTATTGGAAAGAGCTCATGCATCAATGTGTTGAGATAGGAATCGGTTCTTTAGGCATTGTGGTTATCATCTCAGTTTTCATGGGTGCGGTTAGCGCCGTACAAACTTCCTACCAGTTGGTGAGCCCACTTATACCTGCTTCAACCATTGCACAGATCGTAAGGGACACCGTAATACTCGAATTTGCTCCTACTGTTGTATGTATCGTATTGGCCGGTGTGGTAGGCAGTAAAATTGCCAGTGAACTGGGTAATATGAGAGTGACTGAACAAATAGATGCGTTGGAGATAATGGGCATTAATACAAAATCGTACCTGATCATGCCAAAGATACTGGCCTGCCTCATCACCATTCCTTTACTGGTTATTATATCCATGGGGCTTGGGATTTACGGAGGCCGTTTGGCAGGTACAGCAACGGGTATCCTTTCAACAGACACGTATGATGCCGGGTTGTTGCTGAATTTTCTGCCATACAATGTATTCTTTGCATTGGTAAAAGCATATACATTCTCTTTTATCATCAGCACCATTCCCTCTTACTATGGTTATTATGTAAAAGGCGGTGCCCTGGAAATAGGAAGAAGCAGTACAAAAAGTGTAGTGGTAAGTTGTGTGATGATACTTTTTGCCGATTATATACTGGCAGCACTTTTACTGGACAAGTAAAGTTGCAAGGGAGAAGCATAAGGAGTAAAAACACTTTTATAAAATGAACTATTAAATAAATAAAAAGAGGTTATAGTAGCAGGCTTATCCCTTGTAGCTACTCCCCTTGCAGCTTACTATGATCGAATTTAAAAACATAAGTAAAAGTTTCGGCGATAAAGTGGTGCTGGATGACGTAAGCCATGTGATGGAAACAGGCAAAGCCAATCTTATCATCGGGCAGAGTGGAAGCGGTAAAACAGTATTGCAGAAATGTCTTGTAGGTTTGTTTGAGCCTGATGAAGGAGAGATCATTTACGATGGGGTTAGTTTTACCGACATGAATGTTGATCAAAGGAAGGAACTGCGTCAACAGATCGGTATGCTGTTCCAGGGCTCTGCACTATTCGACAGTATGACCGTTGAGCAAAACATCATGTTTCCGCTGGACATGTTCACAAACCAGTCATTCTCCGAAAAATTAAAACGGGTTAATGAAGTGTTGGCAAGGGTGAACCTGGAAGGTGTGAATAATAAATACCCGGCCGAGCTGAGTGGTGGTATGAAAAAAAGAGTGGGCATTGCCCGTGCCATCGTGCTCAATCCCAAATATTTATTTTGCGATGAACCCAACTCGGGGCTTGATCCGCAGACTTCCATGGTGATTGATAAACTCATCCTCGACATTACCCGTGAGTTCAACATGACCACCGTGATCAATACCCACGATATGAACAGCGTAATGGAAATGGGCGAGAATATCATCTACCTCTACGATGGCAAAAAAGAGTGGAACGGAAACAAGAAAGATATCATCTTCTCCAAGAATGAGCGCCTTAATAAATTCATTTTTGCCAGCGAGTTTTTGCAGGATGCCAAAGACATGCGTATGCTGGAAGCCAAAGGCAAGATAAGCGATGACAGGAATATGGATGAGATGCTTAAGTGATAATTCCGTGATCAAAATATCCTTCTCTACAATACCCCTTCTACCCTATCTTTGCGCCATACCTGCCTGATGGCAGCTAAATTTTGAATTTTTCATTTTTAATTTTTAATTGAATCATGTCTGTTTTAGTCAACAAGAATTCCAAAATAATTGTACAGGGTTTTACGGGTACCGAAGGCACATTTCATGCCACGCAGATGATCGAATACGGCACTAAAGTGGTAGGCGGTGTTACCCCGGGCAAAGGTGGCAGTACCCACCTGGATAAACCGGTCTTTAATACGGTTGCTGATGCAGTCAAAACAACAGGCGCCGATGTAAGCATCATCTTTGTGCCGCCGGCATTTGCAGCCGATGCCATCATGGAAGCAGCCGATGCAGGTATTGGATTGGTGGTTTGCATTACCGAGGGAATTCCTGTGCAGGATATGGTAAAAGTGAAAAATTACCTCATGACCAGGAAGACAAGGCTGATTGGCCCTAACTGCCCGGGTGTTATTACAGCTGAAGAATGCAAAGTCGGTATAATGCCGGGTTTTATTTTTAAGAAAGGAAGGGTCGGCATTGTTTCCAAATCAGGTACGCTTACATACGAAGCCGCTGACCAGGTTGCCAAAGCCGGATTGGGTATTTCAACTGCTATCGGTATTGGCGGAGATCCAATCATTGGTACTACTACCAAAGAAGCAGTTGAATTATTTATGAACGACGCCGATACGGATGCCATTGTTATGATTGGGGAAATCGGGGGTGGAATGGAAGCTGAGGCAGCAAATTATATCCAGGCAACAGGAAATAAAAAACCGGTTGTTGGTTTTATTGCCGGGCAAACAGCTCCCCCCGGCCGCCGCATGGGTCATGCAGGTGC
>CAYTQB010000102.1:0-7951 GCA_964439615.1 uncultured Ferruginibacter sp. | reverse complement strand
TTCTACAAGCAAAGCAGGTTGTTGAACGATTAAGTTTTTAGGCGTTTTAAAAACCCTTACTAACTCTACAAGTGCTTTTCCCCCTTCAATAATATTGGAAGCCGTATTGTTTTGAGCCGATGTATTAAAAGTTGTTAATACAATTACCGGCAGAAATAGCTTTCTCATAATCGTAAGTTTTATTTCGGGTAGTACTAACAGGATGCTTTATTGCTTTGATTTACATAAATTCAATAAAATAAAAAGAGCCTCTTTCGAGGCTCTTTTTATAGAAGGGGTACTGATTAGTACCCGAATATTTCTTCCAGGCTTAGTTTCTTCACCTCGCCATATTTACTCATGTCGTCATTGCTTAATTTCTTTTCCGAAGCAACAATACAGTAAGTATATGGCTTATTGGCAATGTACTCACTATGGAATTTTTTTAGTTCATTATAACCGATCTTATCCACTCCTGCATAAGTTGATTTACGAATATCATTACTCAGGCCTTTTTGTTGTGCAGTAAGATAATTGAAAATAATACCATCCTGTGTGATGCGTTCTGTTTCAATATCTTTTTTGATTCCTGCTTTTGCAAACTTGATATTCTCCTCTACGTTAGGCAGGTCATTCAGCAATTCATTCATAGCCACGATAGACTCATTGAATTTATCTGCCTGGCAACCTACATAGGCCAGTGTATAGAATGGATCTTCTTTCTTATCAGGCTTTGCATAAAAAGCAAAGGTTGAATAAGCAAGCGCCTTACTCTCCCTGATGGTTTGAAAAACAAGTGCTCCCATTCCTCCTCCGAAATAATTATTGAAGATGTCGATCACGGGTTCTTTATCGGCGCTATATGTTGCAGTATTTCTTACCCAGCGTATTTCAGACTGCACCATATTATAATCGGCAAACAATATCTGGTTCCTGGTTTGTTGAGCGGTGCTGAATTTCATTTTATCACCGGCAGCTTTAAATGTTGCAGGAATATTGTGAATGGTTTTTAACCCTGCTGTCAATTGTGCCAGGGGTTGCGGACCGTAGTATAATATCTTATGAGAATAACTGTTCAGTTCATGTAAGGTGTTTATCAGTTCATCCGGAGTTATGTTCTTCATATCATCATCACTCAGTACATAATTGAATGGGTTCTTATTACCAAACCTTGCATACGACACCAGTCCATTCATGATAGCGCCTTTGTTTGCTTTAGCATCGGTCCTCGTTTTAGTTATCCTGGCTTTTAAGGATTTCAAAGCAGCTTCGTCAGTTTTACAGTTCTTTAATACATCTTCAAACAGTGTTACCGCTTTTGTAAAATTATCCTGCAGGCCTTCAATAGTAACTGTTGTAAATTCTGACGATGCACTAACCGTAAAGCTGCATGCTATCTGGTAGAACGCCTTGGTTATATCCTCGGCACTCATTTTATCGGTACTTAAGAATTGTATGTATTGTGCAGCCATGCCCAGTTTTTTATTGTTCCATGTACCCATATCAAAACGATAACGTAAACGGAAAATGCTGTTATTCTTATTTTGTACATACAAAACTTCTGCCGGGCCAAGTTTTGCTTTTTGCAGGTCTTTGTTATAATCGATCCAAACAGGTTTAACCGGTGTAGCCGGCATATTATTCACCTGCTTTACAAAAGCAGACTGTGCATCACGGTTTGTTTCTACAGGAGTGATAGGTGGTTTTTCAACCTTTACAATATTCTTATCCTCTCCTTTGCGTTTCAATATGCATACATAGTTGTCGCCAAAATATTTGTTGGCAAAATCAACGATCTCTTTTTTTGTAAGCTTCGACAGCAGGTCGGTATAAGCTGCCTGCTCTCTCCAATCCAGTTCATTGGTAAAGGCATTCATCAGGTCATCGGCCCTTGAGCTGTACGATTCTGATGCAAGGATCGTATTCTTCTTCTGGTTATTGACAATAGAAGTGATCAGGTTATCATCAAAGTTTCCTTTCTTCAGGTTATCTATTTCACCAAGCATCAGCGCTTTTACATCTTCCAGAGACTGGCCCTGTGTTGGCCTGCCCTGCATGAATAACACACCATAGTCTATCAGTGTAAATGCAGATGCAGAAGCACTCAGCAGTTTTTGTTTCTTAACGAGGTTAAGATCCATTAAACCAGCCTTGCCATTAGTAAGTATTTGTCCAACCAGGTCGGCCAGCAGTATGTCTTTCGATTTATTTCCCGGCAGCCTGAAACCAATGGTCACATTTTCTGCATCGGGGCCAACTACTTCTGAAGATAAAGGAGAAGTAATAGGTTGCTCTGGTTCAAAAGTATATTTGGCAACCGGCTTGTTCTGCATGTAAGCAAAAGTGGCGTCAACTTTTTTGATCATTTCATCGGGATTGAAATCGCCGCTCATGATAACGCCCATGTTGTTGGGAACATAATATTTATTGAAGTACTTCCTTATCTCTATCAATGAAGGGTTCTTCAGGTGCTCAATGGTTCCGATGGTGGTTTGCAAGCCATAGTTATGTTTTTTGAATAATTCAGCAAACAGTTTTTCAAACACTTTTCTTCCGTCGTTATCCAGTCCACGGTTCTTTTCTTCATACACTGCTTCCAGTTCGGTGTGGAAGATCCTTAATATAGGGTTCCTGAACCTTTCGCCCTGTACCGCCAGGTATTTATCAATGGCATTTGATGGTACATCATCAGTATATACTGTTTGTTCAAAAGAAGTAAATGCATTGGTACCCTGTGCACCCATTGACGACATCATCTTGTCATATTCATTGGCAATAGCAAATTTTGAAGCAACACCTGATATAGAATCTATGCGGTGATAAATAGCTTTGCGTTTTTCAACATCGGTTGTTTTATTATAGTCTTCATACAATGCATCTATTTTATCCAGCTCAGGTTTTTCTTTTGCCCAGTCCAGCGAACCGAATTTATCTGTTCCTTTAAAGAGCATGTGCTCCAGGTAATGGGCCAGGCCGGTGTTGGTAGAAGGATCTGTTTTACTTCCTGCCTTGGTGGCGATATAGCATTGTATCCTTGGGTCTTTGTTGGTGGGACTCAAAATAACCGTAAGCCCGTTCTTCAAGGTATAGAATCTTGCTTTGGCCGGGTCGTTGGTCACATACTTATAAGTATAGCCTCCCGATGTGGCTTCCTTCCAGGCATATCCTGTTTGGGCAAATGTACAAACCGGGGCAGCCAGCAACAATACAATAAACAACTGTTTAAAAGATCGCATAATAACTTTGTTTTTAAATTTAAAATGAGCGGCTAAAGTACAGATTCCGGGGCTTAATTATATACCGTTCGCAATATTATTAACTTTAATTTTGGCCCCTTAACAGCCGGTTCAGGCCCATGATTTCTCTATAATGACCCATCCAAAGAATATATCTATACTGGATTATACCTACGATCTTCCCGATGAGAGGATCGCCCTGCACCCGCTGGCGGAAAGAGATGCGTCAAAGCTGTTGGTATTTAAGGATGGCAACATACAGCAGGATATTTATAAAAATATTCATGACTACCTGCCTGCCGGTAGCCTGCTTGTATTTAATGATACCAAAGTGATAAAGGCCCGGGTACGTTTCCAGAAAAGCAGTGGCGGGGTGATCGAGATCTTTTGCCTGGAGCCTTATGAAGATATTAATGAATACAGCAGCGTAATGAACAAGAAGGGTTCGGTGAAGTGGAAGTGTATGATTGGTGGGGCGAGTAAGTGGAAAGAAGGGGGGCTGGAATTAAAAATTAAGAATGTAGAATTAAGAATTGCTTTAAAGGAAAAGCTGCCTGATGCTTATGTAGTTGAATTCAGCTGGTTGCCACCGGAACTTAGTTTTGCAGAAATTTTAGAATTAGCTGGCGATATTCCTTTGCCGCCATACATCAAAAGAAAAACAGAAACAGCCGATACGGAAAGATATCAAACCATTTATGCCAGGGATGAAGGCTCGGTGGCAGCGCCAACAGCCGGATTGCATTTTACAAAAGACATTTTTAACCGGCTGGAAGAAAAAAATATCCGCAGCGCTTTTGTAACCCTGCATGTGGGTGCCGGAACTTTTAAACCCGTAAAAGCAACCACCATGCAGGGGCATGAGATGCACGCAGAATGGATAGATGTTGGCGTGGAAATGATTGAGAACCTTTTGTTGCAATCAGATAAAACCATTGTTGCTGTGGGCACTACTTCTTTAAGAACCCTGGAAAGCCTCTATTGGATGGGAGTTAAAACAATTCTTCAGCCAGAGATAAAAGAACTGCAACTGGGCCAGTGGGAAGTATATGAACAGCCTCTGGTTAATTGTAACATACTGGCAAAAGAGGCTTTATCGTCTTTACTTCGCTGGCTGAAGAAAAACAATATGGAAAGATTATTTACCCGATCGCAGATATTGATCGCTCCCGGCTATAGTTTTAAAATGGTACAGGCCATCATCACTAATTTTCATCAGCCGCAATCAACTTTACTCTTACTTGTTGCCGCTGCTACAGGTAATGGGTGGAGAAAGATCTATGACTATGCATTACAGAATGATTTTCGTTTCCTGAGTTATGGGGATGGGAGTCTTTTATTCATCAGTAAATAATGCTTAGGTCTTTATAAATTCAGGAAGTAGTGACGTAAATTTATGAGTTAAACCCAATATTACGACAACACACTATTATGTTCAAGAATATATTTGGAAACAACGAAAGTACAAGTAAGACAGGCTTCTTTAAAGTTGACAATGGCAAACTAATTGGAATAAATGAAATTTCTGGAAATGGTTCTATTAATAGCTGCATTGAAAATTTAGGGTTTCCAAAAAATCATATTCGCACTGTTAATACATTCAGTTCTGATAAAATAAACACTTTGGGTTTTAAAACATTATCAAAAGAGTTAATTTTTGTTTTGGTAAAAACTCTGGGGACAAAACTTACCTATTCAGACATACAAAAAGAAATCAAACAAATTGACTGGAACCACGAATATTCAAGTTTAAATATTGAAAAGATCTTGCAAGACGGGATTGACATGGAAAACTTTGATTTGAATTTTCTAAAATCTGTTGTTGCTTTAAGAGAAGACAGTGAAAATATTTATAAATCTGAGCAATTAGGTCTTTACTTACAATTTGAAAATAATATTTTAACAGCCTTTACTTCTACTGGTTGGGACAATTCCACTACAAAATGGCTTACTAACATCAACCCTGCAATGATCCGAAAAATGACTGAAGAAGCTAAACAATATCATCAAAATGACATGGACTCAATGGAGGAAGTCAATAAGCAAGCTAAATCTCTTTGGGGTATTCCACATGCCATGAATAATGAATTTATTTCTTTCCACACAAAGGCAAATGGAAACGTAAGTTTCTATAATTTACTTGTTACTCATTATACTAACAGAAAATGCAACATTGACGAGTTTTTATTTATGAATAAAGGTCGTTTTAGAAAGATCAATAACAACACAATTGAAGTAGCTAACTTCATTTATAGTTTCAGCAATATAGGACAATTGGAAAGTGTAGTGAAAAAATAAATGCTGCTTCTAACATTGGTATTGCCAATAGTGGGGCTGGACATTGAAACATCAGCTATTTGCAAATCCCAGCTTCAGTTCGGTCAGACGAATTACTATCAGCAATTGAACCGCCTTGGGGTAATGAACAAACCCGGCAAGTCAGCTTTCCCTTGCTTTTACGAATAGGGCAAATAACAAAATGAGACAGAGGCAACAAATAAACTCACAATGAAGTATTGTCCTATTTTGAACCACATAGAACATAGGAAACATAGAAAAAAGCATAGGCATTCTATGTGAGCCCTATGTTCTCTATTGTGCCTATGTGGTTCAAAATTCAAACCAGGATACTACCAACAATGAATACTAATCATCAAATACAATTACTTGCTTAGCTTTGCCCCCTGTTCATAAAGCAGCTTCATCTATGTCATTAAAGAAAATAATACGGACCCTATTTGATAATACCGGTATTTATATTGGTAAGCGGCCAACATTTAAAGGCAAGGCAAATTTCAGCATTGATGGCCTGCACTATGGTTTTTCGTTTCCCTCGGCTAATTATACTCCCTGGCAGGGCGATACCGCTTTTATGCATATTTACAACCAGGTAAAAAACAATACGCTGGTTGATATTTACCGTTGCTATGAATTATGGCAAATGATACAAAAAGTACATACGCTTGACCCCCATGCTGCTATTTTAGAAGTAGGTGTATGGCGTGGAGGAACTGCGGGTATCATGTCGCAGCAGTTATCCAATATAAAAAGTACGGCAACTCTTTACCTTGCCGATACTTTTTCGGGAGTAGCTAAGGCTGGTGCTAATGATAGTTTTTATACCGGTGGCGAACATAGCGATACCAGCCAGTACATTGTAGAAGATGTTTTAAATAATAAAAGCAAATACCCTCATTATAAAATTTTAAAGGGCATCTTTCCCGAGGATACCGCCAATAAAATTCCGGCAGGAGAGCATTTTGGCCTTTGCCATATTGATGTGGATGTATATGACTCTGCCAAAGACATTTTGGAATGGGTTTGGAACAAACTTATACCGGGAGGAGTTGTTGTTTTTGATGACTACGGGTTTCACAGTTGCACCGGTGTAACCAAACTGGTGGAAGAATACCGGAACCATACCGACAGGCAGGTGATACATAACCTGAACGGCCATGCCCTGATGATAAAACTTAAATAAGATGGATCTTATTGCTGGATGGTAACTTTTGTGCCAACAGGTATATAACTGAACAGGTCTTTCATCTCTGTATATTTTACAGAAACACAGCCATCGGTCCAGTTATAGAAATTATCCACGGTCCATTCTTCCTGCGGCCGGGTGGCATGTATGGCAATACCGCCGCCGATCTTTGCATTCCTGGGGATGAGCCCCTGCGATTTTCTTTCTTTGAATTTTTGAACACTGATATCGTTGGGATAGTTCAGTAATAATTCAGGTCCCCACTTGGGGTGCATTTTCTTAAGGATGACCTTGAATTCGCCATCGGGTGTTCTCTTGTCTCCTTCCTTCATTTTATCGCCCAGGTCCTTGCTGCCGAAAACGATGGGGTAGGTTGCATACCATCCTTCATCGTCATACACTTTCAGTTCATAGTCGCTTTTATCAACAATGATGTAATAGATATTTTCCGTGCTGTCTTTTACAACAGGTTTGGTCACCCTTGCAGTTGGCGCTTTTTTAGCAGCCATCTTCTTTTTCTTCTTTACAGGAACAAATGACAACAGGGCAACTGCTGCAAATAACATAATAAATTGAAAAGCCTTCTGAACCTTCATGTGATAAATTATTTTGTTTTTTATTTCAAACGCCATGCCACGTAAAAATATTTTAATTAGCGGAAAAACATTAACAAATCTATGCGGAATGTGGAAAAAAATAAAAATCCCCCGGAAAATCCGAAGGATATATGCTAAACCCATCCCTCACCCACTTTGGTAAAAACCGCTGTGGGTAAAGGATTGAGTGAGAGAGCTAAGTAGGTATTTTTACCAGTTGCTGAACCGGAGTCCTACGGTATACGGCCTCATATCCAGGCTTTTTTCATATATCGAATTAGGACTGTATGATCCATATAAACGGATGGGGCCAAGGCCTGCTTCGGCTATATAAGAGAACTTGAATTTTTCCAAACCATAGTCTCCTTTGTTCTTCCACTTTCCTCTTTCCCCGCTCACTTGCTTATTGCGTTGACTATATAAGTAGCCTGCACTAACACCCACGCTGAGGCTGATACCCTTTTTAGTATTCTTGTGCGTTGCAAAATTCAGCATTACCGGAACGGTGATGTAATTGGTGGCCAGTTTATTTTTAGAGAACGAGATAGAATCCCTGAAAATGAACGGAGCATTGGTCTGTCCATTTACAGTATAAGGTACTACGCCGCCTTCTTTATAGCTTATGTTTGATTTATACCTGTAATTATTTAATTCAA
>CAYTQB010000101.1:0-8273 GCA_964439615.1 uncultured Ferruginibacter sp. | reverse complement strand
CAGGCCCTCCGAATGAAAGTGCTTTACTACAGATTCCTTCTAACCTCGTTCCGAATGGATAATAGTGATCTTCTTGTAGCAGAGGACCCTTAATATGTGTTACCTGTAGATTATCGAAGTACACTGGTATATTATCTGTCGCATTGCTTACATAAATATACAAATATCCGCTCTTAGTTATTGGCAAATCCGATTGTACATGGGTGGTATAGGTATTGCTGGTACCCACCTGGTCAAAACCACTGCTGCTGCTTACATAATTAAACTGCTCATCAAACAATATCCAGTTCAGAAAAGACCATGGCCGGCCGCTGTTGCCGCCACTGGCCTGGTTGATAAAAAAACTGGCAACCCCCGGTAAAAATACCCCGGCCGAATTTAATTCTGCTGCATTGGCCTTGCTTCCCTGTAAATTACCAATATTGCTTTCCAGTGCTCCAATTAACTTGTCAGATATATCGCTTGGGTCACTGGGTGTTGATGTTGACTTCCACCAACTATTGACTGTTACGTTAAATTTATCGCCTGCCATTACTTTTAGTACCATAGCAGGTCCAAAGGGGTTCGTTTCAGAAATATTAACCTTAGCCACATAAGCATTTCCCGAAGGGGTGTTTGCAGGGTAACCGGTAACCGTTGAAACATCCCACCTTGTATCAGCTACATAACTGTAAAGCGCTTCTTCAGTGGTGGCATTTGCCGTTTCCATAGTGGCTGCCGGATAAAAGGCAGTGTCTTTTTCTTCGGTCAGCAGCATCCGTACATTTCCTAAATGGTCTTTTATCATATAGTCGTACACAATTGCGCTGCTGTCTTTGTTTATCCTTGCCCGGCCTTCTTCGTGACTTATAAACTGCATCACATTATTTTCAAATACCGCTCCTCCCAGATACAAGGTTGTTTTATCCGGTTGCCCGTTTTCGTGCACTACCTTCTTTAATTTATTTCCGGCGGCATCATAAACATAATCTATAGTGCCGTGTGAGGATACAAATATTTGTTGCGGAAGGTTTAAATGGTTGTACACAATACCAGGGAGTGCAATTATGCCGGTATCGGCAAGTATCCCTTTATTTTTGTCCATAACCATATTGCCATTTGCATCATAGGTATAATCATCCCCATAGTTGGATAAATCATTAAAGTCACCTAATTTATTAAAGGTGCTGATGGAATCCGTTACCTTCAGTAACTTATTGCTGTTGGTATTATACGCATAAATAAGACTGTCTATAGTCACACTTCCACCCAGTTTCCACCCCTTCTGATTCATAGTTAAAATATTACCATTTACATCATAGGTCAAACCGCTTACACTAAAATTAATACCTGCTGCTTTGGAGAAACTATTTGCATTTAACTGGTTAAAGTCGGCACCAGTCAGCCGGTTGGCGGCATCATAGGTAAAATCGTATTTTCGAAGCATATCATCACCCGTACTTCTCCATAACATACCCCCGATATTGCCATTGTATTGTGCAGCAGCATAACTTAAGGATGTACCATTTACTGTAATGGATGTTTTATCATAGCCCAGGTCAAACCCAAACCAGTTGACTGTACTCGTAGTATCCTTAACATACCCCCTGTTCATCCCAAGCATCCATCCACGGATATTATATTCATACTTCAGGGAATCAACCGGGGTCGTACCCAGTTTCTTTATTTTAAGTGACTGACCCATTACATCATATTCATTTGTATTTATTGTTGTCCAGCTCCCGGGCATGCTGCTACTGTTTACTTTTGTATGGCTTATCTTTTTTTCTGTTTTGATCAACCGCCAGGCAGAATCGTAACTGAGCCTGGTAAGTATAACAGCGGTTTGCGAATTCGTTCCTGCCTTTTCTGATTTTGCAACAGATATCAATGGATGACCTGTCCAGTTGTATTGTGTCAGCATGATATCGGTACCCCCGCTCACATTGGTGCTTTGTGCCTGAATTACCCTGCCATTGTCATCATAGAACATTACTGAATAGAGATAATCACCGGTACCCATTACCTTGATTTTTGTTCCTGTTACCATTCCTCTTAACCGGCTGGTTTGTGTAGTAGCGTCCTGGGGATAAGGCCAGGTTGTATTGGAGTTACTAAGCAGGTAACCATCATAGCTTGTACTTCTTGTTGCAGACAAAGGATTACTTTCACCGCTTCGCCAGCTATAATCATCATAAAATGTTTTGGTCAGTTGCTCATTGGTGTAACTGCCGGTATTGGGATAACTGATACTGGTTTGTGCCTGGCCACGGTGATAAGCAACATTGTTGTAATAAGTATTATCTGTTATTAGCCCTGTGGTAGTAGGCCTGTCCTGGGCATCATACAAAGTGTACATCCATTTATGTGCTGCACGCATTACCGAATCCTGGGTCATTACCAGCCTGTCCCTTGCATCATAGACCATATATACCATTCCTGCACCCGGCACTTTTTTACTGATCATCCGATGGCGTTCATCATAACTGTACTGAAAGCAGAGTTCATCCAACGTATAACTTCCGAATGACCAGCTATTACCAATAAGCTGCTGAATTGCTTTTGGCTGCAGCACAAAAACAAGTTCATCCATGTCATTATAAACATAATAGGTACACAACCACCCAACATGTGCACCTGCAGGTGAACTATCTATTTGTACTTTTTTCAGAATTATTCTTCCTTGTACATCTTTATATTCAACAACCTGTTTTCCATGTTCATCGGTGGTAATGGTCTTATCCAGTTGCCCGGCACCATATCTTACGGAAGTGGAGGGCTGGTTACTACTGATGACCCATTTACGTACACTGTCACTTACAGTATTAAAAAGGTATTGCATGGTTACACCTCTTAGTTCTCCAGCCCAGCTTTTACCTGGTGCATAAACAGCAACCGGCCTGCTCAATGGCGATTGCTCATAGATGGTCTTTGTATAAGGAAAACTGTCGCTGAAATAAGAATTATAATGAGACCGGATGCCTGCGAACGGGTCATCCTTAAAGCTACCATCTGAATTTAAGCTCCAATGCATTGAATAAGGAAGATATTTATTGCTTTCTCTGCCAAATTCATCATAAGTATTTGCCGAAATAATATCCGTTTGCAAAGGGCCGGTTCTTTTTGAGACAATTTCAATCGATCTGCCCAGGCCGTCAAAATACTGGGTTACCTGTTTTACCTGGTTGCCCTGGCCGGCTGCAAGCGTATCTTTATTTGTTTGTGGAGCAAAGGCATCCCAGGTTCGCACATAATTTATTTTGCTACTTCCTGGAAATGCAGGAGGTAGTGAATCCTGCGCAACGGCTCCTGTTACGAACAATGCGGTAACAGCCAGCGACCTTATTTTTTTTACAGTGAACATGGTACTGTAATTATTTGGTTTATGATCAGTTTCTTTTCTGGCAATATCTATCTATTGCTGGTATTTATAATCAAACAATTTTATGATCTTCCTGTCCTGGTCACGGATGAGTTTTAGCCGGTTCAACGCATCATATTCATAATAACTTACCTGGTTCCTGGCATCACACTGGCTCGTCATGCCCAGCATGGGTTCATAAGTAAAAGTGACCATCTGGGCATCCGCAGGGTAAACCCTTATCTCGTCAATCTTGTTACTTACTGTAATAGTTGTAGAACCTGTGTAAGATGTTTCATTATAAACCCATTTGCTTCCATCCCAGCTCCAGTAAGTGAGGATATAACTTTTACCATTGGGTAATGAAAAACTTACCGTGTAATTGCTGCTTCGGCTCTTACCCCCTGTTTTTGCATCACTGTCGGTTGTACCGTCTGTTTCTTCAAAACTGGTATAGAATATTTCATTGGCTGCTGCATTTGTAGCAACCGCAATCGGCAATTGTTTTTTATATCCCCACATATAACTTTTATGGGCCCCACTGTCTTTGGCTATTTCCAACACATTGCCCAGCGTATCGTAATTGATATATTTCACATGTGCCGGCATACTGTTGGTCAATTCCTTGTATTCTGTTTGTTGCAAAGCCACTACGGTGCTATCACTGAACCAGTCATAATAGCTGTTGGTAACAGTTGACAATAAAGTACTGTTCTTATATTTCTTTTCCTCCAGCACAGGGGCTACTATATGCCGGGCAGTTAATACGGATGCGCTGCCATCTAAGGGATAACTGTTCCTTGTTTCCAGTGTATCTCCCTCAGGGGTGAATACTTTTTGTTTGGTTGGATAACTATGCAGGGAATTAGCATGTTCGGTAATGGTTTTAACGATAAAAGAATCATAATTGTTATCGTAGGTGATTTCTTTGGTACTGTCCGTATAAGTATCGTACATAGTGATAGGATACTTGGTAACATCAAAAGGCTCAAATTCACATTGCCACGGTGTAGGAGAACCGTGCAGGATGGGACTAAAGTTCTTCTTAATTACATAATTATAATAGTTGGTGTAATTATGGTTTGTATTGATATATTTTTTTATCCGCTTTTGCAGTTTGTAACTGCTGGTTGAGGTATCATAACGGTATATCTGTGTTTGAGCCTCACCTACTACAAACTGGCTGACGATCCTCCTGGGAGCAGATAACACCGGGTTATTAAGTACATCTACAGGAACCAGGTTCCCTCCGTTGAAGAATTCATAATAATGCTCGGTATAACCATTATTTGTGTTTCCCACTGTCTTTTCAGTTACATTCCGGTGATAAACATGTTGCCCACCAAGGTCAGCTAGTGGGGTAACCAGGTTAGAACTGATATTTGCAATCACATAGGAAGGGCCGACACAATAAGGAACATCATAACAATATTGACAGGCACAGATATAACCATCTTTCTTCAGCGTGGCCTGCGTACTGAAACTGGTTAACTCGGTTATCATAAAAGAAGAAGAATGGCCGCTGGTATCAAGATAACTGAAAGATTTTTCCAGCATTTTAAGGCCAAATGAATAAGATCTGATAGAAACCACTGATGAGCCACCAGCCAATTTTTCAGTTCCCCCACTGTAATACTTGTTCGGCTGGTAAAGGATTGTATCGTAACCACCTGTAGGATAAATGATCTTATTTAATAAACCATACCTGGCATAATTGGTATCAACAGAACGGTTGCCAAAATTTACTGATGAACCATTTTGCCCGTTGTTAAAATGAGAGTAGTTCATGTCAGTAGATGGCAATATGGGTATCAGCGATGGGTTAGCTCCCTGGCTGTTACTATAACCATAGAGGTCCTGCATAAAGGTCAGCCTTGCCGAAACACTATTTCTGCTCAGGTATTCGAATTTATAAGATAGTGTGTTAGCTGAAACATAAATATCATCTACTGTCATGCTATCCAGATACAATCTCTTGGTGTAGCTGCTGTAAGAAGAACTGCCAATACCATTCGAATATGAACCATACAATGTTACTTGCTTTATGACAGCTCCGTTACGGTTTTTTATTTTTATTTGTGATAACCTTTTCCCTGCATCCAGATCCTGCCTGGCAGAAGCGTCGTACGTAAAAGTTACAGTATCATTTGCAGAAGTACTGATCGTTGAAATGAATTTACTGGTTACCAATTGGCGGGGAATACAGGTATAGAAAGTCTCAGTTCCCACATTCGCTGCAATACCACCATCGCAGGGTGCATATCCCCCGGTCTGATAATAGTTGGAGGAAGTAACCTTTGAAATGTACTGGCTGATAGATTGTTCGTAAGTTATATCCTGTGTAGTGTAAGTAAAGTTAATATAGGATCGTTTGTTTGGTGATGTTATCTTAGTAAGATACCAACTCGTCTTCCTGTCATAAGATTCGTAGTTGCGGGGGCAATTTGAGCCTTGTGGACTACGGTTCTTACTTATCTCAGCATCTTCAAAACGGTATATGGCACCATCTTCTGTAATCATCTGGAAACCGTTGCGGAAATCATTATTGATCAGGCTGATTTTTACATTGTAGTTCGACATTGGTATCACACCGGTTCTTAAGGAATCAATGATGAACTTGCCCGAATAGTTCAGAAATGAAAAACTGAAAATATCTGACTCTGCATCAGGTGTGTTTTCCAGGAAATTCAATAATGCAGCATTTTGAGAAGTAAAATCCGGATTGCTCATATTTGTAGGGTCGCTACTCGACTCCCTTACTTCATCCGGTTTGTCAAAAATGGTACGGGAAACAACTCCTCCACTGCTGCAGGTCCAGCCGTTACCCACCATCGAGGAATATTCATCCACTTTAACCCCTGTTGAATTATATGACAGTGTGATTGGTAAGTTGATGCCGTTAACCGACAGGCTGCCAATCGGAATAGAAATATTTGGAGACCCGGTAGCATAATTCACTGAAAGATTATCTGCTTTTAAAAGAGCGCTTACTTCTGGCGTCGGCTGCACAAAATCGGGGAGCTTCATCGCACCAGGCAGGCTTTGTGCAGATGCTGCAGCATTTACCAGCCAAAGGGCGCAAACGATAAATATTTTTTTCATCAGCATAAATTGATAAAGATTATTTACATCATTTAAAACTGTATCCTGTTCTGAACAATACGGGTTGGCTCACCGGGTTGTGCTGCTTGTAAAGTATGTCGTAGAGCAACTGTAAACTTGTTACCTTAAAGAACTTTGTCTTTATATTCATCTTCCTGGTTATTCCCACAAGGCCCGATTGCTGCCATTCAGTATAATTATATAATTGTGAAATATTTTTGAATTGGGCATTGTAGTTCATCTCAAAGCCCCCGCTTATAAAAAACTGCTTTTTCAGTTTCCAGTCAATAAAACTCCTTATACCAATACCCTGATGAGTAATACTAAACCGTTGCAGACTGCCCAATCCAATCTTGTAACTCGCACCAATTCCTATTATTGATTTATCATTTAATTTATATCCAATACTTAACGCTATATCTGCAGTGGTTGGGACAAAACTGTTATTCCTGGCAAACTGTAAATTGCTACCGTATTCCAGTCTTTGCCTGAAGATTTTTGATTTTTGGCTGTTCGGTTTAAAGTCGGGAATATTGGCATCACTGCTACTGCCTCCGGCTTTTGCGACTCTGTTTTTCAATTGGGTTAACTCCACTTGTGCCCGTTGCATGTTCTGACTAAATGTTGCCTGAGCATTCGGTCCGCCAGAGGCAATCCTGTTCTGTATTAAAGCATTTATGCTTTCCCTTGTCTGGAGTCCTGCCAGATCCTGTGGGCTATGGCCTCCGCTTCCTGGCACCCGGAATAAAGACGCCAGCATGCTGTTTTGTTCTATAAATTTTTTAAAAGCAGGTATTTTGTTTAGTATTTTTAGCGCAACCTCTTCAGCTTTCTTTTTATCAGAAAACAATTCTTTGTAATTACGGAGTGTTTCAACATAGTAATAAGCTTCCTTGTCTATTTTTGTCAGGTATTTACTCTTACCAATATATTTAACAGCTTCATTGAGCAATTGTCTTTTTCTTTCCTTTATGAATTTTTCAACGGCTTCTGTATTTGAAATATCCTGCTCCAGTTCAGTTAGTTTTTTCTTTGCAGCATTAATAGGATTAATCAAATTCTTATTCAGCTTATCTTTCTGCTCATCGAGGTATTTAATACTGGTTGTTAACTTGTCCCTGTATTCGTTATACTTTGTTTTGTATCCTTCAATAACAGCTTTGCCTTCTTTTAATTTTTGTAATGCTGAACTGAACGTAAGCTGATTGGTACCAAATAATTTCTGTGCAGTCTCGGGGCTTACCTGCTCTAAGAGTGATTTTATCTTATTCTCCCATCGGCTTAGTTTGGCTAAGGTCTTCTCTGTTTTACCTGTAATACGGTTACTATATTTATCAATCTTGTTATCAATACTGGAAAGATATTTAACTGGAATTTTTTGTAATGATTCAATAGTACTGTCTAACTGTGCTTCGCAAATTGCGCTATTGCACAAGAGGAGTAATAATATAATGAGCCGGAGCTTGCTCATACGATTCTTTGGGGTTTAAAATTAATTCAAGATGTAAGTATCTATATTCTTTACAACAATGTCGTGGTGTTTTCCTCGGAATTTGGGGTTGTTTTTCTCTGAGGGGATATTCTTTCATAAACCTCACGAATAAAATTCAATAAAACAATACCCGAAAGTGGTAATAGAAAAAATTCTACATGGTGTGTAGTATTGGCGAACATGCGCCTCATGAATCAGGCAGAATACTGGTAGGAGATGATGTTATTTCTCATCTACAAACGGTTTAATAGTAATAAGGACTGATCATCAAATAAACCATGATGCCGGTGAATGCAACATAGAACCAAAGCGGCCAGGTAAATCTTACCAGTTTTTTAT
>CAYTQB010000100.1:0-8290 GCA_964439615.1 uncultured Ferruginibacter sp. | reverse complement strand
ATATGGCCGATGACGAAGATATTTTTACCATTACCCTGCAAAAAGAAAACCTGGAAGAGGTAAGAGAAAAATTCCCGTTTTGGAAAGATGCAGACCAATTCAACATACTGTAGCGGTTTTTTAATTAACCTTTTGTTTTTCTTTTATCATCTCCATTACCACCTGCATTTTTTTATCATACCCTTTTATTAAAGCATCATAGTTGGTGCCGATATAAACATCCGGAATAATACCACGGCCGTCTTTTGCCACATGTTTATACTGCACCAACCTGAATAGCGGGAGCCTTACACGAATGTGTGTATTTGGTAATGTCATGTCTGGAATCAATATTCCATTATTACCATACCAGCCACCACCAGCCTCTTCACCGGCAAGGATTATTCCAGGCTGGCCTTTTACGGTATTACAAAAAATGGCCGATGCAGAAAATGTAGACCCGTTAATAAGAACATACAGGTTTCCGCCAAAATGATTTGCCTTTTTGGGCTGGTATAACCTTCTTTCCCAGTGCCCGAAATGATAAAGCCCGTCATTGTTTTTCCTGGTTAGAAAAAACAAGCCCAGGTTATTAATAAATCCGCTTTTGATATATTTCGTAAAAGGCCGTAAGGATCTTGTAACTGCGAAAGCTGTATCGGCAACTTTAAAAGAAGCTCTGCTCACATATCTTGTTAGTAAGGTAGAAAGATTTATTCTGCCCCCACCATTACTACGAAGGTCGAGAACAACATTAGTGATGCCGGCTTTTTTGATATACCTGAATGTTTGCCTGTAAAACTTGCGAAGCCTCCCCGAGGAAAAAGTATTTAATGTGATAATGGCTGTATTGTTTACGGTATCGATGGCAAGAGATCGCATACCCAACAGTCTTTTTTCCGGGGTCTGTCTCCTATCCCCACCTGCAGGCTCTGTTGCTCTCTTTCTTTGAGAGCTATCTCTGCGCTGTTCAAAAACAGGGATATTGATAACTTTTTTGGCGCCAAGGCTGTCAAAATAACCAACAGTATAATTTTTGCTGATACCAAAAATATTACGGTGATAGTATGGGAAATTGCCACTCAGCCGGATATAATTTACGTTATTGGCATCACCATCTTCGGTCATGTAATTAAACATTGTTTTTTTAAGCGTCGCACTGTTCATTCCATTTACGGAGCTAATAAGTGTCCCCCTTTTTAAAACCGAGTCCCTCCTGTTCAGGTTGTTGGTAACAACCATCGTGTCATTCCAGATCTTCATTAACAAAGGAAAGGACGGCAACCTTTTACCGGCAACCCAGTTATTATAGCCTTTGCTCATGGCAAAGCTGGTGTGTCCGCAGTGAATTTTATCGGTAAGCGGGGCAACGATCTTCCAGCCAAACTGCTGCTCGGTCATACTGTCTTTAATGTCATGGTAGTATTTATCAAAATACATATCCATGCTGTCTTTACTTGTGTACCAGTAAAGAGAGGGATGTTTTTCTTCAAGAATATTCCTCAATAAGGAATAGTCCCGCTGTAGTTGTTGGGCAGAATATTTTTTATTTGGATTGTAGTTTTTACTGGTGGAGGCACACGAAAACAGAGAGAGCAGGACCGAGGCAAAAAAAATAGTTTTTATACAATTCATTTTTGTTCCTTGTGATTAAAGAAAACAATCTCAGCAAATCCAGGTTGTTACCATAATTATTTTAAATGATTCCACCCTTGGGCCACCAGGTCATGTTTGTTTCCGCCACGGGTAATGATCTTTTTTCCTTCAGCGGCATCAGTAATGTATCCAATAACGCTCAGGCCATTATTTTCATTTATCTTTTCATAATCGGTCTGGTTAATTGTAAAAAGCAATTCATAATCTTCGCCGCCACTAAGGGCACAAGCGGTTGGATCAAGCTCTAGCTTATAGGCAAAATCCTTACTGTCTTCATTTATAGGCAGCTTGTCTTCATATAAAACACAGCCAACATTACTTTGTTTACAGATATGCAGCATCTCGCTGCTTAGCCCGTCACTGATGTCCAACATGCTGGTTGGAACAATTTCACGCTGGGCAAAATATTCAATAACATCTCTACGGGCTTCCGGTTTCAATAGCCGCCCTACAATATAAGCCCTGTTTTCCAGGTCGGGCTGTGCTCCGGTTTGTTCAAAAATCTTTTTCTCCCGTTCCAAAATTGTCAATCCCAAAAATGCACCACCCAAATCACCACTTACACAAACAAGATCATTCACCTTTGCGCCGTCTCTTTTAACATAACTGTCAGGCGCCACTTCCCCAATTGCAGTAATGCTTATTACAAAACCCCGTTGCGATGAAGTAGTGTCGCCGCCAACAAGATCAACGTTATATTTTTCACATGCAGCATAAACACCTTCGTAAAACTCATCTAACGCTTCCACACTAAACTTATTACTAATGGCAATGCTCAATAGAATTTGTGTTGGCGTGGCGTTCATAGCATATATGTCGCTGATGTTTACAATCACCGACTTATAACCCAGGTGTTTTAACGGGGTGTACATAAGGTCAAAATGAATTCCCTCAATTAACATGTCGGTGCTGATAACAGTCTGCCTGCCAAAATGATCAATTACAGCAGCATCGTCACCAACGCTTAAAACGGTGGAAGCATTTTTTATTTCATTATTCTTAGTGAGATGATCTATTAAACCAAATTCACCAAGAGACGCTATTTCTGTTCTTTGTTCCATTGTTTATAACTGTTTTCTGTTGTGGATCACTTCAATCAGCTCATCATGAATCAAACCGTTAGTGGCCACTAATTTTTTCTGATAAGGAGAATATTTATTACCGTTCATATCTGTTACTTTTCCGCCGGCCTCTTCAACAATAAGGTAACCGGCGGCTGTGTCCCAGGGGCTCAGACTATGCTCAAAGAACCCTTCAAATCTTCCGGCTGCAACCCAGCAAAGGTCAATAGCAGCACTGCCAAGCCGGCGAACCGGTACCCCCTTTCGGATAAAGCGTTCAAATACCTGCAATGGCCCGTTTTCCATGTCAAGATAAGTATAAGGAAACCCGGTAACAAGGCAACTGTGTATCACTTCTGTTTTTCTGCTCACACTTATTTTTTTATCATTAAGAAAAGCGCCCTTTCCTTTCTCCGCAAAAAACAATTCGTTGATAAATGGGTTATATACAGCACCCAGTATCATTTCACCATTTTTTTCCACACCAATACTTACTGCACAAAGCGGAATGTGGCTGGCAAAATTGATGGTACCATCAATAGGATCAATGATCCACTTTACATCACTGTCAGATGCAATTTCTCCTACCTCTTCACTTAAAATAAAATGTGCCGGGAATGCTGATTTAATGGTATCAATGATTGCTTTTTCCGATGCATGATCAGCTTCGGTAACCCAATTATTAACTCCTTCTTTATTACTGATCTTTAAATCATCGTTATTAAAGTAGCGCCTGAGCTCTTTGGCGCCAGCGTCCACAGCATTGATAAGCGTTGTTTTTAACATGCGGCAAAGATACAAAGGCTTCTTTACTATATTTGAATATGCAATTATCGGTCATCATAGTAAACTATAACGTAAAATATTTTTTAGAACAATGCCTATATTCGGTGCAAAAGGCATGTGCTAAAATGGACGCTGAAATAATTGTAGCAGACAACAACTCAACAGACGGCAGCCGGGATTTTTTAGCGCCGCTGTTTCCCCGGGTTAACTTTATATGGAACAGCAGCAACGAAGGGTTTGCGAAAGCAAACAACAGGGCGCTTGCGGCAGCTAAAGGCAATTATATTCTTTTTCTGAATCCAGACACCCTTGTACCGGAAGATTGTTTTGAAAAATGCATTGATTTTTTAAGACAAAATGATCGGGCCGGAGCCCTGGGTATAAAAATGATTGACGGATCAGGGAATTTTTTAAAGGAAAGCAAAAGAGCGTTTCCTTCGCCGCTAACATCTTTATATAAATTATCAGGTCTGTCCACGCTGTTCCCCCGCTCAAAAACATTTGCTAAATACCACCTTGGCCATTTAGCGGAAAACGAAAACCACGAAATAGATGTCCTGGCCGGAGCTTTTATGATGATACCCGGGAAAGTATTGGAAGAGATCGGAAATTTTGATGAGCGTTTCTTTATGTATGGCGAAGATGTTGATCTTAGTTTCAGGATACAAAAAGCCGGCTATAAGAATTACTATTTTGCCGGCAGCAACATTATTCACTTTAAGGGAGAGAGTACCAAAAGGGGAAGCCTGAACTATGTGCGGCTGTTTTACCAGGCGATGAATCTATTTGTAAAAAAACATTACAGCGGGAGCAGGGCGGGGATTTTTATTTTTTTTATCCAGGCGGCAATTATGATGAGAGCGGTGTTTTCTGCTGCCGGAAACCTATTGAAAAAACTAGGGCTACCGCTAATTGATGCCGGGATTATTTTAGCTGCATTCTTTACGATAAAAATGTTATGGAGTAATTATGTGCGACAGGAATTAAATTACTCTCCCAATGTTTTATTCATAGCGTTCCCCATTTTCACAGTGATCTTTTTAATTGCATCTTTCTACTCAGGCCTGTATGACAAAGGGTATAAACAATCACAGCTTCTGCGATCAACAGTAATTGCTGCGCTGATCCTATTGAGTGGCTACGCTTTATTACCTGAAACCCTGAGATTTTCAAGGGGGATTTTGGTTTTTGGAATAGCTCTGGCATTTATAATGATGAACATAATGCGGCAGTTGTTTATTAAGTGGCGTCTGCTGGAAACAAGCGATGAAGACGAAGAGCGGCGTCAAACAATAGTTGTTGCAGGAGATAAGGACTTTATGGATATAACAGGGATAATGCAAAATGCAGGAATGCCGGAAAGGGTTTTGGGAAGGGTAGATGTTTACTTGACCGAAGGCACATCGGCATTAGGAAAAATTCAGCAACTACCAAGCCTTGTAAAAAAATACCGGGTAAAAGAGATAATATTTTGTGAGAACGGACTTAGCGTTAAAGAAATAATTGACATAATTAAGGAGTTGCCTTTTGGGATACGCAATAAATTTCACGCTTCTGGCAGCAGCGGTATTGTTGGCAGCGACAGTAAAAACGTAAGTGGCGACTATGTTACAGCAATAAAAAAATATAGTATTTCCAGGCCGATAAACCGCAGGAATAAAAGATTGCTGGATATACTTGTTTCCCTTTTGTTTATTATCAGTTTCCCGGTCCAGCTTGTCCTGCAAAAAAAACCATTTCGTTTTTATAAAAATGTTTTTGCTGTTCTGTTCAGAAAAAATACGTGGGTTGGTTATGCTTCTGCAGGGAGTGAGTTGCCGATGATAAGAAAAGGAATTATAACAAGCACCGCATTGCCTGCACAGCTTAATGAATTGCCTATGGAGAACCTGAGAAAAATTGACGAATGGTATGCATCAAGCTATTCACTGTTGCTTGACCTGCAGAAAATAAGAAACGGCTATAAAACACTATACTATTAACATCGCCTTCTTTTGCTTAACGCAAATCCGAAACAAATTCTGCGATTACTTTTTCATGATCATTTTGAGAGAAAGCTAATTTATTAAAATCAAAATTATCAGCTTTTTCCAGGGCACCGGTTAAAGAAAACTTATCCTGGCTTACACAAAAAAACAGCTTTTGTTTATGCAGGTAAGTCGCCAGGTATTCCTGCTCTGTTTGCCCCGGAGTAGGAACTAAGATCGCATTCTTTTGAAGTTTAACCAGGTCCATAATTGTAGAGTAACCACACCTGCTTATGATCATCTGAGATTGCAGAATAGCCTGGTTAAGCCCTGTTGCTGATAAATGATTTTTAATTTCAAGAGAAGGGCTTATTGTTTTTAAGACCTTAGAACTTTGTGGAAGCCCTCTTACCAGCTGCGCCTGCCCTGGATAGTTTTTCAGGCTATTTAATATCATTTCTTCAAAAACAGTTCGTTGTGGTTCAGGCCCAGACAGAATAATTAAGAGGTCGTATTTTTTTTCTTCAGGTCTGTTTTCAAATCTTGATAAAAGACCAAAATATTTTACAGGCGTCTTAGGAGGGCTTGAGGGGTGAGATAATTCTCCGGCAAGGTTAATTTCATTCTGCACATCAGGCACCCAGCATTCATCATACTTATTGATAAACCAATAATGAATTCTTTGTGCAATCCTTTCCGTAAAGCGGCTACCCGTTTTTATTTTTAACTGATGTGTGATATATGCACATTGAACAAAGGAATGATACATCCCTAAGCGGTTATCAGAAATAACAGCATCAATGGAATATTTTTTTACAGCATTTTTTAACCATGAATGCTCATTGAATATCCTTAGAATAATCTTGGGGATCTGTATGAATAATTTTACAGGCATTGAATACCCCCTGGCACTGTACCTTATCTCGTACCCCTTTAGGCTCAGGAAAAGAAGCCCCGGAAACTCTTTTTCGAGTAAAAATCTGCCTGAATCATTACATGCAATAATTACTTCACATCCATGCTTTATTAATCCGTTAATAACTGGAATGGAACGGGTTGTATGGCCCAACCCCCAGTCAAGCGGAGCTACTAATACTCTTGGTTTATAACCCGGGATGTTAATTTTTTCGCCTTTCATCCAAAGAATGCAATAAATGTTTGTGAAAATAGTTTAAATTGCTAATCTATTAATTATGCAACACAGATTTAAAATCACATTCCTTCTTTTATTCATGACTGGCCTGTTAATTACGGCCGGATGCTCTTCTTCAAAAAAGAGCCAGTGCGGATGTCCGAACAAACAAGGAATGATAGGGTATAAGTAGGCAGAAACAAAACAACCCCCAAATACTATGAACAATCCAAACCGGGATTTATTGGTTTTGTTCAATCATGAGTTAATGACTCAAAAAGCAATTGAGTATGAAGTGGAACAGCTTCATCAATTGTTGTATGCGGTAGAGGGGATAGAAAACCTGATAATCACCCACGAAGTTTTCGACCTCAATAAATACAAGATCATCAGTAAACTACCACAACTTCGCAAACTCATCCGCCAGCGGGAATTAAAACCCTTTGTTTTTTTGAATTGCAAAAATTAAGATCAACTTAATTTTTTTAACGCAGCCCCCAACGCCCCCAGCATATCGTCAATCTCTTCTTTTTTACAAGTGCCCACACTTAACCTGTACCAGCTACTGGAAGAATCTGCTCCAAAAGCATGGAAGGGAACAATAGCAAGGCTTGCTTCGTTGAGCAGGTAATTGGTAACATCAGCCTGGTTTTTCAATAGTTGGCCATCGGCAGTGGTCTTACCTGCAAGGTCTATTTGAATAGTAAGATATATGGCTGCCTGCGGTGCGATGGCATCAACAGAAAAACCTTCTGCTTTAAGCCGCATCAGCCCGTTATAGATCCGGCGCAGCCTTTCTTCTATCTCGGCTTTAAAATGAACAAGATATTTTTTTATAGCCTCTTTTTGTGGTAAATATTTTGCCACAGCCCTTTGTTCGGCCATGGGCGCCCAGGCTCCCATGTGCGAAAGAATAGATTTCATTTTGGCAATCACAGCCGATGGGCCCGTTGCCCACCCAACCCTTACACCCGTAGCGGCAAACACTTTACTTATTGCATCCACACAAATAGTATAGGCTTTCATTTCAGGCCTTAATACAACCGGGTGGTAGTGCTGTATGTTTCCGTAAGTAAGGGTCCAGTACATCTGGTCGAAAAAAAGATATAGTTTTTTTTCTCCCTCGCTACGGCGGTTATTTTCTTCGATCACCAGGTCACATATCTTTTCCAGCTCTTCTTTGCTTAGTGTGGTGCCGGTTGGATTTTGCGGCGTACAGATGGCCAGTAATGCAGCGCCTTTGATGTGTGGAGCGATATCGGCAGCACGGGGCATGAAATTATTTTCAACCGTAGTTTCTATCATCACATGCTCGGCATTGCACAGGTGAACATAGTGATTGTTGTTCCAGCTGGGGATCGCATAGATGACCTTGTCGCCGGCATCAACTGTTGTTCTGTATAAAGAATAAATAAGTGGCCTGCCCCCGCTGGCAATTAATATCTCGTGTGTATTATAGTCAACACCCTGCCAGTCATTGATAAAAGAAGAAACGGCTTCACGCAGGTCCAGGTTTCCTTCTGCCGGCGGGTATGTTGTATATCCATCATGATACGCATCAACGATCTCTTCTTCAAGTTCCTTGGGTATGGGAAAAATAGAGGAATCAAAATCCCCGATAGTGTAATTATAGATGAATTCTCCCTGGCGTTTACGCTCTTTGATCTCGTTACCAAGTTTTACAATTTCCGACCCTATCAGGGTTTCGG
>CAYTQB010000099.1:0-8725 GCA_964439615.1 uncultured Ferruginibacter sp. | reverse complement strand
TTTCGGTTAGTTAGTTCATTTACTCGTAATAAATTTATTGAATTGTAAACATAGGATTGGGTTTTATGCAAGTTGGGCAGGACATTATAACATCAGCTAATTGCAAATCCCAGCTTCAGTTCCAGCCGACGAATTACTATCGACTTTTTATTCTTAACTTCATCAACATATTTTCGCCCTTGTTGGTGTTCCTCCTCTGCATGTATCCACCCGACTACCGTTGTTGGTGTTCGTGCCGAAGGCATAGCAGCAGAGCAATCACCAACAACCAGCAAAATGCAGGAGTGGGTAGTTTAAAAAATAAAAAAGCTGGCTTTGCTGTTGGTGATTGCATGTACACAAAACCATCAGCACAATCACCAACAGCGGCAGAAATATTCCGGGCGTTAGCGGTAATTGAACAGGTTTAAGAAGTGTGTTTACGCTCCAATATAAATGGTTTTATTAGCCAAGATGATTTGGATGTTAGTATGATCCTTTGAGTGATATTTGAAGGGTGGTGAGTGGCTTGAAGGGTAATTCCTTTTAGTAATCTATAATTAATAAATAAATTAAGCCTCATGCGACTACCTTTACTTTTTGTTTTTTTATTATTAGGCACTTTTACAATTGCACAAACAACTTCTAAACCCAAACCTGATAATACAACTCAAAGCTGGCTTAGTTATACAGATACTGCTACCGGCATTAGTGTTAAATATCCACCCACATGGAGATTAAAAACCACTAATCCTAAGTCACCTATTGTACTCCATTCCCCATCCAATGGAGAGGATGATGCTTTTTCTGAAAACATTAATTTTATTGTAAGGCCTTTGCCACAGGGGCAAAATGTTTTATTAGCAGACATTGCAACTACTATACGAAATAGCCTTACTAATGTTGTGGATGATTTTAATTTGGAAAGCGAAAAAAAAGTACAATGGATGGGAACTAATGCTATTGAATTTATTTATACGGGTATTTCTAAAGGGGCAAATGCAGGTGAAAAAGTAAGGCTATTGCAACGCTGTACTTTACTTAAGGGCTATTTATATTTGTCTACATATACAGCCCTAAACAGCATGCTTGATGTTAATGAGGCAGATGCAGTAAAAATCATAAATCGAACTAGTTTAAAAAAGTAGTTCCTTCTCAGGCGAACCTCTGCCCGGATCTTGTGAGTTTGCTCGCAGTACTCGCTGTTCTACGGTGCAATAAAAAACAAAACAGTGCTTTAGCCGCTGTTGGTCTTCGCCCTGATCATCTCTGTCGTTTTGTATTTCCGCCGTTGAAACTGAAGCCATGCCTTGTATAGCCTGACACCAAGCCGGTGTGGAGACTTGACTTGCCTTAGTACTTAAAATAAGTTAATTTTACACAGATGAGTACTCCTTTGATAAATGCTGCTTTGAAATTTTTGAATATGAGAGGCTTACTATCTTTTTTATTGATAATTCCGTTTAGTTTATCAGCACAAACAAATGCACTGAAAGTACCTGTTAATAATATTATTTTACACGACCCTCCGGTTATTGTAAACAGTTATGCAGAGGTTATTTCAATAGAAGTTTGTAAAAATGAGGTTAGTGTCCTGGATGGCGTAGCTTTTAATACTAACGACACGGTATTAATAATACAAATGAAAGGCGCAGATATTGATACGGGTAATACTGTAAATTTCGGGCAAATAAATAACTACAACAACGCTGGTAATTATGAAATGAATTTTGTTGCTTCCAAAACTGGAAATGTTATAAAGCTTAGAAATGCCATACAAAGAAAATATGATGTGCCAAATGGATTAGTTCAGTTAATACGGGTGCCTTATTTTAAAGTGGCCAATTACAATGGAGAATATACTTGTAAAGAATGGGATGGTAAAGTGGGGGGAGTATTGGTACTCAATGCCCAAAAAGTTGACCTGATAGACGATATTGATGTTAGTGGTTTAGGCTTTAGGTTTGGCAAATACCAGGCAGGCTTACTATCAGCTCCCTGCTACGAAAATAATTATAATTATCCCTTATCACATTTAGGTGCAGCGTTTAAAGGAGAAGGCATAGCTGAATTAACTTCATCTTTATTAAAAGGCAAAGGGAGTCCGGCAAATGGAGGCGGGGGTGGCTTAAGTAATAATAGCGGAGGTGGTGGAGGCGGTAATGCAGGTAGTGGCGGCTATGGTGGTTATCAGTCAGATACATGTGGTATTCCTGTTTTTGACAACAGAGGTGTGGGTGGATACAACTTAAATTATACCACAGCATTAAATAAGATATTTATGGGCGGTGGTGCCGGTGCAGGTCATTCGCAACACGAAGCCCTGGGAGCGATATTCAGAGATAGCCGTGGTGGCGGGATTGTCATTATATTAGCCGACACATTACAAACAAATGGTAATAAAGTTCTGGCAAATGGGGGCGATGGAATCGAATGCTATATAGCAGAATGTGATGATGGTATGTACGGTGGCGGCGGGGGCGGAACTGTTGTGTTAGCAATAAATACTTATTTGGATAACACAACTATAGAAACGAAAGGCGGAAAAGGAGCTAATGTTATCAGTAATGTTACTACAGCTGGCAGATTAGGGCCTGGTGGCGGTGGGGGTGGCGGATTATTGTTCCTTAATACTCCTGCTTTACCCGGTAATATAGCTCATATAAGTAATGGGGGTAACAGTGGAGTAATTACAACAGATGCTGGCAATCCCTGGGGCGCTACATCTGGTAACAGTGGAACTACTTTGTATAATCTCCCCAACCTATTTACGAATATAGTTTTTAAACCAAATATCGATTCTGTCCGTATCAATCCAGCTTTAATCACCTGCAATAGTTTCAGCTTCCAGGGTTTGGCTTATACCAATACAAACCCGATTCAATTCTGGCAATGGGATTTTGGCGATAATACAACCTCGCCAAATCAAAATACAACCCACATGTATTCTACTGAAAATACTTTTACTGTTAAATTGGTTGTAACAGATGTCAATGGTTGTAAAGACAGTATAAATACTCCTGTAATTTCTAAAATTGTAACGGTTGATGCCGGCAGCAACAAATTATTTTGCACAAATAAGACTATCTCTGCAACTTTATTTGGCACTGGCTCAGGCTTAGGTACATACGTTTGGAGCCCTTCGAACAAATTAGATGATAGTACTGCACAAAACCCGACTGCTACAATAAATACTACTACAAAATTCTTTGTAACATATATCAGTAATGGTTGTATGGCAAAAGATTCGGTCGAAATTTTCATTTCTCCTGTTCCGGTTTTATACATTTCAAAGTCTAATGATATTAATTGTGCATTGCCTTATGCAAAACTTAGTGCAACAGGAGCAGCAAAATATGTATGGTCGCCTTTTGAAACGCTTAACAACAGTATAAATAGTACTGTAATAGCTAATCCAATTGTGACAACAAAATATTATTTATCCGGAACGAACGACAATATCTGCTTTGGAAAAGACAGTATAGTAGTTACTACAGATTTCTCTAAAAACAATATGCAACTACCTAATTCTTTTACACCAAATAATGATGGTGTAAACGATTGTTTTGGGTTAAAATATTACCGGGGCATACAAAATCTTAGTTTTATCATTTATAACAGATATGGCGAAATGGTATTTAGTTCTCATAATCCAGATGAGTGTTGGGATGGTAAGTACAAGGGGCAACCTGCTGACCCTGGCAGTTATGTTTATTATTTAAGCGCTTTAACCACTTGTGGTAATACAGTAAGAAAAGGGAGTTTTTTATTATTAAAATAAAACAGGTGACTTTGAAACCTTAAACCTTCCCTATCAATCTCTCCGCCACCACCATGTCTACCGGCCGGGTGATCTTAAAATTATTCTCCTCTCCTTCCACCAGTTTCACTTTAAATCCAAAAGCTTCTACCACCGTAGCTTCATCAGTAAACTTTTCTTTGTAATCAATATTAAAGGCGGGTAATAAAATTTTACTGTGAAAGGTTTGCGGTGTTTGTACCAGTTTGATAGCATCCCGTTCCAATGCTTCATTTCCCTCCTCTGTTGTCAGCCTTACGCTGTCTTTGCAGTCAATTACAGGAATAGCAGAGCCATTTTCCAAAGCAGCATTATAACAACGGCGAATAAGATCAACACTTACCAGGCAACGAACAGCATCATGCACAAAAACTATACTCTCTTCATTTACCAATTGCAAACCATTTTGTACTGAGTGAAACCTGGTACGGCCGCCAAAAGCTGTTTTAATACGGTTATGATCAAAAAATGCATCTACGATCTCTTTGCCGGCAGCTGAATATTCTTCTGGAAGAACTAAAATAACTTCGAGGTCGTCATAAGCTTTAAGAAAAGTATGAATAGTATAATACAATACCGGCTTCCCGTTTAACAACAAAAATTGTTTGGGTATTGAACTGTTCATCCTGCTTCCGGTTCCGCCCGCAACTATTACAGCAAATTTTTTCATTGTATTGTGTTGTCATCCCGAGGTACGAGGGATCTGTTAAGTTATATCGCTACATTTCGGCAGATTCCTCACTGCGTTCGGAATGACAATCCTTTAAAATTAATCTTTATAAATACCAATATATTTTTTCCCTGTGCTGTTTTGCATACCCCGGTACATGCCTGCACTATTGAGTACCATGGCTACATTTCCACTGGCATCAACACCGATCATTCCGCCCTCACCATCCATCTGAACCAGTTTAACATTCACCACTTCATGCATTGCTTTCTCCAGGCTCATTCCTTTATATTCCATTAAGCAACTTACATCATGAGCAGCTACAGCCCGTATGAATGGCTCCCCATGGCCGGTACAGCTTATTGCACAGGTCTTGTTATTGGCATAAGTGCCTGCCCCAATCAAAGGGCTGTCTCCAATACGTCCGTATTTTTTATTGGTCATACCCCCTGTGCTTGTTGCTGCGGCAATGTTTCCATTACTGTCACATGCAACTGCGCCAACGGTTCCGAATTTTTTATCTTTCATCAGTTCTTCCAGTCCTTTGTTGGTATGATCCAGCGAATAATTATCACTGTCTCTTATTTCTTTCCATTGATCGTACCTGAACTGGGAGAAAAAATATTCGTCGGGTTCTAACTTGAGGCCCTGCTTAATGGCAAAGTCATTGGCACCCTTGCCGCTTAAAAAAACATGGTTACTGTTGAGCATTACTTCTGAAGCCAGCTCGATCGGGTTGCGGATATTCCTTATCCCGGCAACAGAGCCTGCAGCAAGGTCTTTCCCATCCATGATGGCAGCGTCCATTTCCTGTAGCCCTTTTTTTGTGAATACCGATCCCCTGCCTGCATTAAATAACAGGTTATCTTCCAACACTACAATGGCTGCTTTAACTGCATTGACTGCTGAGCCCCCTTCTTCCAGCACGGCAAATCCCGCTGCCAGCGACTCTTCCAGCCCTTTTATATAGGCTTGTTCCAGTTCGGTGGTCATATCCTGTTTAAGGATGGTGCCGGCGCCGCCGTGAATGGCCAGTGAAAATTGATTCATACGTATTGGTGGGTATTTTTTTTAGCTCAAAAATATCTAATTTACCATCACAAACTTTCTACAATTTCCTGCAAATGCTTAAAAGAAAATTAACCGTCGCTGATTATTTTTTAATATTCGTGAATCTGATTCCTTTGTACGGAGTTTGGTTTGAAGACTGGAATGCATCACAGGTCTTTTTAGTGTATTGCCTTGAAACGGTCATCATCGGAGTGATCAATGTGGTAAAGATGGCTTGTGTGACCATTTTTGTAAAAAGTAACGATATATGGGAGAACCGTGGCACTACAACGATGCAAAGCGGATGGTTCTTTATTCTTTTTTTCATTGCCCATTATGGCATCTTTGTTTTTGTACAAACACAGATATTTTTTGGAGTATCGGGTATTGCGGATAATACTTCTACTTTAGGAACTTACAGGCGCATACCTGCATTGCTTGGTGATAACGGAAAATTGCTGCTGCTGATATTCATTACTTACTATACCCTGCAAAACATCTTTAGTTTTTTTGTGAATGGCGCTTATAAGACCATTTCGCTGGGCAGGCTGATGTTTGAACCTTACATGAGGATATTTGTGCAGCAGGTTGTGGTTATACTGGGTAGTATCTTCTTAAGTTTTGGGGCAGGGAAAGTGTTTATACTGATATTTATATTGGTGAAGATATTTTTTGAACTCTTTGTAAATTTTGGACGGTTCCTGGATATTGCAGAAAGGAGGGCAAAGCAGAAAAACGAAATGCACAACAGGGTTAAGTGATCAGCCTTTTACATTCCTCCATTAATTTATCTTTATTTATGGCAACGGTTCCCACTTCTTCGCAAACCAGCCCACCGGCAATATTGGCAACTTCTGCCATTAATTTGGCATCACCGGTAGCAGCAAAAACAGCTGAAGCTACTGCTATCACTGTATCTCCTGCTCCACTCACATCGGCAATGCTGCGGATATGTGTGGGTATCAGGCCGGCTTTATTATCCTGCTGGTAAAAAACACCCTTCTCCGATAAAGTGATCAATGAAATTTTATGACCGAGTTTATCCTGCAATAAAAGATGCATGTCTTTAAGTACACTCAGGTTACCGGCATCGGTCAAAATATTCAACCCATCCTTTACTTCCTTGAAGTTAGGTTTGAAAATATCAGCTCCCCTGTACGCAAAGAAATTTTTTCTTTTCGGATCAACAGCTGTCAGGATATTATGCTTATGTGCCAGTTCAATAATTTTTGCAATAACATTTTCTGTGAGCACACCTTTATTATAATCTTCCAGTATCAGCACCTGGGGAGCCTCAGCAGCAATGTAATTTTCAAAAGCATACAAAAGCCTGTCTTCATCATCCTTTGTCATATCACCAGGCTGTTCCGCATCAAGCCGCATCATTTGCTGGTTGCGGCTTATGATACGAATTTTATTGGTGGTAACCCGGTGTTCACTATGAACCAGGTATTTGGTACGGATATTATTTTCATGCAGTAGCCTGCTTAACTGTTCTCCATCATCATCTTTCCCCAATACACTTATTATACTTACATCAGCACCCAGAGCACAAACATTTAACGCCACGTTGCCTGCACCACCAATTCGCTGTTCCTTTTTACTTACCGCAACAACGGGTACAGGCGCTTCGGGTGATATGCGGTCAACATTACCCCACCAGTAAGTATCCAGCATCACATCGCCAATAACCGCAAACTTTAACCCGGTGAATTGATGGAATAATTTATCAAGGTCAGTACCCGGCATGTTGATCAGTCTTTTTTCTGGTTAGTAATAGAGACGAAATAAACAGGAATGCCCAAAAGCACAATACCCAGGCCTATACCAGCATACAGTGGTTTCATTATAATAAGGAAAACACAAAACACGATAGCCAGTAAGATATAGATGATCGGTAACACCGGGTAACCAAAAGCCTTGTATGGCCTTTCCATATCCGGTTTGATTTTGCGCAACCTAAAAATACCAATAATGGTAAGTGCATAAAATAAAACAACCACAAAAGAGATCATATCCAGCAGGTCGCCATACTTACCACTAAGGCAAAGAATAGAAGCCATAATACATTGTGCCCACAACGCATATTCCGGAACAGCGTTTTTATTCAGTAAGGCTGCTTTTTTAAAGAATAATTTATCTATGGCCATAACATTATAAACCCTTGCACCAGCCAATATCAACCCGTTATTACAACCAAACGTAGAGATCATGATCATCACGGCAATAACATAAGTGCCAATATCACCAAATATGGCTTTACTGGCTGCAACTCCCACCCTGTCCTGCGGGGCAGAAGCAATTTCATTCAATGGCAATACACTTATATACATCAGGTTGGCTGATACATATATTATAGTAACGATCAATGTTCCTAAAAACAAAGCCAGCCCGATATTACGTTTTGGGTTTTTAATTTCTCCGGCAATAAAAGTTACATTGTTCCATGAGTCGCTGCTGAAAATGGAGCCTACCATAGCAGCCGCAATAGCACCCAGTATGGCAGAACCTGTAACACCTGCAAGTATGGAGCCATCTGCATTTCTTGTTGTCATTTGCCAGGCATCTGTCCAGTTGGCATTCCATATTGCTCCTTTAGCTGCAAAAAACCCAAAAATGATGAGGCCAAACAGGGAGAGCAATTTTACAACAGTAAAAGTTGTTTGTATCATCTTACCGCCTTTAACGCCCTTTGTATTTATATAAGTAAGAAAAATGATCAAAACGATGGAAACCAATTGGGCGGTATGTATCTTAAGGCCGCCCAGGTTCAATAAAACATTGGTATCGTTTAATTCCAGCGCCGGAAAAAAATACCCCGCAAATTTACTGAAAGCTACGCCCACTGCAGCTATTGTGGCAGTCTGTATCACCGCAAAAAAACTCCATCCATATAAAAATCCTGCCAGTGGATTAAAGGCCTCCTTTAAATAAACATACTGCCCGCCTGCTTTGGGGAACATGGCGCTCAGTTCACCATAACTTAATGCTGCTGTCAGAGTCATAAACCCGGTAATGACCCACACGGCTATCAACCAACCGGCGCTGCCTACATTACGGGTAATATCTGCACTAACAATAAAAATACCGGAACCAATCATAGAGCCGGCAACGATCATGGTGGAATCCAACAAACCAAGTGTTGGTTTAAATGAAGCAGTTTGTTCTGTCATGCGTTCAGGTTTATATCATAACAAGATATAAAATTTGTGTGAATTATACCGATT
>CAYTQB010000098.1:0-8800 GCA_964439615.1 uncultured Ferruginibacter sp. | reverse complement strand
TATAATATACAAGTCCGATTGAAGCAACGGCGGTCAGAACAATCGAACCCCAGTTTCCCATGTTCAGGGCTTTCTGAACTGTATTGGTATTGATACCTGCGTTGTCACTGATGCGAACAAACCAGGTTCCTACTATTGAAAAAAGAATCCCCACACCGGCGATCAGCATCGGTAAAAGGATAGGAGACATACCTCCAAGTCCATCATCACCAACTACAATTGTCTGTTGTCCTAATACAATTGTTGCAAGTACAGTAGCAACATAAGAACCAAAAAGATCGGCACCCATACCAGCCACATCGCCTACGTTATCACCCACATTATCGGCAATGGTTGCCGGATTACGTGGATCATCTTCAGGGATACCTGCTTCCACTTTACCAACGAGGTCGGCCCCAACGTCGGCAGCTTTGGTATAGATACCACCACCAACACGGGCAAACAGGGCAATAGATTCAGCCCCTAAAGAAAAACCCGTAAGCACTTCAACAGTTGTAAGCATCTCAGGCCCATTTACTGATGCACCACCAGGCACGAAATACATTTTGAGTATGATGAATAAACCTCCAAGACCGAGCACCGCCAATCCAGCAACGCCTAATCCCATCACTGATCCCCCGGTAAAAGAAACAGATAATGCTTTGCTCAGGCTTGTTCTTGCAGCATGTGCTGTACGAACATTGGCCTTAGTAGCCACCTTCATACCGATATATCCTGCAGTGGCGCTGAAAACTGCACCAAGAACAAATGCACCGGCGATAAGCCAATGGGAGTGTGGATTTGCAGATGCCATCACTGCAAGCAGGATACCTACGATCACTACAAAATATCCCAGTATCTTCCATTCCGCTTTCAGGAAGGCCATTGCACCATCAGCAATATACTTGCTGATCTCCTGCATCCGGTCGTTACCCGGATCCTGTTTAGATACCCAGTTAAATTTGATAAGTGTGTAAAGCAGTCCAATAATTCCCATTGCAGGAACGAGATAGATCAATTTGTCCATATTGTAGTTGTTCTGAATTTTGGACGGCAAAAATAGGGCAAAAGGTTTAAAAACAGGCATTTTGGGCCGGTTAATTGCCTGATTGGGAGCCCATATTTGGAGATTCTGGGCACCCTCTATTGGATAAATGAAACAATTTACTATTTTGTAAGCCTAAAACTAAAACTTATGACAGATATCAATCAAAATGTTGACAAAGCGAGGGATATGCTTAACCTTGAACAGAAGGACATGCAGAAACTTCCTCAAATGCTTAATGTGTTGACCATCCTCACTTATATTGGATGCGCTTTTGCTGCTATCGGGGCTGTGTACAATTATTTCACCATAAGCGCTTCCTATAAATTAGTGGAAAATATGACATCGGCTTCAAAAGACCTTGGCGGTTCTGAGAGCAATACATTGCAAAGTATAATCAATCAGTCTACCGAGATAGTTAAAAAACAATATGACAACCGGCTGATGATTATGGTTTTGGCACTGGTTGGTGCAGCACTTTGTTTTTATGGAGCCATGCAGATGCGTAACCTGAAAAAACAAGGGTACATGTTTTATGTCATTGGGGAATTGCTGCCCATTCTTTCGTTTGCCATTTTTGTAGGTTTTGGCAGCCTGTTTGGCGGAGTGGCCATGATACTCGGAACATTGATAGCTGCACTTTTTATCATTTTATATACCACCCAGCGCAAAGCGCTTGTAAATTGAGTTATCCAATTGTATCAATAATGTCCCGGCGGTTTACTGCCGGGATTTTTTTTGTTTCAGGATAAGGTTTTAAATGCATGTCCCAAACAATTCACTATATCACCGGCTATCATTGCTTCCTGCGAAATTTTTTCTGCAGCAATATCGCCGGCTGACCCGTGCAGGTAAACTCCCAATATACAGGCATCTAAAGAAGAATAGCCTTGTGCAAGTAAGCCTGTTATAATTCCTGTTAAAACATCTCCGCTGCCTGCTGTTGCCATACCGGCATTACCGGTGTTGTTGAAATAGCCTTTCCCATCCGGGGTGCTTATGAAACTATAATGCCCTTTCAGTAAAATGAAAACATTCAACTCTTTTGATTTTGTCATTGCCAGGTGTAAACGTTCAAAATCATTTTCTGATTTGCCAAAAAGCCTTTCGAATTCCTTAGGATGAGGGGTAAGGATAGATAAAGGAGGAATGGAACTCAATAAAGTTTTATTTTCAGCGATCACATTCAATGCATCAGCATCAATGATCATAGGTTTGTTTGATTTTTTAAAAATTTGCGTAAGCAATTTATTGTGGGAAGGATGCAATCCAATACCGGGGCCAATTCCAACAGCATCAAATTTTTCACTGTCCTCAGTTTTTAAAAGATATTCTTCCCCCGAAACAACACACATGGCTTCGGGGGTTGTTGTTTGCAAAATACCAAGGCCGCATTTTGGAACATAAGTTGTCAGTTTGCCAACACCTGCCCTTAAGCAGGCAGAAGAAGACAAAACAGCGGCACCCATCATGCCATAACTTCCGCAAAGCAAAGCGGCATGGCCAAAATTACCTTTATGAGAAAACTGCTTACGGGGTTTATAGATCGATCTTACCAATGCTGTTTCAGTCAATTCAAATATTGCTTCTTCTGCTTCTTCAAAATCTTTATGCAGACCGATGTGCAGCAGGTGTACAGTACCACAGTAATTCTCATTCTCAGGCAAAAGAAAAGCAAGCTTGTGATTTTGAAAGGAGAGGGTGATGGATGCGTTGATCACCGCATTGCCTTTTGAACTTATGTCTGCAAACAAACCCGAAGGCATATCAATGGAAACAATGGTACATTTTGATGCATTGATGAGTTCTATCAACTCTTTACTTATTCCTTCAGGCGGTTTGTTCAACCCTGTGCCAAACAATGCATCAATGATTATATCATTATCGTTGATGGAAGGAAAAAAATCAGCTGATTGAATAAAATGAATATCAGTTGTGCATTGATGTAATCTTTCCAGGTTGTTTTGAAAATCTGCTGTACCCTTATTACCGAACTCAAGAATGTAAATGGTAACATTGCACCGGTGTTCGATCAGCAATCTTGCAATAGCCAATCCATCTCCTCCATTATTACCCTTACCGCAAAAAATGCGAAAATTGTGCTGACCAAAATTTTTTCCTATTAACCATTTGCAGCAGGCTGTGGCGGCTCTTTCCATCAGGTCAATGGAAGCGATTGGTTCATTCTTTATAGTATAAGCATCCCATTCTTTTATCAGCGATGCTGAAAAAATTTTCATGTATTGAAGTTACGAAACCTGTGAGGTTTATTACAAGTTATGTTCTCTTAGAATGGGGCTGCAGTCCTTCTTTACAAAAACCAATTTTGGTTTTGCAAATAATTGTTTATCTTAGGAACAGTTTTGTTCCATTATCCTGCAGGTTGCTTTTCAACTTACAAACAGGACATAATGCAGTACAGATACTTACTGTCAGGGCTGTTAATTCTTGCGGCGATTCCCTTTTCCGAAAGTAGTGTATTGCCCGCAGCGGAACTATATCCTCAAAATATTTCTATTCATTTTGCCAGACAAACAACTCCTTTTTGGGAAAAGAGCAAGCCAACAGATATATCATCCGATACGGCCGCTTTAAAGCAAAGCAACTGGTATGCCCAGGCAATGAAGGGTATTGAGGAGATGGAATACGAAATCAAATATGATGAAGCTACCAAAACCTATGCATCTCCCAACCGCAGAAACAACCTGCGTTCTTTTTATACACCCCACACATTTACATTGGCGCCACGAAACGACAGCGCCGGTAAGTGGAGGCTGGAACTAAAAACACTCGGTGTTTTTGTCAATAATAAGCAGGTATATTCACCTTCAAACGATGCCATTGTTTCTCTTAACCAAAAGACGGTTCAGTTCAACCATAACAATGATTTTAAGAGTGAATATATCAATACTTCCGAAGGCATACGGCAAAACTTCATCATCAACAAAGAACCGGTAATTCAAAATTCAAAAGGTAAAATTCAAAAGGATGAACCTCAAACCTTAAACCTTAAACTTCAAACCTCTCCCGGCTGGTTTATTAATAAGGTTCATGATAAAGAAATCCATTTCGCCAAAGCAACCCGGAACGGGCATGATAAAAAAATTACCTATAATGGTTTAAAGGTTTGGGATGCTAATAATAAAGAGCTGGCTGCAAGGTTTGCGGTAAATAAAAAACATGATGGTTTTGAAATTGAAGTGAATGCTAAGGATGCAGCCTATCCAATTACCATTGACCCTTTAAGCACAACAGCAGCAACACAATTAGAAATTAATCAAACAAACGCCTTTTTGGGTTATTCGGTTGCTTCTGCTGGTGATGTGAATGGGGATGGCTATAGTGATGTGATCGTAGGGGCATATTTATATTCCAACCCGGCACCGCCATTTCAACCCGGCGCAGCTTTTATTTTTCATGGTTCGGCTACCGGTATTAGTACTACAGTACAGGCATACCTGAAATGTGATCAAACGGGCCAATCTAATTTCGGAATATCTGTTGCCTCTGCAGGAGATGTAAATAAGGATGGCTACAGCGATGTAATTGTAGGGGCCGACGATTATACAAATGGCCAGAGTCAGGAAGGAGCTGCTTTTGTCTTTCATGGTTCTGCAACCGGTGTTAATACAGCCATCCAGGCACAATTGGAAATGAATCAGTCGTTAGCTGCTATGGGCAGATCAGTGGCTTCAGCAGGTGATGTAAATGGTGATGGGTATAGTGATGTAATTATAGGAGCAGTTGGTTTTGATAATGGCCAGAGTGATGAAGGAGCTGCTTTTGTTTATCATGGCAGTGCTACGGGTATTATTCCTACCGTACAAACGCTGCTGGAAAGCAATGATGCATCTGATAATATGGGCACTTCTGTTGCCTGTGCAGGTGATGTGAATGGAGATGGTTACAGTGATATCATTGTAGGAGTATGGAATTATAGCAATGGACAAGGTGGTGAAGGGGCCGCATTTATTTATCATGGGAGTGCTGCAGGCATTACTACTGTTATACAAACACTATTAGAGAGTAATAATGTTTTTGCACATATGGGTCAATCCGTTGCATCCGCAGGCGATGTAAACGGAGATGGTTATAGTGATGTAATTGCAGGTGCTGATTATTATAGCAATGGGCAAAGTAACGAAGGCTCTGTATATATCTTTCATGGATCTGCTACCGGGATTATCACAACTATACAAACTCAGTTGGAATTGAATCAGGCTGATGCAAGATTAGGAAAATCAGTAGCCTGTGCAGGCGATGTGAATGGCGATGGTTATAGTGATGTGATTGTGGGAGCATTTCAATATGACAACGGACAATCGAATGAAGGAGCCGCATTTGTTTATTTTGGAAGCGCTACCGGGATTACGAATATTATACAAGCGCAATTAGAAAGTAACCAAATTGACGCTCAGTTTGGAAATTCTGTGGCCTCTGCAGGCGACGTGAATGGTGACGGGTATAGCGATGTGATTGTTGGTGCACCCAACTATGACAATGGCAATCCTAACGAGGGTGCCGCTTTTGTTTACCACGGCAACCCAAGTGGGCTTAGTATAACTTTGCAGGCACAATTAGAAAATAATCAAATCTCACAAACAGGATATTCTGTGGCGTCCGCAGGAGATGTAAATGCTGATGGATATAGTGATGTAGTTGTAGGAGCCCGCTATTTTACTAACGGGCAAACAAATGAAGGTGCAGCTTTTGTGTATCATGGTAGCGCTACTGGCTTAAATAGTACTATACAATCAACCCTGGAAATTAATGTGGTAAATGCATTTTTTGGATCAAGTGTTGCATCTGCCGGGGATGTAAATGGAGATGGCTACAGTGATGTGATTGTCTCAGCACCCCAAGCTACTCCGGGAGGGTGTGCCGCCTATGTTTTTCATGGCAGTGCTGCTGGTGTGGTCAATGCAGTTCAAACTCAGCTAACAAATGTATTTGGTTCATGGATAATTAACCTTGACGTAGCATCAGCGGGAGATGTAAATGGGGATGGTTACAGTGATGTGATTCTGGGTGAGTTTTATTTTACTAACGGGCAAAGCCAGGAAGGAGGCGCTTTTGTTTACCATGGCAGCGCTACTGGGATTACTACAACTATTCAGACCCAATTGGAAATTAACCAGGTCGGTGCTCATTTTGGACTTAGTGTAGCAGGTGCTGGTGATGTAAATGGCGATGGATATAGTGATGTGATTGTTGGAGCAAATTGGTTTGACAATGGACAGTCTGACGAAGGCGCAGCCTTTGTATACCATGGTAGCGCTGCTGGTATTACTACTACGGTAAAAGCCCAATTAGAGGGTAATCAGGTTCTGGCTCAAATGGGCCAATGTGTAAATTCAGCTGGCGATGTGAACGGGGATGGTTACAGCGATGTTATTGTAGGGGCAATTAATTTAGGAGCTGCCTTCATCTTTCATGGCAGCACTACCGGTATAAATACAACCAGGCAAGCTCAATTAGAAAATGGTCAAAGTTCCACCCAAATGGGTATTTCTGTGGCTTCGGCAGGAGATGTGAATGGAGACGGATATAGCGATGTTATTGTCGGAGCAAACTTTTTTGTAAATGGACAAACAGATGAAGGAGCTGCCTTTTTATTCCACGGCAGTCCTGCCGGCATCGGAACAACCATTCAAACACAATTGGAAGGGAATCTAAACTATGCTAATATGGGCTATTCAGTAGCGGGGGCAGGAGATGTAAATGGGGATGGATATAGCGATGTCATTGTGGGAGCATATCTTTATAACAACGGCCTGGGGGGGCAGGGCGCCTCTTTTGTATTTCTCGGTAATAATGGAGGGGGAAAAAGAAATAATCTCCGGTTATATAATACCGATTTAGTTACACCCATTCAACATTTTAATATTACCGAGCCAAATTTATTTGGAACAGGATTATTTGCTAAATCACCGTTAGGGAAGGTGAAAGGAAAATTAGTGTGGGAAGTAAAATCTCAAAGTGGGGCATTCAGCGGCAACCCCATTACCAACAGTACCGCCTTTCTGGGCAAACAACCTTCCTGGACCGACCTGGGTATTGGTGGTACCGAATTAAAATACAATGTGCAGAAAGTGGGAAGCAAGACAAATAAAGTAAGAGTAAGGGTTGAGTACGATAAAGTGACAGCAATAACAGGACAGATATATGGCCCATGGCGCTACCCGGCGGGCTATACCATGGGGGCTTATGGTATGTTCTCTGTACCATTACCTATTGCACTTATCTCATTCAATGGGCAATTCATTAATAGCAATGATGTACAACTGAACTGGATAACCACCAACGAGATCAACATGCAATCGTATTTCGTAGAAAGGAGTTCGGATGGAATAAACTTTATTTCGGTGGCTGAACAGAATGCAAAAGGAGTTGGTAGCAACAGGTCTGATTATTCAATGCTTGATAAAAATGTTCAGCATAACCTGCTTTATTACCGTTTGCGGTTGAAAGAAAAAAGCGGAGAGATCTCTTATACAAAAACAATTACCATAAGCAGGAGTAAGCTTGTAAGAAATTTTATTGCACCAAACCCTGTGCAGCAGGGCAGCGATGCGGTACTGGTATTGCAATCGGCTGTTGATAAAAATAACATCCACATCAACATTTTTAATTCATCGGGGCAACTTGTTTTTAAGACTGATGAAATATTACAGGCCGGTAAAAATGAAATTACCCTTTCAACAAATAAATTAGCCAAAGGAATTTATGTGGTGAATTTTTTGGGCCTTGGAGTAAAAGAGAGTTACAGGTTGGTGGTTAGTTAGAAGGGTATCAGATGTAAATCTTTGTGTAACTTCTTTTTCTTTGTGATACTTTGTGAAATATTTTAGCATAAAGCAACACAAAGGCTTCTCACAAAGGAACACAAAGTTGATGTTCATAGATATTGTCTTACTTATATCTTTTCCAGCACCGTTCTTGTCAATTCATTCTGCACATCACCGGTATTTAAAGTAGTTGCGGGTTCAAATAAAAGAATATGTACTTCCTCTTCAGCAACAGGTTTATGTTCAATGGTTCTTGGCACAATAAAAAATTCACCTTCATTGATGGTTACTGTTTTATCCCTCAGCTCCATATTGAATTTACCTTTTACTACCAGGAAGAGTTCATCTTCATGTTCATGACTGTGCCATACAAATTCTCCCTTTAGCTTCACTGCTTTAACATGTTGACCATTCAGTTCACCAATGATGCGTGGGTTGCAGTAATCATTAAAGAGGTTGAATTTTTCAGCGAGGTTAACTTTTTCCATATTATTTGGGTTTTGACCTCACCCCAACTGAGCTACGTCCGTTCCTTTGCAGGAACTCCAAGGGAGAGGGGCCTGCACCCTTAGGATTGTAAGGCCTTTTTTAAATCATAAATCTTACTTTACCAGCGATAATAACTTTTCATGCAGGGCAATTACCTGCGGCAGTAACATTTCCTGTTCATCATTGATTAAAACAAAATCGCAGAGTTTCATTTTGATGGATTCGTCCATTTGTTTATCCATTCTTGCCATCACTTCTTCCCTGGTGATACCGTCCCGTTGCATGGTGCGTTGTATGCGTAATGGGGCAGGGGCGGTAACGCCAATCACATGATCAAGGTGTTCCTGTGCTCCACTTTCAAAGATGAGTGCAGCTTCTTTTATTGAATAGGGAGTTGTTTGTTTTTTCATCCAGTCTTCGGCATCTTTAATGGTAGCGGGGTGGGTGAGGGCATTGAGTTGTTCCAGTTTTTCCGGGGCATTAAAAACGATCTCTGCCA
>CAYTQB010000097.1:5941-9022 GCA_964439615.1 uncultured Ferruginibacter sp. | reverse complement strand
GACTGCATAGCATCTCATCACCTGCCCCAACACTCAGATAACAAAGCCTGTGAGTTTGAATATGCTAAAGCAGGGATGATAAGTTTAGAGACCATGTTTGCCGTGCTGACCACGGTTGGTTTGCCGGTGCAGGATTTTGTACAAATGCAAACCATCAATGTGAGAAATATTTTTGGCCTGCCTGTTCCGGAGATCAAAGAAGGAGAAACAGCTTCACTGACCTTGTTTATACCGGATGCTGAATTTGTTTTTGATGAAAAGATGATACGGTCTAAATCAAAGAACTCACCATTCACAGGGGAAAAATTAAAAGGCAGGGTTGCCGGAATAATCAATAAAGGCCAGTTTCATTTGAATTAATAAAGATGCTGCAAAAATTAAATGCTACAGGAATAGGACTGCTGACCGGTATACTGATGATCGGGCTGTCTCTCGGATTTTTTTATTCGGGTATGGAATCCGGAAGTATCATACAATATAGCATCTATATCGTGTATGCAATAGGAATCACATGGGCTGTTTACCGTTTCAGCAGACAGGAACAGAATGATCATAAGTTTGGAAGTTATTTCCAGCAGGGATTCAAATCTTTTATAGTGGTAACCCTGCTGATGATCATGTACACTTTTGTGTTCAATAAAATGCACCCGGAATTCACCGAGCAGATAGCTGCTGTATATAAAGAGCAGTTGATCAAAAAGGGGAATGCAATGCCTCCCGAGATCGAATCAAATGTGAGTGAGATGAAAAAATCCTACCTTACTATATTGATTGCAGCATCGGTATTCCAGTATTTGATCATCGGCGCAGTAATTACATTAGTATCTTCGTTTTTATTCATGAAAAGAAAATAAACCTGATGGACCTGTCAATCGTCATACCACTTTATAACGAAGAAGAATCCTTACCGGAACTTGCTGCGTGGATAGAAAGGGTGATGAAGGAAAACAATTTTTCTTATGAAGTGATCATGATAGATGACGGAAGCACTGATAGTTCCTGGAAAGTGGTTGAACAGCTCCGCAATGCTAATCCAAACATCAAGGGTATAAAATTTCAACGTAACTATGGTAAAAGCGCTGCACTAAACGAAGGCTTTATAGCTTCTTCAGGTGAAGTAATCATCACCATGGATGCAGACATGCAGGACAGCCCTGATGAAGTTCCTGAACTGCGGAGAATGATAGTGGAAGATGGTTTTGATATGGTGAGCGGTTGGAAGAAAAAAAGATATGACAATACTTTTTCCAAGAATTTACCCTCAAAACTATTCAACTCTGCAGCCCGTAGCATGAGCAAGATAAAGCTGCATGATTTTAACTGCGGCCTTAAATCGTACAGTAAGAAAGTGGTAAAAAGTGTTGAAGTGTATGGCGAGATGCATCGCTATGTGCCGGTGCTGGCCAAATGGGCTGGCTTTAAAAATATTGGCGAGAAAGTGGTGGAACACCGTGCCAGGAAATATGGTGTTACCAAATTTGGATGGAGCCGTTTTATAAACGGTTTCCTGGACCTGATGACTATTTTCTTTATGGGCAAGTTTGGTAAAAGGCCGATGCACTTTTTTGGATTATGGGGTACCCTCGCATTTTTTTTCGGCCTTGCCATTTTTACTTATCTCAGCATCTCCAAATTCTTTTTTGATAAAACAGGTATGACGCAGCGTCCACTTTTCTTCTTTGCTATTTTAGCCATGATCATTGGTACTCAATTATTCCTTGCAGGTTTTATTGGGGAACTGATCTCGAGGAATTCGGCAGAGCGGAATAATTATTTGGTAGAAGACAAGATTGGACTGGAAGGATAGAACACTGATGACACCGAAAACGCAGATTTAAAACGGATTTATGCTGCTTCATGAAGAATTGACAGAAATAATCATTAAAAGCTTCTATACAATATATAATAAATTAGGGTATGGATTTTTGGAAAAGGTATATGAGAATGCCCTGTTACTGGAATTAAAAAATCAAGGCCTGAATTGTTCCAAACAAGTTCCTATTGAAGTTTATTATGATGATACTAGTGTAGGCAACTACTTTGCAGATATTCTGGTTGAAGATAAGATCATTCTTGAACTAAAAGCCGGAGAAGGCATGTTGATTGAAGAGCACGAATTACAACTGATCAATTATCTCAAGGCAACTGACAAAGAAGTGGGCCTTTTGCTTTTCTTTGGAAAGAAACCTATTTTTAAAAGAAAAATCTTTACAAACAGTAGCAAATAAATCCGCTAAAATCAGCTTCACCAGTGTCATCAGCGTTCTATCCAAAGAAAATCGTTATCATCGGCCCGGCGCATCCTTTGCGTGGCGGTGGTATCACTACTTTCAATGAACGCCTTGCCCGCCAGTTTCAACATGAAGGGCACCAAACAAGCATTTACTCTTTCTCCATGCAATACCCGGGATTTTTGTTTCCGGGAAAATCTCAGTTTACCGATGTGCCTGCACCTGCCGGTCTTGACATCCATACCCGTATCAATTCCATAAATCCATTCAACTGGATAAGTGTGGGAAGGGAATTGAAAAAAATGAAACCCGATATCGTTGTTGTACGATACTGGATACCATTCATGGGGCCCTGCCTGGGAACCATTTTACGCATCGTTAGAAAAAACAAGCATACTAAAATTGTTTGTATTGCTGATAATATAGTGCCCCATGAAAAACGTATCGGCGATAAGGCATTCACCAGCTATTTTATTAAACCGGTAGATGCTTTTATACTGATGAGTGAAAAAGTGCTCAGCGACCTGTGTTTATTTACAACAGAAAAAAAGGCGGTGCTTGTACGACACCCGCTGTATGATAATTTTGGAGAAAAGATTAGTAAATCGGAAGCAAGAAGGCAATTGGCAATAAGCAATGCGCAAAAGATCATTTTATATTTTGGCTTTATCAGGAAATACAAGGGGCTTGATATTTTATTGGAAGCCTTTAAACTTTTAAAAGACTCAGCATTGCCCATTGCCGATTGCCGATTGCTCATTGCCGGCGAATTTTATGAAGACAGGAAAACTTACGATGAGCAGATAGCCAAACTCGGTATAAAAGATAGCCTGATCTTACGAACTGATTT
>CAYTQB010000097.1:4281-5841 GCA_964439615.1 uncultured Ferruginibacter sp. | reverse complement strand
AAAGCTCCCTTGCGTATTGGTCTTGCCGGTGGTGGTACAGATGTGAGCCCGTACAGCGATCAATATGGTGGAGCTATCTTAAATACAACCATCTCTCTTTCGGCATACGCTACTATTGAACTCATTGATGAAGATAAGATAATCGTTGAGGCGCTTGATAGAGACGAAGAACAGCAATTCGGCCTGCTCAGTCAACTACCCATTGATGGAAAGCTTGATCTGCTAAAAGCTGTTTACAACCGCATACAAAAAGATCATACAATGCCTTTGCATGGATTTCGGCTGTCTACTTTTGTAGATGCTCCTGCAGGTTCGGGATTGGGCACTTCTTCTACACTGGTTGTTGCAGTGCTTGGTGCATTTGTTGAAATGCTTAAACTTCCTTTAGATGAATACAAGATCGCTCAATACGCTTATGATATTGAACGAAACGATCTGCAACTGGCAGGAGGTAAGCAAGACCAGTATGCAGCAACTTTTGGCGGTGTGAACTTTATGGAATTCTATGGAGCCGGTAAAGTGATAGTAAACCCACTGCGCATTAAACCAGAGTACTTGCATGAATTGGAAAACAATTTGGTGCTGTATTTTACTTCCACTTCAAGGGAAAGCGCAGCGATAATCAAAGAGCAGGTAAAAAATGTAAATGAAAAGAACGAAAAAAGTATTGAAGCCATGCATCATCTTAAAGACCAGGCCAGGATGATGAAAGAGGCCTTGCTGCAAGGCAAACTGGATGAAATAGGTTTAATACTGGATTACGGGTTTGAACAGAAAAAACACATGGCAGCCAATATCAGCAACAGCGGAATTGAAGAAGTATATGCTGCCGCTAAAAAAGCCGGGGCTACCGGGGGCAAAATAAGCGGCGCCGGCGGTGGTGGATTCATGATATTTTATTGCCCGGGAAATACCCGCCATGCAGTTATAAAAACATTGAATACTTTTGGTGGAAGTGTAAAAGAATATTCCTTTACACAGCATGGCTTAACCACATGGAGCATTTAAATTGAAAAAAATGGAACAAATAAAAGATATAATCGCTGCTTCGGTGCAGGTGAAGCAGGATATTTTGCAAAATGAGGCTTTGCTGAAAACGGTTGAAGATTGTATAGCTGTCATTGTAAAAGCTTTTAAAAATGGCAACAAAGTTTTGTTCTGTGGTAATGGTGGCAGCGCTGCTGATGCCCAGCACCTGGCTGCCGAATTCAGCGGGCGGTTTTATACCGACAGGGATGCATTGCCTGCCGAAGCGTTGCATTGTAACACTTCTTACATGACCGCAGTGGCTAATGATTATAGTTATGATGTCATTTACTCCAGGTTGATAAAAGGTATCGGCAACAAAGGGGATGTGCTGGTGGGATTGAGCACATCAGGCAACAGCAAGAATATTTACAATGCATTTGAAGTGGCCAGAGAAAAAGGAATGACCACCATTGCTTTTACGGGAGCAACGGGAGGTACTTTAAAATCGCTTTCAGATCATTTAATAAATGTTCCTTCAACAGATACACCACGTATCCAGGAAAGCCATATCATGCTGGGCCACATCATTTG
>CAYTQB010000097.1:0-4181 GCA_964439615.1 uncultured Ferruginibacter sp. | reverse complement strand
GAAGCCATCATATTAGCCGGGGGTTTGGGTACAAGGTTACGTTCGGTTGTTGCAGATGTTCCCAAATGCATGGCGCCCGTTGCAGGCAGACCTTTTCTCCACTATGTTATTAATTATCTGGAAAAACAAGGCGTAGATAAATTTATTTTTTCTGTCGGCTATAAAAGTGAAATGATCGTTGATTATGTAAACGAACAATACCCGGCCCTCAACTGCAAGTTTTCAATTGAGGAAGAACCATTAGGTACAGGTGGTGCCGTAAAACTTGCCTGCACATTGGTTAGTGGTAAAGATGTACTTGTACTTAACGGCGATACCATTTTCAATATAGATGCAAAAAAACTGGCTGCCTTTCATAAAACCAGTGAAGCTGATTGCACACTTTCTTTGAGACCTATGCAGAATTTTGACCGCTACGGTGTTGTTGAACTGAACAGCGATCATTTAATTACCGGTTTTAAAGAAAAGAAACCGTACAAGACAGGCTTCATCAACGGTGGGGTTTATGCATTGAACCGGGATAAATTTATACAGGAAGAACTTCCTCAAAAATTCTCTTTTGAAAAAGACTATCTCGAAACATATTTCAGTAAAAGAAAAATGTTTGGCATGGTACAGGACGAATATTTTATTGATATTGGCATTCCTAAAGATTATGAAAGAGCGCAAAGGGAATTAGGAGTTAGGAGTTAGGAATTATAAAACCTGTTTTAAAAATTCGTGTAATTAGTTTCATTCGTGTAATAAAGTGATAGATTTAAGTAAAATAGATAACACATGGACACTCTTCCTCGACCGGGATGGAGTGATCAACCATGAAAAACACAAGGATTATATCCATACCTGGGATGAATTTATGTTCTATGATGGGGTTAAAGAAGCACTGACCGTCTTTGCAAAGAAATTCAAACACATTATTGTTGTCACTAACCAGCGTGGTATTGGAAAAGGCGTTACCCGGACAGAAGATGTGGAGATCATTCATAAAAATATGATCAGTGAAATTGAAAAAGCCGGTGGAAGAATTGATGGCGTTTATTTTTGTCCCGATATTGATGAAGCCAGCCCCAACCGAAAACCAAACCCTGGCATGGGTTTGAAAGCAGTAAAAGATTTTCCCGGTATTGAACTGTCAAAAGCTATTATGATCGGTAATACCATCAGTGACATGCAGTTTGGGCGTAACCTTGGTGCTAAGACCATCTTCCTCCCCACCACCCGGCCTGAAGTTGACCTTACCGATAACCGTATCGATAAAGTGTACGCTTCATTGCTTGCTTTTGCCAAAGCCCTTCCCCAATTCGTGTAATTAGCTTAATTCGTTTAATTGGTTTAATTAGTGTAATTCGAGTAATTGGCCTAATTCGTGTTCTAAGCTTTAGTTAAATTTTTTACACAGGCAATAATATTGTACGCATCTTGTTAAAGGAATAACTAATTTTATCGCATGAAGAAACTGTTGGGCCCACTTGTATTATCCTTTATCTGTCAACTTTCCCTTGCACAAGGCATCAGCAAAACCGACCTTAAATTTCTGCTGCAAAAAGAAGATTCATTAAAAGAATATGCAGTAAAGATCATTCAGGGTATCAATTCTGATGACCGTTTTTTTGCAGACAGTACTTTTACACGTATGCTGGTAAGGGCGCTTAAAATACCTAACTCGTTCCACTACCCCTTCGATTCGCTGGAAACCATTTCAAGATTATATTCACCCGACAGTACTTTTCGCATAATTACCTGGCAACTGGTGATCCCCGGCATAACCGGTGATGTGGTTCGCCAGCACGGGGCCATTCAAATGAGAACCCATGATGGTTCTTTAAAATTGTACCCGTTGATAGATAAATCGGATGTGACTACCAATATTACAGATACAATTGGTAACAACCTGGGATGGATCGGCGCCATTTATTACAGGATAATTCTGAAAAGGAGCGCCAACCAGAATTATTATACCCTGCTTGGTTATGATGAAAACAATATCCGCAGCAACAGGAAAATTATTGAGGTTTTGAATTTTGTTACCGGCGAACCCATTTTTGGCGGCAGGCTTTTCAGTTATGAAGAAGACAGCGTTTTTAAAACATCACAAAGCCGTTATGTGATGGAATATAAAAAAGGCGCAGGCCCACGGCTAACTTATGATAAAGAGCTTGACCTGATCGTTGTTGAACACCTTATTTCAGAATCGAATGAACCCAAAAAGAAATGGACATTGGTTGGTGATGGCGATTATGAAGGTTTTAAGTGGAAGAATGGTAAGTGGGTGCATGTTGAGAAGATTTTCAACTATGTAACACCCCTGGGCCAGGAGCCGGTACCCAACCCCATACGCAACCAGGAAGGTATAATTGATGAGAATAAATTAAAAGGAGCCGACCTGGAAGAGACAGAAAAAAAACCTGATGCCAAACAACCGGCTAAAACAAAACCAAAAGGGAAAGGCAATGGCTGAATATTATTCTCCCACCAAAAAAGTTCCCAGGTCAATAACTTCACCCTCCCCCATCTTAAATTTTTCCATGCTGTTGAGATCAAGGTCACGCATCACCTTGCTTTGAAAAATAAGTGCTTCTCCTTTGTATAAGGCAAAGTATAAGTCGGGGTTTACTTCGGGGTTTAAAAAATCTGTATAATCCGAATGCCTGAAGGAAATTCTTGCAACACCCTGATCATCCAGCGGACCCCTTCCCAGGTAATCATCTTCCATCAGGTCTTTTTCAAACAGGCACATTTCATAATCACTACCCCTTAATGGCGCATCGCTTCCTTTAGCAATGAAACGGGCCATTACCTCAATATTCATGTCGGGATCTAACTTAAAATCGGTCATATGTTGTTATTTGGACATAAAATTACGGGTTAAAACTTTCTGTATAGAATAATTTCTTTGTGTTCCTTGTGTTGTCCTTTCTAAGTGCCCTTTGTGGTAAAATTGGAACCACAAAGAACACAGAGTTTTGCACAAAGAGCACTAAGAAAATATTTTCAACCTCACCAGTTTCATCTTTTGCAAAACAAAACCAAACGTATTTGTAACAATTCCCCAACCGTAGCGGCAACTCCGGATAAAAGTTATGGAAGAAGCATCGTCGAAATATTTTGCCGGGCATGATATTTCCCCAATGGCATATTTCTTATAGATGATCTGCAACAACATCTGGTTATCAAAAACAAAATCATCGGAGTTGGCCATAAAATTAATATCCTGCAATACCTCTTTGGAAAAAGCCCTGAATCCCGTATGATACTCAGATAATTTTTGCCCAAGTAGTATATTCTGGAAAAGCGTGAGGCAACGGTTAAAAAAATATTTGTACCCCGGCATTCCATTTTGCATGGCACCCTTGCCTAAAATACGGCTGCCGATCACAACCGGGTACACATCATCGGCAATAAGGTTTGCCATTGACGGGATAAGTTTAGGATTATACTGGTAATCCGGGTGAAGCATGATGACAATGTCTGCTTGCAATGAAAGTGCCGTATTGTAACAGGTCTTTTGATTTCCGCCATATCCTTTATTATCATCGTGGCGTATCACATGTTTTATGTTCAATGCCTGAGCCACTTTCACCGTCTCATCGGTACTGGCATCATCTACCAGTATCACTTCATCCACGATATCAAAAGGAATATCTGCATAGGTTTGCTCCAGTGTTTTAGCAGCATTGTAAGCCGGCATCACTACAACTATCTTTTTTCCTTTCAGCATTTGTCAAAAATATGGTTTATTGAATTATACTTTTCTTTTCCTTGATGAAAAGAAACAAAAATCAAGGGCTGCGGAAAAAAAAGCTAAAAATCTTTCGTCAAGGGTAAAATGAAATAGTTACAGCAGTTGAATTAATCCTGGCTATGTGCGACTTCCCAGCCAATAATATAGCCAAGCACCTATAACACTAATTTCATTTTTACTCCTTGCCTCCAGATTTTCTTAACGCAATTTTTTCCGGGGCCCACACTTCAAAACATTCTGCTGAATAGTAAACAGTTGATTTCGCATTTTATAAGTACTTTAATATGCTTACAAGTGAATTACGCTGAACTCTTAAATCCAAAGAGTAGAATTACTGAAGTCGAAGTCACAGTAGCACCAAAGCTTAATCAGGGAACCATCTCCAAATCGGGGTGTAATCGATTTGGAGTGTCCTTTTTTGGTTACTTTTTTGGACAAG
>CAYTQB010000096.1:2725-9288 GCA_964439615.1 uncultured Ferruginibacter sp. | reverse complement strand
ATCCAGGCGCTGCGCTATCATTTTATTAGCAGGAAAGAGATCAAGATAATGATGATACTGGTGAATGTTTTTGCCATACTATCAGCTGCACTATTTTTCTTTAAAAAGATATCACCCATGGCTTTTTTACTCAGTTCTTTTTTGTGGTTTATGCTGATGATCGTTTTCTGGTTTGTATTACCCTATATGGTTTATCGTAAAGCCGATACATTTAAAGACCGTTTTCAGGCAAAGTTATCCGACGATGAATTCAGGATTGAGAATGACCGGGGTGGCAGGAGCTGGGGTTGGGCGGAGTTCAGTACATGGATAGAGAGCCCTCATTTTTTTCACCTCTACTTTAACAGCCGATCTTTTTTTATTGTACCCAAAGACGCATTTGAAGATGACGATACATTGCACGAAGCAAGGAAGATATTACAGGCAAAAATTAAAAAGTAAGGTTGGTTACAGGCTTTTTTCCATTACAAAATGAGGAATCGTTACTTCAGTAAATTCATCACCCACAGCCTTATAACCAAGCTTTTCATAAAAACCCATAACAGTTTTACGGGCGTGCATCACCAGTTTCTTATACCCCTTATCCCGGGCCACCGTTTCTGCGAAGTTCATCATGCTGGCGCCAATACCCTTGCCCTGGAGGTTATTCTGTACAGCCATTTGTCTTAACCGTAAACATTTATCGTCCATTTTTGTAAGCAGGCAGCAAGCCAGCATTTCATCATCATCAAAAGCGCCTATTAAAATATCTTCTTTTTCCCTTGCCAGTTCGTCAGCATCAAAAGAAAGCCCGAGAGGCTGGCGAAGGATATCATTTCTGAGTTTTACCATTTGCTGGTATTCCTTAGAGCCGTGGTCTATTTGTTTTAAGGCCATAACGGTGTTAAGTTTTGATAATGGTTTAAGTTTTGGCTAAAGATGCGTAACAATATACAATTTTTTTGTTATTACCGGGCCTATGTGAAAAACTGTCAGTGAATAAATCGCTTTGGTGAATAGGGTCTTCAGTAAGCCGTAAAAGGGTTTGATGGTGCCCCAAAAACAACAGTTTTTTACGCTTATAAGGGCTATTTACCGCACAATATCTATTTCTTTGTATTTACCTCAAAATGTATATTTTTGCAACCAATACAAACTAAATTTTACAATCATGTCAGACATTGCAACAAGAGTAAAGAAAATAATTGTTGACAAATTAGGAGTAGATGAAGCTGAGGTTACCCCGGAAGCTTCTTTTACTAACGATTTAGGTGCCGATAGCTTGGACACCGTTGAACTTATTATGGAATTTGAAAAAGAGTTTAATATTTCTATTCCTGACGAGCAGGCCGAAACCATTACTACCGTGGGCCAGGCCAATGCTTACTTAGAAGAACATGCTAAGTAATTAACTTAATTATCACAGGCAAATTTTATGGCTTTAAAACGAGTTGTAGTTACCGGATTGGGTGCACTTACACCGTTGGGAAAAACTGTCGGGGAGTACTGGCAGGGTCTTGCTAATGGGGTTAGTGGATGTGATTTTATCAAACAATTCGACTGCAGCAAGTTTAAAACCAGGTTTGCCTGTGAAGTTAAAGATTTTGAACCCACAGCTTATTTAGACCGTAAAGAAGCACGTAAAATAGACCGCTTTACCCAGTTTGCCTTAATTGCAAGTGATGAGGCTGTAAAAGATGCTGGCATCAGCAAAGACAATGTTGATGCAGACCGGGTGGGAGTGATTTTCGCAAGCGGTATCGGGGGTTTAATTACCTTCCAGGAAGAAGTGGTGAACTTTGCCCTGGGAGACGGAACACCCCGTTTCAATCCTTTCTTTATTCCAAAAATGATACTGGATATTGCTGCAGGTCAAATATCCATGCGTCACTGTTTTCGTGGTCCCAACTATGCAGTGGTGAGCGCCTGTGCTTCATCTACCAATGCTGTAATTGATGCTTTTGATAATATACGTCTGGGTAAAGCTGATGTAATAATAACTGGAGGAAGCGAGGCAGTGGTTAGTGCTGCAGGCGTTGGAGGATTTAATGCCATGAAAGCTTTGAGCGAAAGAAATGACAGTCCTTCTACAGCAAGCCGGCCTTTTGATAAAGACAGGGACGGTTTTGTAATGGGCGAAGGAGCAGGTGTGCTGGTGCTGGAAAGCCTGGAACATGCTCTTGCACGTGGAGCAAAAATTTATTGTGAAATTGCCGGAGGTGGTGCAACTGCTGATGCACATCATATAACTGCCCCTCACCCAGAAGGGCTGGGTGCAAAAAATGTAATGAATGTTGCATTAAAAGATGCCGGTATGGAACCATCAGCCATTGATTATATCAATGTGCATGGCACTTCAACACCGCTGGGAGACCTGGCCGAAACGAAAGCCATACTGAATGTATTTGGTGAACATGCGTATAAACTCAACATCAGTTCAACAAAAAGTATGACGGGGCATTGCCTTGGGGCTGCGGGTGCACTGGAAGCATTGGCATGTATCATGGCGGTTACAAAAGATATCGTTCCACCTACCATTAATCATTTTACCGATGATCCAGAACTGGACCCCAAATTAAATTTCACTTTCAATAAAGCGCAACATCGTGTTGTAAATGCCGCATTGAGCAATACATTTGGTTTTGGCGGTCATAATGCTTCGGTTATTGTGAAAAAATACCTTGCCTGATCTGCTATATTGATATTCCTCTTTTTTGTTAACATTGTCTGCATCACCGGAATTCCTTAATTTTATTTTGACCTAATAAGAGTAATTTCACGCAAACAACTTATTTACCTGTTTTGCAATTCTTAAAAGATTTTTTTAAAAACCAAAGCCATAACCGGGAGTTTAAAAAACAACTCAACAATGTACTTGGGTTTACCCCGGGCGATATTGCTTTATATAAAACAGCACTCAGCCACCGGAGCGTACGGGAAGGTGCTGATGAAAACAATGAACGGCTGGAGTTTTTAGGTGATGCGGTTTTAAGCTCAATAGTAGCTCATTATCTGTTCAGGAAATATCCATATAAAGGCGAAGGTTTTTTAACCGAGATGAGAAGTAAAATGGTTAACCGCCAAAAACTGAATGATATCGCTTTGAAAATGGGACTTAAAAAGATAACCTTCTACAATAAGTATGATAATGCACTTAAGATATCACAGATATTCGGTAATACACTGGAGGCCCTCATTGGCGCTGTATACCTTGATAAGGGGTACACAGGTACTCACCACTGGGTAGAAAAATACATCATCATGCCGCACATGTTCATTGATGATCTTGAAGTAATTGAGATTAATATCAAAAACAAATTATACGGTTGGGCCAATAAGAACGGGAAATCGCTGGAGTTTGAAACCCTGGATGAAAAATTTGAGAACGGCAGAAGATTATTTACTATTGGTGCTACTGTTGATGGAGAGTTGATTGCCGAGGCGAAGGGATACAATAAGAAAGACGCCAGCCAGATTGCGGCACAGTTGGCAGTAGATAAATTAGGGCTTTGAAGAGTTTGTAGTTTGAGGTTTGTAGTTTGATGTAAGGAGTTAAAAATAAAAAAACTCTTTTCAGCCACAAACCATAAACCATAAACCATAAACTGAAAACGATGAACTTTGGAATTTTAGGGAGCGGAAGCTGGGGAACAGCCATAGCCAAAATTTTAACCGACAACGGTAACACTATTTATTGGTGGAACCGAAGCGAAGCAGCCATAAAGCATTTACTTGCCCGTCGCCATAATCCCCAGTATTTATCAACCGCTCACTTTGATATATCAAAACTTAAACTCACTACCGACCCATCTGAAGTAATAAAGCATAGTGATTGTATTGTGATTGCTATACCCTCTGCCTATACTGATAGTGCATTAACCGGGCTGGATAGAAATATTTTTGCAGGCAAAAAGATCGTCTCTGCCATAAAAGGAATTTTACCTGAACAGAATCTATTGCTTAATGAATACCTTAAAAAGGAATTCAATATTGAGTTGAGCAATTATTTTGCTGTACTGGGCCCCTGCCACGCCGAAGAAATAGCTGCTGAAAAATTGTCCTATCTCACTTTTACGGGCATTGATGAAAAAGCCACACACGAAATAGCAGCTTATTTTAAAACTGATTATTTAAATACCGTTGAGAACAGCGATATCTATGGTGTTCAGTATGCTGCGGTATTGAAAAATATTTATGCTGTAGGTTCCGGTATGGCCCACGGACTCGATTATGGGGACAATTTTTTAAGTGTGTTAATTGCCAATAGCGCCGATGAAATGGCTGGGTTTTTAAGGGGTCTTGGAGTGCAAAATATCCAGGTAGGGTCTATAGACCACCATTTGCCGCATATTCCAAGCACAAAACTCCAAACCAATTATGCGGCTTCTGTCTACCTGGGCGACCTGTTGGTTACCTGTTACTCCCTCCACAGCCGAAACCGGGCCTTTGGTAATATGATCGGTAAAGGATATTCTGTAAAAGCCGCCCAAATGGAAATGAGCATGGTTGCCGAAGGTTATAATGCCAGTAAATGCATGCACATTATCAATCAGCGTATTAAGGCCGACATGCCTATCGCAGAGACCGTTTATAAAATTTTATGGGAAAATCTGCCGGCCGCCGAAGGTTTTAACACAATTGAACAGGCATTAGTGTAAAAATGGTTTAACTTTACAGTAGAAAATAGAAAATAAAAAAATGCCTTTCTCATTTTCAAATATCAGCGCTTCTGCCATAATTTTTATGGTGCTTTGTCTAACAGTTGTGGAGTTGGTTAAGTATTTGAAAAAGCAATTGCACCACTCAAAAAAATAAGTCTGAGGCTATTCCATCAGCAAACAATTTACCTTCCTTAGTTAAAATAATCCTGTTGTTCTCAGTTTTTAACCTGCCTGTACTTTCATATTTATTACTTTGCTGTTTGATTGTATTGCTTTTCTCTTTACCGAATTTTTCGGTTACATATTCCAGGTCCAGACCTTCAATAGTTCTCAGCGACGTCATGATGTGCTCATTCAGTTGTTGCTTTTCAGTAAGTCTTTCTTCTTCAAATGGAATAATGTCTTTTTGTAAAGACTGAACATATAAAGCGTTGTTTGCAATATTCCATTTCCGGCTCCTGCCATCAAATGCATGTGCCGATGGCCCAAAACCATAATAATTTTCTCCCGACCAATAGCTGCTGTTGTGCCGGCTCCTCAATCCGGGTTTGGCAAAATTGCTTATCTCATAATGCTCATATCCTGCCTTTTCCATCCACTCCATTAATAATAAAAACTGCCTTGCCTGTTTTTCGGGATCAACGGGTTCTTTTTTATGCAGGGCTATCATTTTATGCAGTGCTGTTTTAGGTTCAACTGTTAATGCATAGCACGAAATATGAGGAATATTTTTTTCAATTACGGTTTCTACATTCCGTTTCCAATCGTCATCAGTTAATAGTGGTGAGCCATAGATCAGGTCGACAGAAAAATTGCTGAAGCCAGCTTCTTTTATTTTATCAATACAAAACAAAGATTCTGCAGCTGTATGCACCCTGTTCATCCATTTTAGTTCTTCTTCCAAAAAACTTTGTATGCCTACACTCAGGCGATTGATGCCCATTGATTTCCATTCATGTAGTTTCATATCTGTGATATCATCAGGATTTGCCTCCAATGTTATTTCAATACCATCAGCAAAAACAAAACGATTTTGTAAAGATTCGAAAATCATTTTCAAGTCATCAATACTTAAAATGCTAGGCGTACCTCCACCAAAATAAAGGGTGGAGATGATTTCCTTATTATTTTCCGAAACAGGTGCAGATAAGGTTATTTCTTTCAGCATCGCTTCTATCATTTTTTCTTTTTGTGCCAGCGATGTAGAAAAATGAAAATTGCAATAATAGCAAGCCTGCCTGCAAAAAGGGATATGTATGTATACGCCCGGCAAAGAATTCTGATTTAAGCCCCGGTAAGTGTCGGGATAATATTTTAGATTTGGTTATTAATGACTCCTGTTAAATTGGTAAGCCGTAAAATCCTCGTTCCTGTATTTGTGTGCATGGGCATTTTATTGCCTGCAGCAAAATGTAAATCCCAGGCGCCAACAAAAACTGCGTATCAATTGCACATACTTCTTGTTGACAAAGATAGTTCCTTTAACCTGCAGCCTTTAAAATTACAAACAGGGTTTACCGACCGAACCTTGTGTAATGCCTATGTTCAAAGCCTGCAGGCATTATTAAGTTCTAAGGGCTATCCAACGGCTTCCGTAGACAGTGTTTTTGAAAAAGAAAATTCTACAACCATCCATTTATTTTTAGGCAAAAGATACCAATGGATAAAATTGACTCCTGACGGGATTGAAAAAGCTGCGATGGATGAAAGCAGGTTCAGGGAAAAGGACTATGCAGGAAAACTGCTCAATATTCAACAACTTTTGACATTGCAGCAACGAATATTAGATTATTATGAAAAAAATGGTTACCCCTTTGCAGAAATATTCCTGGACAGCATCCGCCTTGATGAAGATAAAATGGAAGCATTATTAAGATCAAGAAAAGGACCTCTATATCATATTGACAGTATCCGTGTTTTTGG
>CAYTQB010000096.1:0-2625 GCA_964439615.1 uncultured Ferruginibacter sp. | reverse complement strand
AAGTTGCAATTAACTGCCGATGTAAACCTTAATTTGAAAAATGCATTGAACAACGGCGAAACTATTTTATTCAACTGGCAACAGTTGCAGGCCAAATCTCCCCGGTTAAACCTGGGTTATGTGCAACCATATATTTTCAATTCCAATTTTGGTATCGACTTTATGTTTGACCTGTTCAAAAAGGATTCTTCTTTTTTGCAGATCAATGCATTGCTTGGCCTACAGTACCTGTTATCAACCACGCAATCCGGGAAAATTTTTGTTCAATGGCAAAACAGTTTTTTATTAGGAACAGGTGTTGACACTAACCAGGTAAAAGCTACCAAACAACTGCCACCTAATATTGATGTAACTGCAGTTAATATCGGGCTCGATTATGACTGGAATAAAACAGATTACCGCCTTAATCCCAGGAAAGGGAATGAAATAAAAGTGACTGCAGCAGTAGGCATAAAAAATATTAAGAAGAACAATGAGATTTTAAATATTAAAGACCCCCTGTTCAATTATGCAAGCCTGTATGATTCTGTAAAAGCACGGTCTTACCAGTTCAGGGTAAAACTTTCAGCGGCGCACTATTTCCCGGTGGGTAAACAGGCTACAGTAAAAACTGCTTTTAGCAGCGGGGTATTTATCAGCCCGAACATTTTCAGAAATGAACTTTTTCAGATAGGGGGGTATAAATTATTGAGGGGGTTCAGCGAAGAAAGTATTTATGCTACCCAGTATGCGGTATTAACTGCCGAATACCGGTACAGGCTTGCCCTTAATTCATTCATGTTTGCATTTGCAGATGGTGGTTGGGTAAGAAACAAATATCAATCGGTTAATGTAAAAAATAATTTTATTGGGGCAGGTTTAGGGCTTGCTTTTGAAACGAAATTCGGGTTATTGAATATCAGCTATGCTGCCGGTAAAAGAAATGATGTTAAGTTAAATCTGCGGGAAGCGTCCAAAATTCATTTTGGGTATGTTAATTACTTTTAGAAATCTGGGTAACAGCATCTATTTTTGCAGCTAAAATAAATTATCAGTGAAGCGGGCATTTTTCTCCTTGTTGTGGATACTGTTTTTCTCCGTTTCATTATATGCACAAAATACAGATTCCACTGTCTTGAAAACCGACTCTCTGCAAAAACCTTTACCCGACTCTTTACAACTGCTTAAAACAACTGATTCAACAGTAAATAAAGTATCAACAAGCCCTGCATTCAAATTACAGAATAAATTATTAAACAGCGGAGCTACCCCTGTTTCAGTTTCTGTTCGGCATAAAAAAGAAAAGAACGGGGATTCTTTATTTTACCTTATTGCCGGCATTGTACTGCTCCTGGGCTTTTGCAAATACCTTTACGGCCGGTATTTTACAAACCTGTTCAGGGTATTTTTTAATACATCGCTGCGGCAAAGCCAGCTTACGGATCAGCTATTACAGGCAAAACTGCCTTCACTGGTATTTAATATCTTTTTTGCCATTAGTGGGGGAGTTTATCTCTACATTCTTTTGCTGCATTACCACTTGATAGATGAAGAAAATAAATGGCTGATGATTGTATCCAGTATGCTGCTGCTGGGATTGATCTATTTTATAAAATTCTGCACCTTAAAGTTTACCGGCTGGGTCACCGGGCTAACTGATATAACGAATATATACCTGTTTGTCATTTTTCTGATAAATAAGATCATCGGCATTTTCCTTGTTCCTTTTGTGGTGATATTGTCCTTTTCAGATGCTGAGGTTGTAAAAATTGCGGTCATTGTTTCATTAATGAGTATCGGGATCTTCTTACTGTTACGATTTTTCAGGTCTTATGGGTTATTGCAAAACCAATTAAAAATCAGCAGGTTTCATTTCATCTTATATATTGCCGGGATAGAATTGTTGCCACTTTTATTGATTTACAAGGGTTTAATGGTTTATTTAAGTAAAAACCTTTAATTTTGCAGAACCATTGCAGAACTTATTATGGTTAAAAACGGTTCAACACAGGCTGATGCTTCAGCCAGGCCAGTTAAAAAAATACTTATTACCCAACCAAAGCCGGAAGGCGACAAGTCTCCGTATTTTGATTTGGCTAAAAAGTTCAGTTTGAGCCTTGACTTTCATCCCTTCATTGTTGTGGATGGCATATCATCCAAGGATTTCCGTAAACAAAAAATTGATATTGCCGGTTACAGTGCTGTAATCTTTACCAGCCGTAATGCCATTGATCATTTCTTTCGGATTTGCGATGAGATGAAAGTGAGCGTTTCGCAGGAAACTAAGTATTTCTGTATCACGGAAGCTGTGGCCCTCTATCTTCAAAAATTTATTTTATACCGAAAGCGTAAGGTTTTTTACGGTGCCGATGGCACCAACAAAAGCCTGTTTGATGTGATAAATAAGCATAAGGATAATGAAAAGTTCCTTTACCCCTGTTCTGAATCTTTTGATAGTGAAATAACCAACTGGCTTAAGTCGAATAACTGTGGATATGCCACGCCGGTTCTTTATCGTATCATAAGCAATGATATTACCGAGGTAATGGCCAGGGATTATGATGTTATATGCTTTTTTACCCCTGGTGGAGTAAAAAGCCTGATGGAGAATTTTCCAAAATTCAAGCAGAATGGAACCAGGATCGG
>CAYTQB010000095.1:0-9346 GCA_964439615.1 uncultured Ferruginibacter sp. | reverse complement strand
GTTGAACATTTTGTTTCGGGTAACAAAGCAGGTTTTAGAAGTGTGCATAGCAAAAGTGTAAGCCGTGTGGAGATAGACAGGGGCATTATAATGGATTATGAAAAATATTTTCCTGCAGATACAAGTTCAAACCCGGCATGGAAAAATGTGAAGCGGCAATTTGAACTGAGGTTTGATAAACGGGTAAGCAACGGAACGAGGGCATGGGAAAGCGGCTACTATAAAGGAACGGTGATACAGGGAGAAAGAGCGCCACGGTCGTATTACGGAAGGTTCTTTGTTGTGCTGCAAAAAGAAAACAATGCCTGGAAGATACTGGTGGATGCAGACACGGGTAAAGATGCCAATGAGGAGAATTTTAATAAAGCTTTTCCAATCCAGTGAATCATCCCTTCAATGTATAATAAAACAAGATGGCATACAACGAAAAACTCGCCGACCGTGTAAGAGAGATCATTGCACTTACACATAAAATAACCGAAGAGAAAAAAATGTTCGGCGGCCTTTGTTTTATGGTAAATGATAAAATGTGTGTGGGTGTAGAAAAAGAAAGGCTGATGGTAAGGCTTGATCCGGGAAGATACGATGAGGTGATGGAGAAAGAAGGTTGTAAACCGATGGACTTTACAGGGAAGGTGATGAAAGGGTATGTATTTGTTGATGCAAATGGTTTATACACTAAAAAGAAATTAGATTACTGGGTGCAATTGGCATTGGAATATAATAAGATTGCGAAAGCAAGTAAAAAAAAGACTCCTGCTGCTAAAAAGAAAAAATAAAAATTGTTTTACAAAGAATTCAAACCGCATCTTTCGCTGCAGCAGCATATCAAATGCTTCTGGGTATTTGAAAACAGCTATGGAGACAACCATTTTGAACGGATGCTGCCGGACGGGTTTATTGATTTGGTTTTTCATTACGGCCAAAAACCCCGGCTAGTAATTGATGGAAAAGAAATTATCAAACCTTCTAATTTTCTGGGCGGCCACCTTGTTAGTTCTGCCTTACTGCATTTTTCCGGCGAACTGAAAATGTTTGGTATCAAATTTTATCCCTGGGCAACGGCGTCTTTATATAAAATGCCGGCGTATGAACTGAACAACCTGCGTATTCCGGTATCCGAAATCATGGGCAGTTGGGTAAATGAATATCAAAACCTGATGATGCAGGAGCTAAATAAGGGAAATTATTTATGTGTGGTCCGCCAGCTTGAAAAAGTTTTGCAGTGCAAATTGACTACTCCACCCAATCATCAGAAAATGATAAAAAATTGTTTTGAAAAAATATACGCTTCGCATGGAAAAGTTTCTGTGGAAAATGCCAGCAGTGAAACGGGGTATTCGTCAAGATATATTCAGAAATTATTTGAGCGATACAAAGGAAAATCATTCCAGTATTATTGCCGGCTCAGCAGGCTGCATTATGCATTGCAGTTTTCAAAACGGGCAGATAAAACAAAGTTTACTGAGCTGGCTTATGAAGCAGGATATTATGACCAGTCGCATTTTATAAAAGATTTTACCGGTTTTGCAGGCCTTACTCCATCTGCATTCTTTGCACAGGAAAACAGTTATATCCATCAGCATGCGGGGGCAGCATCAGAGTTAGACTAAATTGTAAATATGATTAAAGCAGTGCTTTTTGATATGATCGGTACAACAGTAAAAACTTCAGGCCCTGATTTCATCATTGATTGTTTCCGAAAAGCCTTTTCCGAATTTAATATTAAAGCAGATGAAGAAATGCTGAAAAGTAACCGCGGAAAAGATAAACGGGTAATGATTGAAGAAGTATTGGCTGTTAATAAGCAGTCTGGGCAAACGGCCGAGGAGGTTTTGTCTGTGTTTAATAAAAGTATCAGCGATAGCATCGTTAATTTTAAAGAAATGGAAGGAGTTGAAATGGTGTTCAGTTTTCTGAAGGGAAAAAGAATCCAAACCGGGGTTGGCTCCGGCCTTTCAGAAGAAATTTTCAATTCCGTTTATCTTCACTTGAACTGGGATAAGTTTAAGCCGGATTATATTGGTATATCAGAAAAACTGGGTAAAGGCAGACCAGCCCCTGCAATGATAATGGACATGATGAAGAAATTACAAATAGGAAATGTAAATGAATTTTTAAAAGTTGGCGATACTATTGCAGATATACAGGAAGGGAAAAATGCAGGAGTTAAAACAGCCGTGCTTTTATCCGGAACGCAAACAGAAGAAGTATTGAGAAAAGAAAATCCGGATTATGTTTTACATTCTTTACCTGATTTATTGAAACTACCGTTATGGCAATAATATATGAGACAGAAAATTTTCTGGTTCAGTCAGCCGAAGCCCCGCTGATCGACAGAAATGACGGCGGTCATATTACCATTGACCCGAAGTTTCCGGTGAGCACACGACAGCAACTAACATCACAACAAGCCATTGAACTGATACGGCTGACTATGGTAGCAGGTGAAGCTATGATGACCGTAATGAATAAGCATGGTGTGGCTATTGGCAGAATAAATTACCAGGACAATGGCAACTGGGCCGTATTTAAACCCGAAGGGCCGCAACTGCATTATCATATTTATGGCCGGGCTAAAAGCGCCGTGCGTCAACCGTACGGGCAAACATTGCATTTTCCACATAAAGATGATTTTCCTGAGTTGTATAAAGATCTTAAATCACTGACTGCTGCTGATGTGGAGGCGATAAAAGAAGAAATAGGACGGTTGCTGAAAGAAGAAAAATATGCTGAGTTAGCATGGAGAATGTAGTCAGTGTTTGTGATGGGTTCTTTTTTTCAAACTCTTAACAGTTTGTTCGTTTTTTTACAATTTATTCCCGGCCTGCTTTAGAATCTTTGTAGATAAATAAGACGGCAATGAAAATGTTATTGGTTTTTCTTTTTGTTTCTGTCACTACGATTTCTTACGGACAAACAATAGACAGTGTTGATTATTACCTGAAAGCTTGTGGCGGCGGCTACGGCAGCAATGCACAACCACTGGAAAAAATTTCTATCAGGGATGCAGGCACTAATGAAGCTGCCGTTCATTTTATTATTTCAAAAATGATAGCGGCACATGGAGGAATGGCAAAATGGAATGCAGCACCTGCTTTAAGCTTTACTCATATTCTTGTTTATGGCCAGCCATTGGAAACAGAGTTTTGGGTAAGTAATGAAACAACTGAAATAAAATCAGAACGTACTTATCATGACTGGCCGGTATTTAATGGTCGCCTCGCTTATGATGGGAAAAAAACATGGACAGAAAACTGGCAATTGGGAAATCCGCCGGGTACCAACGTAAATAATATTTATAATGCTATGGCCATGCCCTGGCTTACGCAAAAGAAAAATGTGGCATTGGAAGCGGGACAGTTGGCAGCACTGCCGGGTGATTCAACTGCATACTTTGTTATTAAGCTGACGTATAAACAACCGGCAAAGGAATCGCCGCATAAATATTACAAACTGTATATTCACCCTAATACGTTTTTACTGAAGGGGCTGGAGTTCAATATCACTTATGCTCCGTTCCTGGATTTAATCGGTTTGCCAAAGGAAATAAAATCGCTGGGCCCATTCACTCATATTTTTTATGAACATGTAAAAGTGGATGGATTGACTTTCCCATCTAAATATGATTCGTTTGATAAAGAGGGGCATAACTCCGGCCGGCATATTGCTTATAATTATTCGCTGAAAAAACCATTTGATTTAAAACGCATGAAAACCACCCCCACCTCAAAAATTGCCCATGAAAAAAGTGACCGGTAATGTTTTACCTGATTGAAATAAATTTATATAAAACAAATACAATGAAAAAACTAACCGTCTTATTATTCATAACAGCCTTTTCTTTCTCCTCAAAGGCACAACTGGCCGATTCTCTGAAAGCACAATTTGTAAAAGATTGGAAACGGGCAAAGGAATATACCAAGGAATATTTAGATGCAATGCCTAAAGACAAATACAGTTTTAAAGCACAGGACAGCATCCGCAGCTTTGCACAGCAGATGTTGCACCTGGCACAGTCTAATGTGTTTTTTATATCAAATGGAACGAGTGTAAAAAGTTTATCGTGGGGTGCAAGAAACCTGGAACAGAGCCCAGGTGCACAATCGCCTGACTCTGTAAATTATTTTGTAATGGCTGGTTACGATTATGCTATTGAATCAATACAAAATATGGATGCAGCTAAACTTGCTGAAAGAAATAAACGGGGGAATTTTGACTTTGACCGTTTTACATGGTTGCTTAAAGCTTTTGAGCATCAAACCCACCATCGTGGACAAACTACCATATACATACGGCTGGTTGGGGTAAAGCCGCCGAATGAAAAATTGTTTTAAGTAAAATAACAGCTAATGAAAATAAACAGGTTCGTTTTTATCTTTTTGCTTTGCTGTGAAAAAGGGATTTGCCAGAAAATAAATCCTGAAATACAGGAAACTGTTTTGGTCCTGCAGCAGACGCATGGGGGAATGCAACAATGGCAAAAAATTAAAACTATTTATTTCAATCATCATATTGTATTTGGTACAGACAGTACAAGGCAATGGTGGATAAGCAGGGAAATGACGGAACTGAATACGATGCGGTTTTATGAAACCCGGCCATTTGAAAATGCCACTATTGTTTATGATGGCAATAAAACATGGAGCGCCAACTGGAGACAAAGCAACCCGCCGGCTATGTTGGTGAATAATCATTTACTCCAGCAGGTACTACCTTTTATTACCTCTCATCCGATGGCAGAAGTTTCCAAAGAACCGGACTTCAAACTGCCGGGAAATGATTCTGTAAATTTTATTACGTTAAAAATCCGGTTTAAGCCGGAGGCTAATTTTGATTCAACAAAATATTACCGCATATTTATTCACCCGGTTACCTATCGCATGACGGGTTGGGAATATAACATCACCCATCTGCAGCAATTAAAAAACATTGGATTACCGGATTCTGTAAAATCCTACGGGCCGTTCATCAATAAAGTACACAGCTATACCAATGTAAATGGTATCTTATTGCCTGAAAAGTATGATACTTATAATCCACAGGGAAGGATTTCTGGTAATCATTTGGTGCTGGATTATAAGATGAATGAAAAATTTGATGAGGCTATGATGCAGATGCCGGCAGAGGCAATACAGGATAACACACAAAGGAAATTTAAGCTCCTTATTAATAACAAATAGAATCAATGAATTTATTTTCATCTATTCAATTATTTAGAACGCCGGGGCTTTTGTTTCTGTCACTATTTCATTTAACCTGCAAAGGACAGGATACTACCAGTCGTTTAACAATTAACGGAGCCCAAACCACAATACAATTTGTCCTGCACGACAACAGGGTTTTTGTAAAAACACATATTGGGAAGAAGGAATTTCACTTTATATTAGATACTGGAGGCGGAATAGTATTGGATATGGATGCTGCAAGCGGAATGCTGTTTCCCTTAACAAGGCATGGAAACATAACAGGCACAGGCGAAAAGCCGGTACCGTTGTTCAGGGCCATGATTGATACAATTCAAATCGGTGGCCTGCGGATTCTGAATAAGGATGCGATGGTAATTTCCCTGAAAGAAATTAAAGATGCTCTCAGGTTAAATTTTCTTGATGGCGTTGTTGGGTATGAAGTTTTCCGGCAATTTATTACCGAAATTAATTTTGCCACATCCTCCGTAACACTTTATGAAAAGGAAACATTCAGGGTGCCTGATAATTCCTATGCAATCCCTTTCCGCCTGCTAAATGGAAGAATACCGGTGATAAAAGTGAACATTGACGGAATTGAGGCGGAGTTTATTATAGATACAGGTGACCGGAGCAGCCTTACACTGTTTCCAAAATTTTCTGATGATAATAATTTCCGGGCTCGTTATACGCTTAGCGATACCCTGGTTACCGGGTATGGAATTGGCGGCCCCATTAATGGACAGTTGCTGACTTTAAATAAAATAAACCTTAACGAAACGCTGATTGTTGAAAATGTTTTGACAAGAATACCAACTATCCGGGCAGGAGCTTTTAACAGAAACGATTCTATTAAAGGCAGTGTTGGCAACGGCTTATTAAAGAATTTTAACAAGATAACCTTTGACTATTATAATAAAAAACTTTACATAGAAAGATGATAAACTGTTTTACAAACCCTGTAAACAATTCCTTATAAAATAAAACTCCGGTGTATGAGAGTGAGCATTTGCTTTATTATTATTTCTTCTTCTTTGCTTTCCTGTAATGAAGCAGATAAAATTAACACCCCCAAAAAAGATCTGGCGGCTTTAACAGAACTGCATGAAAATTACCGGCTTTTCTGGCTGGAAAACGACAGCACCAAAGTGGTTAGTCTTTTTGCAGAAGACGGGGCCATAATTCCTCCAAACAATAAAAGAGATTTTGTTACTGGGAAAAAAGCAATCGGCGACTGGTGGTTTACAAAAAATGGCGACACCACTTATCCCATCACTTCATTTATTTATAAAAATGATTCGCTAACCGCATCAGGCTACCTTGCCACATGGGAAGGTGTGTCTAAAGTCAGTTGGGAAACAAGAGTGAAAGATTCAGTTATTTCCACTCACACATCGGCTTCAAACTTTATTACTGTCGGGAAAAAGGAAAATGGCGAATGGAAGATTTACCGCCAGATATGGAATATAAGACCAGGAAAATAAAAATGAATGAGATTACTTTTTTTCATAACGCTGTTGATTAGCGGGTTTGCCAGGGCGCAGCAACCGGGAAAATTGCTGCAACTTAAATACGGAAATTTTTACACCGGCCTTTCACAGGAGAACCTTATTTATAATGACAGTGTTGAACTAGTAATTACCAAATGGTATCCTGCAAGGAAAAATGGCAGGGGCGAGCCGCTGAAAATAAAAGACTGTTTGTTACTTGACGGCCTTAACCGTCCATACAATACAGACAGCATTGCTAATGATATTATATGTGGAGACAATTACAAAATTAACAGAGATATCCTCCGCTCATTTCTTGAGCTGAATACCCGTACATATCGTAATGGCGATGCAGGCGGAGAAAAATTTCCTGTCATACTCTGGAGCTACCGTCATGGCACAGAATATTATCAATTTGCAATGAATGAATACCTGGCATCTCATGGCTTTATTGTATATACGGTAAGTAGGGTAAATCCAAAGTATAAAATGGCCTGGGATGTTGATGCAGATGAAAAAGCTGCATTACATAAAACTTATCTGGAAGAAATGTCTCTCCTGCTGAATAAAATTAAAGCTGATGTGTTTGCCGACACATCAAAGATAGCTTTGTTCAGCTGGAGCTATGGCGGCGATGCAGCGATTTTTTTTCAACAGGCTCATCCGGAAATTGACTGTGTTTTTGGATTCAGTTCAATTGATTTTTCTAAATCTTTTTTCCTCGGCGATAAGATGCATACAATGTTTGATACCGGTAAACTGAACAGGCCTTACTATTTGTTTTATGAAGAAACAAGCCGGCTGGGCAATGTTTATACAACTGATATTTTGCATAGAAGTAATAAAAGTATATCTTCTCTTATTTTATTCCCAAAACTGTGGCATGGCAACTTTAACTATATGGAAGGATATATGGCGGGCAGCCTGGATTTACCGGTAGTGCACCAGTGGTCAAGACCGGGTAAAGATGCCGTGACAGGGTATGAATCGGTTTGCGGACTGGCGCTGATTTATGTACAGCAATTATTTAATAGTAAAAACAAACATAACTTTAAAAAACAAATTGATAAACTTAAACAATCGCTTCCGGATGGTTTTATCAAATAGAAATTGGAGATTTTGCATAACACTGCTTTCCTGCAGTTTATTTATGCATGTAAACATTTGGGGGCAGCCTGCTTCTCCAGAAAAGGCGTTTGATCTTCTTTTAGGTAAATGGAAAGTAACAGAGAAACGAATCAACAGGACAGACACCACTTATCATGGCACATCTGTTTATACTATTTACAAATCACACGATGGGACTACAATAAAGGACGACTGGGTTTATAAAGATGCAGATACGGTTGTTTATAAAAGCAGCATGCTGCGCAACTATGATGCGGCGAGTAAAAAATGGATGCTTTATTACTCAGATAATGCATACCGTTCGCAAATATGGGAAGGCAGGTTTGAAAACAATGAGTGGTGGTTCTATCGTGAAAGGATGCAGGAGGGGAAAAAGATTATAATAAAAATCAAATGGGTTTCGGGAAACAAAAAGCTGGCGCAGCAATATATTTACCGTTCATTTGATGAGGGGAAATCATGGGTGCTTGGCTCGGTTTCTGACTATAAACGAAGTAAATGAAATACGATTTAAAAAAATCATACGAAATTCTGGAAAGAACACCAGCTGTTCTTCAGTCATTACTTGCCGGGCTTAGTGATGACTGGATAATGCCTAATGAAGGGCCGGAAACATTCTCTCCCTATGATGTGGTTGGGCATCTGATACACGGTGAAAAAACTGACTGGGTTCCCAGGGCAAAAATGATCCTGGAATTTGGTAATACTAAAATTTTTGAAAGGTATGACAGGTTTGCACAGTATGAAGAAAGCAAAGAAAAATCTTTACAACAATTACTAGAAGAGTTTGAAGTTATAAGAAGAGAAAATATGAACTGGATTAAATCGTTGAACCTAACAGAAAATGATTTAGGCAGAAGGGGTATGCATCCTGTTTTAGGAGAAGTAACCTTAAGGAATTTGTTAGCCACCTGGGTGGCACATGATCTTACGCACCTTGCGCAGGTTACAAGAGTGATGGCCAAACAATACAAAGAAGAGATGGGACCCTGGCCGGAGTTTTTCAGGATACTCAGTTTTTAATTTATCTTTCTGTATAAAATTAATTGCCATGTTTAAAAAATTCTCCTTTTGGATATGGGGAGCTATTATTACCCAGTTACTTACTGCTGCATTTCATTCTATAAGTTTTTTTGTAAAGCCCGAACCGAAGAATGAAACCGAAAAACAATTGCTTGACCTGGTGAATAACTATAAACCGGATTCCGGCATGGGCTTTCATCCCAGTTTTGCTGATTTGCTTACAGGGTTAAGCCTTTGTTTCACACTCATTTGTTTGTTAGGGGCACTCATCAACTGGTATTTTAAAAAGAAAAACCTTGCCGCAGAATTATGGAAAGGATTATTGCTGATTGAGATGGTGATCTTCGGGGCAATGTTTATTGGTATGGCTGTATTTACATTTTTACCACCGATCGTTTGCACAGCTTTAATTTTCATATTTGTGTCAGGGGCTTATTCAACAGCTAAGAATAAATAATGATCTAATGCAATCAAAAGCAACAACGGTTGACCAGTATTTATCAGAAGTTCCTGCCGACA
>CAYTQB010000094.1:0-10030 GCA_964439615.1 uncultured Ferruginibacter sp. | reverse complement strand
TATTTACGCAGCAGCGTGCCTTATGTGGGCCAGGCATACATAGAAGCAGAGAGGGAACATTTTAAATATGCCGACAGTTGTTTTAAAGCCAATCCAGAGGATGAGATAGCGGCAGGCTTTGATTTTGACCGCTGGGCAGGCGGGCAGGAATCGATTAAATACACATACAAATGGTATACTTCATCAAAAAATAAATTCAGCGTTACCATTACAGGTAACACCGCTGTATTAAAAATTGGAGCCGAACTTCTGAATGGGGCAACAGAAAAAGACCGCACCTGGAGCATGGTACCTTTTACAAAAGAAAAAGGTAAATGGAAAATGGCAGATAATGTTTATCCGGCAGATGATGGAAATTGATTGCGTAACCTTTTTAATAAAAGAGAGCGAAGCATAATGCTTCGCTCTCTTACTATTTTATGTAAACCGGATTAACCTAATGCCACTCTCCTAAATTCAGTAACCTTCAGTTCACCATCCACGCTCTTCAGGTAGTCGCCAACTGATTTGCTGTTGTCCTTAACAAAAGGCTGTGCCATTAAAGTATTTTCTTTAAAGAACTTATTTACTTTACCTACAGCGATCTTTTCAGCCATTTCAGCAGGTTTTCCTTCTGCTTTGATCTGCTCAATAGCAATTTCTTTTTCCCTGGCAATGGTTTCTGGCGAAATAGATGTTTCATCAACTGCCAATGGGTTCATGGCTGCAATCTGCATGGCTACATCTTTTCCGGCTTCGGCAGCTTCTTTGGTCATAGCTACCAATACGCCCATACGGTTAGCGCCATGTATATATGATGCCACATAAGGGGCATCCATTCTTTCAAATTTTGAAACGGCGATCTTCTCTCCTATTGCAGCCAGTTTATCATTGATCAGTTCTGCAACAGTTGACCCGTTGACGGCAACGCCATTTAATTCTTCGGCTGTTTTTACATTGTTAGAGATAGCCGCATCTGCAATAGATTGTGCAAAAGAAACAAAGTCGGCATTCTTGCTAACGAAATCAGTTTCGCAGCTTATGCAAAGTACAATACCGCTTTTATGATCAGTAGTTGTTTGTGCGATCACCACACCTTCTTTGGCCTCACGGTCGCTGCGCTTTGCTGCAACCTTTTGTCCTTGTTTACGCAACCAGTCAATAGCTGCTTCAAAATCGCCATTGCTTTCTGTTAATGCTTTGCGGCAATCCAACATACCGGCTCCTGTTGTCTGGCGTAATTTATTTATATCTGCTGCTGTTATTGTAACACTCATTTCAATTAAAAATTAAAAATTAAAAATTTAAAACAAGAAGCATCAAAAGCAAGTTTTTTGACTTTTGACTTTTGATTTTTGCCTTTTGCTTTTTTACTTACCTGCCGGCCTTCTGCCACCAGCTCCCGGACCTGCAACACGACGTTTAGGTTGAGAAGAAACTCCTCTTCCACCACCACGTTTACCCCGCTCATCTCCACCATCGGCTTTTCGCTCAAAGCGGGCTGCTTTAGCTTCAGCGCTTTCTTCTGTATCGTTGTGATCTTCTTCGTCTTTATCAGCCTGGCGCTCCTGTAAACCTTCTGCAATGGCTGCAGTTAAGTAATTAACGATGATGGCAATTGATTTGGTTGCATCGTCATTAGCAGGAATAGCGAAATCAATCTTATTAGGATCGCAATTGGTATCCACCATACCAAAAGTACTGATGTTTAGTTTTTTTGCTTCGGCAAGCGCAATATGCTCATGTCCTATATCAACCATGAATAAGGCTGCAGGCACACGGCTGATCTGAGAGATACCGCCCAGTACTTTTTCCATTTTCTCCTTATCACGGCTAAGCGTCAGGCGTTCTTTTTTTGTTAAACTTTCGGCGCTTCCATCGGCCAGCATTTTTTCAATGCTCTGCATTTTCTTAACGCTTTTACGAACGGTATTGAAATTGGTAAGCATACCGCCCAACCAGCGTTCAGTAACGAAAGGCATATTTACACGCTTTGCACAATCACCTACGATTTCTTTTGCCTGTTTTTTGGTAGCGACAAACATTATTTTTTTACCGCTGCGTGCAATAGCTTTTAATGCTGCTGCAGACTCCTGCAATCCTTCCACGGTTTTGTTCAGGTCAATGATGTGAATGCCTTTCTTTTCAGCAAAAATGTAAGGCAACATTTTGGGGTTCCACTTTTTCTTTAAATGACCAAAGTGTACACCTGCTTCTAAAAGTTGCTGTTGTAAGGAAGTATTGTCCATTGTTTATTATGTTAACTGTTATTTGTTAATTGTTATTTGTTAATAGTGTGCTGGCAAACCGATAAACGATTAACCAATAACTATTAACGTTTAGAGAACTGGAAGCTCCTTCTTGCTTTTTTACGGCCTGGTTTCTTACGCTCTACAGAACGTGGGTCACGCTTAAGCAAACCAGCTGCTTTTAAAGCCGGACGGTAATCGGCGCTTACCTCAAGTAAAGCACGGGCAATACCCAGTTTAGCTGCTTCAGCTTGTCCTTTTACTCCGCCACCTGTAGCATTTACCACTACATCAAATTTGTCGGATGACTCAACTGTCTTTAAAGGCGCTTCCAATTGGTTTTGTAAATACACTAATGGGAAATACACTTTATAATCTTTGCCGTTAACGGTGATCTTTCCGTCACCCTTTGAAAGGAAAATACGGGTTACCGCTTCTTTTCTACGACCAATTGCGTTTTTTTGCTTTTCCATTTATTTTTAGCTTTTAGCTGTTTTAGAATTTAAGTTCTTTTGGTTGTTGTGCACCATGTGGATGTGCAGCACCCTGGTAAACAAATAATTTTTTGTACATCTTGCGGCCCAACCTGTTTTTTGGTAACATTCCTTTGATAGCCCTTTCGATAATCACTTCGGGTCTGCGTCTTAATAAATTCTTAGCAGGTTCTTCTTTACGGCCACCGGGGTAACCACTGAAAGTATCATAAACCTTATCTTCCATTTTATTGCCGGTAAGTTTTACCTTTTCGCAATTGATAACAATGATAAAGTCGCCGCAATCAACGTGAGGCGTGTAGTAGGCTTTGTTCTTGCCGCGAAGTATCGCTGCGATCCTGGCACACATACGACCAACGGTTTGATTAGTACCATCCACAACATACCAGTTGTGTGTAACGGTAGCCTCGTTCGCATGTTTTGTAGTGAAATGTAATTTGCTCATTTTATTGTTTTTTAATTTGAATCCATCGCCATCCCGATGGTTTTTTTAATTGGGTGGCGAAGGTAAGGGCAGGTATGGTTAAGTTCCAAAGAAAAGGGCAAGTATTTTTAATTGAACTTTCATAACAGACTGATTTTCAGTAAAAATTTTGCCTGTTAATTTTAATACCTTGCCAGGGTAGAAAAATATTACCTCCCCTGGTAGTGCTTTGGCGATATTATTATGGAAGAAACCACTATGCACTGCACTATGCAAGAAAGTTTATTTTTATAACCACAGGTATTTTACAAATCACACTAAAACTATTTTTATGGCTACTGATCTGATGCCGGGGGTTAAAACCCCTGAAAAGAATGACCAGGTGATCTCGTATTACGGACTTCGAATTTTAATTGGCGCAACGGGTATATTATTACCCTTACTGCTCATCATTAGTAACCTGGTTACAAATAATACGCTGCATATTGAATTTTCGGTAAGTGATTATTACGATAATGGAACAGCCGGGGATATATTGGTAGGCATCCTGTTTGTGCTGGGCTTCTTTTTAATGACCTACAAAGGATATGATAAAACCGACAGTAGGGCTGCAAATTTAGGGTGTGCTTTTTCTTTGGGTGTAGCGCTTTGTCCAACTACCAGTCATAATAACATAATACACATCATGCACTTTGTTTTTGCGGTGTTGCTTTTTTCGGTCTTTATCTTTTTCTCTATTTACCTGTTTCGTAAATCAGATACTGCAAAGGGAGTTAACAAACAAAAAGACAAACGCAACCGGGTTTATTTTACCTGTGGTATTATCATGATACTTTGTATTGCAGGCATCACATTAAGCATGCTCGTCTTTGAGCCCGCCAGCATTAAGTATCACCTTGTTTTCTGGTTTGAGTCTGTTGCACTTATTGCATTCGGTATATCATGGGTAACCAAGGCTGAGTTTTTGTATTTGAAGGATAAGGTAAGGAAATGAATGTAAATCAGGATTTGGCTGAATAAGACCTCCCCGCAAAAGAAAATAAAAGGCCAAAGCAAGAGTGGCTCCTATAAATGGCCGCATCAAATACCAGGAGATCCAGGATTTTTCAAACTGCTGCGACCCCAGGTAATCGGTAAAAGAAATAGCTACGTGCACAAATGCACCAAATGCCCCTCCAATAGCAACAAGCAATATCAACTGCTGCTCGCTTCCAAGATTAAATTTCCTGAACACCTCTGCTTCAAAATATTGATAATTGATTTGTCTTGACAGTCCGTCCAGGTCCGGGATAAGGGTAAAATGATTGACCCCCGCATGCTCTAAAAAAGCAAAAGCACTTTTAACGACATCCCGTGGGATCACTACTTTCCGCAGCATTGTTTTGGGTTGGGTAACGATCTGTTCAATCGGGCGGGAGTCATTTCCATGAATGGTGAAGTAACCGCTTTGTGTAACCAGCCGGAGGGCAAAATGAATGGCCACAGCCAGGCTTTTCGTCCAGTACAGCAGTCTTGTTCTTACACCATGATGCTGCATAAAAAACAAAAAGTCCCAGTCATTTAAATTTTGGTTGTGGAGTTCTTTGCCTTTGACCGGAATTCATAAAACATATCCGATTCCCGGTCCCATAGATCATCCGGTATCCGTTTTGTTGTTTTGGTTAATCCCCTGTATAATCCGGGAATCAGTTTGTACGATTCTTGTGTATGTCCCCGGTAAAAGCATTCCTCAATTGTTTTAAGACCAATATCACCCTTGGCATTGTCTACCTCCGACAGGAATTGCAACCAGGATTTTGAATATCCCAGTTACATATGTTTCCGTAGTTCTGTTTTAAGCGAAGGCTTCCTCAGATGATCATGTTCTTAAAAGCGATCTTTCTTTTGTAACTCAGGTATTCCGGGTTATCGAAGTATTTATCAACCCAGCTGAACCCGTTTGCTGCAGGCGCTTCTTCCAGGAAAGGTTTGAATGCACCTCCATCGGGAGAATTGAGCCATTCCCTGAAATTGAAATGATCGAATAACCGTATGAATTCGGTGAGGTAAATATCCATTTCCCGGCGGTAGCCGGCGCCTTTTATCAGCAGCATGTTTTCATCATTGGCATTGGTAGATGGCTCTGATAAATTTGCAGACCCTACCACCACTACCGGGTTCTTGCCCAACGGATCAATCACCAGCAGTTTATTGTGAACATAATCGGTTCCGCCATAAAATAAACTTCCGGAAGATTTTTCTGCCAGCCATTGATCAACCGGGTTTTTTATGGCTGCGCCAACAGCCACATCAAGATCTGAATCGTTGGGCTCAAATTTGTTATGTCCTTTATCTACAATCACGTACCGCGGAAAATTCTTGGGGGCATTGAATGCATTCTGAAAACGCATATCAATATTGAAAGGAAATATTCCGCAGGCCAGTTCACCGGCAGTCTCCACCAGCTTCGCATACACATCCAGCATGGTAAGCGAATTCCGGGGACTGAAAAAAGCAATAATGCTGTTATCCGGAAGATTACCGGCCGCCACATCAGCCTGCAGCTTCATGACTTCGGTAACCAGTGTTGCCTTGGTGGGGTCCTGCAAAAGAACATTCCAGAATTTCAGGTATTTATCCGCAATGGCTGCGTCTGTTACAATATGCCCGGTATTGCACTGGCCAAAGATTCCTTTTTCAGAAATATTGGTGGACCCGGTCCACACTTTTGTTGCCTTACCGGTCTTACTGCAATGCACCAGGAATTTATTATGGGGGATCTTCGCTTTTGTTCTCCATTTTTTTACCAGCCTGGTTATTCCAACCCGGCGTACGGCTTCCAGGTTCTCATCACCGTATTGTTTTCCATCAGCAATAAGCAGCACATTCACCCCCCTGTTCTTCGCTTCTTTTAATAAGTTCAGGGTCCGGTCTTCTTTAAATTCATAAAAACACCCGTACAGGTATTCGCCGGGTTTGGCTCTTTCGATGTAGTCTCTGAGTCCTTCAAACAAACCACGAGACAACCACGTAAGTGCACGTTCTCTAGTGGCATCATTCATATCAGATATTTTTCCTTTCGGAAAATTTTCTGAATAAGACTGGCTTCCCGAAACACCCCGGTTAAAATACACGCCTTGTTTGCCATCCCACTCCTTTTCGGCGGTTACAGTAACTTCAACCGGCGGCCCGTATTGCAACTGGTTTGGTTTGCCAAGCACTGGCGTGATCTTAAAAGAATAGCTACTGCCCGGCTGAACAGTAAAATCCTTCCACATAAAGCTCTGAACTGGATGCAGGTGTGTTGGATACTGCTGCCCTTTTACAGGATCAGGGATAACAGTTTTGAAACATTTTTGACCCATGAGCCAGGTACGCTTACCGGTTCCCAGGTCTTTTCTTTCTACGGCAAAACCCAGTAATCCCTGTGGCTTGTTCACATAGTCGAACGACAGAACAACGGTATGTGTTCCCGCCACGGCGTATACTTCCAGGTTGCCATTTGATGCTTTGTTGCGCATAGATTTAGTTTTAGCAAAAAAATCAGGTTACTTCTTATGGTACATTCATTAGTGGTTAGTGCCGGAATTACCGGTTCAGTTCTTCACAATTGTTAAGGATCTTAATCAAGAGAGGCTTTACATTTTGCCGGGCATTTACAGCAGTTGCCGCTTTTAAAAAGAACAGATCAATCATCATCGCTGTAAAATTGCCAACTGCATACAACTATTCAATCTGTGTTTCCGCGGTATTTAGTACTGTTAAAACACTTGTTTGCACCTGCGCATTCTTTTACTAAAAGCAATGCCGGTGATAGTTTGATGATGTATACATCACCCTTAAATAAATTATGCCTGAACAGGGAATTGCTGAGAAATTGTGGGAGAGGTAATGGGCCGGTCAATTTCGCAGGCATTGGATGGTTTAGCTAACTTAAAGAATAATTTCCGCAATATGAAACCTTTTCATGAAACATGTATCAAAACATATTTTCACCAGACAATTTTAGGGATAAAAGGCTGCCCGTTAAACCCGGACAGCCTTTGTATAAAGCATGAGAAAAATTTGCTTAATCTATAGTCAGTTTTTTAATTTTATTAGTACTCACATTACTGATATATAAATTCCCTTTACTGTCCCATACCATGCCATGTGGGTAGCTTATTTTACCAACCGAAATATCACCATCAACATCACCAACCCCTGCTGCGCCTACAAAAGTGCTTACCTGGCCATTTTTTAAATATTTTATTTTTCCATTGAAGCCATCTGCTATATACAGTCCTCCGTCTTTATCCAGTAAGGTGCAGGTAATTAATTTAAATCCTACATTCAAAGCGTCTCCATCTCCGCCGTTCAACCCGGTCTTTCCCGCAATGGTGGTAACGGTGTTGTTAGTTAATAGTTTTACTTTGTTGCCAGAGGCTGTTCCATGCGAAAAATCATTTACATAAATTTTAGTTTCATCGCTATTAACTTCTATACCACCATATAAACTGAACTGTGCAGTACCCACAGGCCCATCCACATCGCCTGTGCCGGTAGCCGATATAGCAAGCCAGGTAAGGGTTCCTGCTGATGTTAGTTTGCCAATACGGTCATAGGCGTGGAAATAAATATTACCCGACGGCATTACTTTAATCCCTTCCAGGTAAATACCGGTAAATGTATAAAAATCGGTTACGTTTTTATTGACGTCAATTTTCCGGATATAGTTATTATCGGCCACATAAATATTACCGGCAGCATCAGATGAACAAAAGTCGAAATTACCCAGCTTTGCGGCAGTGCCGTTCCCGTTCACATGGCCTGGTGTGCCGTCGCCGGCCATGGTGCTTGCAATACTGTCGGCGCTTATTTTACGTACACGGGGTTTGCTGTATTGCGAGGTATAGATATTATCATTTGCGTCAATGGTAATACCTACAAATTCTTCGAACTTTGCTGTGGCCAGCGGGCCATCTGCGTATCCTGTTTGCCCGTTGGTTAATGATGATAAAGTGTAGGTGTATATATAAGTGAATACCGGGCCGGTAAAACTTTGCCCGTTCATTATAACTACCACATTACCCGTACCACAGTACGGTGGTATTTTAGCTTTGACAGAGTCTGGCGTTGCTGACAACACTACACAGGACTTGCCATTGACAGTTACCTGTATCTTGCTGAGGTCGGTTATAAAGTTAGACCCCTTGATGGTGATGACTGTGTTTTTAGGCCCTGCTGAAATCCCACCGGGTGCGGTAACCCCGGTGATATTTGGAGAAGGCGTTGCAACAGTATCATTATTTTTTTTGCAGGAAAAAAATAATACTGCCAGTAAAATGATTGCGCCTGCAAATCGGCTGTGTAAGAAGATCGTCTTTTTCATACTTAGTTTTTAATTGTTTGAATGATGGTTATTGTATAACCAGGTGGCGCTTACAATACAAAAGTGCTTATCCTAAAAAACTATTTCAAGGGTGTATTAACGGAAAATAAACAGGGTGAAATGACGGAAACACAAAAGTTGTTAGTAAGACCGGATGGTTAACGCAAAGGCTTGCCATCTGCCATTATTTATTTAATTTGTTCTTTAATCAGAACTGCATGCCCCTAAGCTGGAACGAAATAAAAGCCCGTGCAACTTCCTTCAGCAAGGAATGGGAAGGCACACAGCGGGAAGAAGCTGATGCCAAACCCTTTCTCGACGCCTTTTTCCATGTATTTGATGTAAGCCGAAAAAAGATAGGCACGTTTGAGCATAAAGTAAAAAAACTCAACGATGCCGATGGCTATATCGACCTGCTCTGGAAAGGCGTCATCCTCATCGAAATGAAAAGCCTCGGTAAAGACCTTACCAAAGCATTTGCCCAGGCAAAAGAATACGCACAGCATTTACCCGAACACGAGCTACCCAAGTATATACTGGTATGCGACTTTTATATTTTCAAACTATTCGACACTGAAGAACAAATCTCCCATGAATTTACATTGAACGAACTGGTGAAGCATGTGAACCTATTTGGCTTCATTTGCGGTTACCAGAAAAAAACATATAAGGAACAAGACCCGGCCAACATCAAGGCTGCCGAACTGATGGGTAAACTGCACGACCGGCTGGAAGAGATAGGTTATACAGGTCATGTACTTGAGATATACCTTGTTCGTATTCTTTTTTGCCTCTTTGCCGAAGACACTACCATCTTTAACAAACAACAGTTCCAGGATTATATTGAACAACGAACATCGGTGGATGGAAGCGATATGGCCGCCAAACTGCAGGAACTCTTCCAGGTGCTTAACACAACACCCGAAAAACGTTTCAGGAACCTTGATGAACAATTAGCCGAATTCCCCTACGTGAACGGAAGATTGTTTGAAGAGCCCTTGCCCACCGCCAGTTTTGATACTAACATGCGTCAAGCCTTGCTCAACTGTTGTTATATGGACTGGAGCCGCATAAGCCCTGCCATTTTCGGCAGCATGTTCCAGAGCGTGATGAACCCGAAGGAACGGCGCAACCTTGGCGCACACTATACCAGTGAAAAAAATATTCTCAAGCTCATAAGACCTTTGTTCCTTGATGAACTGTGGGCCGAATTTGAAAAAGCGAAAACAAATACCAATACCCTGCGAAAGCTGCATGAGAAAATAAGCAGGCTGCGTTTTCTCGATCCTGCCTGCGGCTGTGGCAACTTCCTCATCATCGCTTACCGGGAGTTAAGATTACTGGAGATAGAAATTGTAGGCATTTTACTGAAAGGGCAAACCGTAACCGACATCGGCAGTTATTTTTTATTGGACGTAGATAAATTTTACGGTATTGAGTACGAAGAATTTCCGGCGCAGATAGCACAGGTGGCCATGTGGCTGATAGACCACCAGGCGAATATGCAGGCAAGCGAAACCTTTGGCGAATACTA
>CAYTQB010000093.1:0-10243 GCA_964439615.1 uncultured Ferruginibacter sp. | reverse complement strand
ACTTTCAGGGCGATCGAAGTATTAAAAACTGTTGATCTTATTCTTGCTGAAGATACCCGTACTTCATCAGTACTTCTTAATCACTACCAGGTTCAAAAACCCGTCTCTCCTTATCATCAGCACAATGAGCATAAGATACTGGCTCATTTAACAGAACAACTGGCTGCTGGCAAAACGATGGCGCTAATTACCGATGCAGGTACACCCGGCATAAGCGATCCTGCCTTCTTATTAGTAAGGGAGTGCATCAAAAATAATATCAAAGTTGAGTGCCTTCCCGGAGCCACTGCATTTGTGCCGGCATTGGTCAATAGTGGCCTGCCTATGAATAGTTTTTGCTTTGAAGGATTTCTTCCCTTAAAAAAAGGCAGGCAAACTATAATGAAAAAATTGGCTGAAGAGGAAAGAACCATGATCTTTTATGAAAGTCCCATGCGACTGGTAAAAACGCTGAATGAGTTTATCGGGTACTTTGGAGCAACAAGGCCATGTTGTGTAAGTCGTGAGCTTACCAAGAAATTTGAAGAAAATAAAAGAGGAAGTTTACAGGAAGTGCACGATCATTTTAATGCAAAACCTGTGAAAGGCGAAATTGTAATTATTGTTCAGGGAAGGGAATGATAAAACCGGCTTTTGCAAGCCGGCTTTATTCATATAACAGAAAGATTATTTTTTCTTATGGGCTTTGCCAAGGATGTGTACCTGCAGGCCAACATTTACGGGAATATAAAATCGTGAATATTCACTGGTATAATCATAACCTGTACCAGTTGAAGGACGATATTCGTACTGGGTTTTACTTTTACCATAGTTAAATCCAATGGAGGCATAAAAACCTACACTTTGTGTAATAAAGTGCTCATAACCGAAAGTGCCTCCTGCATTCCAATCGCCTTTGGGTTTTGTAGTCGTTTCACTTGAACTGCCTGTACTTGTCTCGCTTTTACTTTTACCCCCGTAAATACCGTATTGAAAGTTCACCTGTGCAAACGGCTTCCCCTTGGAGCTTCCCCCAAAGTAGTAACGGGCGAGCGGGCCGATATAAAATGAAGGTTGGGTTGATTTGCTTTCTGAAGTAGTTGTAGACGAAGTATTGCTGCTTTTACTTTTGGAACTATAAAAGCTTATGCTTACCCCCCCCCCAATTGCCAGGTTATCCTGTACAAACCAGGCAACATTTGGGTTGATACTGATTGAAAAACTGTTTCCATCACTGTTGTAAACAGTAGCTGTGTTGGAATAAGAGGTCTTGCTGTCGCTGTTGGAGTAACTTATACTACCAATGCCAACCCCAAAAAGTTTGTCTCCCTTGTTGGTTTGTGAAAAAGCTGGTAACAGACTGAATAATCCTGCTGCTAGAAAAACAATTTTTTTCATAAAATGAATTTTGGTTAAAAATAATTACAGTTGTGCCTAGCATGAAAAACATGCCAAAGTCACTATTTCTGGTTGAAATACCCGCTTTGTTGTATTAGGTTACTCAAAACAGATATATGTCCCGATAAAAACGTATGAAATGCATTTTTATTGCTGTAGGAATAAATCTATTATGTACTTGGGGAGGAGCCTTTTATTAAACATAGTTATTAATACAGTTTGTATATTTCTTCCAACGGTTTTCGCCGGATATCCGGCACCCAGCATTCCTCAGCCGTATAACCCACCGGGATCAACAGGAAAGGTTTCTCATTCTCCGGCCTGTTCAATATTTTGCTTAAAAAATTCATGGGCGAAGGCGTATGTGTTAATGCCACCAGGCCTGCATGATGGATGGCAGCCAGCAAAAAACCACAGGCAAGACCTACACTTTCGGTAACATAATAATTCTGATGTTTGTGCCCATTGCTTTCAAATTCATAGCTGCGTTTAAAAACAATTATAAGGTAAGGCGCTGTTTCGAGGAAAGGTTTTTGCCAGTCGGTACCAATAGGCTCCAGGTCCTTCAGCCATTCTTCACTCATCCTTCCTTCATAACTTTCCTTTTCTTCTTTTTCGGCAGCTTCCCGTATTTGTTTTTTTATTCCATGATCGCTTACCACACAAAAAGTCCAGGGCTGTTTATGGGCTCCGCTTGGGGCTGTGGATGCTGTCATAATAATATGCTCAATTACAGAACGGGGTATGGGTTTTTCAGAAAAATCCCTGCAGGTCCTTCTCTTGTCCATCCAGGCGGCAAAGGAAGCCGACCGGTCCATCATCTCATCCGCTTCATAGCTTTCCCTGCTATACTTTATAAAAGGGTAGCCATTTATCAGTTTTGTGTTTTTCATACCGTTATTTTGCCGAAATTTACCGCTATTAAATTATTTTAAATGAAGAATTTTTTTTTTGCTTTAGCTGTCTTATTAGGTATCGGTCTTTCCTCCTATGCCCAACCCGGCCGCTGGCAACAAGCGGTTAAGTACAGTATGAATATTGACATGGATGTCAATACTAACAGGTTTACAGGGAAGCAGAGACTTGAATACACAAATAATTCACCTGATGTTTTGAACAGGGTGTTTTACCATTTATACTTTAATGCCTTTCAGCCCGGCAGTAATATGGATGCAAGAAGCCAGGAACTGGGTAAGGTTTTGGTAAACGGACGACCTGATTGGGATGGAAGGGTAAGAGACCGTATTTCCAAACTTAAAGAAGATGAGATCGGTTATCAAAAGATCATTTCTCTTAAAATGAATGGAGTACTACAGCCATTCAAATATCATGAAACCATCCTGGAAGTAAATCTAACAAAACCAATTGCTGCAAAAAGCAAAGTTGTTTTTGAAATGGATTTTGAAGCACAGGTTCCCCTACAAGTACGCAGGAGCGGAAGGGATAACCCAACAACCGGTGTACGGTATAGTATGAGCCAATGGTACCCAAAACTGTGTGAATATGATTATGAAGGATGGCACCCCACCCCGTATATCGCCAGGGAATTTTATGGAGTATGGGGCGATTTTGATGTTACTATCAATATTGACAAGACATACAAACTGGGCGGCACAGGTGTGTTGGTAAATGCCGGTGAAATTGGCTGGGGTTATGATGCACCGGGTACTGAATTAAAATCCACAACCAAAGAAAAGCGCAGCTGGCATTTTGTAGGTAATAATATACATGATTTTGTTTGGGCGGCTGACCCCGACTATAGACATCTGACAACTAAAATGCCAAACGGAGGCCCTGCTTTGCATGTGATATATAATTACAAACCCGATAACGCCAGAAACGATTCAGCCTGGAATGTTGTTCTCACGGCAGCTTCGGCAGTATTGCCATTTATTGAGAGTAATTTTGGAAAATATCCCTACCCGCAATACTCATTTATACAAGGTGGTGATGGTGGCATGGAGTACCCCATGGCTACATTACTGAACGGCCCTGGCCTGGGTACTGTGTTTCATGAATGGATGCACAGCTGGTACCAGATGATATTGGGAACAAACGAAAGCCTTTATGCATGGATGGATGAGGGGTTTACCAGTTATGCAGAAGACCTGGTTTCAAAATTCTATAATAAAAAATCTTCACTGCAGGGGTATAGGGAATTACTGGAGAAGAATCCCACCAGTAAAAATTTAAAAGAACTCGTTGATTTTGCCCCCGAAGATCATGGTAGTGCTTATTTGAGTTACTACGCTTTGGTTAAAAGCGGTTTTGAAGAACCCATGACAACGCATAGCGATCATTACAATTCAAATTACGGATATAGTGTGGCTGCTTATTCAAAGGGAGAAGTTTTTATGGAGCAATTGGGATATATTGTTGGCGCAGAAGTAAGAAATAAGATATTGCTGGAATACTATAAACAATGGCGCTTTAAGCATCCCAATGCAACAGACCTGATACGTGTTGCAGAACAGGTAAGCGGCATTCAATTAGACTGGTATAAAGAATACTGGGTAAGTACAACCAAAACCATTGACTATAAGATAGACAGCCTGTGGGAGGAAAATGGCGTTTCAAAGATCCGTTTAAGAAAGGTAGGACAAATGCCTATGCCTGTTGATATGCAATTAACCTTCAAAGATGGCAATACCCAAATGTATAATATACCGTTGAACCTGATGTTTGGGGCAAAACCAAATGAAAACCCTTCGCAAAACAGGGAAGTAATGGAAGAATGGAAATGGACACACCCTGCTTATATTGTTGAAGTAAAACACAGGCTTACCGATATTAAGATTGTGGACATAGACCCCACTAAGCGGATGGCTGATGTGGACAGAAAGAATAATACACTTGAATTGAACTGGTAAACATAGCCCGGCTTAGTTTTATGGGAATTAATATTAGAAGGATAACAACTGATGATGTAGCTGTTTTATCTGCTATTGCACAACAGACTTTTTATGATACTTTCACCGGCACCTGTACCGAAGAAGATATGCAGTCATTCCTGGCAAAGTATTTCAACCCAAAACAGTTTGGGGAGGAATTGGGCAATGCAGGTAATTATTATTTTTTTGCTGAAACAGAAGGAGGAGTGCCTGTTGGCTATCTTCAATTCATGGAAGATTACAGCGGGTTTCCTGTAATGAAAAAATGGAAGGCGCTGGAACTGAAAAGGCTCTATGTGGTAAAGGAATTTCATGGAAAAGGAATTGCACAAAAACTCATGGAGTATATCCTGGATTTTGCTGAAGATGGGAAGTATGAAGTAGTTTGGCTGGGTGTTTGGGAACATAATACCCGTGCACAAAAATTTTATAAAAAATATGGGTTTGTTGATTCAGGTCACACCCATGATTTCCCGATAGGTAACACCCCGCAAACAGATAACTGGTTCTGGAAATTTTTATAAAACAAACCCCGAAAAGAAATCAGGGTTTGTTGATGTGCTTGATTGTTGGTATAGAGATCAACGCCCAAAATATTTATTAACGGCTTCAATGCGGTTGCTTACGTGTAATTTTTCGTAAATGTGGTACACATGTTTACGAACTGTTTCTGAACTGATAAAGAGCCTGTCGGAGATCTCTTTGTAAAGTAATCCTGTTGACAGCATCTCCAGTATCTCATTTTCCCTTTTGGATAATACATCTAATGATGTACTTACAGAAGCGGTAACCGGTTTGTTTTGAAAAGCATCAACAACTTTCCTGGCGATCTGGCTGCTCATAGGCGCCCCTCCTTCTATTAATTCCCTGATACCTTCCAGCAATTTTGCAGGAGAAGTTTTTTTCAAAATGTATCCACTGGCGCCTGCACTTAAAGCTTCAAATATCTTTTCATCTTCATCATAAATGGTACACATCATGAATAACATCTCAGGATGTGTTGCCTTCAATTCCCTCACTACTTCAATACCGTTTATGCCGCCAAGGCTGATGTCCATTAAAACTACTTTGGGATTAAGGATGGGTAATTTAACAAGAGCCTCTTCGCCACTTATGCAAGACCCGGAGAGTGTATATTCGTCTGCTGATTCAATGATCTGCTCCAGGGCAAGCCTGATATCATTATTATCTTCTACTATGGCTACTGATATTGTCATACGCTGCAAAGCTGACTTAAATACTTCAAAAAAACAATACCACAAACTGGTAGGTTTTGCATCAGCAAAATATCACCTGAGCGGAACGTAGAGCAGGAATTTTCCGGAAAAGAACTCTTCTGAGAAAAGCTTTTCTATCTCCCATACCATTGGTTTACAACCACTTTCAAAAATCTCACGGGTAAGGTCTCCTCCCTTGAGACAGATAAGGCCATTGGGAATATCGGTTTCATCACTGGCAGGTTTCCTTTTTTGCAATAAAGGCCTGCTCCATTGCCGGAGGTCTTTTAACGGAGCTACTGCACGGGAGACGACAACATCAAATTTCCTGCCTGTAATTTCCTCAGCCCTTGAATGTTGTGTAGTAATATTATGGAGCCCGATAGCTGATGAGATCCCCGAAACAACTTTCAGTTTTTTATTAATGCTATCTACTAAATGAAAATGCGTATCAGGAAAGAATATAGCTAAGGGTATACCGGGGAAACCACCACCACAACCCAGGTCCATTACTTTCATATCCTTTGCAAAGTTGAATTGGGTAGCAATGGCCAGCGAATGCAATACATGATGCTCGTAAAAATTATCCATGTCTTTTCTTGAGATCACATTTATTTTGGTATTCCATTCCTGGTACAATTCTTTTAAAGCAGCCAGTTGCCTTAACTGAGTATCGGTAAGTTCGTCAAAATATCTCGTGATTATTTCCAAACCTTTTTTGGTTTTTTAAAGATGGTAGAAGCAAATATCAGGTAATAAAAGAACATCCATATATCAATAAACAAAAGCCATGGGTAAAGGCTTAGTTCATTCAGTTTTTTCATGCAGGGATACAAAACAATAGCTTGTATAAGAAAACGGGTGCCAAAAACGATCAATGCAAATTGCCAATTGTAGAACAGCAGCGAAATAGTCAAGAGCGGATAAAACAAGAAATGGGATAATGAATACAGCCCCAGTAAAAATTTATGGCTGGTTTTATAGAATTTGCCTGTGCTGTAATGCCTGTTCTTTTGATCTACCCATTCCTGCCAGGTTTTGGGTGATTCACTCAAAGTAAATGCATCTTTATCAATATTTATTTTTGTATTGGTTTTAGTGGCCGCCATATTGATGAACAGGTCATCATCGCCACTTAGCAAATTATTATGTGCCGTAAACCCTTTATGCCTGAAAAAGACAGCCTTTTTATAACTCAGGTTGCGGCCCACACCCATATATGGTTTGCCTGCAAGTGCATAAGAGAGGTATTGAAGGGCCGTATGAAAGGTTTCCCATCTTACAATCTTATTTAACAGCCCCTTTTGTTTGTGAAAAGCTCCGTAACCGAGAACGATCTCTGTTTTATCATCAAAGGTCTGTTGCATTTTATCGATCCAGAACTCACTGGCCGGTACACAGTCCGCATCTGTCAGTAACACGATCTCATATTTGGCGGTTTTTATGCCTACACTCAACGGGAATTTTTTACCGGGAATCAGTTTGGCTTCCTGTTTCAGTTGTACAATATGTAATTGCTTATACATTTTCCGGAATTCTTCGAGCAGGTACTTGGTATCGTCAAAAGAATTATCATCTACCACAATTACCTCGTGGGTGGTACGATATTGCTGAACTAATGCTCCCGGAAGATTTTTCGCTAAATTTGCTGCCTCATCACGTGCACAAATAACTACAGATACAGGGTGGGTTTGTGAAACAGATTTTGGCTTTGCTTTATAAAAAGCAAGCCGCATAAAAAAGAACAGGTAATAAAATAGCTGTATCAGGGTTACCAGGCAAAAAGTATAGAAAACTATTTGCCAGTACTGGGTAAAATTCATGTAACAAAAATAGCGGTAATTAGAATCAGTATCTTAGATTTTTTATGGCAGCATTACAATTTGACTTACACTATACCGATAGCCAGACAAAGGCAAGAGCAGGTAAGATAACAACGGACCATGGAGAAATTTGTACTCCGGTTTTTATGCCTGTTGGTACTGCAGGCAGTGTAAAAGCAGTAACGCAACAACAATTAAAAGCTGATATAAAAACCCGGATAATATTGGGCAATACCTATCACCTGTACCTGCGACCAGGCCTGGAAATTCTTGAAGCTGCCGGCGGTTTGCATAAATTCAACGGGTGGGATAAACCCATACTAACCGACAGCGGTGGTTACCAGGTTTTTTCATTGGCTGCCAACAGGAAACTTACCGAAGAGGGGGCTATGTTTCAAAGCCATATTGACGGAAGCAAACATTTATTTACACCTGAGTATGCAATGGATATTCAAAGAATAATTGGCGGCGATATTATTATGGCTTTTGATGAATGCCCTCCTTATCCCAGTGATCATAAATACGCTCAAAAAAGTATGGAGCTAACTCATCGCTGGGTAGACAGGTGTTTTAAACGGTTTGATTCAACCTCAGATAAATACGGATACACACAGAACCTGTTTCCTATAATACAGGGAAGTACATTTAAGGATCTTCGTACTGCATCTGCTCAATTTGTGGCTTCTAAAAATGCAACAGGCAATGCCATTGGCGGTCTCAGTGTTGGTGAGCCTGTGGAAATGATGTATGAATTCACAGAATTATGCTGCGATATCCTGCCAAAACAAAAACCACGCTACCTGATGGGTGTGGGTACTCCATGGAATATACTGGAGAGTATTGCCTTGGGGGTTGATATGTTCGATTGTGTGATGCCAACCCGTAATGGCCGCAATGCTATGCTGTTTACCAGTAAAGGTGTTATCAATATTGATAATAAAAAATGGGAAAAAGATTTTTCTGTAATTGATGACGGAATAGATTGTACAATCAGTAACTATTACAGTAAAGCCTATCTCCGGCATTTAATGAAAGCGAAAGAAATTCTTGGGTTAACCATTGCCAGTGTGCACAACCTTGCTTTTTATATGTGGCTGGTTGGCGAAGCCCGGCAGCACATTATTAACGGTGATTTCGGCAGTTGGAAAGAAGGAATGGTTGTTCAGTTACAGCAACGCCTCTAGTATGTTTACAAGCGGTTAACAAAAACTCCTCATAGCGGCACAATAATTGAAAAAACAGAATTGTTTTTTTATAATTATCTTTAAATCAGTAAAACGCTTTATAATGAAACTAAAATTGCTTTACGCATTCCTCACTTTTTTAGTTCCGTATATGGCCTTTAGCCAAAGCGGGAATGTTCAGAATGCAAATATTCCAAAGGATGCTCCGGTAGATGTGAGTATGACAGACTTTAAGAATAATATACTCCCACATGAGATTGTTATCTTCCGGAGTTTTTTAAACGGCAGGGAATACCAGGGATTAACAGACAGTACCGGGAAATTTTCCACCCGGCTACCTGCAGGTGACAAGTATGAAATTTTTATTTTAGGATTCAAAGATTCCACCAGCTATATTGTCCTGGACATTCCGCCTCTTACCGGGAACGCCTATTATAAAAAACCTTTTAAAGTAGATATACAGTTTTTACCTGCCAAGAGCTTTGTACTGGAGGATTGTAATTTTGAAACCGGCAAGGCAGAATTAAAGCCTGAATCATATGCCGTTTTGGATGAGCTGGTTGCTTACCTGGTGAGAAAGGAAGATGAAAGGATAGAATTGGGGGGCCATACAGATAATGTGGGTTCGGCCAAAAGTAATTTGATTTTATCTGAAGCCAGGGCAAATACGGTAAGGGCCTATGTTATCATGAAGGGGATCGACCCGTTAAGAGTTACTGCAAAAGGCTATGGTTTTACAGTGCCTGTTGCAAGCAATGCTACGGCTGAAGGCCGGGCACAAAACAGGAGAACTGAAGTGAAAATACTTGAATAGTTTTTCGCCGCAGGTGTTCTTCTTTAACTCCCGGATTTGAATGTTTCTTTGAGAGGCCTTTTACCGGATTTTCTGTAAATACAATTCACCCAATTAATTGTTGTACCAAAAGCATATTTTTAAACAAGCTTCCAGCATCAATATGCTTTTACTATAACAGATTGTTTTGCGGCTTAACCGTTTTAGAGAATTTCTGATACTAAGATTATTTCGTTCAATAACGTTGGTCTTGTACCGGAAACAGCGGTGTATAGAAAAAGGAATAAGTGACGGGTAAATATTCAACCCATCAGTGTATATTTTTTTAGGGGTTAAAAACAGTAACCGGTCAATAAGTTTACCAATTGTTTCTTTTGTACGGGGACCGATTATAAAGTCGGCAACTGCCTTGGTAATCCGGTTAATGGCATAAGTAATGTACACATGACAACTAATTTGTCTTCGCCCGATATAGGTTTGCATTTCATCTACTTCATATATTTGGTAAGTTTCTGAAAGTATGGGATAAGGAATACGTTGGCCAATTTTCAATATACGTCTGCCTACAGTGGTCTTTGCCATTTGTAAATATCTGGCTATTGAACTTATACTCATTGATTCTTTTGTCAGCAGTACAATATTCGTATCATCGGTTGCATTGGTAAGTCTATAGGTGTATATACTACGTTGATATTTATGGCAGGCTTTACAATACATTTTTTGCACTCCATTATAAAGACCTTTCTTAATGCAGGATTGGTTACAATATTTACATTGCATAGGTAACAAATGGCTCACAATAGGTTTCACAACTCAATAGCAGCCTTATTTACAGCAAATATGCTTACTTGTGATGGTTATTGCAATACAACTTTGTGGTAATAAAAAAACTACCAATAATTGAAAACCAGTAGCTTGCAAAATTTATTTCTGTGTAGGTGATAATTGGAACACTACC
>CAYTQB010000092.1:0-10302 GCA_964439615.1 uncultured Ferruginibacter sp. | reverse complement strand
GATAAACTGAGGGAACTGATGAAAGACAGTTCACTCTATATTCCATTCACGCCTTTTTCACCCGCTATAGAGGGGGCAAAAGTTGCAGAGCAGATCCTGCTGGGAGCCATTCACCTTGACAGGAAACTTTATGAAGGAGCCATCAGGCATTTTAAAGCTGCTGATTCCATTGAAATGAATATGGTGTATAATGAGCCTCGTGACTGGTTACTTAACCCCAAACATTATTTGGGTACTGCATACCTGCAAAGTGGTGATGCCCTATCTGCTGAAAAAGTTTTCAGGAAAGACCTTTTATATAACAATGAGAACGGGTGGGCGCTTCTCGGGCTGTATAGATCCTTACTGAAACAGAAGAAAAATGCAGAAGCAACCAGGGCCTACTCCAGGTATAAAGCTGCATTCAGGTTGGCTGATGAAAAACTCAGGTTGGTGAAGTAAATAATTCAAAAGTCAAAATTCAAAAATTAAAAGAGAAGTTTAATAATCTATCCCTCTCTCAGGCTTCTGAATTTTGACTTTTTACTTGTGACTTTACTTCTTCTCCTTAACTTTTTGTTCGTGCTGGAATATTTCCCTTATCTTACCCTTTACCATCCGGTAGTCCTCATGATATACCACGTGTTCTTTTTTCCCATCCTTATAGTAATGTATTTCATCGATCCACTGCATCACCCACTCATCGCCATTGTCTTTATTGTTAACTGCAATGGCACTGATATACGTTTGCTTAGCGCTGTCCATTGAAGCTCTCCATCCTTTAAGAGCCCCAGCCGCGGTATCACGGACAGTATTCATATCGGTGCCGTCGGCAAATACTACATGAATAGAATCGGCAAAATAGGCACCGATATTATCTACTTTACCTGCTATGAAATCTGCATTGAAATTCATAACCTCCACAATATTCTGCGGATTGCCTTCCGTAGCTGTAGCCTGGTAGATCATTTTCTGTGGCAGGGTTACTTTAGCAGCATCTGCTGGTTTGGCATCAGCAGCTTTTTCTCCTTCAGCCGCCTTTTCATCGTTGCAGCCGAACACCAATGCGGCTGATGCGATAAGGAACAATTTTTTCATTTGTATAATTTTTAATGATTAATAAAAGGGCAGGAGTATTTCAACGGGCGGGAACAGGATTTGAATATAGACATAAAAATCAGATCGGCAAAAGTTAATACGGGTAATCTGAAAACTCCACGACACTTTTCCCATTACAATCATCAGTAAGTTCTCCCTTGAAGAGGTAATAGCCCGGGTGTGTTTTGTTCCTGTAAAACGTTAATGTGCCTGTGCCCTTGCACCACCGCAGGTCATTGGGCAAGGCATCGGCCCGTATTGAAGCTCCCTCCCTGATATATACCGACCAGGTGGAGCGGTAGAAAGTACCTGATATATTGTTACTGCTGGAGTAGGAAACCCCATCAAGGACCATGGTTGTGGTAGCAGTGCCATAAACCGAATTATCTTCTTTGAGCGTAAGCTTGATAGCCTGTTTCAACTGCACTTTGCCACTCTTTGTAAAAGTAGCAGGCTGCTCAGAAAGTCCGGTCCAGTATTTTTCAACCATATCCTTAGGCGTAGGGTCCTGGGCTTTTACAAGAGTTGCGAAAAGCAGGAAGCAGATAAGTATGTTCTTTTTCATCCTTTATTTTTTAGAAAGATAGGAACAAGGTTTTCTTTACAAATACCGGGAAGAGGGTATTTTTCAGTAACTTTCATGTATATCACCCGCAACCACGTAAACCAAAATTTGCTGCTATGAAGTTTATCAACGCAATCTCATCAGCCATAATTGTTTTGTCATCTCTTACAGTGCATGCTCAAACTGATAAGGCTACTACTGTTGTGGAAGGAACTAACAATTCAGTAAAGCATGATATGTCTCAGCCGCTTTCTTCATTACTCACCGTTCCACAGCAAAAGATTTCCGAAACTTCAAAATCACCCGAAGCCCAGCCGGTAATAAAACCGAAGGAGAAAAAACGGTTAGTTGATAATATTGAACAAACTTATTTTGGAAATAAACCCGCAGCAAGGCTTGTTGAAAGTTTTGACGGGCTGGGTGTAGGGTTTACAGGCCCGCAGGGAACAACAACTCTTCGCAACCCATCTGATAATTCACTGGCAGTTGGCCCCAATCATATAATTCAAACCGTAAACTCTATGACGGCCATCTTTACCAAAAAAGGAAAAATGTTCGACAGCAGTGGGAGGGTTTTGTATGGCCCTGTGCGTACAGCCAATTTTTTCCGGGGATTTGGCGGCCCATGCGAAAGGATAAATAATGGCGATGCTGTTGTTCGCTATGACCAGCTTGCCGACCGTTGGTTAATTGTAATGCCTACATTTCGAAAAGCTCCGTTACGCAATGATAGTTTAACGGTAAAGCTGCCACAACCTGGCGCTGCCGTACCGCTTTATCAACCGCCATATGTTCCGCCGGATACCAGCCGCAATGCTGGTGCAAGGCAGTCACGTGGCAGGGACAGTACGGGGAGTTTTTGCATGTGCTATGCCATCAGCACAAGTAGTGATCCATTTGGTTCTTATTATCGTTACGAATTTAAAAGAGATCTTTTTCCTGACTATCCACGACCTACTGTTTGGCCCGATGGTTATTATACCACCACCAGCACGGGTGATGAAGTAACAGAACGCCACGCTTATGTGGTTGACCGGAGTAAAATGCTGAAAGGAGAAGATGCAACTGAACAGTCATTCATTATAAAAGATGTAAACTTTATCATTAATGCCGACCTGGATGGAAAAGAATTACCTCCACCTGGCGCTCCAAGTATCATGATGGCTACAGGAGGCTGGCAGTTGAAAAAAATATTTGAAGACGATGGTATTTATGTATGGAAATATCATGTTGATTGGGCTGATCCTTCCAAAACAAGACTAGAAGGGCCTGAAAAAATACCGGTGGCACCTTATCATTATTTAAGCGACGGGCAATTGACAAAATCTGTTCCGCAACCGGGAACAGAGCAAAGATTAGACGCACAGGGCGATAAACTCATGGCACGTTTGGTTTACCGCAGGATGGGAGACAGGCAATCAATCGTTGGGGTACATTCAATAAATACCGCAGCTGGCGGAGGAGGAGTAAGGTGGTATGAATTCCGCATCAATGAAACAGGAAATGTAAATTTATTTCAGCAGGGCACCTATGCCCCCGAAGGAAATTACCGCTGGATGGCAAGCCCGGCCATTGATAAGAAAGGTAATATAGGCATCGGGTATTCTTTTGGCGGGCCCAATGATTTTCCGGGCCAGAGATTTGCCGGGCGGTTATCGAAAGACAAGCCGGGTGTGTTAACATTGAATGAAACTATTCTCATCAAAGGTGAAGCGCCACAAACTAATACACTCCGCTGGGAAGACTATACACAAACCGCTGTTGATCCCAGTGATGATTGCACCATCTGGTATGTGGGTGATTATCTTAAAAAAGATGCAAAGAGTTATTCAAGCAGGATAGGTGCATTCCGCATGAAGGGTTGTAAATAAAAAAACTGTATGTTATCACAAAAAATAAAACCGACGAGCATTGAAGATTATATTGCTGCAGCACCTGTTGATACGCAAAAGAAACTGCTTCAGTTGCATTCCTGTATTCTCAGAGCGGCACCGGGTGCAGTGGAAAGCCTTAAGTGGAAGATGCCTGCTTATTCTTACCAAAAGATATTGGTAACATTCGCTGTATTTAAACATCATATTGGGTTCTATCCAATGGCATCAGCAATAAAAGCTTTTTCAAAAGACCTTGCAAATTATAAAACGGCCGAAGGGTCTGTTCAGTTTCCATTGGACAAGCCGCTGCCTTTACAACTGATCGGTAAAATAGTGAAGTTCCGTGTTAAAGAAAGTAAGGAAGGAACTATACAGTGGAGATCATGATAAAGCAGGTTGTCTAAAAAAGATTTTCCCGCAAAGTCGCCAGAAAAGCAAAGAAAGCAAAGTGTTGAAACTAAAAGGTTTTCTTTGCGCCTTTTTTCACTTTGCATTCTTTGCGTGAAATTTTAGACTTTTGAGGCAGCCCCGTTATTCATTCTTTCTATTCAACGAAATTTATTTATCAACGTCTCAGCCACCAGCCAAGCCACAAACCTGCAATACCCCAGCTTACGAGTGCATCAATAAAGTGGGCCATCAGATCAAAACTTCCATACCATATATGCATGGTATAGGGAGCATGAAGAAAGACGATAAGGCCTGTACCCAGTGTGCCTATAAAAACAGTAGCAAATGACGGGGAAGGTATTTTAACAAGCAGCCAGCAAAGCAGCCATATTATAAATATGTTGACCACCAGGCTTCTGCCCATGTTCATGAACATCTTGCTCATGCCGGGCATACTTTTATGATATATTACCTGCGCCCATGGTTTGCCTTCCATAGCTTTCATCTGTTTTTCCATTTCGTCTTTGGAGGTTCCGGGAGCAAAAGTCGGCATCATATAAGCACCGTCTTCGCTAAACTGTGAATTCAGGTAGGAAAGAACACTGTCTTGTTTAGGTGTGTATTTCTGCTGTGCTTCATGAAGGTTCAATGCCCCCCATGTCATGAATTGCCATGCAAAAAGAATGATGCCACCTACAATAGCACCAATGATCATTTTTTTCATACAATAAGTTTTGGTTAAGGCTAACAAAATAAAAAATAAAACCGTGATTTAAAATAGCATTCTTTTATCTCCCCTGAACCCAGCTTTGCTTTCACTATGGGCATGTTCCTATATGGCCTTGTTCCTAATTCAGGTTTTTAGTGAAAAGTAAAGCATCTAAATTATTAGCAGTTTGTTTACGGCACAGTTTGATTACATGCGCTGCACTTCCCCTCTAATATTATCTGGCAGGCATTAACCTGATGATTTGCGGGTATTATTTCAGGAATATGCTTATAAACCTTATGAGATTTTACTAACCCGCAATTATTGCAGATAAAGTAGATCTGTATCTGATTTGGTCTGATAATATCCTTATTCTCATCAAAGTTCTTAATAAGATATTTTGGCCAGCCTTTTGAATTAGGAATAATATGTACCAAATCCTTTTTTAAAAAAGCCTGTAATGTACGGTATACGGAAACCCTGTCCAGTTTATACATGGCCAGTTTGTGTATCTGTGATGCATTGATCATTCCTTTATACTCATACATGATTTTAAAAACAATAACCCTGGTATTGGTTACGTAAATACCCTTTTGTTTTAAAATATTTATGATAGCTGTATCAGTCATGTCAACAATAAAAAGAGAAGGATATAAGATAAATAACACCAGTTAAACTGGTGTAATGATCATGAATGCAAAATTTATACTGAAAAAAACAGTTGTTAAATAAGTTTACATTCAAAAGGTTCTGAAATAAAACAATCAGTAAATTCTACGTGTGAGTTATATCAGCCCATATTGGCTGCAGTTGGTGGCCCTCTGAGTTTAAAATTGAAGTGAAAAACGGGGCTGATTGAAGTTTGGTAATTGGCGAGGAAAGCCCGAAGTAAGATGCAACTTGAAAAATTAATTTCGCCGTGCTGATAGATATAGGGAGAAGTAGTAACAAGATTATTGCACCCGCAGTGGAAAGTGTATTTTGATACTTTTTCCTTTCCATCAATGCAATTTGAAATTGTTGCATCTTTGTGTCCTGCAAATAACATATGCAGATAGCTTTTAGGAAAACTGCCCAATAAAAAGATAAGCAGCATTAAAAAAGCGGAATAAGACCGTATGGTTTTAGTTACCAACAATTTATTGTGTCATTGCAAATTACATATTTGCAACAAAGTAACAAATATTATTTTTGATACAAAAAAGGTTGCTATTATTATAACAGCAACCTCCCATTGTTTACTAATTTAACTATTGGTGATTGCCTCCAAAAAAATTGCAAAGGATGGAAATATTTTGAGTAGATTGATCCGTCTTGCCGTCTTTGTCCGTTACAATAAGTGTAACCGGGTAATATCCGTGCATTGCAAAAGAAATATCAGGACTTTGCACAAACGCCTTGTTACGATCACCAAATAACCATACATAAGAAACAACCCCTGAGGCTTTACTTTTAAAATGTATGACCTGGTTTTCGAAAATACTATTCATGTCAGGTGCAGAATAAGTGAATTTTGCACTAAAAGGTTCAGGGGTAATACCTGTTCCAGAACCCGAACCCGAACCTGATCCAGAACCTGATCCAGAACCTGTGGTAGTTTGTCCACCCTGATTTTGAGGTGCAGCGGCTTCGGGTGAAGCTTTTTGGCAGGAGCTGAATATAAAAACTCCGAATACCAGAGAAACGATTATTTTTTTCATTTTTTATTTTTTTTAAAATTAAGAAAAGCAGTACTTGTCATAGTATTGTCATATTAAAAGTACAATATGCTTTTTTTAATTTCAATAAATATTTACTCAGTGTTGCATATTTTCTTTTAGTCGTTTCACCTTATGAAAAATTGTTGCAACTTAATTTTAAAATGTTGCAATTGTTATTTATTAAATACATCTTTTGCTCTGGTAGGATACTACAGAATTTTATCTTGCTACCGTAAATCGTTTGGTTTCAGAATATCTTCCTGCACTTAGTTTATAGAAATATGAGCCTGCCGGTAAATTACCCGTAGGAAAACTTGCCTGGTAAATCCCTTCATCTTTATTTTCACCTACAAGCCGCTTGATTAATTTACCTGCATGATCGAAAATGCTGAGTTCTACAAATTCAGTCTTGGGTACCCGATATTTGATATACACCACATCACTTACCGGGTTAGGGTAGCATGGGTATAATTCATAGCCCGGGTCTTTGAATACAACAAGCCGGTTTTCACTGAATTTAAAATTTTCGTCAAGGTCAATTTGTTTTAAGCGATAAACAAATCTTTTGCCACCCGTTGGTTCATCTTCATATGTATATCTTTTCGAAGTGCTTGAATTTATACTGCCTTTCACAAAACCGATCACCTGCCATGAATAATTACCGTTGGTTGCATCCAATGATCGTTCTACCTGGAAGCCCTTGTTATTATTTTCACTTGAAGTGAACCATTCCAGATAGGCTTTACCTTTTTCTTTTGCAGTTGCTGTAAAAGAAGTAAGCAGCACAGGCAATGGGAGCGGAGGTAAAATAATGGTGGTGGTATCCGAGTAACTTAATCTCACACTCGATGCATTGAACAGGCTGGTGCGCATATCGACACGTGGAATATCCTGTAAAAGAATATCGTCCACATACCAGCCAACAGCAGCCACACTGGCATCAGATCCAAAACGGAAACGGAATTTTACATTGGCCTGGCCGGCAAAAGAAGCCAGGTTGATAGTGGTCTTTACAAATCCACCGCTGTTACCTGTAAATGCCGATCTTCCTGATAAAGGACTACTGCTGGCTCCTAATGTACCATTGTACTTACCAGATGTCATGTAAGTGCCAAGGTCACTCCAGTTGGTTCCGCCATTAGTGCTTATCTCAACAACACCGCCATCCCACGCCGATTCGGAATTGATATATCCCCAGAAGGTCAATATTAATGGGGTGGCAGGCAAGGCCATCGAATTGGTTGTTGCCAGCAACTGGTCATTCACCGTAATCAGGTTCGATGTGAAGAATGAATTTGGCGCACTCTGGCTTTGAACAGCAGATACTGTCCACAAATTACTAGTTGGTGTAGCTGTTGTAGTCAATGATGCAGGTATGGTTGCGTCGGCTGCTGGTTCATTGATATAATTTACAGTTGCATAGTATGCACCTGTATTTATTTTTACAACAAGACTATAATTTACTGAAGTGCCCGCTCCCTGGTTGATGGCCCAGCTGACCACCCTGTTACCCGAATTATAAGTACCACCATTGTTTGCACTAACAAAAGAAACATTGGCAGGTAATGTATCAGTCAAAAGATAGTTGGTTAAAGCGGAAGTGCATAATGTACTTATTGTTTTAGTATAAGAGATATTCTGTCCTTCGGGAACCTGTGTAATACCACCTGTTGTTAATCCCATAGACGGGTTAAGAATAAAACTGGTTACCTGGTCTGTTACACTTGCAGATGATCCTTGTGAAGCGCCATCACCCATACCTCTTCTTCTGAACGCTTCTTTGATGGCACATTGATAAGCGCCGCCATAGAGGTTCAGGTCGGCTTGCAAAATTGCATTTCGGCCATCAATGAAACCGGGACTGCAGGGTTGTAATTTCATTCCTTCCATAACCAGTTTCCAGGCAATATTATTACCACCACCACCGGCAAGGTCATAAATATTAGGATTGATGGTACCTACCTGGTTGATAATATTCCAGGTCATATCCCATAAAGTGGCGCACCATATTTCTCCTCTTGTATGTGACGAAGTAGAAACGGATGCTGCATACGACCTGTTGTTGATAGCAAAGTCGGTACAATATCGTTGAGTACGTATCCCCAGGCCGGTTGTTGCCTGGTTGAGTGCATAGGTACCAATTCCACGTGGACTGGTAAACCCTGTTGTTAATGTTGAATTGGCCCAATCCTGGGTAAACATCAATGCCTGGTAATCGCTCCATCCTTCGCCCATTTGCTCAGCATTACTTAGGCAACCTGCTGCTGCCGGGCCGCCGGTTAAGCGATTGCTTACACCATGGCCAAGTTCATGTGCTATGATACCATTATCCACATCTCCATCCCTATCAGGTGTAGGTGCAGACCAGAGATACATTTGCATTGTTCCACTGCTCCCATCGGCAGGAGTGGCAAAATTGGCATTATTAGTACCACTTCCATCCTGTGCTTCCGCCTTCACATGATCATTGCCAAGGCCACCTCTGCCCAGGTTATTGTTTTGAAAATTACCTCCCACTTCATCAAAACCGTAATTATATAATACATCATGCATGATATTGTTCCAGTAGAACAGGTTGGTAATATTGAACTGCTGGTTAGGTGGAGAGGTTACAGTTGGCTCAAGTGTATAATCAGGAGTAAAGTCAAAAGTCAGGTTAGGTAATGCGGTCGTAGATGTGGCCGAACGGGTAACATCTCCAACATTAAGATCGGTCCTGTCGTGATAAGCCCAAACATTATTGCCACGTGTGTAATTATAATCGGTACCTGCTGCATTTGTGCTATGCCATTTCAACGTAGTGGCATTGGCTGCTGCAGCTGTCCATGGATTTGACTGAAGTGCATGCCAGGTAGTGGATGCTCCCGGCATAAATGAAGGTGCTTCATAAGGAAGTGGAATAACTCGGTACGTGGAGTTATCAGCCAGTGATGGACTTACCGTTGTTTGATAAATATTTCTATACGGTGTTTTAAATTCAAAAAGATTGTTAGTGTTGAAACCCGGTTGCACCATTTTAAGATCATGGCTGCGATGACTTCCAAATTCATAAATGCCTGCCGGGTGGGTCCAGTTGCAATACACAGTCAGGTTGTCGGCACCCATTGCAGTGTTGTTGCTGGCATCAATTTTTACCAGCCAGTAATCAGGTGTGGTTTTAGGAATGATATAGATCTGCCACGCCAAACGAACGGCTTTTCCTTCGGTAGCCGGAACCCACATTAACTGAGCGGTAATGTTTTCACGGGAAATGCCCATGTTATTAAATTCAATTTTGTGGCCATTATCTTTTATGCTAATGATAACCGGTGTTTGGTTTGAATTTAAACCCCTGTCTGCAATAGCTGTTGTTAATGCATTTGCAGCAGGAACAGGAGGAGTTCCATTAGCTACATTCACTTTTTGATCCATTGCAAACACTCTGCCGCCGGCATTTGAAAGCAGCTGGCCGTTACGGAATGTTAGTACCTGCATTTGGTTATACACCGGGATATCAAGATAAGTTTGTACCAGATAAACATACCTGATGCCTGAGTTCCTGTCGACATAAGAACTGGTTACCGCCAGGTTATTCAGATCATCAGCGCTTAAACCGATTGCTGATCGGTTGGCACTTACTAACTGCAGCGCTGCATCTTTATCGGGGTCGCCGGTTTGAGATTTACCGGGATAAAAAGCACAAAGGGTAGCGATCAAAAGTAAAATCTTCCTCATAAACTAATTAATTGATGTTAAAATAATCGTTTGCCGGAAAAAAGTCTTCCGGTTGCTGTGAAGGGTAAATTAAAAGGGGATCTTATGGAGGATATTGACAGATAACGGATCAATACGTGGCTTGATCAAATACAGAAATGATTTCCCACTATGCTTGAAATGTTGATGCCAAAATTATACTATTCGGTCAAGCAATCCAAATTGTTTTAATCCCGATCTATTTGCTACTGTACACTGTGGGTTTTCCGGAGTAAAGGGATTTTTTATGCCTGC
>CAYTQB010000091.1:0-10369 GCA_964439615.1 uncultured Ferruginibacter sp. | reverse complement strand
TCCACCGGCATCGGGCCCGATAACATTGATATCGTTTTCAACGAAATGGATGCACTGGCCAATATTGATTTTGAAACAAGGATGATAAAAAAAGAGCTGACCAAATTGAATATCATACGCTTTGGTACATCGGGTTCTTTGCAGGCCGATATTCCGGTTGACAGCATGGTGGCATCTTCTCATGGCCTTGGCCTGGATAACCTGCTTAATTTTTACAGCTACGAAAAAACACTTGCCGATAAAGCTATCGCCAATGCTTTTATCGAACAAACCAACCTGGATACATCCATCACTATTCCATATGCCTTTAGCGGCAGCCAAATGTTATTGGATAAATTTGGATCGGGTTTTCATAAAGGTATTACTGTAACCTGCCCGGGATTTTTTGGTCCGCAGGGCCGTGTTTTACGCCTTGGTTTGGCAAGTCCCGGTTTAGTTGATAAGCTTACCCATTTTAATTTTAATAATCACCGAATCACTAACTTTGAAATGGAGACATCGGCCATCTATGGTTTGGGTAAACTGATGGGGCATGAATGCATTAGCATCAATACCATTATTGCAAACCGGGTACTGAAAGAATTTTCGAAAGACAGTGAAGCCGCAGTAAAAAACATGATCAAAAAAGCATTAGAGGCCCTGACGTCTTAAACCCTTAAACGACTTAACCGTTTTAAACGATATTCGAATGATCGCAACAAAAACGATTCCTGATTTTTCTTCACCCGTACATGTTGACCAGGTAGGCATTGAAGAAAGGGCTTCCCGGTTCACCAAACGAAGCATTAAGAACGAGACCAAAGTGAATGGTCTTAAGCTCGCCCTCAACATGATAGACCTCACCACCCTGGAAGGAAAGGATACCGATGGAAAAGTAAAACAGCTTTGTTATAAAGCGATCCATCTACATGATGCTTACCCGGGCTTACCAACTGTAGCAGCTATTTGTGTTTATCCCTCTATGGTGAAGGTTGCCAAAAAAGCGCTGGAAGGTTCAGGAGTAAAAGTAGCTTCAGTGGCAACAGCATTTCCCAGTGGCCAGGCCCCAAGAGATGTAAAGATACGTGATACGAAATATGCAGTTGCCAATGGCGCTGATGAAGTGGATATGGTCATATCAAGAGGAAAATTTTTACAGGGAGAATACAATTTTGTTTTTGATGAGATCGCTGCTGTTAAAGAAGCATGTGGAGAAGCAAGACTGAAAGTCATCCTGGAAACAGGCGAACTGGTTACTTATGATAAAGTGCGTAAAGCAAGTGATATTGCCATGTATGCAGGCGGAGATTTCATTAAAACATCAACCGGTAAAATTTCCCCTGCCGCTACTATGCCTGTAACATTGGTAATGCTGGAAGCCATCCGAGATTTTTATTACAAGACAGGAAAGAAAATTGCGATGAAACCGGCCGGCGGTATTTCAAAGTCCAAACTGGCATTGCATTACCTGGTAATGTTGAATGAAGTGCTGGGCGAAGAATGGATGAATAATGAATGGTTCAGGTTTGGTGCAAGCAGCCTGGCCAATGATATATTGATGCAACTGATGAAACAAAGAACTGGTGTTTATCAGTCGGCGAATTATTTTTCGATTGATTAGGCCCCACTCCTATCCTCTCCCCCGAAGGGAGAGGAAAACGGAGAAGATGTTACCGAAAATGGTATTCTCCGAAATTGTTTTATAAGTTGAACAGGAAATTATTGTTGATATGCTTAATTACAAAAGTTAAATTAAAAAACAAGTGCCTGGCCTCCCTCTCTTCGGGAGAGGGACTGAGGGTGAGGCTAAAAATGTTATGGCAACAAAAAAAAGTAATACAATAAAACTGAAGTTTGATTCTGCAAGAAACCTTGCCCCGGCCCCGGAAAGCAGGAGTGCTGCAAAAATAAATCCGCAGTACGATTTGTTCATCAATGGAAAATTTGAAAAGCCTCAAAGCAAAAAATATTTTTCTACCATCAATCCTGCAACCGAAGAAAAATTATCATCTGTTGCAGAAGCCAATACTGCGGATGTGAACAAAGCAGTAAAAGCAGCAAGGGATGCGTATGAGAAAGTATGGAAAAAGACTTCTCCTGCCGAAAGAGCAAAATACATTTACCGTATTGCCAGGATGATACAGGAAAGGGCGAGAGAATTTGCAATTGTTGAAACACTCGACGGCGGTAAACCCATCCGTGAAAGCCGTGATTTTGATGTACCTACTGCTGCTAATCATTTCTTTTATTATGCAGGCTGGGCAGATAAGCTGGAATACGCATTTCCTAACAGAACTACCCAACCATTGGGTGTTGCGGGGCAGATCATTCCCTGGAACTTTCCTTTATTGATGGCTGCATGGAAAATAGCACCGGCGCTGGCAACAGGCAATACTGTAGTATTGAAACCTGCTGAAACAACGCCTCTCACAGCATTAAAGCTTGCAGAAATTATACAGGAAGCTGATCTGCCGCCGGGAGTTGTAAATATAATTACCGGAGCAGGAGCAACGGGAGCGGCAATCGTCAATCATCCTGATGTAAATAAAATTGCTTTCACCGGTTCAACCGATGTGGGAAAGATCATTCAGCGTGCCATAGCCGGAACAAATAAAAAAGCAACACTTGAATTAGGTGGTAAAGCCGCTAATATTATTTTTGATGATGCTCCACTCGACCAGGCGGTTGAAGGTGTTATCAATGGCATCTTCTTCAACCAGGGGCATGTTTGTTGTGCCGGATCAAGATTATATGTGCAGGAATCTGTTTTTAAAGATGTAGTTAGAAAATTAAAAGACAGGCTGGAAACGATGATCGTTGGCGACCCGATAGATAAGAATACAGATATCGGCGCCATCAATTCAAAATCACAGTTAGACATCATCAATAAATATATCAAAATAGGTATACAGGAAGGTGCAGAAATGCACCAGAGTTCATGTTCAATACCAGGGAAAGGATTCTTCTGCAGGCCAACCATCTTCACCAATGTGGCTCAATCGAATCGCATTGCTCAGGAAGAGATATTCGGGCCTGTGCTCGCCATTCAAAGTTTCCGAACAGATGATGAAGTAATAGAAAAAGCGAACAATACACCGTATGGCCTTTCTGCAGGTGTGTGGACCGACAAGGGCTCCAAAATATTTAACATGACCACCAAGTTAAGAGCAGGCGTGGTTTGGGCAAATACGTTCAACAAATTTGATCCCACTTCTCCTTTTGGCGGTTATAAAGAAAGTGGATACGGAAGAGAAGGTGGTGTGCATGGATTGGTGGCTTACGTGAAAATAAAGCCCCTCCTATCCTCCCCAGAGGGGAGGGAAAAGTAGAAGACTTTTGCGAAGTTTAAAATGAAGAATATTATTATAAAGAAAAGAAGTTAAAATTATAAAACTGCCAACTTCGGGTTCCCTCTCCTTTGGAGAGGGGTTGGGGTGAGGTCAAACAAAACAATATGGCAACTACAGAAAAACGACTTGAAGTTTTAAAGACTTACAAGATTTACATAGGTGGTCAATTCCCCAGAACCGAGTCTGGCAGATACTATATTGCAACAAACAGTAAAGGAGAAAAACTGGCCAATGTTTGCCTCGGTTCAAGAAAAGATTTTCGTGATGCTGTTGGCGCTGCCCGTAGCGCATTTGGCGGATGGAGCGGAAGAGCTGCCTTCAACCGTGGACAAATACTTTACCGCATAGCTGAAATGCTTGAAGGCAGGAAGGCACAATTCGTTGATGAACTAATGAAGCAGGATGCATCCAGGGCACAGGCAGAAAAGGAAGTGAGCCTTTGCATTGACCGTTTGATATATTATAGCGGCTGGTGCGATAAGTTCCAGCAACTCTTCAGCACAGTAAATCCAGTTGCATCATCTCATTTTAATTTTTCTGTTCCTGAACCCACAGGTGTTGTTGCTGCCATTGCTCCTCAGAATGATTCTTTGTTAAGCTTGGTTTCTATAATTGCTCCAATTATTGCGGGAGGAAACACTTGTGTAGTGCTTGCTTCAAATACAAAGCCGCTTTGCGCTGTAACATTTGCAGAAGTATTGAACAGCTCTGATCTGCCCGGTGGCGTAGTGAATATACTTACCGGCAAGGTTTCCGAACTCATCCCCTATTTTGCCGATCATATGGATGTGAATTCAACTGTTTATTGCGAAGGCGATGAAGCCAACCAAAAGATGATCAAAGAAAAATCTTCACTGAATGTAAAAAGAGTTCACATTTACGATAAAGTTAAATGGGCAAATAGCGAAGGTCAATCCCCTTACTTCATCATGGACTTCCAGGAAATAAAAACCACCTGGCACCCAATCGAGAATATTGGTGGGGCGAAAGCTGGATATTGATATCAATGATTTTGTGTTGGGCTAAAGCCCATGACCCTATCAATACATTGCCCCGCCCTTAAGGGCGGGGCAAGTCAAATTAAATCTCTATAGGGCTTTAGCCCGTTATTCTAAATTGTGTTGGTCAATTATGCATCCTTCCCATGGCAATGCTTATACTTTTTGCCACTACCACAAGGACAAGGTTCATTTCGGCCCGGTGTTTTTTCTACACGTACCGGTTCATGCTTTATTTGTTCTGATGGATCGATGTAATCATTCTCTGCGCTGATGTGCTCAGGCCCGCCGGCAGTTGCAAACTCTTCCTTGCGCTGGCGCATCTTGCTCATATCTGTCCTGCGTTCCCTACCCTCACGTATCTGGCCTGCATTGGTTTGTTCCATCGGTATCTGTGCATGGCAAAGGAAACTCACAATATCCTTGTTCACCTGGTCGTCCATTTGCTTAAAGGCGCCAAAAGCTTCTATCTTATAAATAACCAACGGGTCTTTTTGTTCGTAACCTGCGGTCTGCACACTATGGCGCAGGTCATCCATGGCACGTAAATGCTCTTTCCATGCATCATCTATCAATGCCAACGTGATATTGCGCTCCAAAGCATCATTCAGTTCTCTTCCCTCAGTGGCTAAATATTTATTGAGGTTGGCCAATGCCTGTATCTGTTTTTTCCCATCGGTAAAAGGCACAGCTACATTTTCAATATGATTACCCTGTTCTTTACGGATATTTTTAATGATAGGCAATGTTTGCTGAACGATACCATCGGTCTTTCTCCTGTATTGTGTAACGGCTTCATTGTAGAGGCGGTCACTTAGTGCATTTACATCATCTTTGTCAAGCTCTGTTGCTGTAATAGAAGTATCTATACCGAAATTAACGATGGCAGCTAATTTAAACCCTTCGTGGTCGTTTCCTTCTTTAAAAGAGATGATAAGCCCGTTAGCAACTGAATAAAATGCATTGTCAAGGTCAAGTGCAAGCCTTTCACCAAACAAAGCGTGGTTACGTTTTTTATACACCACGTTACGCTGTTTGTTCATCACATCATCATACTCAAGCAAACGTTTTCGAATACCAAAGTTATTTTCTTCAACTTTTTTCTGCGCCCTTTCAATACTCTTGGATATCATGCTGTGCTGTATCACTTCGCCTTCTTTATATCCCATCCTGTCCATCAGCCCGGCAATACGTTCACTGCCGAACATACGCATCAGGTCATCTTCCAGTGAAACATAAAAACTTGAACTTCCCGGGTCACCCTGGCGACCTGCACGACCACGTAACTGGCGGTCCACACGACGGCTTTCATGCCTTTCGGTACCGATGATAGCTAATCCACCGGCTTCTTTAACTCCGGGCCCGAGTTTGATATCCGTACCACGACCAGCCATGTTAGTAGCGATCGTAACAGCGCCCGGCAAACCGGCTTCTGCAACTACCTGTGCTTCCTTAGCATGCTGTTTAGCGTTAAGTACATTATGCGGAATATTTTTTTGTTTCAGCATCCTGGCCAGCAACTCACTTATCTCCACAGAAGTAGTACCAACAAGTGATGGCCTGCCAATGCTGCGTAATCTTTCTACTTCATCAATTACTGCTTTATATTTTTCCCGCTTGGTCTTATATACAAGGTCTTGTTCGTCTTTACGGATAGCTTTTACATTCGTAGGAATAGTTACTACATCTAATTTGTAAATACTCCAGAATTCTGCAGCTTCTGTTTCAGCAGTACCGGTCATACCGGCAAGTTTGTGGTACATCCTGAAATAATTCTGCAATGTAACAGTAGCATAGGTTTGTGTTGTCGCTTCGATCTTTACATTTTCCTTGGCTTCAATGGCCTGGTGTAATCCATCCGAATACCGTCGCCCTTCCAGGATACGGCCGGTTTGTTCGTCAACGATCTTAACAGCGCCGTCGAGTACAACATACTCATCATCCTTCTCGAATAATGTATAGGCTTTTAATAATTGCTGTACAGTGTGGATACGGTCTGCCTTCAATGCATAGTCATTCAGCAAGGCTTCTTTCTGATGTAGTTTATCTGCATCACCCAGGTTAGCTTTTTCAATTTCAGCAAGCCGGGTTGCAATATCGGGTATGATAAAGAATTCAGGGTCTTCGCCACTTCTTGTGATCAGTTGTATTCCCTGGTCGGTAAGATCAACCTGGTTATTCTTTTCATCAATATGAAAGAAAAGTTCTGCATCAACCTTCGGCATTTCTTTTTGCTGATCGGCCAGGTAATAGTTCTCACTCTTTTGAAGTTTCACCCTGTTACCCGGTTCACTCAGGAATTTGATCAATGCACTGTTCTTGGGTAACCCACGATGCGCCCTCATCAAAGCGAGGCCACCGTCTTTAGGATCATCATTTCCTTCTGCAATTTTTTTCTTCGCTTCTATCAAAAACTGATTAACTGCTTTTCTTTGTGCATCTACCAGTTTTTCAATTCTCGGTTTAAGGTCGAAGAATTGCTGGGTATTATCGCTGTGCCCAACCGGCCCGCTGATAATTAATGGCGTACGGGCATCATCTATCAATACACTATCCACCTCATCCACCATGGCAAAATGATGTTTGCGTTGTACCATCTCCTGCGGTGTATGAACCATGTTATCTCTTAAATAGTCGAAACCAAATTCGTTATTGGTGCCATAAACAATATCGGAATTGTATGCATTGCGGCGGGCATCGCTGTTGGGTTCGTGTTTATCTATGCAATCAACTCTTAACCCAAGAAATTCAAAGATGGGCCCGTTCCATTCACTATCCCTTTTGGCCAGGTAATCATTCACGGTAACTATATGAACGCCTTCGCCTGATAAAGCATTTAAGTATGCAGGTAACGTACTAACCAGGGTTTTACCTTCACCAGTTGCCATCTCGGCAATTTTACCGGAATGCAGCACAGCACCACCGATAAGCTGCACATCATAATGCACCATGTTCCAGGTAACAGGCGTTCCTCCTGCTATCCAGGTATTATTATAAATGGCTTTATCGCCTTGTATAGTAACATTATCTTTTTTAACAGATAATGTTTTGTCAAGTTCAGTTGCAGCAACTTCTATTGTTGTGTTTTCCTTGAACCTGCGGCTGGTCTCTTTAACAGTTGCGAATGCTTCTGGCAAAATCTCAAGCAATATCACTTCAAGTTGTTTGTCCTTATCTTTTTTAAGTTCATCAACCTGTTTATAAAATTCATCCCTCCCGTTGATATCTTCAATGGGTAATTCTTCGGCAGCTTTTTGCTTGCCTGCTATCTCATCATTTATCTTCTGAAGATGTGTTGCAATGCGTTGCCTGAATTCCTGGGTCTTATTCCTCAATTCATCATTGCTCAGGGATTGGTATTGGGCGAAGTACTGGTTGACCTTTTCAACCTGTGGCATTATTTTTTTTACGTCTTTTTCACTCTTATTGCCTCCAAAAAGTTTCGAAATTGCACCGATCATAAATGCTTTATTATTAGGTATACTGATGATAAAGTTTACTTGTTGTCAAATATGGTGCTGAAAACAAATCAGAGCCAAAATGACAGGGGGACAAAGGTAAGAATTAGTTGCCAGTTTAAGGATGAAGGGTCAGTCCTGCAATGTGACAGGTTTCGGGCTGCTGCCGGTTAAAGTATTATGGTTATTTTAACTAACTTTTGCCTTGCTTTGGTATCAACCTAAAACCAATTATATGCATTATTCAAAGGTCACCTTATTCATTTATTTCAGTATTTTATTGGCAGGATCCTATGGCTGCAGCAGCAACGAAATCGGCGAAAGTAAAGACGTGGCGCAGGATAAGATCTATCAGTATTACAGTGTGAGTTATCATGAAGGAAATGAAAACGTAACCCTTTATGCCCAGTTTCGCTTTGCCGGAATCAATGGCACCACATTGGTGCTGAACAAACCAAGCCAGGTCAGTTTCGATAATGAAGTAATAAAAGCTGACAGCGGAGATGCATCAGGGGCCTATTACCAGTTATACAAACAGGCATCCGGTTTCTATGGCAACCATCATTTTGTTTTTACCGATATCAATAACAAAAAATTTGACAATGATTTCTCCTTTGACCCTTTTAAACTGGTGAATATTCCTGCCACTGTTTCTAAAAGCCAATCATTTGATCTGTCTTTTGAAACAAGCGCTTTGAAGGCTGATGATCATATTGAGGTAAGTGCAAGCGATACCGACAGCAGCTTCAGCGTTACCTATACAGGGGAAAAAGGCGGCAACTTCATAACTATTCCCGAAAATGAATTAAAACGGCAAAAAGAAAAACAACTAATCCTTGATATAACACTTTACCGTAAAATTCCTCTGCAGCAGAATACGGCTGAAGGGGGTTCACTGGAGATCAGGTATTCACTAAAGCCAGTTAAGATCAGGCTGGATGAGTAGTCGCTTTCCGAAAAGTGTTTTGTAAACAATCTGTGGTGACAATTGTTACGTATTTTGTAAAAACCTGAATATGCAAAAGACCACCCTGTTTTTATGCCTCATAACTGTTTCAATGCATTCATTTTCTCAAAAAACTGACCTGGTAAAATTTGAAAAAGAACGTACGAGGATCTCTAAGAATTCAATGCTTGTACTGGGAGGATGGTCGGTGCTGAATATTGCAGGCAGCGGGCTTGCAACCAAAGCGCACAACAGCGAAGTACGCCATTTTCACCAGATGAATGTGATGTGGGGTGCTATTAACCTGGCCATTGCAGGATTGGGTTATGTAGGAAATGCCAATGCCAAATTCGATAACCCAACAATAGCTTCGGTACTCAAACACCAGAATGGAGTAGAAAAAACATACCTTATCAATGGCGGGCTTGATGTACTTTATATAGGCGCAGGCTTGTGGATGAACAAAGCAGCCGATAATCAAAAAAGACCTGACCGCTTCGAGGGTTGGGGCAATTCCATTATGCTGCAGGGTGGTTTTTTATTTGTATATGACGCCATCAATTATGCTATACATCGAAAACATGGTAAGAAGCTGAAAGGAATGGTTGATAAAGTATCACTCAATGGTAGGCTCGGCTCAGTATCGCTGACTTACAAGTTCTGATCTATTTGTTAAGAAATCCTGAAATCATATACCATTCATCAAAATAAATCCCTGCTTCTGAATTTCTAAGACTATTTTTACACGAACAGATTCGTATATCAACACCACATTATGAGAAAATTATCAATCACATTCCTTGTGATTTTTTTAGGCCTGGTATCAAATGCACAGGTAAAAGGTACACTTTTAGATTCTGCAACAAAGAAGCCGATCGATAGAGCTGTTGTTGGCCTCGTTATAAAGGCAAGCCCTGCAGATACCATCTATGCCTTCGCTGATGAAAAAGGACAGTTCAGATTTGATCCTGTGCCTGCTTCAAATTTCTCTATTGTGATACGTAACATGGGTTACAGGCCGGTAGCCAAATTTGTTCCTGTAAATAAAGCTGAAAAGACAATTGACCTCGGCAACATCATATTGGTTGACCAGGCTAAATTATTAAGTGAAGTTGTGGTTGAAGCGGCCCCCATTGTTGTAAAAGAAGACACCATTGAATATAATGCTTCCTCATTCAAAGTAAAAGAAGGAGCGGTAGTAGAAGACCTGTTGAAAAAACTTCCGGGTGTAACGGTTGATAAGGATGGAAATGTAACTGCACAAGGTAAAGCGGTAAGCCGGGTGAAGGTGAACGGTAAAGATTTTTTTGGAGGCGATGTAAAAACAGCAACCAAAGAATTGCCTGCCAATATTGTTGATAAGATACAGATCATTGATGATTATGGCGATCAGGCTACCGTATCCGGGATAAAGGACGGCGATCCGGATAAAGTAATGAACATCCAGATAAAGAAAGATAAGAACAAAGGTTTTTTTGGGAGGGCTACTGCTGGTTATGGAACACAAGAACGCTACCAGGCTTCTTTTAACGGTAACTATTTCAATAATGACCGGCAGATCTCTGTTGTAGCAAACAGTAACAATACAAATACTTCCCTGTTCAATTTTAGCGGGGGTGGTAACCGTGGCGCTACCAG
>CAYTQB010000090.1:0-10653 GCA_964439615.1 uncultured Ferruginibacter sp. | reverse complement strand
GCCCAGAATTCATAAATAAAATGAGTGCACCCGTTTTTGTTGCCGGTACAGGTATCATTTCGGCGATAGGTAATAATGTCGCCGAATGCCTTGATGCACTGGAAAGCGAAAGGGCAGGAATAGGCCAGATGCATCATTTTAATTCCGTACACCGCCAAAGGCTTCCTGTTGCCGAAGTAAAACTAAACAACGAAGAACTCTCTATTCTTGCTGACCTGCCAAAAACAAAAAGCCGCACTGCTTTATTAAGTATGGTTGCAGCAAAAGAAGCGCTTGCTGATGCCGGCATAGAGAACTTAGTATCATTACGTACCGGGTTTATTTCGGCCAACTCAGTTGGAGGAATGGACAAGACCGAAAAATTCTTCACTGAATTTCTTCCTGACAATAGCAAAGGCCGGCTTCGTGATGTGATAAATCATGAGTGTGGCAGCGTAACGGAACTGGTAGCCGATGCTTTGGGTATCAAAGATTATATTACTACCATCAGCACAGCCTGTTCCTCTTCAGCCAATTCAATTTTTTTTGGAGCAAGACTTATAAAAAATAATATACTGGATGTGGTTGTTGCGGGAGGAACTGATTCTTTGACAAAATTCACACTCAACGGTTTTAATACATTGATGATACTGGATGAAAAATTCTGTCAACCATTTGATGAGAACCGCAGGGGATTAAACCTTGGGGAGGGAGCGGGGTATATTATATTGGTATCAGAGAAAGTAGCTGCTACGCTGAAGAAAAAACCTGCTGTTAAACTAAGCGGATATCATAATGCTAATGACGCTTATCATCAAACCGCTTCTTCACCAGATGGAACAGGCTCATTCCTGGCTATGACCGGGGCGTTAAAAAAAAGCGGCCTGCAACCGGAAGAGATAGATTACATAAATTTACATGGTACCGGTACACAGAATAATGATATAGCAGAAGGCACAGCTATCAAAAGATTGTTTAATTCGCCTTATCCAAAAATGAGTTCTACCAAAACCTTTACAGGCCATACTTTGGGAGCAAGTGGTGGAATTGAAGCGGTTTTTTCGGTATTGTCCCTGCAAAAGGGCATTGTATATCCTAACCTTCGCCTGGAAACAGCCATGAAAGACCTTTCTTTCAATGTGGAAACCAAATTTTCGAAGAATATTGAAGTTAAGCATGTGCTGTCCAACTCCTTTGGGTTTGGAGGTAATTGTTCTTCATTGATTTTTTCGAAAGTAGATTAAAATGTTAATGCAATAAATTAAAAAACTGTCAGGTTGAGCCTGTCGAAACCAGGATGTTTTTGTAAGTAACCCGCCTTCGACAGGTTCAGGCTTGACAAATTATAAACAGGAGAAGGAAATGTACATCCGGGCAACAGGAAATATTTCACCGCAAAAAACTTTTGGCCACCAACCAATGGTTGATGCTCCTGTTGTCTATACCGGAAACCGCCTGGCCTGTATAGAACCGGACTATAAAGAATTTATTGACCCGAAACAGATCAGGCGGATGAGCCGGATTATTCGCATGGGTGTGGCAGCAGCAATGGAGTGCTTGAATGAAGCCGGAATTAAAGTTCCTGATGCGATTGTTACCGGAACTGCCTATGGCTGCCTGGAAGACACAAACTCCTTTTTGAGCAAGATGGTTGAGTTTAATGAAGAGTTATTGACCCCAACTGCGTTCATACAATCAACACATAATACCATTGGTGCACAAATTGGACTGATGTTGCAATGCAATAATTATAATAATGCTTTTGTGCACCGGGGTTTTTCTTTTGAGAGTGCTTTGCTTGACGGCATATTATTTTTAAAGGAGAAAGAAGTAGCTACTGTATTGATAGGAGCTGTTGATGAAATAACCAATACAAGCCATACCATTTTAAATCGTTTGGGTTTGTATAAACAAGGCCCTGTGTCAAACCTTGATATTTATAAAACAAAAACAAAAGGAACAATTGCCGGAGAAGGGGCAGCTTTTTTCCTGCTGTCCAATGAGCCATCGGCAACTGATTATGCAAAGCTGGAAGGCTTGCACACTTTTTATAAGCCAGGAAGTATTGCTGACATTGAAAAACAGATCTCGGCTTTCCTGGAAAGACAATCAATAAACTTTAATGATATTGATCTTATTATAGCCGGACGGAACGGCGATGTTACTTCTGATAAAATGTACGACCAGCTATTTCAAAGCATTTTTGCAGGTAGAAAAACGACCAATTATAAAAACCTGTGTGGCGAATACCCTACAGCATCAGCATTTGCCTTATGGCTGGCCGCAAACATCATTAAAACCGGTAAGCTGCCCGTAATGCTTCAGCAGGCAGGATCAAATGGTGGTAATATAAAACGGGTTTTGATCTATAATAATTACCTGGGCATACATCATTCTTTATTTTTGATGGCAGCATGTTAAACTTCCGCAACATAAATATTTTTTTTATCACATTGCTGGCTCTGCTAATTGGAGTGCAAGTAAAATATGGTCTGCCGTTTTATATCTACTTACTTTTGTTTGTTGCCTGGTCGTTGATCGTTTTTTGGGGATGTATCAATGTTAACTCCAATTTTTTTATACAAATTGTTTGCAAAGCCAAAACTGATAAAAAGGAAATCGCTATAAGTTTTGATGACGGCCCTGCAAAAAAATACACTCCCGAAATTTTACAAATACTGAATTCTGAAGGGATAAAGGCAACTTTTTTTTGTATTGGTAATTGTATCGTTGGCAACGAGAATATTTTAAAACAGATCAAAGAAGGCGGGCACATTATCGGTAATCACAGCTTCTCACATCATTTTTGGTTTGACTTGTTCTCAGCAAAAAAAATGCAGGCCGACCTGGAACAAATGGATGAAGCAATGGAAGCTGTTACGGGGTTGAAACCAAAACTTTTCAGGCCACCTTACGGAGTAACCAATCCCAACGTGAAGAAAGCGATCATCAATGGAGGCTATACTCCCGTTGGCTGGAGTATAAGATCGATGGACACGGTTATAAAAGATGAAGACAAATTGCTTAATAAGATCAATGCAGGCATAAAACCCGGTGCTGTTTTCCTTTTTCATGATACCAGTAAAACAACTGTTGAGGTACTACCCAAATTCATACAAGAAGTTAAAAAAAGGGGATACGAAATCATTCCATTGGATAAATTGTTAGCTTTGAATGCTTATGCGTAAAATAATTTTAATAACTGCTATGCTATTGACCGGAGTCTTTGTGAAAGCCCAGTACCCTGGCTATTCCCCGGTAGCTGACCTTGTGAAATTCAAAACTGATTTTTCTGCTGCTACACAAAAAACAACATCTGTAAAAAGCGACTTTACACAAGAGAAGAACCTGAGTATGCTTTCCGAAAAAATTGTATCGAAGGGTAATTTCTGGTTCAAGAAAGACAGCCGGGTAAGGATGGAATACAATCAGCCATTTAAATACCTGATGATATTGAATAAGGATAAAGTATATGTGAAGGACGGGCAAAAGGAAAACAAAGTGTCTACCAAATCGAATAAACTGTTTCAGCAGATCAACAAGATAATGATTGACTGTATGCAGGGGACGGCGCTTAATAACCCGGATTTTAAGACAAGGGTATTTGAAAATAAGAGCGGGGCATTGGTTGAACTTACTCCGGTCACTAAGGGCCTGAAAGAATTATTCAAGACAATAAATGTGATCGTGGATAAGAAAGATTTTTCGGTTACCAGTATAGAAATGCAGGAGATCTCCGGCGACAATACCATCATGCGTTTTACCAATAAAGAACTGAATGCTTCCCTTCCGGATACCTTATTTGATATTAAATAGCTGCCTGGCTGCGCTGCTGGGTTGTTCGCCGCTGCATAAGCAAATGCAGTCTGCCAATGCCGATGTGCAACTTGTGCAAAAATTCAAACCGGCATTTGGCGTGGGGCTTTACAGCACCACCGTGGATGTAAGTGGCAATCACCTGAGCGGCCTGTTGCTGGTAAAAAAGATGCCCGACAGCAGTACCCGTATGGTGTTCAGCAGCGAGATGGGCCTTGGTTTCTTTGATTTTGAATTTGGTGCCGATGGAAACTTTAAAGTGTATTCCATCATCAAAAAGATGAACCGGAAGGCGGTGATAAAAACACTACGGCACGACTTTGAACTGGTGCTGATGAACCGGCTGGATCATTCCAATGCATCGGTACGCAGCCGGGAAGGGCAATTATATTTTATCTTCCCGCAGGAGAAGGGATACAATTATTATATTACCAATGAAAGCGGGACTGAGCTGCTGCGCATGGAAAGGGCATCCAATAAAAAAGTGATCGTAGAGGCGGTGATGAAAAACTACCGCAACGGCATCCCTGATACGATCGGTATTTCACATAAAACATTTGAATTTAATATTGGTTTAAAACGATTAGAAAGAAATGCTGCTCAATGATTTTTTTATCATACAGAAGATAGAGACCTCTGACACGGAAATAAAAGCCCTGTTGGTTATTAATGCTGCACATAAAATATTTGAAGGCCACTTTCCCGGTCAGCCGGTAGTACCAGGCGTTTGCATGATGCAGATGATAAAAGAAACATTGGAAACAGTCACCTGCGGGTCAACGGACCTTGTCAGTGCGCCCGAAATAAAATTTCTTGTAATTATTGACCCTTCTCAAAACAATATCATTGAAGCTGAACTGAAATACAAACCAGAAGAGAATGGCTATGTGAATGTAACTGCAGTGCTTTCAAAAGGAGAAACAATACATTTTAAATTTAAGGGACTGTTTCATTTTCAGTAACAGGCTTTGATTTTTTTTCAGGCATTAGCCAATTGATCAGGTCCAGCGCTGGTCCGGTCATAAATGTAGTAACGATCGCCATCAACACCATCATTGCGAATACTTCCGGGGTCAGTACACCAAGGTCGTAGCCAATATTCAATACAATGAGTTGCATGAGGCCCCGGGTATTCATCAGCACGCCGATTGATAAACTGTCTTTCCAGCTTTGCCCAACTACTTTTGCAGCTATACTAACACCTCCTAATTTAGCTCCTACTGCAACCAGTAATAACCAACCAAATGTTACCCATAAATGTGGTTGGTTCAATAAACCTATCTGAGTTTTTAAACCTGTTACTACAAAAAATAATGGAAGCAACAGGATAAGGCTAACATCCTCAATTTTGTCAACTACTATTTTACGAAAACTGAAACCGGATGGCATAATGACACCTGCAATGAAAGCACCAAACAAAGCATTGATGCCAATTGCCGAAGTAATGTAAGATGATACGATCAGTAACAGGAACAACAGTGCAATGATAGCTGTTCTTTTTTTCTCCTTATTATGATAAAGAGCTTCCAATCTTTGCAAAGCAGGCCGGATTACAGTAAACATTATTATCAAATAGACAGCTGCAAAACCAATAGTATATAAGACACTTACAGAAGATCCTGATTTTACCAAAGCAATAACTGCAGCTAACACACACCAGGCAGTAAGGTCATCGGCAGCGGCACAGGTTAATGCAGTTATTCCAAGATTTGTCTTGGTAAGTCCTCTTTCTTTCAGTATGCGTGCAAGTACCGGAAATGCGGTAATGCTCATAGTGATGCCTATAAATAATGCAAAAGATAAAAATGAAATCCCAGGAGGTGCAAATTCGGCATAAATAAAATAAGAAATACCCATGCCCAGTGTAAAAGGGATAATAATACCAGCATGGCTCATGATAACAGCAGCATAAGCCTGTTTCATGATCATTTTTAAATCCAGCTCCATTCCAATGATGAACATAAAAAGAATGAGGCCTATCTGGCTAAGAAAGCTTAATGTTCCTAATGAACTTGCCGGGAACAGGAAATGATTGATAGCGGGGAAAAATAATCCCATTATAGAAGGCCCCAGGATAATGCCGGCAACGATCTCACCAATGACAGCTGGTTGCCCTAACTTTTTAAACAGGAAACCAAAAAGCCTTGCAAATGCAATGATTACAATGATCTGGAGCAGCAGTATGGACAACGGGTCAGTAATATGCGTTGAAAAAGCCCCTGTAAACTCCTGGAAGCTGCTCCTAGATACAGATTGGTTTTCTGCCTGTATCTCTTTCACTGTAAGTGCCGGATTTTGTAAGGCCCTGCCTTGTTTTACTATCCAGTAAATGGCAACAGCCAGCCCTGTCACGATCAATATATAAAAAAGGGAACCCCTCTTTTTCTTCATAAATGAAAAATATCTTTTAACCGGGTAGTTGAAATTTATATAAAAAGGAAAATTACAGAGAGTTTTTAATACAGTCAATAATTCTTATTCGCCGAACACCAACATAAAGCTATGTTGTAAACCTTTATAATTATTGTAAAGTAAAATAGTGTTGCATGATGAACCGGCAAATGGTTTTTTTATCATGTGGGCAGGGAGAGTGCCTTTCTGTAAAATATAACAAGCCAGCCATAATCCAAACGCAGCAGAAGTGGGAACATCTCCGCACAAATGTTTGAAACGGACCACAGCAGTATGTTTACCCATTAACCCTTCACTGTCCGTATAAAATTTTAAAGTACGGTTATCTCCGTTTTCACCGGATAACAGCAGGTCAATTTTTTTGCCAGGAGGCAAATGAGCTGCTATAAATTGTTGAAGGCTTGTATTCACTAAGCCCAGGTCTTCTGTATGCAAAGTCTTTATTGCCTGCAACCTGGCTATTGCCTTTTCTTTTTGCCTGTTTACCAAAAACATGGCTGCACTTTCACCGGGAATGCTGCCGGGGCTGTCGGTATCATATAAACTCTTATTGGATATGGATTCTTTTTTATGTGCCCCTGCCAGGTCCTCAATATTATAGTTAAAGTCAGATATCTCGTCAACTCCGCCCAGCAAATACATGTTGCCTGGAAATTCATTGAGCTGCATAATGGTATCAATAACGGCATTTTCAAAAGCCAGGCCACGATGAACATGAGTTGTATTGTACGATTTATTATGGCTCAATAATCCTAATTGTGCAGCAATTGCATTGGAAGTGCTTTGAACAAAATTGCCGGGAGCAAGTAATCCTTCTTCATATTGAACGATCTGGTTTAAAAATTTTATACAATCTTCCATCCCACCCTTTGCAGTTCCAATGATTATCCCGTTTACCGGGTTATTACTTTTTAATATAGGCATGGCTGCACCAACCCCCATTCTTATAGCCTTGCCCATCCTGCGTAATATTCCGGGAGGAACCCCGTCATAAACCGGCTCAATGGCCAGCAACCTTTTTTCTGCGGGAGGGTTAAGTGCTTCAAGGTTTGTCTGAAGAAATGTTTTTTGCGGAGAGATGCAATATGTTTGATGAATATAAAACATAGGCTTCAGGCTTTTGAAAATATAAGAGATGAACAATTGCCCCCAAACCCAAATGAATTAGACATTACATGCTGCAACTGAATTTTTTGATAAGATTGAACCGGGATCAATCCTGTTGTTGCAATAGGTTGTTTGAAGTGGAGGTTGGGATACACTTCCTGGTGAACGAGGCTTAAAATACTGTACACGGCTTCAACAGCTCCGGCGGCGCCAAGTGTATGCCCGATGTTTGCCTTGTTTGATGCAAAAGGTGGTGGTTTTTCAAACAGGCGGAGTAACGACCTGCTCTCTACTTCATCATTATTTTCGGTTCCGGTTCCATGAGCATTTATAAAACTGACCTGGCTGGCAGAAAGACCTGCATTTTGTAAAGCACCCTGCATTGAAAAAAAAGGGCCGTCGCCCTGCTCAGATAATGACGATGGATGATAGGCGTCATTAGCATTACAATAACCGGTCAATTCCGCATATACTTTTTTGCCGGCAAGATCTTCTTCTTTTTCCAACACTAAAAAAGCAGCGCCTTCTCCAAGATTCAAGCCTTTTCGGCCCTCATTAAAAGGAGTACAGTTTTCATGTGAAAGAATATGCAATGCATGAAAACCATTGATGGTATACTTTGCCAGGCTATCTGTTCCTCCAACAATAGCTCTTTTTGCAAAACCATTTTTAATGAGCATGGCGCCATATATAATTGCATTGGCCGATGAAGAACAGGCTGTATTAATGGTATTGATGATACCATTAATTTTATAACGCTGTTGTAAATACATGGTTACCGATGCACAATCATACGAAAGAGTGTAAGGAGAACCTTCGGTATTGTTATTTGCATCGGCATGCAATTCATCAGTGAGGCACATACCGCCTACGGTGCTGGCGCCAATTAATGCCGTATCAAAAGAACTTAATTGAGGCAGGGGAATCTGTGCGTCGTGGATAGCTTCATTAAAAGCATGTAGGGCCAGCATGGTTGTTCGGGTAACACCTGGCTCTGTTATGTTTAATTTTTCGAGCAAAGAAACAGAACTGATATTGACCTGGCCAAAGGGCAACATACCGGCATATTTTGTAGGGAACAGGTTGAACTCTTTTTTTACACCGCAAATACCTTGAGTAAGTGCACTATGATTTTGGGCTACAGAATTTCCTATAGCACTGATCACCCCCATGCCGGTTATGAAAATCCTGCTCAATAAAATAGTTTTATTATTTAGTTCGATGCTGTTCTATGTAAGCAACCATGGTATTAATATCCACCAGTATCTTACGGCCCTCTTTGGGGTCCTGAATGTTAATGCCATATTCCCTGCCTAATAACACAATTAATTCTATGGAATCAATAGAATCCAGCCCCAGGCCTTCGCCAAACAATGGCTCGTCGTCCTTAATATCATCCGGATTGACCGTTGTAAGGTTTAAAAATTCTACAATCTGTTTTTTTAGTTGTTGTTTTAATGTAGCTGTATCCATAGTAATAGTTCAAATCAGGTTTTTCCTTTTTAACCCGTACAAGGTAATTAGTTGTATCACAAACGTAATACCCAATAAAGGTAAAATATTTAAGATTACGTCTTTGAGTTTTCCGCCTTCTAAAAATAAACCATAATACGCTTCCAGGCACCAGTGAAGCGGTGAAAGTTTCATCACGAACTGAAATGACTGGGGCATGGCAAAACTGGGAACCAGCAAACCGCCCACAGCAGCCATCAACACAATAGAAACAGCGCCGATACCATTTGCCTGTTCCTGTGTTTTGGCAAATACACCGATCATGATGGCATAGCTCACGGCGCACCAGCCGCATATCAGTGTTACTATAAGAACGCCTGTTATATCGGCCGGTAAATTTAGTTTGGGCAAACCCATGGAAGGAAAAAGCCAGGAACCAATTGAAAAAACCACGGCAGCCTGCACAAAAGTCACAAACAAATAAGTGAGCTGTTTAGATACCAATGCAACCAGGTAATTGGTAGGCAAAGTTTTTAGCCTTATAAAACTACCATTCAGTTTTTCCCTTACCACGCTGCCGCCCAGAGAAATTACAATAAAGAACATAGCAAACACTGTCCATGCAGGAACATTATGTTGCGATGCATTGGGAATATTCCTGCTGCCGTCTCTTGAAACAGGAGTCTCATTAATGGCAACCTGTTCGCCCATTAGTTCTTTTTCAAGGGAATCAGGCATTGATTTTTCATTAAGGGAAAAATAGAGGCTTTTTAAGACTTCTTTGTTTTGTACCACTTGCAGGGCGCTGCGCAATGCACCTTGTATGGAACGGCGAAAAGATTCCTGCAAAACAGGATGATAAAGCAATGTGATTGGCTGAATACTGCCTGTTTCTGTTTTTATACTATCAGTTTGCATCCCGAAATTCTTCAACGCCCTGGCAGCCGTTTCGTTTGATTTCAGTTTTATTTTCTTTGTAAAGTCTGCCGGGATAATGATGGCGATCACGGCATCTTTAGCATGCATCCAGTTTGATATCTCTTTGTCTGTCGCATTGGGGGTTACCTGTTTCAGGTCGAACATACCAACTTTGGTTATTGCCGATTCCAATTGTTTTCCTGCATCGCCGGTATCCTTGTTACACAGCAACATGGGAACAGTGTTAGTGTTCAGCATTTCGAAAGTACTATTCTGTACCGCTGTAATAACAACAGCTAACACAATCGGCATGACAAACATAAAGGTCAGACCCAGCTTATCACGGATTAAGATGCGAATGTCTTTTAATATGGTGCTCCAGAGTTTGAACATTATGAATCCCTGAATGATTTACCGGTTAAATTAATGAACAATCCTTCCAACCCGTCTTCTTTATGATCTATTAAGAGTTGATTCAGGGTATCATGTGCTATTATTTTTCCATCATCTATCAGGGCTACCATATTGCAGAGGTCTTCGGCCTCACTTAATTGGTGAGAAGTATATATGAGTGTTGTTCCACCTTCGTTTAATTTTTTCAGGTAGTTGACAATAGCATGGCGGGAGTGCACATCCACACCAACTGTAGGCTCATCCAAAAATAGAATACGGGGATTGTGAATTACGCCAATAGCAAGGTTTACCCTGCGTTTCATGCCGCCGGAAAACTCCTGTACCTTTTTATTTTGTACATCTGCCAGGCCAAGTACTTCTAACAGCTCTGTTGTTTTATTTTTTATTTCCCTCTTTTGTAGACCAGACCAGGCGCCAAAGAAAGCAAGGTTTTCAACAGGGCTTAATTCCTGGTAAAAAGAAAATTCCTGGGGTACGAAGCCAAAAAATTTGTTGATTGATTTTTTATGATGTGCAATTTCATGACCAAGCAACTGTATGCTTCCTTGTTGAAAC